>CASFJS010000001.1 GCA_949295085.1 uncultured Pseudomonadota bacterium
AAATTTGGAAAAATATTTAGGCGTCATCAAATATCGTTTCGGTGAGGCCGAGCATGAAGACCAAATCGGCGTAACCACCGGTCTGGCCTGGACGGAAGTCGGCGGCGATATTTTGTTCATTGAGGCGGTCGATATGCCGGGCAAAGGTATTGTCAAACAAACCGGCAAATTGGGCGATGTCATGAAAGAGTCGATTGAAACGGCCTATTCGGTGGTGCGCGCTCATTCCAAAGAGCTCGGCATTGATACGAAAATTTTTGAAAAAACCGATATCCACGTCCATGTTCCCGAAGGTGCCACGCCGAAAGACGGCCCGTCTGCCGGTATTGCCATGTACACGACGTTGGTTTCGGTCTTGACCAAAATTCCGGTCAGAAAAGATGTCGCCATGACCGGTGAAATTACCCTGCAGGGCAGGGTGTTGCCAATCGGCGGGCTGAAAGAAAAACTGCTTTCGGCTTTGCGCGGCGGTATCAAAACGGTTATCATACCGCAGGACAACGAAAAGGATTTGGCCGAGATTCCGGATAATGTTAAAGAGGGCTTGAGGATTATTCCGGTTTCCGAGGTTAAAGATGTTTTGAAAATTGCTTTGCGCAGAATGCCGGAAAAGAAAAAATAATCAAAAAAGGCGGCTCTAAAAGGCCGCCTTAATATTCCGTTATTCACGAGAGCCGCCCTTTGTCTTGAACATTTTAGAAAGTCCTTTTTTGACTTTAGATGCTTTTTCAGGTGTCATCTTGCTGTTGGCTTCTTGCGGAACATTAGACGGATCGTCAACCTGTTTTAAGGTGCCGTTTGTGTATTGCTCCATGTATTCTGCAGCATGATCTTTGGTCATTTTGCCAAATCTTTCTTTCATTTTCGCCTGCTCTGCTTCAAGCGTTGTGTCCTTGTATGTATCTCGGATTTCTTTTGTTTCTTCAACGGACTTTTCCAAAGCGTCCGGCAGAGACAGGCTATTGGCAAAAGTCAAAAAAGCTGCAAAATCATCGGCCGTTACAGATGTATTACCCACAACAACGGCTTCCAGTTTTTTCAAATATTCATCGTAGTTTTTATGAGCTTTGTCATATGAATATCCTGTAACCTTTCCCGTTGTATTGGGAATTCCGCCCAAAACATGGTCATCTCCTGCGCCGGCCCATGACGAATAAGTTGTTTGGACTTTTTGTCCGTCGGGCGACAAAACCGGCGAACCGTCGGCATTGTAGAGAATGCCGATTTCTACGGGACTTTTAGCCAAAATATCGGCAGAGATAACCGGCTCGTCACGATCATCATGCAGAACGGAGGTCTTATATTTTCCGTCTTTACTAACGTATGAACAACGATAATAGGCGGTTCCGTCAATAGAAACATCTTGCCAGCCTCCGGAACGTTCAAAGACGTCATAAATGGTTTCGGGGACGACTTCTTCGGCCGACAAGGCCAAAACAATGGATCCCATATTTGAATCATAGGTTCTTGTATAATCATCTACATGGTTTTTTGCAAAATTTTCAATGGTTTCTTGGGCTGACTTTTTATCCCCTGCCTTGTAGCAGATTAATTCCGCAATTATTTCCGCACGTATCCGATCCGAAACAGTGGTAAACAACGTTCCGTCGTACAGCAAATCGTGAACCCCGGCCATAAGCGCATGGGTTTTTTCATGGTCGGCAACGGACGCGGAATAATTTTTTTTGTTAATGTTATCAAGCAGTTGTTTTTCCGTTTCGGTCGGATTATTCATGTCGTACTGAGTATAAACAACGCCGAAACCATCAATATATTGTCCCGCCGGCCGGTTAGCATTATATATTTCATCCAGGGAATTAATCTTCACTTCCTGAATATAATGGTTCACTTTCTGAGAATCCGCCGACAATTCCGCGCCATCCCAGTAATAGGTTGAGTTGTTGTCTTTTTCGGCCGGAGAAGACGGGGTATTGACAATCGCGGAGATTTTATCGGGAGTATCATTGTCCCGCTGCGGCGCTTCCTGGGCATTTGCCTTGGGAGCAAGGGTTGACAGAAACAAAAGCCCTGCCGGCAAAGCCGCTTTTTTTAATTTTGCCAGCTTTCTTCTTGCATCTTCAAAACGCTTATTGATATCTTCTTTATCCGCCATATTATCTCCTTTCCCCGTCAATTAATACGGCCAGCATATCATATTTTGGAAATTTTGTCCACAATAGATTAAGCCGACAAGGTTAAATTTATCTTAAAAAATCAAAATTCGGGATTCTCAAAAAAGCAATGATACACGAGTCTGTAAATTACCGAGAATCCGACGGAAAACAGCCAAAAGAGCCGTATGCGCCGCCAAAAAGCATATTTTTTGGGGATAAAACGGTATATTTTGCTAAAAATGTTGATAATTAAGCGATTTTTGTTTGACAGCACCGTTTTTTAATGCTCAAATTTTGCCGTGAGCAAGGGAAACCTTGATTCATTTGTTTATAACTTATATTAGAGGGAGTCCTCACCGTGAATAAAAATGAATTGATTTCGAGCATTGCTAGCTCAACCGGCCTTACCAAAACTGATTCGGCTAAGGCTTTGGATGCTTTTGTTTCTTCGATCACCAACGCTTTGAAGAAAGGTGACGAAGTTCGCCTGGTTGGTTTCGGTACTTTTGCCGTTTCCAAGAGAGCTGCGACAACCGGCCGCAATCCGCGCACCGGTGCCACGATTAAAATTCCGGCTCGCAAACAGGCTAAATTCAAAGCTGGTAAGGCTTTGCAAGACTCTGTAAACTAATATAACCAATAACCGGCTTAATGGCCGGTTATTTGTAAAAAGTTTATAAGCGGAACGGGGTGCTTTTGTTTTGGAGCATCCCGTTTTTGTTTAAGATTATCGGCAAAATGTTTTATCTGGCTAAAATAATCAGGTTGATACAAAAGGGCAGAATTAAAACCAAATATTCGCACCATAACTTGATTTACCGGCGCGGCAGCGGTTTTGTTTTCAGTGTGGATTGTTCCGGTCTGCTGGAGTTTTGGTTGTCTAAAAAACATCCGGCGGCACTTAAGGAGGTATATGATTTTACTTATCGGGTACGGCCGGTTAAAAAAGAACAAATCAAACGACTGTATTCATTTGATTTTTATGATTATTTTTGTTCATTAAGTGCTCAGGGCAGTCCGTGTTGGCAACTTGTTGAAAATACAAAAGTTTTGGTACAGGGAGATGTTATTGTTTTTATCAATTCCGCACGTATCGGCCGGCCGGGGCATATAGCGATTGTGGATGAAGAAATTTTGCGGCAAGGCAAAAAAATAGTCGTTCGGGTGATAGATTCCAGCACGGTAGAGCATATGGATGATTACCGTCAATCAGCCAAAAAAGGTATCGGCCGCGGAGTTATAGAGCTAAATTTGGATAATGCCGGCAAAATTGCATCGGTTTGTTATGCGCCGGGATGTTATAAACCCCGGAATGTCGTGATGGCCCGGTTGCGGCAAAATAAAAATTTATAAAAAAATGCTTGATTATTTTTTAGGGAAAGTGTATAAGCTTGTGACAGGTAGCAACGAGGGCGCTTAGCTCAGCTGGAAGAGCATCTCGTTTACACCGAGAGGGTCGGGAGTTCGAGCCTCTCAGCGCCCACCAATAGAAAAGACCACCCCAACGGGTGGTTTTTTTATTGGTATGGACACTTGAGGTTTGAACGGTTCATCGTCAAAGATGGGGTCGTTAGGTTCACCGTTAAAATACGGGATAAAGCACAAAAACACGTGGCAAATAAAGGAGCCTTTATTTGCCACACTTTCATTTAGTGTATCATGAGTTGGTTAAAAAAGCAATAATAAAGCTTTTTTAGGGCATAAAGACGGCATTTCGTCTCCGGTATGGTTCTGTGGCAAATAAAGGCTCACAAAACCATTTTACGGGATATTCTTGCTATCGTTGCTATTGGCACCGCCACCGGCATGGGGCAAAGTAACCCCGATTGACGATTATCAGCAGGTGCTTCAATCCTCGGAGGATGATCTGACGGGGCAACCCGATAGTTTGGTGTGCGGGGATTATGGCCTTTTAAGTACGGAGCCGGGCGATAAAGTTTGTTCAAGACGCAGCCTGCCCAACGGCAAGGTTTGTTATTTTGACTGTAAATGTAAACCGGAATATAAATACGCCTGTAACAGCGGCGTTCACGTAGGGGTCGATGGATGCACGGATGATTTCACCGGCACACGCTATAAGAGCTGTAAATGTGCGAACGGATACGTCGCCGGAAGTTTATTTACAAAAAATACGGCGTTGGTTAATTACCCCCAAGCCTCGGTTTCCGATGGCGGCGGGGTTGTTTGTTATGAGAAATCGAAATTCTCCTGCAAAAACCCCTACAACGCAGGTACGTCGGAAGAAACAGCCAAACAGCAAGACCAGACCGCATGACTGGCTCCCGACCGACTGTGTTACAGGCTACACGGTTCTATCCGGGTGCCAGGAAACAACTCCCGGAAGCAATCTGAATTGTGTAGAAACAACCAAAAATTATAAAGTGAGTTTGATGGGCAACAAGCAACTTTATTGTGCAATCGGTTGCTCAAGTGCCGATGGTTGTGCGTCAGGTACGGAAACCTGTATTAGTACGACGGCACAAAAGCTGGGATCGACGACATGTTATAAAGTGAACGGCTGTGCCACGAATTGTCCGACCAGCAACCCGGGGACAAGTTTTTCATCAACGGCATACCTGTTAGGCGGCACGACTTGTTACAAGGTTAACGGCTGTGCTAACGGCTATAGCACAAGCAATCCGGGATCAATGTTTACGGTAGACAGTAAAACATCCGGATCCGTTACCTGTCATAAGGCAACCGGCTGCGCCGGCGGTTATACCAAAGGCACAATGCCCACAACACATACGGGTTCGTCAGATAGCGCCAACGGCATCAGCTGCTATAAGGCAACCGCCTGCGCCGGCGGCTATACCAAGGGCACAATGCCCACAACACATACGGGTTCGTCCGGCACTGCCAGCGGTATCAGCTGCTATAAGGCAACCGCCTGTGCCAGCGGCTATACCAAAGGCACAATGCCCACAACACATACGGGTTCGTCCGGTAGTGCCAACAACATCAGCTGCTATAAGGTAACCGGCTGCGCCACGGGCTACGATAAAGTGGAAGAAAAGCCAAATGCGACATATTTTGCGGTGTCCGGTAATAATGTCGGAGGTATAAAATGCTACAAGGTTAGCGGTTGTCAAACCGGTTATGGCGAGGTGGACGGATCCGTCTTTACAACCTCGGGCGCGACCTATGGAAGTTACAAATGTTACATAGCAACCGGCTGCGCCAACGGTTACAGCACAACTAATCCGGGATCAGAATTTACGGTGGATAAGAAAGAATCCGGCTCTGTTACCTGTTATAAGGCAACCGGCTGCGCCACGGGTTATGGCACAAGCAATCCGGGATCGCCGTTTACGGCCGATAAAGAAACATCCGGTTCGTTTACTTGTTACAAGGCGACCGGCTGCACCGATGGCTACAGCACGGACGATCCGAAGTCACCGTTTACGGTAGACAAGAAAGAATCCGGCAATAAGAATCCGGCAATATCGCTTGCTACAAGGCAACCGGCTGCACCAATGGCTACAGCACGGACAATCCGGGATCACCGTTTACGGTAGACAGCACCAAATCCGGCTCGATCACCTGTTATAAGGCATCCAACTGTACCGATGGCTATAGCACAAGCAAGCCGGGGGCACCGTTTACGTCCGATACAAAAGTATCCGGAGATGTCACTTGTTACAAGGCGACCGGCTGCGCCAGCGGCTATACTTCCACCGAACCGCAATGCTATGCAGGTCCGTATGATTCGGGAGGCATAACATGTTACGAGACAAAAACTTGTCCGCCGTCCGTGAGTGGTGCTGGCTGGGGCAACGGTAAATGTGTCTGGAATGACGGCAGCGGTTGGCTCTGCGAGACAATCGGTAGTACCGATACCGATATAACAACTGGGGAAAATAATTCCAATCATCCCCAAGGTGTTACCAATCCGCAGTAAATTATTGTTCTGAATGTGACTAAAAAAACGGCAAGGGACTGTCTTCATGTCCTTTGCCGTTTTCTGGTTACAATGAGATATTTTGCCACTGACGGTTCTCAACATGACAAAAGGAAAACGTCATCCTGAGCACCATTTTACCGTCATCCGAGGCGCGTTTTTACTGTCATCCTGAGCACCCTTTACTGTCATCCTGAGCGTTTCCCTCCCGGTCATCCTGAGAGGCTTTAGCCTCGAAGGATCTCCTTTTTACCGTCACCCTGAGTGCAGCGAAAGATCCAAATCCTCCGACGAGACATTTCGCCGGAAAAGACAGAGGCTCATATAGACATCCGATAAATCATCAGAGTTTTATTTTAAAGGTAATTCCAATCAGGGTAACATACTTGCGTTTACGGTCGCCGGATGTTTCAATCCAAAACAAGCGTTTCCATAGAGGGAGCTTTTCGCGTCCTTTGCCGGCCTCTTTGATGCCGATTTCTTTTTGCAACATATCAAATGCCGGTACCAGAGCCGCATATTCCTTAAACTCCGGTGCAAAACTGTTGCGGCAGGCCGGATGATTCGGTTTTTTGCCGGTGAAGTGCACAATCACCGGATTGGCTTCGGCTTTGGCATATTCTGCGGCATATTTTTCATCATATTCCGAGGTGTTTTTGCGCCACCAAACCTGCATATAATCATATTTTGGTGCAAGCCGATATTTTGCTCCGTCAGAGGCCTTGTTGAGTGCGTCCTGATCATTGCTGATACGGTTGTCGGTCATCACAATATCTTTCAGCCGGCCAAAAAAGTCCGTTTTACGCCAAGCCTTAAGATTAATCAACATCACGCCGGAATTAAAATAGAAATTGTCATCCAAAGCAATGCCTTTGGCTTTCTGTTTTGATTCGGATACATCCTCAATCACACCGACAAGATTATCGCCAAGTTCAATCTTAAACAGTTCATGCAACGATCCGCGTACCATCGTGTCGCAGTCGAGATAAAGCGCAATATCCTCATCCGGCAGCAGGTCTGCCAGCAGACAGCGAAACCACGTTTCGGTCGTTACCCAGTTCGGGCAGGGAAAGCCGTCAAAAATCTTCTCGTCAATTTTGATCTTTCGCAAGCTGTAATCTTTAATGGCGCGCAGATTATCAAAAGTTTGCAAATACTTGTCTTCCAGATTGGCATACATAATGACAAATTCAATTTCGTCATTTTTACGGGCGTTTTTGAGCACCGAAGCCATCGACGCCAGTGTTAGTGGTATAAAATTAACATCCGGAGCATAAGCAATGGTGATTTTGGTCATCTCAGTCTTCTTTCAGTTTATCAAGTATCTGCGGATAAGCCTCCAGCACCGCAGCCATTTGTTTGTTGTTGCCGTCTTGGGCAATATTAAGCTGGGTCAGGGTCAACTGCTCGGTATTGCGCAGTTCGCGTTCGGGGTTAACCAGCAACACCTTGCGCATCCGTCCCCAAAAATTGCGCACCTTAACATTATTTAATACCGTCATCGCCCAAAACCATATATCGTCGGCATAGGGCGCCAGTTTTTGAAACAACGCGGCGTCGCCGACATCTTTATACAGACTGTGCGGCGGATATAATATCCCGCCGCAGCCGGTCAAAAAGTTGCGATACGACGGTTTTGGCTGGGTGGTGTTTTTCAACCATTGTTTATAGGGCAGGGGCTTGCCGTCCGTGCCGAGACGTATTTTATGCCCGCGGTGCCCAATAACGCATTTGGGCGTTTTGAGGTGTTGCTTATAGAGCTTTTCCAGCCAGTTGGCCGGATAATAAACATCGTCGTCCACAATGACAATAACATCGTCGGGAAACTCTTTCAGCGACGGAATAAGCTTTTTGTACGAGCGCAAATCCTCGCACCATTTGATGCTCAGGCCGTTTTTCTGCATATTCAAAACCGCCGGCGGAATATCCGCTTCGCCGTTCGGAAATTGCTCTCTGGCCAGCCACAAAACCACTTCGTCCGGCTTCAAACTTTGGGTCAGGAGCGAATACAAGGTATAATGGATTTCATACATCCGCTCCGGAAACGATGTCAGCGAGATGATAAGCTTGGGCGAGCGCTTGTCGGCGTTGATGCCGATACCGTCAAAATTGGCAATCAGCGGCAACAGTTTTTGTTTGTCAATATGCGGCGGCAGTTTGGGCTTTTTGGTATAGGCAAACTTATGCCCGAGCAGGGTAATTTCCCGCAGGTTGCCGGATTTTGTGCGTTTGAAAAATATCATATAAACTCCCGAAAAAGTTCTCTTATGCCTGTCAGTATGCGCAAAAATACACCGCAAATCAATATTAATATTGCAGTTGTAAAGGATTATTTAACAAGAATATGTTAAACTGCCCGACAAACAGATAAGGAGCAAGCCGATGATGAGTGCAGAAAAAAAACTTTCCCTTCTCGGGCGTCTTAAAAACATTGTCGCCAAAACCCGCCGCCGCTTTTCCTGGCGCGGCCGTATCAAAGACGAAAACATCTCGGCGCTTGATGCCGCGGATATCCAGCGTCAGGCATACAAACACGCCCAAAACATCCGCCATACGGCCTATACGCCGCCTTATCTGGAACTGGCCGCTCAACTGCTGGTAGACGAAGACCAGATCTTTCGCGCCGCCGCCAGTCATCTGACCCTGATAGCCAAGTCGCGCCGCAAATACGCGCCGGAGATTAAAGCCGTTTTTGCCGAAGTCATCGCCGGCCGCAAATTGTCGCCGGAAAAGCTTGAATACTTAAGCAAAAAGCTTGAGGAAATCTAACTCCTGCAACTAATGCCGCGGCAATAAAATTTTTCAGTTTTTTTTGTAGCTGTCAGCGGCGGCTTTGACAATAACGGCACTATGGCGAATACATAAGACCATCAGCGGCGGACATATCCGCAAAAATCGGCAAAGCCTCGCGCCAACATTCATCGGACTTCAGGGCAAGGTTTACTTTCTCTTTTTTTAAGTCTAGGCCTTATAAGTTTTAACCCCGTCGTCTTGCTCAAACAAATACAACAACACACGCAGCGCCTGTCCGCGCGGGCTCTGCAGATTGGGGTCTTTGTTGAGGATAAGCTTGGCGTCCTGGTTGGCAATAAACAAAAGATTTTTATGGTACTCCGTATCCGCCAGCCGGAATTGGCAAAAACCGCTTTGTCGGGTGCCGAGGATTTCGCCGCCGCCGCGCAATTCCAAGTCTTTTTCGGCAATCAAAAAGCCGTCTTCGGTCTGTTTCATGATATTGAGACGCTCCCGCGCGGTTTCGCTCAGGGGCTGCCCGTAAAGCAGCAGACAGGTTGCCGCCTCAAACCCGCGCTTGACCCGCCCGCGCAGCTGGTGCAGCTGTGCCAGCCCGAACCGCTCGGCGTGTTCAATCACCATAATGGTAGCTTCCGGCACATTCACGCCGACTTCAATCACCGTCGTTGCCACCAAAAGCTTTATCTCGCCGCGCTTAAACCGCTCCATCACCGCGTCTTTGTCTTTTTCTTTCATTTTGCCGTGCACCAGCCCGACATCATCGCCGAATATTTTGCGCAGGTCTTCAAACCGCGCCTCGGCCGCCGCCAAATCGCTTTTTTCGGATTCTTCCACCAACGGACACACCCAATAAGCCCGCGTTCCGCTTTCAATTTTGCGTTTTAGGGCCGCCACCGTGTCCGCCAGCTTGGCTATCGGCAAAACACGGGTATCCACCGGCTTGCGCCCCTCGGGAACCTGATCGATTTTGGAATATTCCATATCGCCGTAAGAGGTCAAAACCAGCGTCCGCGGAATAGGGGTTGCCGTCATAATCAGAACATCGGCCTTGTCGCCTTTTTCCGACAATTTAAGCCGCTGGTGCACGCCAAACCGGTGTTGCTCGTCTACCACCACAAACCCCAGCTCTTTATAACTCACGTCTTCTTGAAACAAGGCGTGCGTGCCGATAAGAATGTTTATTTTGCCCTCAGCCAGTTTGTTGAGGATTTCCGTCCGTGCTTTGCCCTTGGTCTTGCCGGTCAGCAGCGCCGCCGTAATGCCGATATCCTCACACATCGGCGCAATCGTTTCAAAATGTTGCTTGGCCAAAATCTCGGTCGGCGCCATAATCGCCGCCTGCAAACCGGCCTCAACCGCGTTCAGCATGGCCAAAAACGCCACAATCGTTTTGCCGGAGCCAACATCTCCCTGCAACAGCCGCAGCATGCGGAGCGACGCCGCCTGATCGGTATAAATCTCCGCCAAAACGTTTTTTTGCGCCGTTGTCAGCGTAAACGGCAGCTTTTCCATAATTTTTTTGCGCAACAGCCCGTTGCCGCGGACAATCCGGCCGCTTTGTTTTTTGACCCGCTCGCGGGCAATGGCCAATGTCAGTTGGTTGGCCAAAAGCTCGTCATAAGCCAGACGCGCCCGCTCTTTGGCATAAGGCTCAAGATCTTGCTGATAGCGCGGATGGTGCGCCTTGACCAGTGCCGAGCGGAAGTCGTCCCAGCCTTGTTGGTGCACAAAGGCTTCGTCCAGCCATTCGGGCAGGGCAGGCACTTTGGCCAGCGCCTGTTCGGCATATTTGTTGAGCATCTTGTTGCTGATGCCGGCCGTCAGCGGATAAACCGGTTCAAACGCCGGAATTTTATCACTGTCGGCCTCAGGCACGATATAGTCCGGGTGCGCCATCTGCAGCATACCGTTAAAGCTTTCAATCTTACCGCTGACAATCCGCACCGCGCCGACGGGCAGGTTTTTGGCAATCGAGTCGGCATAAACCTTAAAGAAAATCAGCGTCATCTCGCCGCTGCCGTCGCTGACCAAAACCCGATAAGGCTGCTGCCGTGTCTTTGGCGCAATATGTTCAATAACCTTAACCCGCAGCGTGCAAATACGCCCCAGTACGGCGTCTTTAAGCCGCGGCCGGTAGGATCGGTCAATAATTCCGGCCGGCAGATGAAACGCCAGATCAACAATTTTGCTGCCGCTCAAAAGGTTTTGCAGCAGTTTGACGGTCTTGCTGCCGATACCTTTAAGCGTTGAAATCTCGGCAAACAGGGGAAACAAAATCTCTGGACGCATAAAACCGTGGCCTTTCGTGAAATAAAACTTGCATAACCAAGGGCTATTGTATATATTTTTCGGCGTCAAGTAAACAATAAGAAACAAGTAATGCAGGACAATATTGCGCGTTTTAAAGGGGCTACTTTTTCTTCCGTCGCCAAGGGCTATGATGCCCTGCTGGCGGGCAACTTTGCGCTCAATTCGCCGGAGGGCGTGGTTTACATTGCCGCCGACGGTGTCGAACTGGCCAATACGGTCGCGTTGATTGAGTATATGTTCCCCAAGCTGCAGGTGTTGCGTTTTCCGGCGTGGGATACCGTGCCGTATGACCGTGTTTCGCCCAATTCATCAATCATTGCACAGCGGATTGACTGCCTGTCAGCTTTGGCGCAGGCGCCATCGCCCGAGCATCCGCGCATTGTCGTGACTTCGGTCGGCGCGGTGCTGCAAAAACTGCCGCCAAAGAAGATTTTTCTTAATTCTTTGCATGAAGTTTCTGTTGGTAGTAAATTGAATTTTGATGATTTTTTGCATTACGCGACAATCAACGGCTACAACCGCGTCGCTCAGGTCTACGAGCCCGGCGAATACGCCGTCCGCGGCGATATCATTGATATTTTTCCGGTCGGCACCGACGAGCCGCTGCGTATTGATTTGTTTGATGACGAGGTTGAGCGTATCCGCACGTTTGACGCCATGAGCCAGCGCACCACCGGCGAGCTGAAGTCCTATCAGTTTAAGGTGATGAGCGAGGTTGTACTGGACGCCAACACTGTTAAGACTTTCCGCTCCAAATACCGCGAGGCTTTCGGGGCTGATTTTAACGGCGACGAGATTTACGAGGCCGTTTCCGCCGGCCGCAAATACATCGGGCTGGAAAACTGGCTGCCGTTTTTTTATGAAGACCCGCTGCCGACGTTGTTTGACTACCTGCCGTCTGCCGGTATTATTACTTCGGACAAGGTTGCCGATGCCGCTGCAGCCAAGGCCGACAGCATTGCCGATTATTATCATGCCCGCCTTGAGGCACTCAGGATAAAATCGGCCGCCGGCGAGGAAGCCTATCGTCCGGTTAAGCCGGAACTCCTCTATCTGACAGATAAAGAATTTGAAAATATACTAAAGCAAAAACAATCTGTTACACTAACTTTTTTAAGTATTCCGTCATCTGAAAATGTTGTTGATTGCCAGATTTTGCCGGTGCGCGATTTTGCCTCTGCCAAAAACATTACCGCCGGCGAGGTCTATGTCGAACTCAAAAATTATTTGAGCGAAAACAAAAAGTTAAAGCGCATTATTGCCTGCTATTCCGAGGGCAGCCGCGAGCGTCTGTTTTCGCTGATGAACGAATACGAGATTCCCGACCTCACGTTTGCCGAAAGCTGGAACGAAGCCTTGGATAAGGCCAAAGACAAGGTTGTGATGGTTGTTATGCCTTTGGAACACGGCTTTAAGGGCGACGGCCTGTGCCTGATTGCCGAGCAGGATATCTTGGGCGAAAAACAGCACCGCCGCAAGCAAAAGAAATATTCTTCCAAGGATTTTATTGCCGATGTCGGCTCCCTGCAAGTCGGCGAGCTGGTGGTGCATATCGACCACGGTATCGGCCGTTTTATGGGGCTGGAGAACATCACCGCCGGCGGCGCGCCGCATGATTGTCTGAAGATTGTTTATGCCAACGATGCCAAGCTTTTTGTGCCGGTTGAAAACATTGATGTTTTGTCGCGCTACGGCCTTGATGACGAAAATATTGAGCTCGACACGCTGGGCGGCGCCGCCTGGTCGGCCAAAAAGGCCAAAGTCAAGGCCAAAATCCGCGATATTGCCGAAAAACTGATTAAAATTGCCGCCGAACGCCATCTTAAAAAGGCCGATTGCTACGCCCCGCCGCAGGGAATGTTTGATGATTTTTGCGCCCGTTTTCCTTATAACGAAACCGATGACCAGCTCAACGCCATTGCCGACGTTATGGCGGATTTGAACGCCGCAATTCCGATGGACAGGCTGGTTTGCGGCGACGTCGGTTTCGGCAAGACCGAAGTTGCGTTGCGCGCTGCTTTTGCCGTGGCGGCGTCCGGTGCTCAGGTGGCGGTTGTGGTGCCGACCACGCTTTTGGCGCGCCAGCATTATCAAAACTTCAAAGCCCGTCTGGAGGGTTTTCCGATACGGGTTAAAATGCTTTCGCGTCTGGTAACACCCAAAGAGGCGCGCGAGACCAAGCAGGGACTTAAAGAAGGCTCGGTTGAAATCGTTATCGGCACCCACGCGCTGTTGTCAGAAAAGATTGAGTTTTGCAACCTCGGCCTGTTGATTATCGACGAGGAGCAGCATTTTGGCGTCGCTCATAAGGAAAAACTAAAGCAGATTAAGTCCGATGTCCATGTCCTGACCCTAACCGCCACGCCGATACCGCGCACGTTGCAACTGTCGTTAACCGGCGTCAAGAGTTTAAGCGTCATTGCCACGCCGCCGGTTGACCGCCTGGCCGCGCGGTCATTTGTTATGCCGTTTGACAAAGTGATGATTAAAGAGGCCGTCTACCGCGAAAAATACCGCGGCGGCCAGAGTTTCTTTGTCTGTCCGCGGGTTTCCGATATCCGCGAGGTTGAAAAAGGGCTGCGCGCGCTGTTGCCGGATATCAAAATTCTGGTGGCTCACGGCCAGATGCCGCCCAAACAGCTTGAAGACGTTATGAACGACTTTGCCGACGGCAAGGCCGATATGTTGTTGTCCACCACGATTATCGAATCCGGCATTGATATGCCGCGGGTTAACACGATGATTGTCTATCGTGCTGATATGTTCGGTCTGGCACAGCTCTATCAGCTCAAGGGCAGAATAGGGCGCGGCAAAGTCAGGGGCTATGCTTATTTCACCATTCCGCCGCACCGCAAACTTAATCCGGTGGCCGAGCGACGCCTGAGCATTTTGCAGGCGCTGGATACGCTGGGCGCCGGTTTTTCGCTGGCCAGTCATGATATGGACATCCGCGGCGCCGGCAATGTTTTGGGCGAGGAGCAGTCCGGCCATATTAAAGACGTCGGCATTTCGCTTTATCAGCATATGCTGGAAGAAGAGATTCTCCGCCTGCGTTCCGGCGTTATGGCCGATGAGCAGCGCAAGCAGATTGAAGACTGGGCGCCACAGATTTCAACCGGTATCCCGATTATGATACCCGAGGTCTACGTGCGCGATTTGGGCATTCGCTTGGGGCTTTATAAGCGTATCGGCGATATTAAGGACAAAGATGCTCTGGCCGATATGAAAGCGGAGCTGATAGACCGTTTTGGCCCGTTACCGCCGGAGGTTGAAAACCTGCTCACCACGGTGGAAATCAAAATTGCCTGCCGCCTGGCCGGAATCGACCGGATTGACGCCGGCGCCAAAGGGGTTTTGATAGGATTTAGGGGCAATGTCTTTGCCCGTCCGGAAAAGCTGATAGAGCTGATAGCCTCGTCTTTCGGCACCATCAAAGTCCGTCCGGATCAGCGCCTGTTTATTGAAAAAGATTTGTCATCTTACGCCGTGCGCATTGCCACAATCAGACAATACATAGACCGAATCGCCGCTTTAGCAGTCTGAGCAAGGCTTTGCATAAAAAAATTTACTTTTGCCGTAAAATAAGATAAAATAAAATCGTTTTTTGGAGGCATAATCCGATGTATCCGACGGACAAATTTTATAATATGCAGGTTAATCTGGTCAAAAACGGCCGGGTCTATCCTGAAAAAGCCGCCATTCGCAACATTTGGCAAAAAGACCGTAACTTTTTTCTTGATATCTATATTTATCGTTTGCAAAAGGCTTTTGTCTTTGATGCCGCCTTTGTTCGTGACATATCGGATATGAGCCGCGGCATAAGCTATAAGGACATCAACAAATTTGCTGCCGATTTTGCCGCTGCGGCAGCTGTCGAGCCGGTGCAGGTGTCAAAAACGGGAACCGCAGATATTTTATCGCCGGTTAAAGATGATGTTATACTGCTCCTGTTTATGTCCAAAGTTTGGAACGATAAAAACCCGATTAAGCAAAAGATTATTTTTGACTATATTCAAAGCAGCGTCGCCGCGGCCAAAAATCTGAGCGAGCGCTATTTGAGCCGGTATCTGGCCGGACTGCAACCGGCGGATGATGATTTTTACAACACCTTGAACCGTCTTAAGTCAAAAAAGCCGTCCCAAGCTCTGCGCCTGTTGCAGGAGGCGGTCAAAATTTGTCTTGTCGGCGGCTATCTGCATTACAACGAACGTATGTATCTGGCTGATTTTATCCAGGCCTTGCGCCAAGAGGGCGTGGAGGTTCCGCCCGATGTTATCTGATTAAAAAAAAAGACGCTTCCTTTACCGGAGGTAAAAAAAAGCATCTTTTCAAAGTGTTCTTCAACCGTTAGACAGCATATCCTGCGTTATCAAGAGCCGATCCAGCTTTTTCATAAGCGCGGTATGGACACGTTCGGCGTCTCTCGGGTGCTTAAAAAGGTGGAGGGCGATAACATCGCAAAGCAAAACATTTTCATGTTCAAGTTGCGACAGCTGCCGTCGGAGACTTCGGCGATCTCTGAAAGAAAGTTCGGCGCGCAGGTAGTCCTGACAGTGGCGGATTCCGTCCAGCACAAACTTTATTTTTTTGTGAACTTGGAGGATATTTTCGTTTGCCGCAGCCGAGGCATTATCCCACAAATTTTGTACGGCGAAGATAACGTTGTTTTTGTCAACGTGCGAAAAAACGGTTTCAAACAACAGACAGTCGTTGTTTTCCAGGGCGTTGATTATGACGTCGACAAGCGACTTACGGCGTTTAACATAATCTGTTAAGGCCGTAATTTTAATTCTGATTTTTTCTATAGCGGTCATAATAATTATTTTTAATGTTAATAATTCTGTATATTGTAAATGTTGTAGTTTGAGAATATAGGCTTTTTTTTCGTCGGTCAACAAAAAAATGACGTCGCCGTAAGCACTTACATCTCAGAAACAAGCGCAAAAAAGCCCGCGGAGAACCTTAAAAAGTTCCCGGCAGGCTAAATTTCTGCTTCCTGACCACACTACATAACATTGTAGTGTTGTGGTGTATTAAGGCTGAATTCCTCAAATGCCTTATAATGTCTTTCGGCATCGGAATAGGTCAGCAGTTGGAACAAAACCGTCAGTCCCTCCGATAACCCGAGTTCTTTCTTGTTCTCGAAGCTTATGCCGTTTAGCTTGTTGTTAAGCATCTGATTCCAGGCTATAAGACGGTTCTCGTGGCTTGAAATTTTCAAGGCCGTACGGATAAATTCCTTAAGATAGGGCACTTGCTCTGGTAATAAGGCATCACCTGTTAATTCGGGCGCTTCCGTCGGGCGGATGGCTTTGATCTGTTCGGCTTTAAAAAGCCTTTTTCTTGTCAGTTTCATACTTTTTATTTTTGGGGGTTAATAATTTCTATGTTATAGTGAAAACGACTCCAGAATATAATCTTTTGTCCATTTGGTCAACAAAAAATATTTGGTATTTTTTTTACCAAAAACGAGCACAAAAAAGCCCGCGGGGAACTTTAATGTTCCCGGCGGACCGAAATTTCATTTAATCAGCGTATTTCTCCGGCCTTGCGGAGTACTCGGTGTAGGCGCAATAGTGCAATTTTGCGCCGTAGTAGCCGAGCCTGTCGAACAGGAACGTCACGGCCTCACCGAGGTTCAGCCTTTCGCCCTCAACCCCTCCCCGGAGGTTTGACTTATTGTTAAGCATGGTCGCCCACGCTTTCATCATGTCCTCGTGGCTGTAGCCATGCGCCCGCGCCGCCAGGATAAATTTCCTCAGGTAAGGAGTTTGCTCGCGCCCGAGGTAAAAACTTCCCTTTGGCAACTCCGGAACCATAAGAGGGCGGATAGCGCGCAGTTCTGCGGCCGAAAAAAATCCCTTTTCCGAGATGTGGATAGAAGTGCTGCTGTTGATGCTGATGGTGTTTTCTTTTGCCATAATCCTTGTTTTTTTAATTTGTTAATAATTTTTATCAATGGCAACAACATATCACATTTTGCCGGGGTGGTCAATCATAAAAATGACAAAATTTATTTTTTTTGTCAAAAAAAGAGGTCTCGTTTCGCGAAACCTCTTAAAATCAAAGCAAATCAAAGATTATTGCTGATTAATCAGCACAATTTCCACCCGGCGGTTTTGTTCGCGTCCGGCCGCCGTCGCGTTAGAGGCAATCGGGTTGGCCGAGCCGTATCCGGTGGCAATAATCCGTCCGGCCGCCACGCCTTGCAGTTTTAAGAAATCGGCAACGGCATTGGCGCGGCGCTGCGATAACGGATTATTGATGGCGGCAGAGCCCGTATTATCGGTGTAGCCGTTAACCTGAACCAGCGTTTTGTCATATTCTTTCAAAACCTTGGCAATCGAAACCACAACCGGCTGGAAAGAAGACTTGATATAGGCCTCGTTGGTGTTAAAAGTGATGTTGCCGGGCATAATCAGATAAATCCGGCCGTCAAGTTCCTTAACCTGCACACCGGTTCCGACCAGCTCCTGCCGCAGCTTGGCAGCCTGATAATCCATATAGCCGCCGGCTGCCGCGCCGCCGGCCGCACCGATACCGGCGCCGATAAGCGCGCCTTTTTCACCGCCGGCCAAAGCGCCGATACCCGCGCCCAAAGCCGCGCCGATACCCGTTCCCCAGGCCGTTTTGGCCACTTTCGTTTCGCCGGTATAAGGATCCGTGGCGCAGGCCGCCAACAGGGTTATCACCATTAAAGAGCCTAGTATTTTTTTCATGCGTTTTTCTCCTCCGAAATTTTGCCGTGCAACAGTCTGGCCGAATCAAGCCCTGATGCAACGGCTTCCACAATGGTCGAACCGCCGGTTTTGCAGTCGCCGGCATAAATGATATGGGCGTGTTCAACCGGTTTTTCCGCGCGGCTGCCGATAGCTTTGATAATCAAGTCAAAACCTTCGCGCCGGATAACGGAATCTTCAATATCCTCATAACCGCGCTCCCCCGGTCGGGTGGAGCAGGTGTAGGCATCAAGTTTGTCGCCGCTTTTAACCACTTTGCAAACACGCGTTGTGGTGACCAGATCAATCTGCCGGTCAATCAGTTCTTCCATTTCCTTACGCGTCACCTTCATATCAAAAATCTTGCGCCGCACAAACACCGAAACACTGTCCGCCCCTTGATTCCTGGCCGTAACCGCACAATCAGCCGCCACATTGCCGCCGCCGATAATGCCGACTCTTTTGGCGCCGGCAAAGTCCTGCGGCCGCTGCAGATATTCGGCATAGGGCACAACGTTTTCTTCTCCCTCAACGCCGAGATCAATGCCGTTTTGCTCGCCGATTGCCATAATCACACCGTCAAACCCTTGCGACAACAGCTCCGGCGGATTATCTACCCGTTTGTTAAATTCAATTTCGGCATTGCCGATTCGTTTAATATAGTTCCAGTCGTCTTCAATCACTTCATAAGGCAGGCGATAGTCGGGAATCAAGTTCAATGCGCCGCCGACTTTATCACTTTTTTCAAACAATTTAACGCCGTATCCCAGCTTGACCAAAACCCAGGCCGCTGCCATTCCGGCCGGTCCGGCGCCGACAATGGCGATTTTTTTGCCGTTGTCCGGTTCTTTGGCGGTGTCGGTCATATCTTCGCGATATTTATGAATCAAGGTAGCTTGCACCAGCGGAATATTAATCGGAAAATCAATTCGTCCGCGCACACAGGCTTTCATACAAAACGTATCCGGACAAATCAGCCCGCAGGTATGTCCCATCGGGTTGTTTTTGACGATTGAGGCCACAGCCTCTTTGAATTCGCCCTTTTTAGCGTGTTGAATAAACTCCTGTGGCGAGCAGTTGACCGGACAAGCGCTCATACACGGTTTGGCCGCACAATTCAAACAGCGGTTTAACTCGGCTTCAAACTGCGGTTTATTAAGATAAAGGTTGCCCATTTCTTAAAATCCTTAAGCTTAAACCATTACCATACCGCCGTTGACGTGAATAGTCTGTCCGGTGATATAGCCGGCCTCGTCGCTGGCCAAAAACAGTGCCGCATGAGCCACATCTTCCGGTGTGCCCATATACGCCATCGGTATATTTTCCAAAACTTTTTCTTTGGCTTTATCGGGCAAAACATCGGTCATCGGCGTTTTGATAAACCCCGGAGCCAGGCAGTTAATGGTAATCCCGCGCGAAGCAACCTCCAGCGCCATGGATTTTGACATTCCGATAAGTCCGGCTTTGCTGGCGGCATAATTACTCTGTCCGGCATTACCGACCACGCCGACCACCGAGGTCATATTGATAATCCGCCCGAAACGATGTTTGAGCATACAAGGCAAAACAGCCTTGGACAACAAAAAACTCGAGGTCAGGTTGGTATCCAGAACCTGATGCCAGGCCTCGCTTGAAATCTTGAGCGACAAATTGTCTTTGGTGATACCGGCGTTATTAATCAGAACATCGATTTTACCGCAGTCTTTCTCAACCTCGGCCACCAACCTGGCAATATTGTTTTCATCGCTCAAATCAAAGGCGTAAATCCGCACTTTGCCATCTGGCAGTTCGCTTTGGCGAAAGGCATCCAATTTTTCGGCGTTGCGGCCGACAATTGCCAGCTCGGCACCTTGTTGCTGAAAGAGTTTGCAAATACCGCGGCCGATACCGCCGGTCGCGCCGGTAATTAACACTGTTTTGCCATGAAAATCAAGCATATGGCTTTCTCCGTAATTTTGGTTAAATAGCCTCGGCATAAGATTTCAACAAATCTTCGGCCAAAACCGTTTCCGCCTCCGGCAATATCTTTTTAACCAGCCCGCTCAAAACATTACCAAAACCGGTCTCGATAAACTTAGTTGCGCCGTTATCGGCCATATAAACAACGCTTTCCTGCCATTTGACGGTATTGGTAATCTGTTTGACCAGCAGATCTTTAATCTCGGCAGTGTTTTCATAAGGCAGCGCCGACAAATTGCTGATGACTTTAACCGTCGGTTCGGCAAAACGGGTCTGCGCGATAACTTCGGCCATCTTATCCGCCGCGCTCTGCATCAAAGGCGAGTGAAAAGCCCCCGAAACCTGCAACATAATCGCGCGTTTGGCACCTTGTTCTTTGGCCAATTCACAGCCTTTTTCAACCGTTGCCGTGCTGCCGCTTAAAACAATCTGCGCCGGCGAGTTGGAGTTGCCGATAGAGCACCCGACCTCATCGGCAATGGTCTTGACCTGAGTATAATTCAGGCCGATAATTGCCGCCATGCTTCCCGGATTGTCAAGACACGCCTGCATCATATAAGCGCCGCGCGCTTTCAATAAAACCGCCGTATCTTCAATCGACAGACACCCCGCCGCACATAGCGCCGAATACTCACCGAGCGAATGTCCGGCCATAAATTTAACTTCTTCGAGGTTTATCAGACCGAGGCTTTTCAAAACTTCAAAATAAGCCATCGACACCGCCATAATCGCCGGTTGGGCATGAGCGGTCTTGTTGAGCTCTTCCGCGTCGCCGTCAAACATCAGCGAACTCAGCTTGAAATTTAAGGCATTATCAATTCGCTCAAATACATCTTTGGCAATGGCAAAGTTTTCATACAAATCTTTGCCCATGCCGATTTTTTGCGACCCCTGGCCGGGAAAGACCAAAACATTGGATATAACTTCCATAAAGCAGCTCCTTAAATTTTCTTAAAAATCAACGAAGCATTGGTGCCGCCAAAGCCAAATGAATTGGACATCGCGACTTTAACATCACACGGGCGCGCTTTATGCGGTACCAAATCCATACCCTCAACCTCGTCAATCGGGTCTTCAAGATTAAGCGTCGGCGGCAATATGCCGGTCTCAATCGCTTTAACACAGAATACCGCTTCAACCGCACCGGCCGCACCCAGCAGATGGCCGATGGCCGATTTGGTTGACGACATCTTCAAATCCGGACAGTTGACAAACAATTCTTTAACGGCTCTGGCTTCCATCGCGTCACCAATCATTGTCGATGTGCCGTGCGCGTTGATATATGTCACTTCTTGCGGTTTGATACCGGCTTTGCGCAGCGCTTCGCTCATCGCCTTTTTGGCGCCGCTGCCGTCCGGAGCCGGCGAGGTGATATGGTAGGCATCACCGGACGTCCCGTAACCGATAAGTTCGGCATAAATCTTGGCGCCGCGTGCTTTGGCGTGCTCATATTCTTCCAAAACCACCACACCGGCACCTTCGCCCATCACAAAACCGTCATGCCCTTTGTCCCACGGACGCGAAGCTTTCTCCGGCGTATCGTTATAGCTGTGTGATAAAGCTTTCGCCTGCATGAATCCGGCAATACTCAGCGCGCAGACAGCCGATTCCGCACCGCCGACAACCATCACATCGGCATCATCCAGAATAATACTCTGATAAGCGTGGGCAATAGCATGTGAACCGGTTGCACAGGCGGTCACACAGGCCAGATTCGGCCCGGTAAAGCCGTGCGCCATCGAAACATGACCGGAAATCATATTGATAATCGTTGCCGGAATAAAAAACGGACTGATACGTCGAGGCCCCGATGCCGCCAAAATTTTGGCATTGTCGTCAATGGTCTTTAATCCGCCGATGCCCGAGCCGATCATCACGCCGGTGCGTGCTTTTTCTTTGGCGTCTTCCGGCGTCCAACCGGCGTCTTTAATGGCTTCTTCCGCCGCCGCAATGCCAAACAGGATAAAATCATCAACCCGCCGTTGTTCTTTCGGATCCATATATTCATCAGCGTTAAACTGCCCCGGTTCGCTGCCCTTAATGACTTCACCGGCCACTTTGACGCTGAAATTTTCGGTATCAAATTTGGTAATATTGCGGATGGCCGATTTGCCGGCAACAACTGAATTCCAAGACAAATCAACGCCCATTCCGAAAGGTGTTAATGCTCCAAGTCCCGTAACAACTACTCTTTTCATTGTCTGTCCTTTCTATTTTTGAAAAATATTTTCGGTTTTAAAAATCCCCGGCCGCAGGTTAATAACCCCGCCGCCCCAGCACATACCGGCGCCAAACCCGCAAATAACCGCTTTTGCCGGTGTTTTAATCTTGCCGTCTTTAATCGCTTCGCCCAAGGCAATCAAAATTGACGAAGCCGACGTATTGCCCAGCCGCTCAATATTGGAAATGACCTTGCTGTCATCATAACCCAAACGCTCCTGCACGGCTTTGATAATTCGTTGGTTGGCCTGATGCAAAATAAGATAGTCAATATCTTCCGCAGCAAAGCCGTTTTGCGCCAAAATATCATCGGTAATATACGCCGGAATAACATTGGCCACAAATTTGTAAACATCCTGACCTTTCATCGTACAAATTTGTTGTGTCGGCGTCTGGTCAACAAACGGGCAGTTTCCTTTGGCCGCCGGCATGGTTATATAATCGCCGACATGTCCGTCCGCCTTGATATTGATAACCGGAACATCATTTTCCGCTCCGGCCGAAATAACCGCTGCGCCGATACCGTCACCAAACAAAATCGAAGTTCGTCTGTCGGCCCAGTCAACATAGCGCGAACAGTTGTCAATCGTCACCAGCAAAACATTTTGAGCCATGCCCGATTTGATATAAGCCGAGGCAATATCCAGCCCGTAAACAAAACCGGAACAGGCGACCGAAATATCAAATGCCGGCACATTTTTCTTAATACCGAGCAGGTGCTGCACCATACAGGATGTCGACGGCATAAATTGTACCGGCATAGAGGTCGCTGCCACAATCAAATCCAGCGTCTCGACATCAATTCCGGCGTTCTTCACCGCCTGTTCCGCAGCCTGGCGCAGCAAATCAAAAGCCTCGTCATCGCTGGCAAAAACGCGGCGTTCTCTAATTCCGGTGCGCGTATAAATCCATTCGTCCGATGTTTCATACAAATGCGTCAGGTCATCGTTGGTAACAACCTTGTTTGGTACGGCATAGCCGATACCGGTAATCATAGGCAAACTACTTGTTGTCATTATTACTTCTTTTCTCCAAAAATTTTTCCAGCCAGTGAATGTTGTAAAGACCGTCAACAAACTCCGGCGTCGAAACGATTTCTTCATGCAACGGCAGGGTGGTGGTGACACCGCCGATAACAAATTCGCGCAAAGCCCGTTTAAGCCGCAGTAAAGCGCCGCTGCGGGTCGTACCGCGGACAATCAGCTTGGCAATCATGCTGTCATAAAAAGGCGGTATCCGATACCCCGAATAAGCCTCCGAATCCACTCTGACGCCCAATCCGCCCGGCACATGCCATTCGGCAATTGTTCCGGGGCAGGGCGCAAAAGTAAACGGATCTTCGGCATTAATCCGGCATTCAATGGCTGCGCCGTGAAAATGCACGTCATCTTGCGTGTAGCCGAGTTTGGCACCGTTGGCAATGCGTATTTGCTCACGCACGATGTCAATATCGGTTACCGCTTCGGTAATCGGGTGCTCAACCTGCAGACGGGTATTCATCTCCAAAAAGTAAAACTCGCCGTCTTCGAACAAAAATTCCAGCGTGCCGGCGCCATAATAACCGATTTTCTTAATCGCCGCGCAAACAATTTTGCAAATTTCGTCGCGTTTTTCCTGGTTAAGAGCCGGTGAGGGCGTTTCTTCTATCAGCTTTTGATGTTTGCGTTGGATAGAACAGTCGCGCTCGCCCAAATGCACCACATTGCCGTGCATATCAGCCAGAATCTGAATCTCGATATGCCGCGGTTTTTGCAGGTATTTTTCCATAAACACCACATCGCTGGTAAAAGAGGCTTTAGCCTCGGCTTTAGCCATGGTGAAAGCGGTTTCGACTTCTTCTTCATTAAACGCGGTCTTCATTCCTTTTCCGCCGCCGCCGTCTTTGGCCTTGATGATAACCGGATAGCCGATCTCTCTGGCCCATTTTTTGGCGTCTTCCACCGTGTCCAACGCCGGCGAACCTTTGGTAACCGGCAAACCGGCTTCAATGGCGACTTTTTTAGAGGCAATTTTGTCGCCCATCAGTCGCATTTGTTCGGGCGTCGGGCCGATAAAAGTCAATCCGTGTTTAATCACCATTTCTGCAAAATCGGCGTTTTCCGACAAAAAACCATAGCCCGGATGAATGGCATCAGCACCGGTCACAATAGCCGCCGAAATAATCGCCGTTTTGTTAAGGTAAGAATCTTTGGACTGCGGTCCGCCGATACAGACAGCCTCGTCAGCCAACCGGACATGCATGGCGTCTTTGTCCGCTGTCGAATGCACCGCTACGGTCTTAATACCCATTTCATGACAGGCACGATTGATCCTCAGGGCCACTTCACCGCGATTGGCAATCAGTACTTTTTCAAACATAGCTTTTTATTTCTCTGTTACTCAATAACAAATAAAGGCTCGTCAAACTCAACCGCCGAACCGGAGGCGACCAAAATCTCCCGAATAATGCCGCCTTTGGGAGCCTTAATCTGGTTAAAGGTTTTCATTGCCTCAATCAGACACAACACATCGCCTTCGCGCACCGTGTCACCGACCTTGACATACTCCGGATCATTCGGGCTGGCCGAGAGATACAAGACGCCGACCATCGGTGATTTGACCACATCACCTTTCGGCGCTGTCGCTGCTGTCGGAGCAGGAGCTTCCGCCGGAGCAGTCGGCATCGGCGCCGCCGGCAGAGGAGCAGGAACAGGGGCGGCAGCCGGGACAGCAGTAACAATTTCTTTTGCTCTGTTGGTCACGATAATATGCAGGCCGTCTTTGTTATAGTCAACCGATTCCAAATTCAAATCGCTGACAATTTTGGCAATGCTCTCAATACAGGCAATATCTTCTTCTTGTGCCATCGGTTTTATTCCTTCATCTTGGCAAACTCAGCCAAAAGCTCGGAAACCTCCTGAGCTTTGTTGATATTGCACATCCCTTGTTTATTATAACCGCCGTCCACATGCAGAACCTCGCCGGTAACGCCGCTTGACATATCGCTCAACAGATAAACCGCCGAATTGCCGATATCATCAATGCTCATGTTGCGCCCCAGCAGCGAATTAGCCTTGTTCCAGCCCAGAATATTGCGAAAATCACCAATACCGGCCGCAGCCAAAGTACGGATCGGTCCGGCCGAAATCGCATTGACGCGGATATTTTGCTCGCCCAAATCACGAGCCAGATACATCACCGAAGCCTCCAAAGCCGCTTTGGCCACGCCCATCACGTTGTAGTTCGGAATAACTCTTTCCGCCCCCAGATAAGACAAGGTGACAAAGCTGGCGCCGTCGTTGGCAATCTTGGCTGCGCGGGCACAAATATCCGTAAACGAATAGCAGGAAATGTGCATCGAGTTCAAAAAGTTGGCAAGCGAGGTGTCGCAATACCGCCCCTTAAGCTCATTTTTATCCGAGAAAGCAATGGCGTGTACCACAAAATCAATCTTGCCCCAGCGTTTTTCAATTTCGGCAAACAGGTTATCAAGCGTTGCCGCGTCGGTGACATTGCAAGGCAGGATAATATCAGAACCGAGACTTTCGGCCAGCGTACGCACGCGTTTTTCCAGGGCCTCTCCTTGATAGGTAAAAGCCATTTCGGCGCCTTGCTCATGCAGAGCTTTGGCTATACCCCAAGCAATGGAGTGGTCGTTGGCCAGTCCGAGAATAATACCTTTTTTGTTTTTCATAGCTTCTTTCACGAAAGTTCTCCTTAAGTAAAATGTCATCCGTCAGAATTATTTGCCGCTCTTGATGGTTTCAATCAACTCTTTGATTGATGGCCAGTTGCCGCGGTTAAACAACGGATCGGTTTTGAATTTGAAAGCGTTTTTACCCGAGAATAAAATATTATCAAGAATATTGCCGTTTTGATGTCCGATTTCGATTAAAGATTTGCGGATACAAAAAGACCTGAGATCGGGACGCTTGCCGGTCGTGCCGGTGTGGCTTGACCAGCTTGAAAACTTACAGGCCGACAAACAGCCGCAGCAGTCCCTGATATCCTCCATATCCTGTGCTTTTTCATCTTTCGTCAGGAATATCAGGGTGTTGTCAGGCGTTATGGACAGGCAGGTTTTGCCTTTTTTAGCCTGCTCATCCGCAACCGGCAGATCTTCTTTGCGGATATAATAGGTTGTGTTTTTAGAGTAAACAATCGGTTCCGAAAATTCCTCCGTTTGTTCTTTGCTGAAAGGAATTTCACTGTTTTTACGCTCAAACAGCTTCATCAAAAAAGAATTTTTAATCGCCGAAGATAAAAATCCCGTCGGGCTGAAGTCTTGAATCACCACATCATCCAAATTAAGATGCAGCATCAGTTTTTTCCAGGCCTGACTGATAGGGCTTTCTTTGGTTAACATCGGTCGGGTACCAAATTGAAAACCGACTTTGCCGATTTCCGGATTATCAATATAATCCTGCCAGTCCTCAAGCGACCACACACCGCCGGCAATAATAATCGGCACATTATCCAGCCCGTTGGCGCGCAAAACCTTGCGCAGTTCCACCACTTTTTCGTAGGGGCTGCGCGGTTTGCTGACTTCATCGGTGTTGGAAAAGCCGCAATGCCCGCCGGCAAACCACGGATCTTCATAAATCACGCCGCCCATATATTCCTTATATTTGTCATAGCCGCGCTTAATCAAAATTTGCAATGCCCGCCCCGACGAAACAATCGGATAATAAAACACCTTGAATTGTGACGTCAGTTCCGCAAGCTTAATCGGCAATCCGGCACCGGACACCACCCCGTTAATAAGACCTTTGGCACGTTCCAGCACGTTTTTAATCAGGTACTGGCTGTCGGCCAGTTCCCATAAAACATTCATATTAATCAAGCCGTTACCGCCGGATATCTCATGAGCAATTTGCGCCTGACTGACACAGCCTTCAACCGCTTGCTCCATCATCTGGTTGTGTCTGTCAATTCTTGATGTCGCGGTAATCGTCTCTTGTTGCAAATCGCCGTTTTTATTTCGAATATCCGGAAAGACGGCCGAAAATGTCCCAATACAGTTTTCTTTGGCCCAGGCGCCTGCCGTATGGCCATTGCTGACATTAACGCCGCGCCCGCCCTCAAACAGCGGAAACACCGTCTTGCCACACAAGTCCAGAAGTTTAAGCTCTTTCATATTATTCTCCTTTTACAAAGGTGTTACCGAGCAAGTTAAGTAAACAAATAAGTTTTTCACGCAGCTCTTTACGGTTGACAATCATATCAACCATGCCGTGCTTTTTCAAATATTCGGCTTTCTGAAAACCGGCCGGCAAATCGGCTTTGATGGTTTCTTTGATAACGCGTGCGCCGGCAAAGGCAATCAAAGCATCGGGTTCGGCAACGGTGACGTCGCCGAGCATGGCAAACGAGGCCGAAACACCGCCGGTTGTCGGATTGGTCAACACGGCAATGTAAGGCAGACGCTGATCCTTTAAAAGTTTGATAGCCAGCGTCGTCCGCGCCATCTGCATGAGCGATAGTATACCTTCCTGCATTCTGGCGCCGCCGGAAGCGGTAACCAAAATCAACGGCATGTGATGTTTGACGGCAAATTGTGCCGCCTGAACAATCCCTTCACCGACGGCAATTCCCATCGAGCCGCCGATAAAGTTAAAATTCATCACGCCGATAACCACACCGTGCCCGCCCATCTTGCCGTAGGCAGCCACAAAGGCCTCGTCAAACTTGGTTTTTTCACGTGCCGATTTCAATTTCGTACGGTAATCTTTTGTATCCCTGAAATTAAGCGGGTCTTCTTTAACCTGCGGTGTTTCCAGATAGGTGTATTCGCTGTTATCAAACAACATGTTTAATCTTTTGCGCGGGCGCAAATACAGATGATAGCCGCAATGCGGGCAAACATAGAGATTTTTGGCCAATTCCTGTCCGTAAACCATGGCATCGCACTGCGGACATTTGTCCCACAAATTATCCGGCACATCTTTTTCGGTTTTGGCGACCGAAAGTTTCGGACGCACGTAATCAAGCAGCCAATTCATTGTTTTTCCTCTTACTTTAACTCAAAACGCGTCATGGTCAAAAATTTATTTTCCCGATCTTTGGCCAATTCTTCCGGTGTCATTTTCTTTAGCTCGGCCAAATGTTTCCAGATAACCTCGCCGGTGCGTTCAATGGTTTCGTCTCTAAAGCGGTGTGCTCCGCCGAGAGGCTCCGTAATAATCTCGTCAATCACACCGAATTTATACAAATCCTGTGCCGTCAAATGCAGAGCCGTGGCCGCTTTTTTTACGGCGGCACCGTCACGCCAGAGAATAGAGGCACAACCCTCCGGCGAAATCACCGAATAGATGGAGTGTTCCAGCATCAAAATCCGATTGGCCGAGGCAATGGCAATGGCGCCGCCGGAGCCTCCTTCGCCGATAACCACGGCAATATACGGCACATTAAGCGTAAACCCCTCCATAATACACGAAGCAATAGCTTCGGCCTGGCCGCGTTCTTCGCCCTCGATTCCCGGAAAGGCTCCGGCGGTATCAACCAGCGAAATAATCGGCAGCCCGAAGCGGTTGGCCAGCTCCATCAGGCGTTTGGCTTTGCGATAGCCTTCCGGTTTGGCCATGCCGAAACCGTGGCGGATTCGGCTTTCCAAATCGTGCCCTTTCTCATGGCCGATAATCATAACCGATTGCCCCTTAAAAAAGCCCATCCCGCCGACAATAGCCTCATCATCGCCAAACAGTTTATCACCGGCCATTGGCATAAAATTGTCAATCAGGGCATGAATATAGTCAATACTGTGCGGCCGGTTGGCGTGCCGGGCAACGCAAACCTTTTGCCACGGCGTCAGTTTGGTATAGGTTTCTTCCAAAAGCCTCTTGGTCTTTCGTTCCAAATTGGCAATTTCTTTGTTAAAGTCTTTTGCCAATTTATCGTCACAGCAGGACTTTAGCTCCTGTATCTTGCTTTCAAGCTTATAAATAGGCTCCTCAAAGTCCAGATAAATTGTTTTATCGGCCATTGCAGTGTCCTTAAAATAAATTATCGGCCCATCATGGCGGTTAAAATGGCTTCGGCATGCAAAACACCGTTGCAGCTTGCCCGGCACTTAAAACGATAAACGCCGCGGCACTCCTTTTCCTTAACCACGTGCATTTCCATAATGTCACCGGGCAGAAAAGGTTTGCGAAACTTGGCCTCGTCAATTCCCATAAACAAAACCGCCCCTGAATTATCGCCGCCGGTAGAGGATTTCACGACAATGCCGCAGGTTTGCGCCATGGCTTCCATAATCAACACTCCGGGCATAATCGGATTTTCGGGAAAATGTCCGGTAAACTGCGGTTCGTTCATCGTAACGTTTTTAAATCCGATACCTTCGCAACCCTCTTGGATAATCTGCACTTTATCAACCAGCAAAAAAGGGTAGCGGTGTGGCAGCAGTTTAAGAATATCACCGATTTTAAGCTCTTTAATAACCTGTTGTTCCATCTTTTCAATCCTTATGTTTTTCCAATTGTTAGTAAACAGTATTTTGTCCTGCCTGTAAAGTACGTACTCAAACGCCGCATAGTTTCCTTTAAGATACCATGCCGACAGCAATAGCTTATTGGACAATACACTTAAAAAACAAAAAGTCAATCAGTTGATTGAATTTATGCTTTATTGAGACGGTAAAGCGATGTAACACATTGAAAATAGGACAATAATTATTTTAGTGCCTTAGGGTAACTTGGTCAGCAAAATCAAAATTTTCGTCATTTTTGTCCATAATTTGTTTGCAATAAATTAATTTTATGCTATTATAAATACAGAGGGTTAAGGATGACGTTGATGAAATATCAAAAATTTGATTGTGAGCAATATCTTTTAGATGAATATAAAAAAGACGGCAAAGAGCCGGTGTATTATCCGTGGATTGACGGCACAAGCCTCTTGGTTCCGAGTGCTTACAACGGCGATATGGAGACCTTTGAAGAAGATTTATTTGCTCATCCGGACAAGCAAAAAAAATATGACAGGTACAATGCCGCGCACCCCGACAACCCGATGGAAATACCGGAGCCGATTAAGTACCAAGATTTTTACATACTTCCCAAATTAAGCTATGTTCAAAAAGGCTTATCGGACAAAGAAATTATCCGTAAAACGCTGCAGGAAGTCCGGCGTCGTTATCGCGGCACGATCAAACAGACGGCGCGCACCGCAAGAGAATATCCGCAGCAGTCATTCAGAGTCAAACTGACCAAAGAACACAAAGAAAAAATAAAAGCATTACATCATCGCCATCAACTCAAAAAATTAGGGCGGGGTATTGGCGAAATGTTTAAATTTACTGCCAAACAAACAGCAGAAATCTTAACCGGAGCGACCGGGGCTTTACCGGCCGTCACTTATTATCTTTTGGATAAAAAAGTTCATTTTGCCGAGAATAAGGCAAAAAGTTTTATCAACGAAAAAGCTTTGCCCTATATTCGTCGCGGCGCATTAAAAGCACTAATCCCGCTGAGTATATTTACGGCAATACGGGTAACGCCGGTTATAAAGCAAAACAAACAAGAAAAAATCGAAAGACAAGAGATTTTAGCTCGTGAACAGGCGGAAAAAGAGGCGTTCTTTGCCAAATACGACACGCGCAGCGAAGTTTTTTACCAAAATTATAAGCAGGCCAAAACCTTAGAATCAGAATTTCTGTGCCTGTTGTCGTGCTATGAAGATTATCACGAAAAAGCTTATAAATGCCAAGCCGGTGAATGGACAATCGGTTATGGTTCAAGACGTCTGGCCGACGGCCGCAAGGTGACCAAAGGCATGACCATTACCCAAACCGAAGCGACACAAGCCGTTGCCAGACACATGGAAAAATATGTCTACCCACAATTTCGTCACATTACCAGAAAATTAACATCGGAACAACTCCTGGCTGTCAGTATGTTTATCTATAACACTGACGAAAGCGCATTTCAAAAATCAAAAGTCTGTTCGGCCGTTAATGCAAATGAATCGGATGAGAAAGTCTGTGAAGCCTTTTCTTATTATCGCAGCGTCAACGGTAAGCGTAGTTATGGCCTGATTAACCGCCGCGGTTTTGAAGGACGTGTTTGGACATGCGGCGATATTTCATCTGTTTTAATACTGAGCCCGAATGTTGCCGGCAGCAAACATATCAAGTATTTTGAATATCCCAATGCCCGCAGCCGTGATCCGATAGAAAACGACGATGGCACTTTTAGAGTGCGAAAAATCAAAGATGTTTCAAAAGATATGGAAAGATATAAAGTATCGTCAATTAATAAAAGTCTTCTCGGCAACATTCCCGAAGAATGCCGTAATGAATTGATAAAGAAATATGGCATCACCGAGCAAAACGGAACGTTGATTTGCCTAAACAACGACGCAAATGTCAACAAGCAAGGCAAAACAATTTCTTGGGAACAGGCGCAGGTACTGGCTCAAGCCCAAACACAAACTAAGTAGTGTTTTTTTTCTTTCGCCGCAGGTGATTGTACAAATACGCTGCCAACAAGACGACATACAAACCGCCCATTCCCCACCATGTCCAGTATTTTATCTGTTTGTCGCTCCATTCTTTGGTAATGGCATTGACATTGAGCGCGCTGCCTTTGATTTTGAAGGTGGCTTTAGGGTTTTCATGCAAAATGGAAGCGCCGATTTGATAATCAGAGTTTAAAAAATCAAATTCGATAACCAAATCACCGTCAATTTCGCGCAGGCTGGAGGTTATATCCGGCGTGGTAATGGTTTTATCCAGCGTATAATGCACCATTTTGGCATCATCGGGGATCACGATTCGTATGGGATTATGTCCGATTTTTGATACGTCTTTGCCGGATAGGGCGGAGGCGCCTTTGTTTTGCAGTGTCAGTCGAGTCAAATAAAGGTCTTTGTATTCCTGTCCTTTGACGCTGACTTTGTAGTCATTTTGGTTTTGCGAGGATATAAACGAAATTGTTTCGGCCTCGTATTTCAAAATCGGCCGGTTGATGTAAAACTGATACCAGCCGATGACAATGGCCGACACCGCCAGTAAAAAGGCGCCGGTTTTGCTGGTCCAAAAATCCCATACGGCCGTAATGATTTTTTTGATATCCGTATTGTTACGCTTAAATAATTTCATTTTATTTATTCCTCTAATATCAGCTTTTTTGATATAAGCGCGGCTGAACGGATATAAAGAGGACTAACGTAAATATTCTTGCAAGATACCGGGAGTCAAAATCTGCGGCAGAATAACATAATCATCGCCTTTGCCGTTGTAATACACATACAACGGCACACCGGCGCGGCCGTAAGACGCCAGAGCGGCGGCAGATTCGGGATCATGGCTGGTAATATCGGCCCGCAACAACAATATGTTTTGCCTTTGTGCCAGCGCCGCCATTGTCTCGGACTGCAGCGATGTCTTTTTATTCACCAGACAGGTCATGCACCATTTGGCGGTAAAATCTATAAATACGGGGCGTCTTTGTTCCAGGGCTTGTTCGACTTGAGCCATGGAATAGGGCTTCCAGTCAAAATTTTGTTCCTGATGAAACACGGTTATTTGGGCGCTTAAAATCCATGCCAGCCACAAACAGGTCAAAATCAGCGGAATACTGAGAATTCGTTTAAGTCGCACCATCCAGATACCGGGTTTGGGCATAATTTTGCCTGAGGCTTGCGGATATAAGGCCAGCAAAGCAAAAGGCAGGGCATAACCGACACCCAGCGCCCAAAATACCGGAAATCCGGCATAAACAGGCATCATCAAAGCATAGCCGACGGCCGCTCCCATAAAAGGCGCCGTGCAAGGGCTGGCAACCAACACCGCCAGCAGGCCGGTCATAAAAGCATTGAATCGTGGCCCGCAAAACTTTAAACCGGCAAGCCGGTTTAAAAAACCTCCGCCGAAACGGACAACATCCGACATCAGTAAAGTAAGCCATATAAAAACCGCCAGCATAATACCGACAAACCACGGCGATTGTAGCTGAAAACCCCAGCCGGTTGAAGCATCAAATCGCCGCAAAACAAGTAAAATAACGGCAACAGCCGTCATCGAGGCCACCACCCCGATGGTATAAAATAAGGCTTCTTGCCGGCGGGTATGTGTTTGCACTTGCGCCAATGACATGATTTTGAGGCTCAATATCGGAAAAACGCAGGGCATCAGGTTAAGAATAAGTCCGCCGCCGAATGCTGCAAACAGGATAAACAACCATTCAACCGCCGCCAATCCGTCCTCAAATGTCGGCTGCGCAATTTTTGCCGCTTGCGCAAACCCAGGGGTATTTTCAAACGGAATTTTAAGAGAAACCCGCTCAGGGATACATTCATCCGCACATGCCTGCCAGCTGATATCGGCGGTAACATACTCATATTTGCCGGCATTTTGCAATGTTGCCTTATAAAAAGCACTGTTTTCATAGCCGTCAAACGCAAGCCCGCCCTGATTAAAATGCTGTGTCCGACCGAATTTTTCTTTGGCAACCGTTGTCTTTTCCGGTAGTTTCCATGTCACTTTAAGCGGCGTGCCGAAAGTTTGGATATATGGAGCAAATATATGCCACCCGGGCCGGATATTAAAGCGCAGAAGTACTTCAAGATTATTGTTGTGAGTATGGCCATAGGCTGTCACATTGACGATATCTTGCGCAACCGCATTTTGCGCGCATAAAAAACAAGCCAGAAAAGCGAAAACGATTTTTTTCATTTGCCGCGTTTTTGTTGAATAACCAGTTTATAGTAGGCGGAAGATGTAATCACCAGAGCTTTCAAAAGGCACCAGCAGCCGAGCGCTATGGCAATCGGCAAAAAGGCAAACGGCATAATACACAACAAAACAAATGCCGTCAAAGTCTCAAATCCTTGTGCCGCACCACCCAAATAAAAAGGCGATTCTGTCAGGGGTTGCTCTTTTTTGCTCTGATTATAACTGACAACGCCGTAAGCCAACATTGCCGAGGCCGAAGCCGTAAAGCCAAAAAGCAAAAAACAAGCCGCCACGGCATTTTCTTCCGGATGCGCCAGAGCAAAACCGAAAATAACTCCGGCATAAAAGATAAAGTCCAAACAGGCGTCCAAAAAGACACCGAACCGCGTAACCCCCTCGGCTCTGGCTACAGCGCCGTCCAAAACGTCGCAAAAACGGTTAACCAAAATACATACCAAAGCTTCAAAATACAAATTCATGGCCAGAAAATTAATTGCCATCATTCCGATAACAAAGCCAAAAATCGTCACCATATTGGCGTTAATGCCGCTTTTGGACATTTCTTTACCCCAAAGGTTAACCTTTTTTTGCCATTTTTGCCGCACACATAACGAATTTTTACAAAAATCAGATTTTTTATAGTCGGCGATTAACTCTTTGAATTTGATAACTAAATTTTCAAGCATGGTACGATAACCCCTTTTGTTGCCATATGAAGCTTATTGACTTTACCCGGCTCAGACTATAAAACATTTTTTGGTATTTGTAAAAAACAACTTTGTAATTATGCAGGTATAATATGCGTGTTTTTCGCCTTGTTTCAATAGGGTTATGCTTAGCAGCCGTCATTTTGATAATGTTTCGCACACCTTCATACCAGGTTATTGAGGGCGAAATTTTTGGAACTTATTATACTATAAAAATTCGCGGCGCGCAGCAAACGGCAGATATAAAAAAAGCCGTTACGGCCAGACTCAATGAAATAGACAAACAAATGTCCGTATTCAGGGAAGACAGCGAAATCTCGGCAATCAACCGGGCCCCGGCCGGACAAAATATTTCTCTGTCGCCGGATATGCAAAAGGTCATGCGGGCGGCCGATACGGTCTATCGCCAAAGCGGTGGCGCGTTTGACCCGACTTTGGGACGATTGATTGATATGTGGGGTTTCGGCGCCGGCAAAAAAACGGAGCCGTCGCCGCAGGAATTATCTGGGGCTTTGGCTGATGTCGGCTTTGATAAACTCGGGTTTACGGATGATTTTGGCACTTTACGCAAGACCAAAGGCGGCACTTATATCAACTTATCCGCCATTGCCAAAGGATACGGGGTCGACGCAATAGCGCAGGTTTTGGATGATCGCGGCTGCACGGATTATATTGTTGAAATCGGCGGCGAAGTAAAGGCCAAAGGGTTGCGCAACGCGTCCGCACCGTGGAATATCGGTATCAATCGCCCGCAACCGGACGCTGATGACAACATATCAGTAGTGGCTTTAAGCAATATGGCCGTAGCCACTTCGGGCAATTATCGCAATTTTTATCAGAAAGACGGGCAAAATTTTGGGCATACAATATCGGCACGTACCGGGCGGCCGGTGCAAACAGATGTTCTTTCGGCCAGCGTTTTTAATGATTCTTGTATGTATGCCGACGCCTATGCAACGGCAATTGTTGCGCTGGGTGTTGATAAGGGTTTGGCTTTGGCCGACAAATATCGTCTCAAGACCGTTATTTATGATACCCGGATGCGGCCGCATTTTTCCAAAGCGGCGGCCGAAGCTTTTGAGGAATAGTTTATGGAAAAGATTACCCGCACCGCAACCGTCATCGCCGTAAAAAACGGACAGGCCGTTTTGCGGATACATTGTGCGGAGGCTTGTCAGGGGTGTGCGGCGCGAAACTTATGCGGCTCATCCGGCGGCAAAAATATGGAAATTGTCGCATGTCTGCCTCCGGATACCAAGATTGCCGTTGGTGAAAAAGTCAAGATAACGCTTGATTCCTCTCAAGGATTACAAGCCGTGTTGTTTGCCTATGTCGTACCGCTTTTACTGCTGGTCATGACCATTACTTTGCTTAAAATTTGTGGCTTTGGTGATTTTAGCAGCGGTATATCCGGCATAATTATCTTGATTCCGTATTATTTTGGATTATTCTTAACCCATCGCAAACGAAAACCCGGCCGATTGCCGGTCATATCCAAAAAGGATCAAGCATCCGGGGAATGTGAAACAAATGAATGATTTGATTATTGTCAATATGTTGCTGCTTGGCGGAACGGCGCTTGTCGCGGCATTGATTTTATATTTTGTATCCAAAAAATTTGCCGTCCGGCGGGATGAAATGGCCATCCGCATAGCCGAATGTCTGCCTCAGGCCAATTGCGGCGCTTGCGGCAAGGCCGGGTGCGCTGATTTTGCCGCCGCCTGCGCCGGCGCGGATGAAAATGAGTTTGCCAATTTATACTGTCCGGTCGGCGGTGCGGCGGTCATGCAAAAGATAGCCTCGCTTAAAGGATTTGCCGCAACGGACAAACCGTCAACGGTGGCTGTTTTGCGCTGTCAGGGCAATTGTCGCAACGCGCCGGCCAAAATTATTTATGATGCCGTGAGCTCCTGCCGTATCGCACACCGCATTTCCAGCGGCCAAAGCGGTTGTCCGGACGGTTGTTTGCATTTGGGTGATTGTGTCAAAGTTTGTAAGTTCGGGGCATTAAGTTTTGATGAAAAAAGCGGTATGCCGGTGGTTGATACATCAAAATGCGTTTCCTGCGGTGCCTGTGTCAAAATATGTCCGCGCGGGCTGTTTGAAATCCGTCCGCAAAGTCCGGCCGGCGGCATGGTTTATGTGGCCTGCCGCAACAAACAAAAAGGCGCCGTTGCCCGCAAAAATTGCTCTGCGGCCTGTATCGGGTGTGCCAAATGCGCCAAACTGAGCGATTTAATCAGAATAGAAGATAATCTGTCCTATATTCCGCCGGCTGTCGATGCCGGGGAACTTGGCAGTGCATTGCAACAAGCCTGTCCAACCGGCGCCATCATTTATAAGGAGAGGATTCGTGGTTAAAAAATATACGTTTCCGATGGGCGGTATCCACCCGGACAAACACAAAATAACCGCCTCATGTCCGATAATTAAAGCCGAATTACCGCCTTTTGTGACCATTCCGGTTAAGCAGCATATCGGCGCACCGGCCAAAATTCTGGTAACCAAAGGCGACAAAGTCAAGGCCGGTACTTTATTGGCCGACGCCGACGGCATTGTCTCGGCCGACGTGCATTCCTCCGTTTCCGGTGAAGTGACCAAAATTGAAGACACGCCCGGAGCAGGGGGTTATACCGAAAAGATGATAACCGTCAAGGTGGAGGGTGATGACTGGGAAAGCTCAATTGACCGCACACCGGATATTGTCAAAGAAATTAAGCTGACAGCCGAAGAAATTATCGCCAAAATCAGGGAGGGCGGTATTGTCGGCATGGGCGGCGCCGGATACCCGACCCCGATAAAAACGACCTTACCCGAGGGTAAAAAAGCCGAAATGCTGATCATTAACGGTATTGAATGTGAACCTTTTTTAACCGCTGATGACCGCCTCATGATTGAAAAGGCCGAACAGATAATCATGGGGGCTAAGGTCTTAAATCGGGCCTTGGGCATCCAAAATGCCGTTATCGCCATTGATGAAAATAAACCGGACGCCATTGAAAGGATAACAAACTTAAGTAAATTATATGTCGGGGTCAATGTCAAAGTTTGCAAAACCAAATACCCCCAAGGCGGTGAGCGCCAGTTGATTAATGCCATCACCGGGCGGGAACTGCCCAGCGGCAAATTGCCGATAGATATTGGCTGTGTCGTACAAAATGTTGGCACGGTTTTTGCGGTTTATGAAACTGTTTTAAAAAATAAACCGTTGTTTGAAAGGGTTGTGACGGTATCCGGTCCCGGCTGTGCGCATCCGGGCAATTATCTGGCGCGTATCGGCACGCCGATTTCATCGCTGATAAAACAAAGCGGCGGCCAGCCGGATGATATCGAAAAAATTGTTTTGGGCGGTCCCATGATGGGAAACACCGTTACGAACACTGAGACACCGGTAACAAAACTGACATCGGGCATCTTATTGCTAAACGGAGCCGAATTTGCCAAACATGAACCGACAGCCTGTATTCGCTGCGGTAAATGCGCGCTTGTTTGTCCTGCGGGACTTCGGCCTTTTGCCATCAGACAAGCCGTCAGTTTCAATGATCCGGCCGATACTTTGCGTCGTCTGCACGTCGGTGATTGTATTGAGTGCGGCTGCTGTGCTTATACATGTCCGGCGCATATTCCTCTGCTGGATTATTGCAAAATTGCCAAACAAGAAATCCGAAAGAAATAGCCATGCTTAAAATATCTGCCAATCCGCACACTCAAACCAGTCGCGATACCCGCGCCATCATGCTTGATGTCATTATCGCTTTAATGCCGGCGGCGCTTGCCGCAATGTTGTTTTTCGGCATTGATGCACTGCGGGTTATGCTGACATCGGTTGCCGGCTGCGTCATGTTTGAATATCTGGCCTGCCGCTATTGGCTCAAAATAAAAACAACAACCGGCGATCTCTCGGCTGTAATTACCGGTTTATTGTTGTCTTACAATCTGCCGTCGACCATGCCTTGCTGGATGATATTAATTGGCGCCTTTATGGCAATTATCGTTGCCAAAATATGCTTTGGCGGCTTGGGCAAAAATATTTTTAATCCGGCGTTGGTCGGCCGGGTTTTTTTGTTTATTTCTTTTCCTGTTCAGATGACGATATGGCCAAAGCCGTATTTTTTGCAATGGACGTCTCCGGACGGCCAAACGGGAGCCACACCGTTGAATATTCTCAAAAACATAGAAATTTCATCGGAACATTCCATGTATTTGCCGGATGATTTGCCCGGATATTGGAATATGTTTGTCGGCAATATCGGCGGTTGTATTGGCGAAGTGTCGTCTTTGGCGTTGCTTTTGGGTTTTGTCTGGCTGCTATGGCGGCGGGTTATCACCTGGCATATACCGGTTTATTATTTGGCCGCGGTTTTTGCACTGACATCCGTGTTGTACCTGGCCACCGGTGAAATCAAGTTTTTACCGCTGGCTCATCTGTTGTCCGGCGGTCTGATGCTCGGTGCGATTTTTATGGCAACGGATTATACGACCTCGCCGATGACCATCAAAGGCCAAATAATTTTTGCTGTCGGCTGTGGTCTTCTGACCGTTATTATTCGCGCTTTCAGTGCTTATCCGGAGGGGGTGTCGTTTGCTGTTTTGATTATGAACGCATTGGTGCCGCTAATTGATAAATTTGCCGTCCAGCGTTATTACGGGGAGAAAAAATAATGGCGAAAAAGAGACAAAGCTTTTGGCAACCGTTGATCGTTCTGGTCGGTATTGCCGTTGTTTCGGCTTTTATGCTGGCTTACGTCGAACAGATAACCGAGGTACCGATAAAAAAGGCCAAAGATGCTCAGGAACTTGCGGCCATCGCCGAGGTGGTCAACGCATTTGACAACAACCCGTTTGCCGAAAAAATGATTATTACCACGGCCAATAGAAAACACAAACTGACAATGTATCCGGCTCGCAAAGACGGAGTCCTTAATTCGGTTGCCATTAAGGCGTATACCAACACCGGCTTTGGCGGCAGGATAGAACTGATGGCCGGTTTTAATGTTGACGGTTCCATCAGAAATTTTAAAATTACCTCAAGCAATGAGACACCGGGGCTTGGTTCAAAAGTCGATGAGCCGAAATTTAAAGAGCAGTTTCACGGCTTTTATCCGGAACGGCAGATATTGAAAGTTCGGCAAGACGGCGGCGATGTTGATGCCGTTACCGCGGCAACCATCAGTTCGCGTGCGGTATTAAAAGCTCTGGATAGGGCCTATGATGCTTTCAGGACATTTAAATCGGGAGACAGTCATGAATAAAACAAGCTTGGAAAATCTGACTCGCGGTCTGTTTAAGGAAAACCCGACTTTTGTCATGTTGCTCGGGATGTGCCCGACTTTGGGTGTGTCGACCTCCGCCGCCAACGGTCTTGGTATGGGGCTGGCCACGGCTTTTGTGTTGTTGCTGTCAAATATGGGAATCTCTCTGGTTAAAAACATTATTCCGGACATTATTCGTATTCCGAGTTTTATTGTCATTATTGCTTCTTTCGTCACCGTTATTGAGATGTTGATGCAGGCTTATCTGCCGCAATTATACGCGGCTCTGGGGATTTATATTCCGTTGATTGTGGTCAATTGCATTATCTTAGGGAGAGCAGAGGCTTTTGCTTCAAAAAACAATATATGGCAGTCGTTTTTGGATGCCCTCGGCATGGGGCTTGGTTTCACCATGGCCTTGACCATACTCGGATCCATAAGGGAAATCTTGGGCAATGGTTCATTGTTCGGCCGGTCGTTTATTAGTGAAGATACGCCGACGATGCTGCTGTTTATTATGCCGCCGGGAGCCTTTTTGGCTTTGGCCGGTATCATCATTGTGGTTAATAAGCTACGGGGAGTCAAATAGCCATGGCGTACATGATGATTTTTATTACCGCAATTTTTGTAAACAATATTATCTTGTCGCAGTTTCTGGGTATTTGCCCCTTTTTGGGCGTATCCAAAAGAATTTCAACCGCCGTCGGCATGGGTTTGGCAGTTATGTTTGTCATGACCTTGGCCACAGTGGTGACATTTTTGATCTATTACACGTTTTTGCAGCCATATAACCTCAAGTTTATGACCACGGTAACGTTTATTTTGGTCATTGCCTCACTGGTGCAGATGGTCGAACTGATTATCAAGAAGACATCGCCGGGGCTGTACCAGTCTTTGGGGATTTTCCTGCCGCTGATCACCACCAACTGTGCCGTTTTGGGTATAGCCATGCTGACGATTCAAAAGAATTATACTTTACTGGCTGGTATTTGTTATACTTTGGCGTCGGCAATGGGTTTCACGTTGGCAATTGTTATTTTTGCCGGCATTCGCGAACGTCTGGAACGCACCGAGATCCCTCAGGCTTTAAAGGGAACGCCGATTGTTTTAATTTCGGCGGCGCTGTTGTCAATGGCCTTTATGGGTTTTGCCGGCATATCTTATTAGTCAGAGCAGGGCTCTTATATGCCGGATAACATCCTCAAACATCTGCGGCGTCAATACACCGGTATTGATATTGTAGCGCGATGTATGATATGAATTAACCAAATACAGGTTGTGTTTTGCCAGACAATGCTCGGCGTTGTGAGCAAATTTGAATGCCGCTTTTTTATAACCCAAAACGCCCAACACGGCATTATGCGCCACACTGCCAAGCGCCAGAATGACTTTAAGCTTGGGCATGGCGGCAATTTCTTGAACAAGATAGCTGCCGCAAGCTTTAATCTCGGCGCCGGTAACTTTGTTTTGCGGCGGCACACAGCGCACCGAGTTGGTTACCCGGACATCAATCAGCCGGAAACCGTCATTGGCACGTTTGGCGTAAACACCTTCGGCAAATCCGTATTTTTGCAACATCGGATAAAGCACGTCACCGGCATAATCATTGGTAAAAGGGCGTCCGGTTTGGTTGGCGCCGTTCAATCCGGGAGCCAGACCGACAATTAAAACTTCGGCATTCAATTCGCCGAACGGTGGCACCGGAGCATTAAAATAGGTTGGAAATTTTTTGCTGTTTTCGGCGCGAAATTGAAGCAGCCGCGGGCATTTGTCGCAAGTATTATCAGGAGCTCTGAAAGCCATTAAGACACCTCCGTTTCATAATGCTTTTCCGATATATCAGCAAAATTATGTAAAAAAATATTTAACCGCCTCTTTAAATTTTTCTTATACGGATTATCTGATTTGCGTAAACCGATTGTCTATATGGTTTACAAAAGATGGACGACCAAAAAATGTAAAATAAAATCTGTTTATATAAATGGAGTTTAATAATCATGAAAAAAACATTATTGCTTGCAGGCGCGGCCTGTATTTTGATGGCGGCCGAGGCCTCGGCCGGATGGTCGGATATGGCACAAAATTCCAAACTCTATGTTGGTGCCGATTATGCTTTCAGTTCGTATGATTTTAAAGGCGGTCTGGATGAAGCCAAAAAATCTTATAATTCTGCCATGGTCAATATCGGTACCCGGATGGATCGTATCGGTGCCGAAATTTTTGGCCAGTGGAGCGGCAAGCGCACCAAAGACTTAACGGATGGTAAACTAAAAACCAAAGTCAACGCCTATGGTTTGGATCTGTACGGCTATCAGCCTTTGGGGTGTGAAGGAAAATATGACCTGTTGGCAACAATCGGTGTTGCTGATTATTACTACAAAGGCGAAAGCAAAGACGGCAGCCACAGCAATAACCGTATCGGCTGGCGTATCGGCGGCGGCGCCATGTACAATATGACGGATCACGTATCGGCTCGTATTGTCGGCAGATATGCTTATATCGGCGCCAAAGAGTTAAATCACGTTGCCGAGGTTACCGCCGGTCTTCGTTACTCATTTTAATTGTCACCCCAAGATCCAAAGAGTCTTTTCATTTCAAGAAAAGGCTCTTTAATTTTTTAAGAAACGGACGGTATATGATATTTTAGGGCATGTTTGCGCAAAAATATTTTGCGCATTTCCTGAGGATTGATTTTGGTAACAACCCAAAAATAGCCGCCGCAAACCACCAAAGCGCCGCCGACCCAGGCTGTCGGTCCCGACCAGAAAATGCCGACATATCCTAAAACATGAGCCAAATACAATGCCGCAAAGATTCGTACGCCAAGCTCCACAAAACCGGATATCAGCGGAATAATCGTGCGCCCCATGCCTTGTAATGTGTTGCGCGCCACAAAGATACAGGATAAAAAGAAATAAAAATAGGAACTGATAAGCAAATATTCTTGTCCGATATGAACAATTTTTTCGTCGCCGCCCTCAATAAAAGCCGAAACCATGTGCGAACCGTAAAAGCGCACACTCAGGCTGACAATAATGCTTAAGACAAAACAGGCTGCCAAACTCAGACGCACACCCTGACGTATGCGGCGGATAAGCGCCGCGCCAAAATTTTGTGCCGAATAAGTCGCACAGGCAATGCCGATGGCAAACAAAGGCTGGGTCGATACTTGTTCAATCCGCATGGCCGCGGTAAATCCGGCAATAACATCCGTACCAAAAGAGTTACAAACACTTTGAATAACCATCATGCTCAAAGCAAGGATTGAAAACTGCAACGCCATCGGCACGGCAACTTTAAGGTGTTCCATCATGAATTTATGATTATATCGGCAATCGGCTTTGGTGATTTGCAGCAGAGGAATTTTTTTGGCAATAAACCATACACAAGCGGCGGCGCTGATAAGCATTGATACAAAAGTACCGCCGGCCGAACCGACCACGCCCAATCTCAGATAGTAGATAAAAAAGAAGTTAAACAAAATATTTAACAACGATGAGGCAATCAAAAAGTAAAGCGGCGTTTTGGAATCACCCAGAGCCCGAATAAAACCGGACAGCAGATTATACATAACAATGGCGGTGATGGATAGCCCCAAAACCAGCATAAAAGAATAGGCCTCGTCCATAATTTCCGCCGGAACGTTCATCAGACGGAGCAAGGGCCGCAGAAATAAAATCAGGCAAATGGAAATAAACAAGCTTAAAAGTCCGGCGGCAATCAATGAGTGAAACACCGAAGATTTAATTCCGGTTACGTCGCGCGCACCAAAACGTTGTGCCGTAATAACGGTCAGCCCGGCCGTAAATCCGAAAGCCACCATCAAAAACATAAAAAACAACGGTGCTGAGGCGCCGACGGCCGCCAGTGATTTGACACCGAGCAACCGCCCGACAATTAAAATATCGGATATTTGAAACAACTGTTGAAAAATATTACCGATTAAAATCGGCAATGCAAACCACATAATCAATTTTAGAGGATTTCCTCTGGTCAAATCTCTAATCATCCGCTCACCCGTTGTCTCAAACCATAGGTCTTTTAATGCCTTAAAATCAAATTGTAAAGTCAAAAAGCAAAATTCATACCATAATATATGATTATTATTTATTTTTAATTAATCTTTCACGGCAATGCGCAAATAAGAGAGCGTACCGACGCGGGATATCAATTCTCATTCGGATGTTTGCCAGAGGAACTGAGCATTTCATCGACAAAAGCGGGGAGTGTGTTTCCGGCCGACCCCATAATATGTCGATCAAAATAAAAGTTGTTGGATGTTTGCTCCATATTAAATTCATAAGTCGTTGCGCCATGGTATTTAGCTGTTTGAACAAAAGCCGCCGCCGGAAAAACCACACCGGAAGTGCCTATTGATAAAAACAAATCACATTGGCGCAACAATTCATCAACTTTATTCATATACAAAAGATTTTCCCCGAAAAACACGATATTCGGTTTCATCATGCCGGCAATGCCGCAATGCGGACAAACCGTTTCGGTGTCAACATCGCCCGAAGCATCGGCAATTTGGCCGCAGTTCAAACACACGGCTTGGTTTATTTGTCCGTGGATATGATACACATTTTGGTTGCCGGCTTTTTCATGCAGCAAATCAACATTTTGAGTAACGACGGATATTTCGGCGGGATATTCCTTTTGCAGCTTCGTAATAGCCAGATGCGCCGCATTGGGCTTAGCCGCAAGCACCTGTTTTTTCAAATCATTATAAAATTCATGAACATAAGCCGGATGACGCTCAAAAGCCTCGAGAGTTGCCACGTCTTCAACCCGATGGTTGTTCCAGAGGCCGTTTGCGGCACGAAAAGTCGACAACCCGGATTCGGCCGAAATACCGGCACCGGTCAAAATAACAATATGATTAAATCTGTCCATCTGAACAATCCCTAAATAACGGTTGCTTTTGCATATGGTTGATTTATAATCCAAAACCGAAAGGAATCAAGAAAAAATGCGCTTTTTGCTACTGTCTTGCTGTGCACCGTGTTCTTGTGCTGTCATTGAAAAACTGGCGCAAGAAAAAACTGATTTTGCCGTCATTTTTTATAATCCGAACATTCGTCCGCTGACCGAATATCAAAAAAGGTGCAACGAAAACAAAAGGCTATGCGAAAAATATAAGATAGATTTTATTGAACTTGAATATGACAACGAACGTTGGTGTGCACTAACCAAGGGAATGGAAAATCTGCCCGAACGCAGCGAACGCTGTTCAATTTGTTTTGGCATGCGCCTGCGACAAGCGTTTGAATACGCTAAAGCCAACGGTTATGAGGCTGTTGCCAGTGTTTTAGGGGTTTCGCGCTATAAAGATTTGAATCAGGTTAACCGTGTAGCACACGCCGAAGCCGCGCGGGCAGGGCTGCCGTATCTGGAAATTGAAGGGCGTAAGGGAGGCATGCAGGAACGACGCCAACAATTAATCAAAGAGCTCAATTTGTATAATCAAACTTATTGCGGTTGCAAACCGCGGGAGGAGGCGGAATGTTCTGGCAAAAATGGCTAACACCAAAACCGTTTAACGAAGGGTGGCTGCCGGACGAAAACGGACACCGGGTTTATTTTGCCGAGTTTGGTAACCGTAAAGGCATGCCGGTGTTGTTTTTCCACGGAGGCCCGGGTGGCAGTTGTAAAGCAAAATATGCCAAAACCGTTAATCTGCGCAAATATCGCGTAATTATGTTTGATCAGCGCGGTTGCGGACAATCCCAACCTTTGGGTAAGTTGGAATATAATACCACCAAGGATTTATTGGATGATGTTGATCGTCTGTTGAATCATTTGAATATACAAGGCAAAGTGATTTTGCGCGGAGCCTCCTGGGGATCAACACTGGCGCTGTTGTGGGCAGAAAGGCATCCGCAAAGAGTAGAAAAATTGTTGCTGTCGCAAGTTTTTTTAGCTAATCAGGATTTCCACAATTGGGAGTTTGGCGGAAGCGGGTACTTATATCCCGAATTTGTATCATATATACAAGAGGAATCAACTGGAAAAACAATTAGCTATTACAACAAGTTAATCCAATCGGATAACCTGCAGGACCAACTTACCGCGGCCAATCATTATGGCTGGTTTGAACGTGTCTGCGGCAGTATGGAGCCATCGTTTGGCACTTTTACCGAGCTTTCCGAAAAAGAATTGGCTTCGCAACGGATTTACATGCACTATGCTGCCAATAATTTCTTTTTAAATGCCAATGATATTTTGGATAACATACACAAAATCAAAGAGATAGAGGCTTGTATTGTTCACAACAGGTTAGATTTGATAGCGCCTCTGAAAGGTGCTTGGGATATCCATAAAGCCTTGCCGAATTCCAAATTGATCATTGTGCCGGATTTTGGCCATGTCAGCGCCAAACTATATAAGACCATCAAAAAAGAATATGCCAAAACACTAAAGTAAATGAAAATAAAACATATGCTCAAAAAAACAAACACCAAAATACAAACAGATTTTGAACAGGCACATTATATAATTCTGTCATTATATCGGGCATATTCTGTCGGCTTATTAAAAAATCCGGCACAAAAAGAAACATATATAACAGCCATGCGGCAAATAAAAAAAGATTTGCAGAATTTATCCGGAGACGAACTAATAGCCAAAGCCGTAAGAACTTATCAACCGGTTTTGCAAAAATTAAAAACCGGTGATATTAAGCGATAAAAAATCGTTATATCGCTATTTTCGACAGTAAACTATACATAATGTATATTATGCGACAAATATTTATACAAATAAAGAGTCCTATCTTCTGTATAATATCGACAAACAAAAAATATATTATTATCAATATGTTAAAAGATATTGACAAAAATTACAATGAAATACAATGCGACAAGAGGCCTTAAATGACAACTATTTTACCTATGCCTGAATTAATCGAAAATGAGATTATCAAGCTTGTTTCTCGTAACAATCACCGACTTGACGAAGAAATATGGCATCAGACAAATAAAAACCGTGCATTCCTACGCCGTTATCTGGACTGGGTCGACAACACCAATTCTGTAAAAGATTGCCGGTCTACAACCGATATGTTCACCGGAGAATGGACTGCCGGCAAAATATATTGTTACTCTATTCTATTAAAATCTTCCGGCGAAGTTATAGGCTCAATAGATATTCATGCTTGTAACAACAAGCATCAAAACGCTGAAATCGGCTATTGGCTGGCCGAGGCGTATAACGGTCGGGGTCTGATGAGTATGGCTGTTCAACTGATTGAAAAGCAAGCATTTTTATGCGGATATCATCGTCTGTTTATTGCTGTGCAAAAAGAAAATCTTCCCTCTGCTCGTGTGGCCGAACGCAACAACTATATTTACGAAGGAACACTTAAAGATGCCATTTTGCTTTACGGAGAATTCCATGACGAATTAATTTTTGCCAAAATAAATAAGTCTTGATTTTTAGGCTTTTTGGCCTATTATCAATCGTCAAATAACATGGGGTCGTAAGATGCAAATAAGTTTTATGAATGATGAATTTTCCAATATTGACGAGGCTCTGGCTTTTGCCAAAAAAAATCAGTTGCGTTATATTGAGCTGCGCAAAATCAATAATAAGGATATAACCGAGCTGAGCAAAGATGAAGCTTTCGCTCTGGCAGACAAAATATCTGCCGCGGGGATTCTTGTCTCCGCCCTGTCCTCACCTTTCCTCAAATGGAAAGAAGGCGCGCAAAGTTTTGCTTTTGGTAATCGCCCTGTTGCTTCTGAGGCAGAATATTTCACGGCTTTGATGGATTTGGCCGATATTTTCGGTGCCCCCAATATCCGTATTTATTCGTATTTAAAAAATGAAAGCTTATCACTTGAAGATTTAGGCCGGAAGCTGGATGTTTATAGCCAAATGGCTCTGGAACGCGGCTTAAATCTATTGCTGGAGAATGACAGTCTGTGCAACATCGACACAATTAATAAAATGCACCAACTGTTTGAAATATATGGTTTTTCAAATATTTTTCCGTTGCTTGATTTAGGCAACACCATCGCTTCCGGTGATGATTTCAAACCGCAAGAGTTACAAGACATCATCAATAAGTGTTTGTATTTTCATATAAAAGATTATGATGCCGAACTCAAACGCTTTGTCGTTGTTGGTGAAGGCCACGTCGACTATGAAAATATTTTGGCCGACAAACGGACGGATGCGGAATCAATCTTTTCCTTAGACACCCACACCGGCTATCCCGAAGACCTGCAAATGTCGCTTAATTTATTGCAAACCTGGGAAGATTAACCCTATTTGTTAATCAACAGCTTAACAAAATTCATTAAGAAGACAATGGTCAAAAAGGTTATTGTCCTGGCTGCCAAAACGATTATACCGGCGCTCTGCCCCACAATAAACACTTGAACTAACAATGCCGCAACGACAGCGCATCCGGTTATAATCAGCCAATAATTTTTATTTCCCAAAAAGATAAATGCACAAACGGCCGCCGATACGGACAGTGCATTTTCCCTGGCAAAACCGGCACACAGATTCACAAAAGACTTTATACTGCCTATATTCATTATATAGCCGATAGCTGCAATTATGATAACAGCCGCCAAAATTAAAAAATAAGTTTTTGTTTTACTCATTTATCCCTCTGTATTTCCGTTGATAAGTCTCTTTAACACAATGTTTTTCAGTTATATTGGCCGAATAAATCAGTTGACGGGTATACTTATGTCGCGAATTTTTAAAAATTTTCATCGCCGAACGAAGCTCAATAATTTTACCGTCTTTCATAACGGCAATATCATCAGCCATAGCCTTGATAGCCCGCATATCATGTGATATAAACAAATAAGAAATTCCTCGTTCTTGTTGAATTTTCTGCAACAACTTCAATATCTGTGCCGCAATCGTCACATCAAGCGACGACGTCGGCTCGTCCAAAATAAGAACCGACGGCTCAACGACCAAAGCTCTGGCTATGGCAATTCTTTGGCGTTGTCCGCCGGAAAATTCGTGAGGATATTTATCCAAAACAGAGTCTTTCAACCCAACCTCTCGTAATACTTTATAAATACGCGATAATTTGTCTTGGTTTGACAATTGCGGAAAGTGAACTCTTAACCCCTCCCCGATAATTTCGGCAACCGTCATCCGGGGATTAAGAGAATTATAAGGATCCTGAAAAACAATCTGCACCTGTTTATGCAGGCTTTTATGAGGAATTTCTTGAATGGATTGATTATTGAGAGTAATAATACCCTCAAATTTTATTAATCCGGCCAAAGCCATTCCCAAAGTCGTTTTGCCCGATCCGGATTCCCCGACCAGCCCCAATGTTTTTCCGGTCTTAAGTTTAAGTGACACACCGTGGAGAGCATAAAACCATTCGCTAACGCGTCCCCAAAAATTTTTCATCACCGGAAATTTAACCTCCAGACGCCGCACCTCGACGAAGCACCCGCGGTTTGAATTGTTATTGTTTTTTAATACGTTAGACGAATAAATTAAAGACTTTGTATATTTTTCCGCAGGATGACCAAAAACAGCATGACAACTTCCCTGCTCGATGATTTTACCGCTTTTCATGACCAAAACTTTGTCGGCTATCCGATGTACAATGTTTAAATCATGACTAATAAAAATAACGGCCATTCCAAGCTCGTGTTTTAATTTAAGTAACAACTCCAAAATTTGAGAGGCCACCGTAACATCAAGAGCCGTTGTCGGCTCATCGGCGATTAAAAGATCCGGTTTGTTGGCAATGGCCATGGCAATCATAACGCGCTGCCTTTGTCCGCCGGAAAGCTCGTGCGGATAGGATTTAAAGCGGCGTTTTGCATTGGTAATGCCGGTTTGTTCCAACAAGCCGATAGCCTGTCGTCGGGCTTGACGGTACGATATTTTTTGATGAACCGACAAAACTTCGGTAATCTGCTTACCAATCGTATGCAAAGGATTTAAGCTGGACATCGGTTCTTGAAAGACAAAGCCGATACGGTTTCCCCTAAATTCGCGTATATTCGGATTATTCAACAATTCAATACCCGAAAATTTAACGGAACTTTCCGGTGAATGAAAAGCTTTCGGATACGGCAACAATCCTACAATGGATAAGGCTGTCAAAGATTTTCCCGAACCTGACTCTCCGACGATTCCCAGCACCTCGCCTCTTTCCAGACTAAAATTTACATTTTTAACCACCTTATATCGATAACCGCCGGAGCTGTTGAAGCCGATACTCAAATTGTTCACATCCAAAAGAGCCATCAGCGGTTTCTCCTTGTGTCAAAAGCATCGCGGATTCCTTCCCCTATAAATATCAACATTGTGAGGAGAGACGATAAAACGACAAAAATCGAAATACCGATCCAGGGAGCCTGCAAATTATCTTTTCCCTGTCGCACCAAATCCCCCAGTGAAGGATATTCATGCGATAGCCCCAGACCGAGAAAATCCAATGCCGTAAGGGCAACGATGGATTCAGACATAATAAAAGGAATAAACGTTATTGAGGCAACCAAAGCATTGGGCAAAATATGCCTGAACATAATCCGGGTATTGCTAACCCCCAGAGCCTGCGCCGCCTTAACAAACTCAAAATTTCGCACGCGCAAAAACTCTGCCCTTACAACGCCTACCAATGCCGGCCAACTAAAAAAAAGCATAATAAACAACAAGATCCAGAAAGTCGGTTCAAAAACACTGGCAATAATAATCAAAATAAAAAGTTGCGGCAAAGATTCCCATATTTCCATAAAACGTTGAATAATGATATCCGTCTTACCGCCGATATACCCCTGCAAAGCTCCGATAATAATACCAATAGCCGAAGATAATGTCGTAAGAATGAAAGCAAAAACAACAGACAAGCGGATACCGTATAATATGCGGGCCAATATATCACGCCCCTCATCATCGGTTCCCAACCAATGATCCCTGTCCGGCGCCGAAGGTGTTGGCTTTTCAAGCTGGTAATCAACGGTATTAAAAGAATAAGGAATAAATGTAAACCACAAATCGCCGTGTTTTTGGATATTTTGTATGATAAAAGGGTCCTTATAATTTGCCTCGGTCGGAAAATCGCCGCCAAATGTTTGTTCTGTATAACTTTTGAACAATGGGAAAAACCACTCTCCCTTATACTTAACGGCCAAAGGCTTGTCATTAGCAATCAATTCGGCCGCCAAGCTCAAAAGCAGCAATCCGCCAAAAAGAATCAAAGACCAGTAAGCCCGGCGATTCCGGCAAAAAATATCAAATTTACCAAGCTTTGTCGCAGAATATTTGCTCTTGCGGTCAAACAATCTTTTGCCCCTGCCGAATTAGTTTTCAATAACCTTAATTTGGATATTAACACCATCCGTATTGTTATTCTTTCCGGCCTCCGACAAACTCTGCCGAAACTGCCGTTTGAGTTCCTCCGGTGTTAATGGCCTTTCGTTTGTTACCGGCGCCTCCAAAATATCTTTAAGCTCAGGGTTCTGAGAAAAACTTTCAACCTCATGTGCCAGATTGTCCAAAGCCTGTTCGGCCTGCTCGGCCTCGGCCGCTTTTAGTGTTTTGCGAGCTTTGGCAATAGCTTCTTCTGCCGTGTTTTTTTCTTCCTGCGTATCAAACAACGTATCCGGAAGAACATCTTCGGCATCAGCCTCCGCAGATTCGCTTACGGGCTGCGATTCGACAGAAACGCCATCAGGCTGACCTGACGGAATTTCTTCCTCGGTAATATTCGTCGCTGCCGTATATTGAGACGACTGTTCATCCACCGTATTTTCCGTGGTTTGGTCAGCAGATTCCGGCGCTGTTTGATTCGTCACCTCAGGGGGCACACCGTCTGCCGGAGCAGCTGTTGCCGTCTCAGGGGTGTTCGGCACTTCTGATTCGGTAACATTTGTTTCCACAGAATTTGACGCATCTTCCGTTACGGGAGTTGGTTCGGCTTCAGGTTCGGCTTCCGGTGTATCGACCTCTCCCGCAGAAGAAGATATATCCGCTGCCGGTCCATCCGTTTTAGTTTCCGCAATGCCGGATTCTGCTTCTTGCGAATGGTTATCTTCTTTTTCCGCGATATTTGTAGTCATATCTGTAGTCATATCTTCGCTGCCTGACGGAGACAACTCCCCTTGTTGCGTTTCTTCCGCCGCGGCACTGATAGACTTAACCTCCTGTTCCGGCACATCTTCAACAACTTGCGGCGAAACAACCGGCTTTGTTATTTTTTTCGGCTGCGCCTCGGACAGTGTTTGCAACGGCTCACCAGTCTTATTTGTCTGTTTGGTTTGATAGTCCGCAACCACTCCCGTCTCATTAAAAGCCTGCCAGGCCATACTCCATTTGTCGAAATTTTCTGTCGCCAAATCAATAACATGTTTTTTGTACTTGTCCTGATCAATCATTTGTTGAATATGTTTCAGGTTTTTATCCGTCGTTTTTATGTTCGAAAATTCTTCACAAGGCGCATGCGTAAAGAAAAACGAATTTAAAATATCATCAACATCACACAAACTGTAATCTATATCGGCTTTTTGCATGCCGGCGGGATGTATGGCCAACATAACCTGATGTTCACGTTGAAGTTGGCGATAATATTCGGTTTCTTTGGTGGACAATCCCTGCGGCGTATTTAATCCTTCTATAATGAGGGTTGTATCTTTCAAATAGCCCTTTTGATCAAGCTGTCGGATGAAATTATCCAGCGCCCCGAACAAACAATTAATCTGATCGGCATAAGCATTGCGCCGCTCGTCAATAGACGAAAACTTGGCAAATGCGACATTTTTTTCGCTTAGCCATTGTGACATATTTTTCAAATGACAAAATTCATCATAAATATATGTTTCCGAGGGCAAATCGACAACGGCAATATACGCCTGATTCCCGGACTGACGCTCAAGGCTGTCAATAATTTGATCAAAAACCCTAAAAGAATTGACCGTATAAATTTCATCGGGCTTAAAATTCATACTGACTCTAAATTGCGCCGGCAGAATAAAATCAGCCATTTTCAATATCGGATTCAAATTATCAACAAGCCCTGTGGAGGTAAGCCATTGCGCCGCAAGCAGTATGGTGGATTGCGCCGGAGAAAGATCGCCGCCGCTCCAAACCGTCGGAGCATTAATTTTTTGTTTGCAGAGAGCAACGGCCAACCTATTATCCAAATAACAAACATCAATTCCTCTGGATTGGAAGACATTAAGGGCATACTCGTTTTTTCTCAAAAATGAGTACAACGAGCTGTCTTTCAAATAAATTTTATCTTTTTGCAAGATGTCAAAAATAAAATACTTATCCCGAACGGCCGACAGTTGCATGTGTTCTTCCGCGGCTTTGTCGGAATCCGGATTAAGCGATGACACAACATTCAAAAACGGATTGTCAACAGGCTTGGTCATGGCATTGGGGTATAAAATAAAATTATTTTTTGTAAAGAAACCTATCGCATTATTAAAACTTTCCTGAATGTTAATCTTCTGTTTTGACACCTGAGCCATTGCTGCCAGATTATTGGGCGATGTTAAACTGTTAAAAGACAAAAATATCAAATTTTTTCCGACAGCCTCATCCTTTAATATCGGACCGGATGCAACAGTCTTAAAATACTGCGAAGATGTATTGGCATAAGCTTCATTTAACACCCACCCCATGCAAAGAGCCATTAATATTGTCAGATACAGCAAAAACGAACGTCTGAGTTTATTGAAAAGCAACCAACAGATAACAAAGATAACACTCCCTATGATCCACAGCGAATACTTATACAAAACAAGATTAACGTCATCACTGAAAACGCCGTTAAAAATAATCAGTAATCCGGAATGCTTTTCAAAGGAGGCAAACTGATTAACAAAGGCCACACACAACAACGCAACCAGTAAAGCCAGAAACAGGTTCTGCAACCCGTGAATAAAAGAAGCCGTGAACATAAGAAGAAAACTGAACAAAGCAATCCCTGTATAAATGTACAAAGCTTCGGTATTCAAAAAAAACGAAGAAGTAAAAATATTATAATTGCCGGAATTAGCAAACAACGTAAAATCAAGTGAAATCAAAAGCGCACAAAGAATGGTTTTTATGATAAGATCAAACAAATACCTGAAAACACGCATTTTTTTACTTGCTTGCACGGAGGCGGCACGAATTTGTTTTGCAGAAAATTTTCGCGGATCTTCCAGATGAATATCATCCATATTCTTACCCTCATGTTAATCAAAAGCCTAAAACTCTGCTTAATCCTAACCGATATTTAATTTAGTTAAAACAAAAATTATGTCTGTTTGCACAACTTCTGCAAAATATTGCGGATACAAAAAAGAGACCGAAACCAAACGTTTCGGCCTCAGAGAAACATAAAGAAAGGCTATCTTGAATAAAACTCAATAACCATATTCGGTTGCATAAGAGATGCGTACGGTACATCTTCAAATTTAGGCACAAAAGCATATTTGGCAACCATCTTTTTAGCATCCAGCTCCACATACGCCGGAACATCGCGCGAAGCAGATTCCAACGCGGCGATAACCATGGGCAGCTGTTTGGACTTAGTACGTACCTCTACAACATCACCGGCTTTCAAGGCATAAGACGGAATATTAACTTTTTTGCCGTTAACGGTAACATGGCCGTGATTAACAAACTGACGAGCGGCAAAAATCGTCGGCACAAATTTTGCTTTGTAAACAATATTGTCCAACCGTGATTCCAACAGGCCGATAAGGTTCTCGGCCGCGTCGCCGGAGCGCCGAATAGCCTCAACATAATATTTATGAAACTGCTTTTCGGAAACATTGCCGTAATAAGTTTTCAACTTTTGCTTGGCTGACAATTGCTCACCGTAATCGGTCGGTTTCTTTTTCCTTTGTCCGTGCTGTCCCGGAGCATATTCTCTCTTAGCAACGGAACCGTTCGGAGCCCCCCAGATAACACCTAATTGGCGTTCTTTTTTCTTCTTTGTGGTAACAATACTTTTCATCTGTTAGATTTCCTTTGTTTGATTAACATTATTGTCCCGATAGTCCTGGCCTCGAAAACAGACCAAACGAGGCGGCCAAAACCGCCTTCATTCTCGGAAGTAGGCAAACTCTATATCAATATAATTTGAAAATCAAGTATTTTTTATAATTTTGCTGGATTTTTAAAGCGTTTTCTGCTACAAAAACAAAATCATGCTTCATCCGGGAAAAAATTATGGATTATGATACCCTGTTTCAAAGAGCCCTGCAATATTTTGATGCTGGCAATTTAGTTGCGGCCGAAGACACCGCGCGACAGATTATTCGCGCGGTTCCCGATCAACCGGATGTCCTGAATCTGCTGGGGCTTATCGCCCAAAACAAAGGACTGCACCAACAGGCAGGCCCCTATTTTGCCGCGGCCATCCGGCAGCAACCGGAAAATGCTGTTTTTTACTTCAATCTGGCCTTTTCTTTGCGTGCCGCTGGAAAAGATACCGAAGCTTTATATAATTTTAACAAAGTACTGCAATTGGCTCCTCACATTAAAGAAACCTATAATGAAATAGCTTTTATTTTTGAAAACCGACATCAGTTGGATGAAGCACGCCGATATTGGCAAACAGCTTTGCAGATGGATAATCGCTACATCATTGCCGCTGTTAATCTGGCCAACAGTTATCGTCTTGATAATCCGTCAAAAGCCGAAGAAGATTTGCGCCGCCTCAGCTTGGACTGGCCGGAAATATCTTTAATATGGTATGATTTAGCGTGGCTGGCTTATAATCGTAAGGATTTGCAAGAGGCTTTGCATTGCCTTGAAAAAGCCGCTTCCCTGCACCCAAAATCGGATGTCGTTCATTACCTTTTCGGATTAATTTTTCAAGAAAGCGGACAAAAAAAAGCCGCCGTCGAAAATTTTGAACAAGCTATCACCCTTAACCCCGATAACATCAACGCATTATTACATCTGGCTGATATCTATAGTCTGGACAACAATTACCGACCGGCCGAAAAACTTTATAAACGTATTTTAGAATTGGCACCGGATAATTTTGCCGCCTGTAATAATTATGCCGAAATGCTTTATCGGCAAAAACGTCTGCCCGAAGCTCTGGAAACATACCGCCGAGCCGTTATTATCAACGCACAATCCGCCGAGGTTTGCAATAACCTTGGCGTGATTTTAAAAGATCTTAAAGAATATACGGAGGCTGCAGCCTTATTCATAAACGCCCTGAAACTTAATTCTCATCAAACCGAAACGGCTGTTAATCTGGCAGAAACCATAACTCTGCTGGCACAAACGGATGATTCTGCCGCTTTACGCATTGCTCAAAATTGGCACAATCTTTTTCCGAACGATCCGTTTGCCACCCACACATTAGCCGCCCTGAAAGGAGAAACCGTTGCCGATACTCAGGTTTTTATTGAAAAGTTGTTTGACAATTTCGCTGATAATTACGAATTGGTTATGCAAAATCTGGATTATCAAGCTCCGCTGGCTGTCCGAAGAATTGCTGGACCTTTGGTCGGTCGTATTGCGGATCTGGGGTGTGGTTCGGGGCTTGTTGGTCAAGCTGTTAAAACGGATCAAAATTATCTGATCGGAGTTGATATATCATCAAAAATGCTGCAACAGGCAAAGGCCAAGCAGGTTTATGATGAGTTGATTAAAGAAGATATCCTGACTTTTTTACACCGCCGCTTTGATTTTGACTGGGTCTTGGCGATTGATGTCGCCGGCTACTTGGGGGTATTGGATGAATTTGTGGCGTCCTGCCGCGGTAAAAATCTTATTTTTTCAATTGAAACTTTAGCTGGCGACCAAGTTTGCCAACGTCAAAAAAACGGCCGTTTCAAACACAATCCGCAAGCCGTACAAAATCTTTTACGGCAAAATAATTTCACAAACATCACAATAGAAAATTTATCCCTGCGCAATGAAAACGAACATCCGGTCGCAGGTTGTATAATCAAAGCCCAACCTTAAATTATTCAGACATAAAAAAAGACTCCGACCAAAAAGGAGTAAAAAAAATCGGAGTCTTCTCTTTCGCACTCTAAGCATTGGCATACGAACGTACGCTTTGAACCGCCGGCGAATATAAAAAACTGTACCTGGTTTTAAACTCGGCCAAATCTTTATTAAAATCCCCCATCTTAAAACCGGCTCTGATATAGGTATTAAGCGCTATATCGATATAATGGCTTTCGGTCTCATATGGCACATGATTGGCTATGACGGCCATTGCTTTTGAGGCATTAAATTTAATAATAACTTCCTGAAAGAACACATGTTTGGTATTCACATTATCTCCGGTTCCGCAGGCTTCAAACAAAGCAGCAAAAATCTGCTCTTTTGAAATATGGGGCTTTTGCATGATATTTAAAAACCTCAGCCCCTGCTCTTTGCTAATTTTCATCATAATACCCTCCTTAAATGAAGGTTTGTTCTATGATTATAATATACCATATTTTAGCTCATAAAACAAGTATTTTGTAACAAAACTGTAACATTTTATCAGCCGCCGCATATTGGAAACTATTTGCCCAATAAAGATTTTTATAAAAAAGCAGTCTTTCGGCCCCATTAACGATGCTTAAGCTGATTCACCTTACGGTGCGATAATTCGATAACGGCGTCAAAATTATCTTCGGGACAAACTTTATTGCGGCGGACAAAACCACATTTTTGGCAACGATGCACCAATATATACTTGCCGTCTTTTAGTTCCAAATCAATCGGCTCCATCAATCCGCCGCATTCTTCGGCACGATCTCCCGGATTAATGTCAACATGCTTGGAATAAAGGCAATTCGGGCAATGATTAGTATACCCGTTACCGCGAACCTCCGCTCCGCAATGCTCGCAAACAAAATCTTCTTTTTTACGTTGAAACTGCCGCATTTTCACAAAACTTTCAATTGCATAACAAAAATTCGTTTAGCCTAATATCAGCCAACTAAAATAAATCACAAGACTAAATTTACTACCGCAAATCAATATACTAATACATTTATCTAAATGTGAAAAGTAGCCATATTTACAATTTGTGTCAAGAGTTTTGCATTTTCATATATCAATTAAATTCACCATGGTCGGGGAGCTTTTGGCGTATGTTCAGAAGTTTTTTGACTTTAAAGGCTAAGAGAATCATTTAAGCATATATGATTGATGAACTCTCCGACCACCTTGAAAAAGGTGGCTTTTGTTAATCACAAAAAAGGGAGTTATATCATATGAAAAAATTAATATTAGTATTAATGACAGCAACAATGCTATCTGGCTGCTCATCAATTGTCAAAGGCAGCAGACAAACCATTAACATTTCAACCAGCACGGGCAAACAAGCTGATGCAGTCATAACAACATCGGAAGGGCAACAAAATATTACCCTGCCGCGCTCTGTTTCCGTAAAGACAACAAGCGGAGATATCGTGGTTGATGTAAAAGAAACTCGTTGTAACACATCTTCATCAACGGTTATTCCAACTACAATCACGCTGAACATTCAAGCAGCCTGATAACCGGTCTATCTTTACATTTTTAAGGAATATTCGGAATTCTTTGTTTATATGGTCGGGACTATTGGATGACTTCGTTCACGGCGCTCATTCGCTTGTCGCTCATCGGCGTACTCTCGTCCGCCTTTCGCTTGTAGTCAAACCAACGCCTCGTTGGTTCGCATCCAATAGTTTCAAAATTTTTCCTCAGTTCAAAATCTGGTCGGGACTATTGGATTCGAACCAACGACATCTTGCTCCCAAAGCAAGCGCTCTACCAGGCTGAGCTAAGTCCCGTTTGACAAAACACTGTTATATTTAGCCTAACATTTTTGTTAACGCAAGATATTTTTGCTTTCATGTGTTAAAATACCGCAAATCGGTCTGATTGGCTTTTACCGTTAACAACAGGGTATCTCCGTTGACACGTTGCGACAGTACCCGAGCGTGTTTGTATATTGCGGCCAATCTTTTGCCGTCAGCCGCCGGGATAGCAAGATTCATAATTTCCGCATCGGTCGCCAGACTGTCATCCATTTTCTGCAAAACGTCCTGCTTTCCCTCACCTGTCAAGGCTGACAAACAAACCATTCCGCCGACTTGCGCTTTAACGATAAGCTCGTCTTTTTTCCCCGACGGTAGCAAATCAATTTTATTCAAGACTTCCAGATATTTTGAAGAATGTACAACATCTTTCAAACCGAGCTTTTCAAGCACTTGCAAAACATCCTGACGTTGTTCCCGGCTATTGTCGGAAGCCGCATCGCGAACATGCACCACCAAATCAGCGGCCAAAACCTCCTCAAGCGTTGCCCGAAAAGCCATAACCAATTCATGCGGCAAATCTGAAATAAAGCCGACCGTATCCGATAAGATAATTTCCCTGCCGGACGGCAGCTTAACTTTGCGCATCGACGGATCAAGCGTCGCAAACAACAGATCCTCGGCCAACATCTTACTGCCGGCAAGCAAATTAAACAAAGTCGACTTTCCGGCATTGGTATACCCAACCAGCGCAACAACCGGATACGGCACCCTCTGACGAGCCGAGCGTTGAATTTGCCGCGTCTTTTTTACTTTTTCAAGCAGTCTTTTTATTTTAACGATTTTTTCGTCAATCAAGCGTCTGTCAAGCTCAATCTGTGTTTCGCCGGGGCCTCCGAGAAAACCGGCGCCGCCGCGCTGACGTTCAAGATGCGTCCAGCTGCGCACCAACCGGCTTCGCTGATATGTCAAATGAGCCAGCTCAACTTGGAGTTTTCCCTCTTTGGTTTGTGCTCGTTCACCGAATATTTCCAATATCAGTGCCGGCCGGTCTATAACTTTTACCTGAAGTTTTTGTTCCAGATTACGCTGCTGAATGGGAGTCAGGTTTGTATCAATAATAACTAAAGTTACACCACTTGTAATCAGTGTGTTTGCCAATCTTTCAATAACACCCTGCCCCATAAGCGTGGCCGGTTTTATGGTGCGCAAACGGACGATTTCTTTATAAACGACATCCAAACTGATTGCCCGCGCCAAACCGACAGCTTCCTCCAAACGCGCCTCGGCCGACAACGCAATTCTTTGCTCTGCATAATCCGGAAAAACAACGGCAGCCCTTACAATTGATTTTTTGCCACCGTCAAGCAATGTTACCTCAGCCACTTAAATCTCAACAGCTTCGCCTGGCATAATTGTCGAAACGGCATGCTTGTAAATCAACTGAGTGTGTCCGTCCCGCCGCAACAAAACGGCCGCCTCGTCAAACCAGGTAATAATACCCTGCAACTTAACCCCGTTAACCAAAAAAACGGTTACCGCAATCTCTTTTTCTTTTAAATGATTTAAGAATTTCATTTCAATTTCTTGGTTTGTGCTCATAGGTTTAGTTCCTTGTTGTCATTATTATTGTCTGATTATTTTAATATCATTTTTAAGGAGCTGTCAAAGATTTTTAGCAAAAAATCTTCTCGGCCTGCTTAACGGCCGCGGAATCGACATAAATCAAAAGCGAATCTCCTCTTTCCAATTTAGTCGTCGGATCGGCATAAATCAATGTCTCGCCTCGTAACAAGGCAAAAATCCGGCAAGTTTTCGGCAAACTTAATTCCCCTGTTTTTTTATCACAATACGTACTATCTTCTTCTACGTCGATTTCCCAGATTTCTCCCATTTCACGCGCCACCGAATAAGCCTCTTTGATTTTTGCCTTGCGAATTTCTTTTAAGACACGCGATATCGCCAAGGCGCTGCGGTCAACCAGAATATTATCGGTAATGTTAAACATTAAATTATTATACGACGGTGTGTTAATAACCGAAATTGTTGTTCCGACCCCGTTTTTGGATGCCAATAAAGACGCCAGCAAATTATCCTTGTCATTATCGGTCAAAGCAATAACCGCATCGGCATGACTGATATCGGCTTCTTTTAAGATAACGTCGCTCATCATTTCGCCATGTATAACCACCACATGATTCAAATTACGAGCCAATTTTCTGGCCTTATCAATATCTTCTTCAATCAGCCGGCATGAAACAATACTGTCATCAAGTTCTATCTGATCACCGATAAATTCTGCAATCTCATTACCGCCGAAAATAACCAATCTTTCGTTGGCCGGTTTTTCCAAACCGAAAGCAGCGATGGTGTTATAAACCTCATCGGCTTTGACCAAAATATTCACTTCATCGTTAACCTGCAAACTTTCATACATATCCGGCAAAAAGCTGATATCATGACGAATAATATTGATAAACCCGATATCCAAATCGGCCTGTCGCCCTATTTGTGACAACGGGACACCCAATAACGGGCAATTTTCTTTAATATTCAACGTCATAACATAATAAGCATCATTCCAAACCGGCAATATTCCGGCACATCCCGGATACTGCAAAATTTTTAAGATATTTGTTGCAATATCAATATCCGGTGAAATCAAAAGATCTATCGGCAGATGATTATCGTTATAAAGCATTCCCCACAACGGATCAATAAAAGTTTTACTCTTAATACTGGCAATTTTTTTAGGTATTTCAAACAATGTGTAAGCCAATAAACAAATAATCATATTCACTTCATCAACATCGGTCACGGCCAATATCATATCGCAATCTTTGGCGCCGGCTTTTTCCAAAACATCCGGATACGACGGTTTCCCCTGCACCGGTAAAATATCAAACTCCTTGGATATTTCATCAAGCGCATACGCATCATCGTCAATAACCGTAATATCGTTATTACCTTTAACCAGATAACTAACGACGCTTCGTCCCAATTGTCCCGCACCGCAAACAATAATCTTCATTCCAGGGCTCCTTCCGTATGATGAGAAAAGAAACGATTTATTTCTTCCAAAGCTTGTTTCATATTGTCGATTTTAACATAACGCTCCCTAAACTTACGGGCATCCCGAAAATTTTTGCAATACCAGCACACATACTTGCGCGCCAACCCCAGTGCAATGGGCTCACCGTAATAGGCAACCAATTCTTGCACATGTTTCAACAACGTTGTTTTAATTGTATAAACATCAATTATCGGTTGTTCAATCCCTGTTTCCAGATAACTGTGTATCTGCGCAATCAGCCATGGTTGCCCGAGAGCAGCTCTCCCGACCATAACACCGTCGACCTTTGTATAATTTATCATTTGTTGTGCTTTTTGCGGACAATCGATATCCCCGTTCCCGATAACCGGAATCTTGACCGCATCCTTGACGGCGGCAATTGTATCCCAATCGGCCGTTCCGGAATACATTTCCGATCGGGTACGTCCGTGCACGGTCAAATAAGCCGCTCCGCAGTCTTCACACATCTTTGCAAACGCCACGGCATTGACGTTTTCACTGTCCCATCCTTTGCGAAATTTAACACTAACCGGCAAACTGACGGCATTTTTGACCGCCTCAATAATTTTGGCTGCCAAAATCATATCTTTCATCAAATACGCCCCCGAACGATTAGCAACGATTTTTTTTACCGGACACCCCATATTAATATCAATCGAATAAGCCCCGAGCTCGGCAATTAATTTGGCCGCGTCGGCAAATATTGCCGGATCATTGCCGACCAACTGGACGACAACCGGATAATTTTCATCTCTGACGTCGGCAATTCTGTAAGTTTTTGGATTCCGCCGGGACAAAGCGTTAATCGCAACCATTTCCGAAACGATATTACCGCCGCCGAAAGAATGAACCAACCGACGCATCGGCTTATCGGTAATTCCGGCCATCGGTGCTAAAAAAACTTTGCTGTTCAATCCGCCTATAGCCATTTATACCCTAAAATCAAAATTTTGGTTGTTATCAAAAATAAGCCCGTCAATCACCGAAGATTTTTTGTCAATACCCTCGGCATACCGGTACGCGCCGGCGGCATAACCATTATCGGTCGCCACAGCCTTACCCAGCAACATATAAGCATTTTCGCTGTTTATAAGTTCATAGGATTGCACTTCCGTATACGAGACAAACCGGACTCTATCCGGTAGTCTGTCTGTATCCGTAGTTGAGATTTCCGTTTTACCGGGATATTGCTGCCGTTTGATTCGAGCCGCCGTTTCGGCAATCTGCCGGTGCAAACTATTAACATAATCATGAACGGAAGTCTGCGCCACACCAAGCCTCAAATCTAATTAAGTTTGTTAAGAGCTTTTGCCAAAACATAATACAAACGTCCGAGATCTGCCCCCGAAATAACAGCCATCAAAGCTGCCGAATGCTCATTTTTCTTTGATTTATCAACCAAAGCCTCAAACTCGCTCATATATGTATTTACCAATTTGCGCAAATCGTCATTTTTTTCAAACTCTTTCCGCAATGCCGCAATCTGAGTACTTGTCATATTTTTGGCTATAGCCCGGATGAAGACTTCGGTATCTCCGTTATAAAACTTTTTCCATAAATCTTCCTCATCTTTCGGATTAAGCAATCTGCTGATATCAACAGAAACACTTTCCAAGCGGTTAATAATTTTTCCGGCATCTTTAAGAAAAGTATCAACCTTAATGTCTTTATAGGCTGCTGTTAACCCTTTCATGGCTTTCTCGGCCTTAAGGGCGTTTTCGCTCAAAGTTTTGGTCTGAATATTAACCGTATCGTTAAAGCGCAGACTTTCTTTGACAATTTCCTGTCCTTGAGTCTCAAAAGCCTTTCCGGCATCAACCAAATTGCTGATACACTTTTCCACCTTATTTGTCGTATCATCGGCCAGCGCCGTTAACGCCTGAGATTGCTTAACAAACACCTCGCCGGAAGACAAAATCGTATTTGAAATACGCTCGGCATTGGCCGCAATCTCGTTAACGGAAGCCCTGAGCTTGTCGCCGGATTTTTCCAAATGTGTCGCACTGAGCCTGGCCGCATCCTCCATCTCCAGTCCCAGCTTTTTAAGATCTTTACCCAAGCTGCTTACTTTGTCATAAGCATCATTGGCCCTTTCTGCCAATTGATTTGAGGTATCGCTCAAAACCGTATTAAAGCAATCAACAAGTTTTTTGGTATCATCAGAAATTTTAACCATCTTATCGCTTTGTGCCGAGATCAAATGATTAATCTCAACCACGCCGGTTGAAGTCTCAGCCGTCACGGTATTAAATCCGGCAATGTATTTTTCATATTCATTAAATACCCCGCCGATATTCTCAACCGAATGAAAAATCGTGGTATCCAAATCTTCGCTGCATTGGCTGAGGCGTAAACTGACCTGATCAATGTTTTTGACGGAATCTTTTGAGGCCTTATTAATCGCGTCACATGCTTTTAACAAGCGATCACCCAACACGTCAAATTCATAAGAAAGCTTGTTGGTAGCCTCAAAAATACCATTGGTGTTATCTTTAAATCCCGCATTGATTTCCTGTATTTTTGCCGCCGTTTCAACCGTTGCGTCGGTCAAATATTTATATTGTTGTGCCAAAGATGCCTCGCCGAGACGAGCCTGAGTAGCCAGATTATTGACCACCTCGGATATATTGTTTTTCTGACTTTCCAGCATTCCGGCAATACTCTCGCCCTGTGAAGCCAGTTTAACTCCGATTGTCTCCATATACTTGGTCTGTTCATTCATCTTTTGCCACAAATTATCATTATCTTTGGCCAAACTCTGATAAAGATCTTTAAGCCTGGTCGAACTGCCGCTGATTTGTTGTACCATATCGCCGACATTATCTTTCATCATGGCCACGGTCGTATTAAAACCGGCCAAATGCTCATCGATTGTGGTATTAACGCTTCCGAGTTTATTAATTGCCTCATCAACGACTTTTTCGGTCTGTTGGTGTTTGTTTGTCAGCATCTTTTCAATATCGGCCAATTCTTGAATTGATTTTTGAGAATTTGCCACAACCGTTTCGGCGCGGCGACCGGTATCTTCTTCCAAAATAACTAATCTGGCAAACAATTTATCGGCACTTTCTTCAATACCTGACATTTGTTTTTTCAAAATATCGGCCATTTTATTTGTATTTTCCGAAATTTTATCACAATAGGCATAAAAATCGGCCTCCTGCTGCCGGAACAAAATATTAAGATTTGCTGTTTTTTCATCCAAGCCCGAAGCCACTTCACTGATATATTTGGCCGCAGATTGTGAAATATCGCTGATATTGATACTCTTAGCTTCAAAATCGCTGATTGATTTATTCAATATGGTTTCAGAGTTGGCCGTTGTTTCGTTGAGTTTTTGCGTCTGTTCCACCAGTGTTTTATTAATTTGTTCACTGACGCTGCCGATATGCGTCGCCAAAGCCTCCATATTTTGCGCCTGTTTGGTCAAAATATCTTCAAATTGTGTAACTTTTGCCAAAGTCTTATTGGCCGAGGTATCAAACACGCCGGCCTGCTCGGCCAAATTACTGTTAATGCTCTGGCTTTTGGCAATGGCATCATTACATTGCCCCAGCATTTTAGCGATATTTGATTTCAACAGCTCCAGAGTATTAACCGCATCTCTTTCCAGACTCCCCGACGCTGTTGACAATTCGTCTATCTGTCGTTTCAGCTCGTTTTTAATTTCTTCAACCCTTGCGGCCGTATCGGTAATATGTTTCTGCTGCTGAGCCAGCGATGCTTCGCTGATTTGACTCTGTGTTACCACAATGGATGATGCCTCTGTCAGATTATTGGTGTATTTTTGCATCAACCCGCTAATCTGATTCATGCTTTCAACCGATTGGGCCGTCTGCACCATCAGGTTTTCCGTTGCGGTATTAATCCCCTTTCCGACTTCCTGCAACTGATTCATCCCGGCGGCAACGGATTTCTGCAAATTATCATAACGTTTATGAATAACATCGGTTAAATCAACAATTTTATTAACACCGTCATGACTGATACGCTCAAAATCGGAAGTCTTTTCCTGCAACGTTCCGACATAAGACAGAATATCGCTGTTGGCAGCCAAAACTTTTTCGTCCAGAGACGCAATATTGGCATTCAACGCCGTTTCAACTTCTTGCATGGAAGCAACCACCTTATCCGAAACACCGTTTAAATTTGAAACCTGCAAGGCCACGGCATCTTCCAGATTAGAGCTCCGCACCATGAGCCGGTCCAGCTCTTGGGCAATCATCTCGCCATGCGCCGTAAACTTTTTACTGACGCCGTCCGTTTTTTCTTCCAACACTTTCACTAAAGAAACAATATCTTTATTACGTTTGGCCAACGCCTCATTCACTTTTTGAATCTGCAAATCAATCGTGTCATCAATATTGTTCATGCTGTTTTTGAGGTTGTTGTTGATAATACCGATATTGGCCACGGCCGATTTGGTAATTTCCTCCGTCTTGTCTTTAGCTTCTTTGGCAGCAGCTTCCAACACCTGATAAAGCTGTTGATTATGTTTTTGCAACGCATCGTCAAGACTGGTTATTTCTTTGCTTGTCGTCTCTTTCAAATTTTCACACTTATTAACCGCCGCATCGGCAGCTTGCCGGAGTTGTGATGTCTGAGCCGTAAGCATATTATGCACGGCATTAAACGTCACATTGGCTCGTTCGACAAAGTTTTTTAAATTTTCCCCGGTCTTTGCGGCATCTTCGGCCGAACCGGACAATATGGTTTTAAAATCTTCGGATGTCTGCTTAATTTCCCGCAGCGACGGCAACAATCTTTCAAATACATCTTTGAGCGAATTTTCCAAATTGTTACCGCCGGAAATAAATTCCTGATTGATTTTGGCAAAATTTTGCGTTGAATCTTGAGCCTTGTTCAACAAATTTTCAAAATTAGCCATCAAAAATTTAACCCCCTCGCTCAATTCGACAATAGTCTTTGACGAGTAATTATCCAAAGTCCCTATCAACTTGGCAAACTCATCAATGTTTCCTTTAATGGAATCCTTAATTTTTGATGTTTGCTCATGTGCCAGCTTGGAAACCTGCTGCAGCTCCACAACTTGCGAACGAATGGCATCTGCCATGGCTTTAGCCGTCTGCGGGGCACCCTCCTCCGGGTAAACAAGCTGATTCATATAAGCGCGCAAAAACTTCGCTTCATGCTTAAACGACGTTCCCCTGTCAATATAAGCCATCACCACCCAGATAATAGCCAGAGGCAAGGTCACACCGGCCAAAAAGCCGCCAAACTCATCCGGCATCATCAAAAATAAATTTGACCATCCGAAAAACTGCGTAATATAGATTAACACAATGGCAAACCATACCACGCTGACACTAATCATCAGCTTATGCAGATTGTTATTCAACCATGATTCCGGTTCTTCAATCTCCGCCGGAGGTGTATTTTCTTTCATAAATTGCGGCAAAACCGTAACATTACCGTCGGTCGTCTTGGCAGCTCTCTCGGACATCCGATATATTCCCCATACAAATAAATTCCCCAAAGCCCACCATCAGGCTCCGGGGTTATTATAAGCACAAATTTTAAAATTGGAAACACAATCAGCCGAAAGATATCGTTTATCCACAAGGAATATTTAATTTTCTTCCTGTTTTTTCAAAAGATACAACAGCTTTTGCAGGGCTCTGGCCTGCATTTGTTCTTCTGGCAGATCCGCGGGCACCACAACAACAGCTTCAACACCGGTATCCGGCTCAATGGCCGTAACTCTGACCGAAGCCCCGTGTCGCATATATTCAAACAAAACCTTTGACATCTGCCTCACTTCAAAAATTTATTATCCTTTGAAAATCCGAAAGGCGCCAATTTTCCGACCTGTGCCCGATGTCCGAGCCATGTCAGCAAATCCTTTTCCACGCTGATACCGCCGGATCGGCTGTAACTGAAACCGTCCGCTTCGTTAAAGAACTGGATATCGCTCAATCCGCCGTCTTTATACTTTTGCAAGCAAACACCGCGTCCCCGGGCAATTGTCGGAATTTCTTCCGTTTTAAAGACCAATATTTTCCGGTTGTCGCCAATCATGGCGACCATATTGCCCGTAACTTTCTTACAAAACATTGTTTTTTCGCCTTCAACGACGTTCATAATTTTTCGCCCTTGCCTTGTTTGGGCTGTCAAATGGTTTTCATCGACAATAAACCCGTAGCCCTTATCGGTCGCAACCAAATAATCTGCTCCGGGCTCAAAAACAAACATTTCGGTCACGGTATCCGTATTGCCCAAATCAATCATCAACCGCAGCGGTTGGCCGAACCCCCGTCCGGATGGAATATCACAGGCATTGATATTAAAGAATTTTCCGGCGGTATCAAACAACACAATTTTATCGGTTGTCTGAGCATGAATGGCTTTGAGCAGCCTGTCATCATCCTTAAACTTAAATTCATCGGTTAAAGAAGCGTACCCTTTCATACAGCGTATCCAGCCTTTTTCCGATAAAATAACCGTTATCGGTTCTTTTTCAACCAATGCCTCTATGGAAATATCAATATTATCAACATCAAGTTCGGCAAATTCTGTTCGGCGCCGTCCCAAAGCCGTCTTTTTACCGAATTTCTCTCTAATGTTCTTAATTTCTTCGGCCACTTTCTGCCAACGTTTGCTTTCATCGGCCAACAAAGCGTCAAGCTCGGCCTTTTCGGCCGTCAATTCGTCAAACTCCCGCCGAATATCGGCTTCTTCAAGTTTGCGCAGATTCCTGAGTTTCATGTTAAGGATAGATTCGGCTTGCACATCGGTTAATGAAAACCGCTCTGCCAACACGACCTTAGGCTCGTCTTCTTCACGAATAATCCGAATAATCTCGTCTATATTGAGATAGGCAATCAAATAGCCGGATAAAATTTCCAACCGGTTGACAATCTTCATCAGCCGGTATCCCGAACGCCGCTCCAGCACTTTCAGCCGATGGTTCAAAAATTCGCGCAAAACCTCGGCGATACTCATAACCCTCGGCACGCCGTCAGAATCCAACACATTCATATTCATGTTGAATTTTGCTTCCAGCTCGGTATTTTTAAACAACAGTTCCATCAGCATATTAGCGTCGACATTGCGGTTTTTAGGCTCCAGCACAATTCGGACATCCTGCGCCGATTCATCACGCACGTCATTTAAAAGCGGCAGCTTTTTTTCTTGCAACAACAACGCAATTTTTTCAATTAACTTTGATTTGACAACCTGATAAGGTATCTCTGTAACCACAATCTGATACTGCCCCATACCGAGGTCTTCTTTTTGCCATTTGGCGCGGACACGAAAATTACCTTTTCCCGTGGTATAAGCATCCAAAATCGTTGCAAACTTATCAACAACAACACCGCCGGTCGGAAAATCCGGCCCTTTGATTTTGCGCACCAGACTTTCAACCGTCACATCCGGCTTTTCAATCATCAAAAGCAGTGCGTCACACACTTCCGCCAGATTATGCGGCGGAATATTGGTCGCCATACCGACGGCAATACCGCTTGAACCGTTGCATAACAAATTCGGTACCGCTCCGGGCATCACCACGGGCTCTTGTTCTTCGCCGTCATAAGTATCTCTGAAATCAACCGCATTTTCATTCAAGCCTTCCATCAATGCCATGGCAAATTCGGTCAGTCTGGCCTCGGTATAGCGCATAGCGGCCGGACTGTCTCCGTCAATATTACCAAAGTTCCCCTGCCCGTCCACCAACGGATAGCGCACCGAAAAATCCTGTGCCAAACGACACATGGCGCCATAAACGGCGCTGTCGCCGTGCGGGTGGTATTTACCGATAACATCGCCGACTACTCGAGCGCATTTTTTAAAACCGGACTTCGGATCCAGATGTAATTGGCGCATTGCATACAACAGGCGGCGGTGCACCGGTTTTAGGCCGTCGCGCACATCCGGCAGCGACCGCGCAACAATGGTTGACATTGCATAAGACAAATAGCGGCTGCTTAATTCCTCGGCCAAAGCCACGTTTTTTACTTTTTCATCTGTTTGAGGCATTGATATTCCTGAGTTTTCTTAACAATTTCTGCCAAATTAGCACGACAATCCGGAAATTTCAAGTTATGAATTACAAAAAAATTTTTATTGAGGAAAAACTCTGTCATTCTCAGCAAATCAGCGGTTTCTGCGGCCTCCGGATGGTAATTTTGTTCAACAATAAAGTACGGATACAAAAACAACCGGCTGCGGTAGGGTTCGCCGGCTTCCCGGCACACGGCCCGTCCGGTTTTGGGCGACACAAAGGCAAGGTTTTCCGTTGTTCCCGTTGCCGAACATTCGCTCAAATCCAGCCCCACCCCCAAAAATTCAAGAAGATAAAATTCAAAGAAACAATAATGTGTTAACCAGTTATCTTCACCTATAAGATTAACAAAACTCTCGGCAAAATAATAAAATCTGTCCAACGGCTGCAGCTCCGGCAGACATTGATTACACAGGGCGCAAAAACATGACAAAACCCGCAATTTGTCGGCATTATTCAAAAAATTAACCGCATAAGGCACCAACAATTCCACCTTAAGCGACAACATATTGTCATCCACCCGCGACCAGGCATCAATTTTAACTTTATTTCCGGGTTGAAAAACCGCCAATGTCTTTTTATTGAGGCCCGATCTGACATAACCGCACACCTTGCCGTATTCTTTGCATAAAACGGTCAAAATAAGCGAATTTTCGCCGTGTTTGCGGCAATGAATGATATAGCCCTCGTCAACAAATTTCATACCTTAAGCCATATCATTAACCTTATGTTTCGTCAATCATCCGAAGATATTAATCAACCAAAAAGAAAGCTCCGAATCATACAATCGGAGCCGTTTTTGAACCATAAAGCCGCTGTCAGGCTGTTTTTTTACCCTCTTTCTGCGCCTGTATGGCCTGATAAGCCGCGCCAAAATCAGCCAGATTAGAGGCTGTTTCGCTGTAATAATCCGTAATTTTTGATTTTGTAATCAAATCATACTCTTTCAAATACGCCAAAATCGGTTTCATATCCTTAAGAGCAATGGTATTCGGTCCGTCAGATAAAGCCTTGTCGGGGTTTTCGTGGGTTTCAAAAAACAACCCGCCGACTCCGGCTGCAATTGCCGCTCTGGCCAATACCGGAGCCAATTCCCGATTACCTCCGGTAGATGTTCCCAACCCGCCGGGTTTTTGCACCGAATGCGTCGCGTCAAAAATAACCGGACACCCGGTTGTCTTGGCCATAACGGAAAAACCCGTCATATCCACCACCAATGTATGATACCCGAACGAAACGCCGCGCTCAGTCAGGCAGACTTGTTCATTACCGGCATCCAAGCATTTCTGCACCGCGTTTTTCATATCTTCCGGCGCCAAAAACTGGCCTTTTTTGATATTGATAACTTTTCCGGTCTTGGCTGCGGCCACCACCAAATCGGTCTGCCGACACAAAAACGCCGGAATTTGCAACATATCAACATGCTGAGCAACCTCGGCACATTGCCACGGCTCATGCACATCGGTCACAATCGGAATATTATTATAAAGCTTTTTAATTTCGTCAAAAGTTTCCATCCCTTTTTCGAGACCGACACCGCGCGCGCCACGAATTGACGAGCGATTGGCTTTGTCAAACGAGGCCTTAAAGACATAAGGAATATCCAACTCTTTGGTAATCTCGCACATCGCGCCGCAAATATCCGCGGCGTGTTGCTTACTCTCAATCTGACACGGTCCGCACAACAAAGAAAAAGCCTTGCGGTTATTAATTTCAATCTGCCCTATTCGAACACTTTTTTGTTCCATCTTTTGCTTCCTTATAAAAGAAAGTTAACCCGACACTTTGTGTGTCTTTAGCACAAAATTCGACAAAAAACAAGTTTTTTTTTGCTTTTTCATGACCCGATAAAAATTTTAACCTTTTCCGCAAACCGATTCAAAACATCCGATTTCGGCGTATATTTTTCTTCAAAAGATTCTGCCGTCTGCCAACCGAGATCATCCATCACTTGTTTGACCTCTTTAACAACCCCCGGCCGCCAACCGTAGGAACCAAAAGCCAGTCCTTTCTTTCCCTTAGGCGCAAGGCCTTTCATATAGGTCAAAAACGCCGCTACCCGCGGAAAGATTTGATTATTAAGTGTCGGTGTCCCGACCAAAACATATTCGGCATCCAAAACATCGGTCATAACGTCGGAAATATGCGTAACACCGAGGTTATATTTAACAACCGGAATATCGGCATCCTGAAATTCGGCCATCGCCACCTCCGCCAGTTTGGCCGTTGCGCCCCACATCGTGTCGTACACAACAACCGCTTTGCGAACGTTTTTGCCTTGTGCCCAGGTATCATACAGTCCCAAGATCTGCGCTACTTCGTCTTTGCCCGACCAAATTAACCCGTGTGACGGCGCAATCATATCAATATCCAGTTTCATCTCACCTGCCGAGGCCAGGGCTTTCTCCGCCTGCGAACCGTAAGGCAGCAAAATATTGGCATAATAGCTTTTGGCGGCTTTAACCACCAAATCGTTCGGATAATCTTTGACAAACAACGCCTCAACGCACAAATGCTGACCAAAGCCGTCGTTGGGCAACAGTAACTTATCCTCGGCAACGTATGTCATCATTGAATCCGGCCAATGCAGCATCGGCGTCGTCAAAAAGCTCAAATTGCGTTTGCCGATATTAACCACATCACCGGTCTTGATGATTTGATATTGCCAGTCGGTTGTGTCAAAATGCGCTTCCAGAGCCATTTTTCCGGCCGAATTGGTAATAATCACCGCCTGCGGTGCCAGCTTCATAATCTCGGGGATACTGCCGGAATGATCCTGTTCCACATGGTTGACCACCACATAACTGATTTTGCCGAAATCAACGATTGAGCGCACCCGCGCCAGTTGTTCCGCCGTCATATAACCTTTAACACCGTCCACCAGCGTGATTTTGTCATCCATAATCAGGTAGCTGTTATAAGTCGAGCCGTCCGGCGTGTTATAACCATGAAACTCCCGCAAATTCCAATCCCTGGCGCCGACCCAGTAAACGTCTTTTTTAATCTCAACCGCTTTCATTTTGCTCTACTCCTAAAAAAATTAAACTAAGCATTAACATAAACTTTTTATTTTGATTGACAAGATAAAATATTTTTATTAAAAATGATAATCATTATTACTTTTATCAACAGGATAATATGAAATACTCAAAACAACGTGAATTGATATTGGAAACTTTGCGGCAAAATCCCTGCCACCCGACAGCGGAAACACTTTTTGCCCTTGTCCGGCAAAAAGACTCGTCCGTCAGTCTGGCCACGGTTTATCGCAATTTAAACCAGCTGGCTGCAAACGGCTTTATCCGCAAGCTGGAACATCTTGACAACGTTGCCCGCTTTGACCATAATCTGACAAAGCATTATCATTTTATTTGCTCAGAATGCGCCGCAGTCATGGATATCGACAGCGATATTGCCGCCGGTATCGAACAACGGCTGGCAGAGCAAACTGGCCTGGCAGTTGAATGCGCTGACATTTTCTTGCGCGGAATTTGCCCGAACTGCCTCAAACATAAAACTAACTGATATCTGAAAAGGAGAAAATCATGGAACTCAAAGGTTCAAAAACCGAAAAAAACTTAATGGAAGCCTTTGCCGGCGAATCACAAGCCCGCAACAAATACACCTACTATGCTTCCAAGGCCAAAAAAGAAGGCTACAACATCATTGCCGACAAATTTGAGCAAACCGCCAACAACGAAAAAGAGCACGCCAAAATCTGGTTCAAGTTGTTGCACGGTGGTGAGGTTCCCTCCACTCTTGAAAACTTAAAAGACGCCGCGGCCGGCGAAAATTATGAGTGGACGGACATGTATGCCCGCATGGCCAAAGAAGCCAAAGAAGAAGGTTTTGACAAAATTGCCTTTTTGTTTGAGCAGGTTGGCAAGATCGAAAAAGGCCACGAAGAACGTTATCAGGCATTGCTGAAATCTTTGGCTGAGGGCAAAATTTTTAACCGCCCGACCAAAGTTATCTGGGAGTGCGCCAACTGCGGACACCGCGTCGAATCGCCGTTTGCGCCGGAAAAATGTCCGGTATGCGACCATCCGCAGGCTTATTTCTTTGAGCTGCAGGAACAATTCTAAAGCTCAAATTGCAAACACACACAAAACCCCGCCTTTATCACCGGCGGGGTTTTACTTAAGTCCAAACGAGACAGGCGATTGACTAAGCCTCAGGCTCAGCTTCCGTTTCCGGAGCTTTTTCCTCCAGCAGCTTCAAATCGCCGGCAACAGTTTTTTCTCTTTCCGTTGTCAGCTCATAACTGACCTTTGCGCCTTCCTGCAGCGTGTACAATCCGGCAGCTTTAACCGCCGTGATATGAACAAACACATCATTTCCGCCCTCATCCGGCGTAATAAAACCATAGCCTTTTTTCTTGTTAAACCATTTAACAGTTCCTGTTGCCATCTCGAATAATCCTCACATTAAACAGGTTGATAACCAAGACCCTCATCAGGTCTCATGACCCTTACGTCACAAATCAGACTCTAATACAGTATTTTATTCTTGGCAAGACATATTTTTGCAAACATTCGCGACAATTCACAAGCATTGTTTATCCGTTTCCGGATTTTTTTGCCAAAAAATACTTCACAAAACAAAATCTTATGTTATAGTCTTGTCGCCGTCTGCGCCATTGGGGGTGCGGACGTTTCATTACGTTATGAAGAAAAGGAATAAACATTATGACGATTAAAAAATTAAGAAAAGACAATTACCCCGAATGGTATCAATGCGTTATCGCCGAGGCCGACATGGCCGAAAACTCATCCTCTCCGGGATGTATGGTTATCAAACCGTGGGGCTACGGCATCTGGGAGCGTATTCGCGACACTTTTGACGCTCAGATTAAAGCTGCCGACCACGAAAACTGCTATTTTCCGATGTTTATTCCGCTTTCTTTCTTCCAAAAAGAGGCCGAGCACGTCGACGGTTTTGCCAAAGAGATGGCCGTCGTAACCCACTCGCGTCTGGCTATGGAAAACGGCAAATTATCCCCCTCTTCCGAGCTCGACGAACCTTTGATCGTCCGCCCGACCTCCGAGGCGATTATTGCCGATTCTTTTTCCAAATGGGTCAAATCCTACCGCGATTTGCCGGTTTTGGTCAACCAATGGGCCAATGTTGTCCGCTGGGAAATGCGCCCGCGCCTGTTTTTGCGCACCCGTGAGTTTTTGTGGCAGGAAGGCCACACCGCTCATTCGACGGCCGAAGAAGCCCTCAAAGAAACCGAATGGGCGCTGGAGGCCTATCGCCGGTTGTGTGAAGAAACTCTGGCCATGCCGGTTATCGTCGGCCGCAAACCGGAATATGATAAATTCCCCGGCGCCGTCGATACCTATTGTGTTGAGGCCATGATGCAGGACGGCAAAGCCCTGCAGGCCGGCACATCGCATTTTTTGGGGCAAAATTTTGCCAAAGCGGCCAATATTGCTTTTGTTAACAAAAACAACCAACAAGAATATGCCTATACAACCTCCTGGGGCGTTTCGACCCGCCTTATCGGCGGCCTGATTATGACCCACGCCGATGACGAGGGTATGGTTACCCCGCCGGCGGTTGCGCCTTATCAGGTGGTGATTGTTCCGGTTATCAAAAACCCCGATGACACCGAGGCCGTCATGGCTTATATCAAAGCTTTGCAGGCTGATTTAGCCAAACAAATGCCGTTTGGTGAGAAAATACGTATCAAATGCGACAAGCGTGACAAATCTTCGGTCGACAAATTCTGGGAATGGACCCGCAAAGGCGCGCCGATTATTCTTGAGGTCGGCAAACGCGACGTCGACGGCAACAACCTGATGCTGAAACAGCGTATTTATATCAATACGCCCGAAGGCAAACAAATTGTCAACCGTGATGAGTTTGTCGCCAATGCCGGCAAATATCTTGAGGATATTCAAGCCGCCATGTTTGCCAAAGCCAAAGAAAGACTCAATGCCAATATCCGTACCGATATTACCACCAAAGAGGCTTTTGCCGACTATTTTGCCAACGCTAACGAATGGATAGAAGACGACAAACAAGGCAAAGTGGCTTTTGTCCGCGGCAAATGGTGCGGCGACGCGGCAACCGAGGAAATATTGAAACAGATGAAAATTACCATCCGTTGCCTGCCCTCAGACCAAAGCGGCACCACCGGCGAATGTCTGCTGACAGGCAAACCGGCCACCACGGACGTCATCTACGCCCGCTGCTACTAATCATAAAGCCTCCCAACGGGAGGCTTTTCATCTTTCGGATTACTCCATTAAAACCAGCGGCAACGCCAAAATCAGCGCCATAAGGCCGAACATAAGCTGGTTGCGCATGGTTTGTTCTTTAAATCTGTAAGCAGAAATCAGCATGACAACCGGCACGGCCAGCCGCGTAAATAAAGAAACAAACGATACCGGAAGCAGATTGATTGATGCAAAAATCACAAAAAACTCGCTGGCGGCATAAAAAATTCCGGCGACAACCAGTTCTTTCTTTTGCAAAACTTTCTTGATATCCGCCCCGGACACGCCATGCGCCAGACAAACGACAAACATGGCCAGATAAGAAGAAACCAAATGACCGTACCACCCGAGTCTTGGAATAGCCAGATGATCGGCCACGCTGAAAAAAGCGCCCAGCACAATCATCAGAATAAAAAATATTTTACCCCTGCCCGACAACCGCTTGGCATCCCCTTTCATCATAAAGGCCGCGCCCAAAATCCCAAAACAACAGATATTGACCAATTGAAAACGCGTCAGACCTTCGTTAAAAACCAGATTATTAACCAAAGCTGACAACGCCAGCGCCATAAAGCCGAAAAAAACCGACGACGACGTGCTGTAACGATTCACGATTTGCTGAATTTTAATGAACAGCCATAACAAAACGCCTTTCAAGACGCTGACAAAAAAGAACGACGATAAAAAAACATCGGGCATTTGCTCAATAAAATTATGCCCTAAAAACGGAAACGTCAAAGCAATGGCCGCCACCAGCCACACACTGGTAAAAACCGATGACAATTCTGCCGGAAAATGCTCGGCCGCCGGTTTATAAAGAAAAGGCTTTATAACCATCAACAGCAAAATAATCAGCCCGCTGAGAATTTGGATATTCGTCATTATAAAGCCTTCTTGCCAACCGCTTACTTCAAATCTTTTTGGTTCTGCCCTTGCGCCACATAGCCTTCAATCTGCTTGGCCGCGCGTTTGGCCAGGGCAATACATCCCGGACCGGCCACACAGCCGCCCTCGCAACACATAACCTCAATCATATTGTTTTCGCTGCCTTTGGTGGCGTAGCGTTTAAGCAATTTGATGTTATCCTTGGTCAGCCCGTCAATCCGCTCCGGACGAAACTCAACCTGCCCGTCGACCAGATTACCGACCGCGCCGGCCACACCGCCCGAAAGCGGATAGTTGCGCCCCTGAGCTGATGATATTTTGGCAAACCCGGCCCTTTCACAATCACCGATTTCAATACCCGCGCCGACAAACATCGCGCCGATTTCTTCAAACGTCAGCACATAATCGACATTCGGATCATATTCGGCCTCGGTGCGCTTGGCCAGACAAGGCCCTATAAACACCGACACACAGTCCGGTTGCTCTTTTTTGAGCATCTCGGCCGTATAATACATCGGCGTCTTGGTGTTTGACACAAACGGTTTAAGCTCCGGAATATGCACCTCCGCCGCGCGGAAATAGGCCGGACAACAGGAAGTCGTCATAAAGTTTTTGCCCTCTTTCATCCGCTCAACAAACTCGGCCGCCTCGTTTTTGGAGGTCACATCGGCACCGGCCGCCACTTCGACCACATCGTCAAAACCGGCTTTTTTAAGCGCGCCGACCACCTGCCCGATTTCAAACGGAAATTGCCCGACAATCGCCGGTGCCAACATCGCCACAACCTTTTTATCGGTGTTATGAATCAGGTTCAACACATCAACCATCTGCGAACGCTCGACAATCGCGCCGAACGGACACGATTGCAAACATTTACCGCAGGAAATACAAGTTTCTTCATTAATATGCTCAACCCCCTGCTCATCTTTCTTAATGGCTCCGACCGGACAAGCCTCCTCACACGGCACCGGCAACTTAACAATCGCATGATACGGGCAAACTTCCATACATTTGCCGCAGGACACGCACAAGTCGGGATTAATATGCGAACGCCCGTGTACGATTGAAATCGCCTGTTTGGGGCAGTTCATCACGCACGGCCGAGCAAAGCAACCGCGGCAGGCATCGGTAACCATATACTGCGACTTAACGCAGGCCGAACAGGCAATATCAATCACCGCCAGACAGCTTTTGGCATGATTTTGGCGCTTTAGAGCCTCTTTGCCATAATCCCTGAGCTGCTTAGCCTCGTTGATTTCATCCTGCGGTGTAAAGCCCATCGCCGCCATCATTCTGTATTTTAAGATAGCTCTGTCTTTATAGATACAGCAGCGGCTCGAATCATAATCTTTCGGCCGCATTTCTATAGGTATCTCATCGGCCGTTTCAAATCTGTCTTTATAAAAGCTTTCAACCACCTTAACCAGAATACGGCTGCGCATCTGGTTGGCATAATTCTTGGGTATTAACAATTCTTTTCTTCCTCTTTGGCAATTAATTCTCTGATTTTGGCAATAACTTTTTCCAAAGTCGCTTCTTCAATAACTTCGCCGTTAACCTCAACAAAAGGTCCTTTATTATAACCTTTGTTTTGGCTGCAATGGTTCATACAACGAACTTCCGTCACCTCAATTTTGCCGACCAAATCTTCCGGCACCGAAAACTCCAAAGTCTGGATCTGTGGCGCACCCATCACAAAACAAGCCGTTCCGGCACAAATTTTAACCTGTATTTTATCCATGGCTCCGGTTTCCTTTCTCAAAGATAATTAAACATACTTAACGCTGATTTCTTTTAAATACTTGCTCTGCAGCAACCTGAAAATCTTTTTAACAATATTTCGGCGAATGTCAAGCTCCATCGGCAGATTCGGATCCTGATGCGCCTCATTTATCTTGGTGCCGATAACAAAGTCAATTTTATCCGAATCCAACAAAAGTTTGGCTAAACGGGTCGCCGCGTTGTCTTTATCTTCATCAATCCCTTCTTTAAGCATTCGATAAACCTCGGTCAAGGTCAAAATTCCCTCCGTTACCAGATCAATCCCCGGCATAACGGAAGCCATCGGAATATTCGGATCATAAGAGGTCTTATCCATCTCACAGGTCAGACAAAGTTCTCGCTCAATAATATTGGCCGTCGTACCGCCGCAAATAGCCGTTTTGCCGTCATAATAATCAATCATTTCGGCAATTTCGTGGTCTTTTTCCTCATCAAACGGCGGCCCGCTCAGCAACAGCAATTTACGCGGCTTTCTGAAATACACCACCGTGCAGCTGATGTCGTCTCCGGCTTTGCCGTCAGGCTCTTTTTCCAAAGCTTCGTGAACAATCGCCTCAGCCAAATCTCGTGCCGAAATATGCGGATGCCGCCGCACCTGATTTTCAACAAATTTCCACACCCCTTCCCGCTGCCAGCCGAGCGGATATTTCGGATTACCGAGCCCTGCCTGCGTCACACCGTCAGACATAATGATAATACGGTCTTCTTCTTTGGCCACAAACTGATAAACATTGATAATCCTGTCTTTCCAGTGTTCCGAGGATATCTCGTGATGCGCCGGATGATATTGTTTAGCCTCGCGCACAATAAAACATGGCGGATTATCCATCTCATAAATTCGGGTTTTGCCTTCCAGCATGGCATCAATAATAGAAAACGTGGCATAGCTTATTTTACGTATCTGACACACCGGCAAGGCCTGCATCATCACCTCGGCCGAGCGCACCAAATCCAGATCGCTTTCCACAAACTTCAAAGCCATTCGTGTCGTCATTGAGGATAATATATTAGCCTTAACCCCGCTGCCTAACCCGTCCGACAAAACCGATATAATCCGTTGTTCCTCCGGCAGCTTTTCCGAAGCAATGGCATCTCCAAAGCAACTTTCGCCGGCTTTATGCTCCTGATGTGATCCGATATCAATAAATAACGAATCGTTCATTATTCATCATCCTTTTTATTACGGATGGTAACATTCGGCCTGTCATAATCATCGGCGGCATAATCTTTAGCGATGGAACGCAGCAAAACCTCTGTTTCGGCCATATGTTCGCCGAGCGTACAGGCAATCTGCTGCACGGTGGCCAAATTCTTTTCAATAACCTCCTTGGCTTTTTCGGCAATCTTTTCGCGTTTGATTTCAACCTTGGTGACATCTTCAATAACACCGCCGACAACCTGTTTTTGCTCAATGTTAAATACCATCACGTCATAAAGCTTGTCATTGTGATGAGCGTTTTCGCGTTTAACATCTTCGCCAAGCTCAAGCGACGCCGAAAACAAATTGGTAAAGCTCACAAAATCACGCAAATTGGCACCGATAAGATTATTTTTATCGTAAATATCGCCGTGTTCTTCATCATTCCAAAATTCCTGCACAAAATAATCATTATATTCCATGATAGACAAATGGGCATTTACAATGACAATCGGCGACGGAATACATTTTAACAAAGCATTGGCTTTGCGCTGCGCCTGCTGCTTAATATGCGACACGCACATATCAATCTCGGCCTTGCCGTCCAAAACCGCACGGGCAAAATTACGGCAATTATCATAACCGCAGGCGTTGCAGTTAATCTCATCTTCTATCGTATATTTGCCGAGCATCGCCAAAACACGCTTAATCTGTTCCTCGGTATATTCCTGTTTGGTAACAGGCTCTTCTTCATATTTTTTACCAATGTCTTCTTTAACCGGCCGATGTCCCAGATCCTGCGTTACCGCAACATCTTTCAAAACCCGTGCTCTTTTTTCAAAACCGGACTTATGCGCCCGGGTACAAGGCCCGTTGACACAACCGCCCTCACAGGCCAGACATTCGATAAACACCGGATAATCCGGCCGGGAACCGTTGATGTTTTGCAACTCGCGCTGAATATTTTCCAACCCCGTCAGCTGCATCATATAAACGTGTCTTACCTCTTGATAAGGCCTGAGTGTTTCAATCATGCCGCCCTCTATCGGATAATAGCGGCCGTCTTCGGCGCGTTTTGGCACAAAATCAATTCCGGCGCGCGGCTCAATGTTATGATAATCTATTCCGGCTTCTCTGAACCAGCGCCGCAAATCGCGAAAAGAAATACTGAGATTCAAAAGCTCACCGTTGCGGTCGGCCTCAAATTTCTTGGCGATACACGGCCCGACAAACACAACCTTAATGTCTTGCCCCAAAGCCTGACGCATGATTTTACAGTGGCTCAACAACGGCGACAACACCGGCGTCAGATTACCGGTCAATGCCGGCAAATATTTGTTGATATATTCAACACACGCCGGACAGGCCGTTGACAAATAAACACCGTCTTTTTTCTTTGCCAAAAAATCCGCCAAGTGAGCCGAAACCTCTTCGGCGCCGAGAGCCGTTTCGCTCACCCCGGCAAAGCCGAGCTTTTCAATCGCCGTCAATAACTGTTCTTTGGTCACATTGTCAAACTCGGCAATCCACGACGGCGCCAGCGACATATAAACCTTTTCGCCGGCAACCAACATATTTTTGGCTCTCGGCACATCGTTTCGATCTTGCTTGGCCCTCACCGGACAAACTTTATAACATTTGCCGCAGGCAACGCACAATTCCGGCACGATTTGCGCCGAATTATCCTCTATTTTAATGGCTTTGACCGGACACTCCCTCACGCATTTATAACAATCTTGGCAGTCATTTTTAATCGTAAACAGCGGATGTTCACGGCTGGACATCGGTCTTACTCCTTAAAAGTCTTATCCAGAATATCAATCAACGTTCCGGAATCCACATGATGATATTCGACCCCTTCAATCGTCAAATTCGGCCCGTTCGGGCATTGATTACAACATCTCAACCCGACCAATTCGACCTCAGCTTCCAAATGGTTATCTTTCAAATACTGCGACAACACTTGCAGGTTTTTGTTATTGCCTCTGGCAAAACACGAACTTCCCATACAAATTTGAATTTTTTTAGGCATTGATATCTTCCTCAAACGATTGAAGGGGCACTTATACCGGATTACAATTTTCCCTCAAAAGCATCCAGATATATTTTGCGAATATCTTCCATCAAAGGATAAACCGGATTAGCTGTCGTGCACTGATCATCAAAAGCGTTTTCAACCAGCCAGTCAAGTTTGGCTTCAAAATCTTTTTTGCTGATACCCCACTCTTTGATTGATGCCGGAATATCAATTTCTTTCTTCAGCTCAGCTATGGCTTCAATCAGTGCGGTGACTTTTTCATCATCGGTTTTGCCTTTAAGTTTCAGGTTGCTGGCAACCTGAGCATAACGTTTCTTGGCTTCCGGTATTTTATACTGCGGAAAGATAGCTTGCTTGCGCGGACAATCCGTTGCATTATATCTGATAATCTGGCAAATAAGCATTGCATTAGCTATGCCGTGGGGAATATTAAATGCTGCCCCGAGTTTATGCGCCATGGAGTGACACAGACCCAAAAAGGCATTGGCAAAAGCCATACCGGCGATTGTTGCCGCATGATGCATTTTCTCTCTGGCTTTCGGATCATCGGCGCCGTTTTTATAGGCTCGCGGCAGATATCGGAACACCTGCTTAGCCGCCTCCAAAGCCGCCGAGTTGGTAAAGTTTGTCGCCATAACCGAAACATAGGCCTCCAAAGCATGAACCAGGGCGTCAATACCGCCGGCCGAGGTTAATCCTTTAGGCATATTGTCAACAAAGTTTGCGTCAACAATAGCCATATTCGGCGTCAAAGCATAATCGGCAATGGCATATTTAACATGGCTGTTATCATCGGTAATAACCGCAAACGGCGTCACCTCCGAACCGGTACCTGATGTCGTCGGAATAGCCACCATCGTGGCTTTTTTGCCCAATTCGCCAATAGCGCATATACGCTTGCGAATATCCATAAAACGCATTGCCACATCCTCAAATTCCAAATCCGGCCGCTCATATTTCAACCACATAATTTTGGCCGCGTCCATCGGCGAACCGCCGCCAAAGGATATAAAGACATCCGGCTTGAAGACATTAACCATCACCAAAGCTTCCTCAATGGTCGAGATCGTCGGATCCGGCTTCACATCAAAGAATATCTGATACTCAATATTCATTTCCTCCAACACATTGGTAATGGCATTAACCATTCCGGAATCAAACAAATACCGGTCAGTCACAATAAAGGCTCTCTTTTTGCCTTCTAACTCGCGCAACGCAAAATCAACCGCGCCGCGTTTGAAATAAATTTTCGGCGGTACTCTGAACCACAACATATTTTCTCTCCTTTCGGCAACGGTTTTATAGTTCAACAAATGCTTCACTCCGACATTTTCACTGACGGAGTTTCCGCCCCAAGAGCCGCAGCCCAAAGTCAGGGACGGTTCCAGCCTGAAATTGAACAAATCGCCGATACCGCCCTGCGATGATGGCGAGTTGATAAGCAACCTGCCGGTCGGCAGCTTTTCGGCAAAATAATCCACTCTGTCTTGCTTGCGTGTATCGGTATATAAAACGGAAGTATGTCCCATACCGCCAAGCTCGACCAAATGCAAAGCCTTGTCAACCGCTTTTTCAAAATCATCGGCTTTATACAAAGACAAAATCGGCGACAATTTTTCATGGGCAAACGGATTGGCAACTTCGGTTGAAGTTTGCTCGCTCAATAAAATCTTGGTATTTTCCGGAACATTAATTCCGGCCAATTTGGCAATTTTAACGGCCGGCTGGCCGACGATTTCCGGATTAACCCCTTTCGGCGTCAAAATAATTTTGCCCAGTTTATCCGCTTCTTTGGCGCTCAAAAGATAAGCCCCGCGATAAACAAACTCTTGTTTAACTTTTTCATACACCGGCTTTAAGGCAATAACCGACTGCTCGGAGGCACAAATCATACCGTTGTCAAAGGTCTTAGACATCAAAATATAAGAAACCGCCATCTCAATATCGGCCGTTTCATCAATAACCGCCGGAACATTACCGGCGCCGACACCAAGTGCCGGTTTACCGGATGAATATGCAGCTTTAACCATCCCCGGACCGCCGGTTGCCAAAATGCCGTCAATCAGTGGATGCGTCATCAATAAATCGCTCATTTCAATTGATGGCTCATCTATCCAGCCGATGATATTTTCCGGTGCGCCGGCTTCAACCGCTGCCTCGTAAACAACTTTAGCCGCAGCTATGGTTGATTTTTTAGCCCTCGGATGTGGCGAAAAAATAATGGCGTTGCGCGTTTTCAGGCAGATAAGCGATTTAAAAATAGCCGTCGATGTCGGATTGGTCGTCGGCACAATACCGGCCATCACGCCCAACGGTTCGGCCACAATCTTGATACCGTTGGTATGGTCTGTTCTGATAATACCGCAAGTCTTATCGTTTTTATATTTGTTATAGATATACTCCGAGGCAAAATGGTTCTTGATGATTTTATCTTCCATAACGCCCATTCCGGTATCCTCAACCGCCATTCTGGCCAGGGGGATTCGTGCTTTATCGGCCGCGGTTGCCGCTGCCTTAAAAATCTTATTGACGGTTTCCTGATCAAAGGTCGCAAATACTTTTTGCGCTTCCTTAACCTTTTTAATCAGGCCCTCCAAGTCTTTAACAGTTTTGACTTCTTTATTTGCCATTATTTTAGACCTTTCACAAAAAAATCTCACAATTTTACATTATATGTCCGATTTATTAAAATAAGGTTTATCTGCCGACAATAAACCCCGGTTGCTCCGCTACTTTAATTGGCTCTGATACAATGAGGCATAAATAGAATCTTTATTTTGCAACAGTTCGTCATGGGTTCCGAGCTCAACCAGTTCGCCGTAATTAATCACGGCGATCTTATCTGCATGTCGCACCGTTGACAAGCGGTGGGCAATAATAAACACTGTCCGGTCTTTCATCAGATTGTCAACCGCCTGCTGCACAACGGCCTCCGATTTATTATCCAAAGCCGATGTCGCCTCATCCAAAATCACCACCGGGGCATTTTTCAAAAATGCCCGGGCAATGGCAATTCGTTGTTTCTGTCCGCCGGAAAGCAGCGTCCCGCGCTCTCCGATATTTGTATCGAGCCCCTTTTCCAAACTGTTGATAAATTCTTCAAGACAAGCATTTTTAATTGCCGCCCTGATTTCATCTTCCGTAGCGCCTTCTTTTCCCAACAAAACATTGTCACGGATGGTGCCGCTAAATAAAAAATTATCCTGAAAAACAATGGCGATATTATTCCGCAAAGAATCCAAGTCCAAATCCCGGACATCCTTACCGTCAAACAACAAGGCTCCCGCCGTCACATCATAAAACCGCGGCAACAAATTAACCATCGTCGTTTTGCCGCCGCCGGAATTACCCACAAAAGCCACCGTTTCTCCCTTCTTAATCCTGAGGTTTATATGTTTTAATACCGGCTTTCCGGCTTCATATTCAAAACAAACATCCCGATATTCTATACTCTTATGAACCCCGTCCAATATTTTGGCCTTGGGTTTATTGACAATGTCCGGCTGGCCGTCCAGCAGTTCAAATACCCTGTCCATCGCCATCAACGCCGTCTGTACGGCGTTAAAATTATTTCCGATGGCCTTAATCGGTGTATAGAGCATAATCAACGCGGCGATAAAGGATACAAAATTTCCCGGCGTAATTGTGTGCGTTACGATAAGATAGCTGCCGAGCCAGATAACCGCGGCCACCCCGATGGAAACGATAAAATGCATCATCGGCGACATAATTCCCGTTCTTTGCGTCATTTTAATACCAAGCTTAAAACATTGTTGCAGCGTATCCTTAAATCTTTTGGCCTGATAATCATATAAATTGTAGGAACTGATAATACGGTTGCCGTTAAACGTTTCATTAAAATGAGTAACAACGCTTGAACCGGAAAACACGGATTTATCCATCAACGGTTTAATCTTCTTCTTAACCGTCGTTAAAGGATACAACGCACCGAGCAACACGACAACGGCAACGATCGCCAACTGCCAGGAATTATAAAATAATACGGCAATCAATGAAAGTGACGAAAACAAACGTGTCGTAAACAACTTGAGATTCGCCAGCAATCCGTTGCAGCTGGTATCGACGTCATTGTTAAAACGATAAACAATCTCTCCGGAACTTTTTTTATCAAAAAAAGCCGCGTGATAATGCAAAAGTTTCTTGAACAAATCGGTTTTTAACCCCATCGAAACTTTCTGCCCGACCCAGGTATTAAGATATGTGGCCGAATAATTAAACGTACTTTGTATCAGTGTAAACAAAACAATTAAAATCGGAATATAAACCGTATAGCGCGAGCCTTTTTCAATCATTACGATATCCATATAAGGCTTCAAAGCCCAGGCAATCACCGCATCCATGGCACCGATGGGAATGGTAATTAACAATGCCAAAAGCGCCCTGCCCCAGTAAGGCTTAACATACTTCCACATTTTGCGATAATTAACATACATTTGGGAATGGGAAATTTTATCACTCAGTTTTTTAAACATTTGCCACCGTACCATATTAAACAACGGAGGCATTGTAGGGCAAAAAGATACGAATTGCAAATGCTTTTAACAAGATATTCTTACGGCAAACAAATCCGAAATACCGTATATTTTCCGAAAACGGACTTCACTTTTACCTCTGCCCCGATAAGTTGACAAACGGCCTTTACGCTGCTCAATCCTATGCCGGTACCGTAAGAGTGTTTATCTATTAAAGTGTTACATCGATAAAACATATCAAATATATGTTTTTGCTTTTCTTTTTCTATCCCGACACCATCGTCGGCAATCCAAAATCCGGAACCGTTCACCCCTATTTTAACAAACCTTTTGGCATATTTTAAAGCATTGCTGAGCAAATTATGTATCAATCTTTCAATCAAAAACCGGTCACTGTTCACCCAAACATGGCGGTTTTGACAAGACAAACAAATCTCTCTGCCCGAAGCCTGACGTTTATATTCCAGGGAAATGTCTGCCAAAACTTGGCCCAAATCAAAATTTTGCTTTCTGACAACCGTTGGTCCCTGACCCGATTGCGTCCTATTTATAAAATTGTCCAGCATATTCGTCAGACGGTCGATTTGTGCCGTCACCCGATTGTCGGCAGTCAAACCGGAGTCGGCATGGCGGCCATCATTTTCAACGGCAATTTTCATATTTTGCAACAACAACCGAATGTCATGACAAAAATGCATTGCAAAATCGGGTGATTTATTCATCTTGCCGATATTTTGCCGATCAACAAAGGCTGTTATATCCTGAAATATTCCGGCTATTCTGGCTTCTCCGCTCTCATAAATGATACCTGCCGCAAAATAACAATATTTAAGTTTTCCTCCCATTGTCCTGAGGCGAATACGCCCCGCAACATCCTGCTCTCCCGACAACAGGGCTTTAAGTTTTTGTTTATAGATAACCAAATCATCCGGATAAACACATTCCCGAATAAGATTCCGCCGCAAAAATTGGTTATTGTTTATCACCTCAAAAATCCGGTACATTTCATCGGACCAGTAAAATCTTTTTGCGGCCATATCCAATTCCCAATAGCCAAACGGCACCATTCTCTCGGCAAATGTCAGTCTTTGCAGCCCGATATGAAGAAGATGCGCCAATTCTCTTTTTTCGCTGATATCATCCATACATAACCATACGCCGAAATCCTCCGGATAAACATAAACCAGATAATACCGGCTTTGAAAAGACCAGTAAAAATGATGCGAATGCTGAAGATAGAGGGCAGAATCAATATTTTGCCGCAAAACGGCCGCATGCGTTTTTGCCACACAATCATAAATATTGGCTTTTCCGCCGATATTGCGAAAAATACAGGCGGCCTTATTATTCATAAAAAAGATATTGCCGTTTTTAGCCACTTTCAACAACAGGTTTGTCGTCATATCGGCAACGACTTTTATATCTTCTGTCAATCATATCCTCTTTCAAATAACATCAAAGACGAAACCCTCGCAAAATATAACTTTGCTCCGGCACAATTTCAAAATACCAGTCATCATATAAAAACCGGTTGTCTTCGATATAATCCTTAACTTCGGATATTGGTAGAGGTGTTGTCGATAATTTTACATTCATCCAGACATTGCCCGTTTCGGCGTAATACAGGCGCAAAATAACTTCCAAGCCGTAAAAGGTTATCACATCTATGATCTTTTGCGGAGATTCATCGGAATATTCCGCCCTGAATTGTTCACCGCGACGCGCATCCGTCATATAAGTGGCACGCAAGACATCCGTCAACACTTTTGCCTCAAACTCCAAACCGGCTTCGTTGACAAAGCTCCCGTTTTTATGTTCTTTTTGAATATATCGGTCACCCATTGTAATACTCTCGATACCTCTGTCCGGAATTGACAACACGGGCCTCAACAACCAATCTTTTGCATATAATGGCAGATTAAAATTACCGTCAATCAACCAAATTTCATCAATATTCGGCCGTTTAGCAAAAAAATAACGTTCATTTTCATCCGGCAGCCCGACAATCATTTCATCAAGTTTTTCACCCTTGGCATAGGTCTGGATCAACAATCCGGATTCCGCCATATCTTTTTCGGGAAAAAACAAATACCCCATCTTCATATTTTCTTTGTTATACGGCAATTTGACGGAGTATGTACTCTGATTGATGGCCGATAAAAATTGGTGTATCAAACGAAAATCGGCATAATAATTTCCCTTGTTGGCCACATACCAGTAGCTGTCTTTTTGCTCTAATTTTACCTGATCTTCCGCAGAGGTTATTATAATCTCGTCAACCGTTATCCCGGCGTCAAATGTTTTGGCAAAAACCAGTTTTCCCTGGAGCTCGTTTTTATCCTGCCATACATAAACGGCCGCACCGATACCGGCCGCCAAAATTGCCGCCAGAGCCAATAATGACACCCAAAATAAATGCCGCCTGGTCATTTAACATACTCCTCTGCTTTCCGTTTAATTCTGATTTCATAACACCGATAACCGACCCCAATCGCCAAAATAAACACCGCCGGCAGCAAAATAATTGTTACCCAGGCAAAAAGCGACAGATAGTCATTATAATTTTCCTTGGTTTGATAATCAATTCGCCTCAATGCCTCATCTGCTGCCGACAACTCGCGTTGAAGTTGTTCAAGTTCCTTAAGCCTTTTGGCCGAGGGCATGGATACGGCGGCAAGCGTACGACCAGCCTGCGCAACTTCCTGAGCCGCAATTATTTTCTTATCGGCAATTTGAGCCTTACTTTTCAAATAACGTGCCGCCGCCGATTGATAAAAATAAGCGGCCAAACTCATATCGACAGAGTCTTCTCTTTTTACAGGAACGGATACATAGCCGCTCTGGCTCAAATAATCCAACATATTCTGCAAAAAGTATATGTTATCGGATGAAAAAGCCGTCTCAAAAGCCGGGGTGTCCTTTGTCATATCATCGTTCCACAAAAACTCGGCCGCCATATCACTGTCACCGACAATCAACAAAGCTCCCTCCTTTATCGGCAGGCTCAAAAACGGCGGCAATATCGACAACATATCTCTGTCTTCTATCAAAGGCCGGTCAAACAAAGATAAAAACTTTCCCTCCAATAATAACGCCAGAGGATATTCTTTGTTTGTCGGAACATATTCTTCCGACAATTTGTCATAATCCATGGCTGCCACATTTTCGGCTTTCATCAAACCGCTGTTAGAACCGGTTGTAAATAATACCGTCATTTTTAAATTATCCTGCGGCAAATAATCAAAAAAACCGCTGTAATTCAAAAACAACGTCTTAATTCCTTCCGTTATCGGATGTTTTGCGATATGACTTTCGGTTACGGTCAGCCAAAAGGGATATTTTATATAATGCCCGTCTAAAACGGACGAACGGCTGTTAACATTATCCCCGACCAAAACATTTTCCTGATAAGACACCCCGCTGTTCTGCAAAAAATCCCGCAACCCGCTGTTATAACTTATATAAGTCTCAAGATCTCGGAATCTTTCTTCGGAAAAAACATCCAACATCATCATAATTTTTCCGCCCCACATCAAATACTGATCAAGGGCATATATGGCCTCTTGCCCCAAATTCAGCGGATAAAAGACCAAAACGACGTCAATCCCTTCCGGAATGGCGGCCGCCGTCGGACTTAGCGGAATAATTTTAAAACCCCTTGCTTCCAACTCTTTAACAAAGGGCATGTTTTCGGCATAATCCAACACATTGGCTTCGTTAGCAACTCGAAAATACGATGATAAAACGCCGATTCGCGGCTGCTTTTCAACCGCACTGACCGATAACAAACGACTCATATCACTTTCCAAAGCTTTTTGTCTTTCCGGTATCAAATGCGCAATAGCCAGAGTTCGCCCGGTAGCATTCGTAACACTGACTCCAAAATAAACGGGAACGCCGTTTTTTTCCGGATAAAAAGGCGTTATGCCGGCTTTTTCGGCACTGGCCTGACTGCTTGAAAAAGGTTCTACTTTTATAATATTGACCCTGACACGCCCGCCGCTTTTCCTTTGATATTCGGACAACAGCCTGCGCACGTACGAAGCATAACCGGCCAACCTGGAGGAGCCCATATCCTTGGAAACATACAGCCGGATTGTCGCCTCCTGCCGTTGCAGCAATTCCAGCGTCTGCGGACTCAGACTAAATTTTTTATCCGCCGTCAAATCGACATACCTGCCGCCGAGCAATAAATTTATTCCGAGAACCAAGGCCGCAACGGCAACAAGAATTCCGCATATAAAATAAAACAGCTTAATGTTTTTAACCGGATATCGGGTCAATCTTTCAACTCCTTTTATATTCTGCCGCTGCCACGCTGATCCACAAACCGGCCGCCGTCAAAACAAGAAAATAAACCCCTGCCGCCACACCGGCCTGCCCGGATATTAAATCATCAAATTGTCTGGTAAAATCAAATACTTTAGACAATTCGGCTATTGCCGCATTATCCGGCAAAAGATTCTCGACCCACAAACTGATCTTCACCGTCGCCAAAAGCATTCCCGCAATCATGGACGCCAAAAAAGCCCCCAAAGCATTATAACAAAATGCCGCAGCGGCGGCACTGACGGCGCACAAACTTCCCGACATCAAAAAACTGATTAAATAATTAGCCGCTATCCAGCCGTTATCCAACGGGATCATCACCCCGACAACCAGCCAAAGCCCGGTGGATGAAATAAGCATAATCCCCGTAATCGACCACGCCGCCAAAAACTTTCCGATAGCAACGGCAGCATAATCAACCGGTTGTGAAAACACAATTTCCAAAGTATTATGCTTATATTCATCGGCCCAAAAACGCATCGTCAACGCCGGAATAATCAACGCCATAATCCCCGGTTGGAACTTAAAAAACTGATACAAACCGGCCGTCGTATTTTGATAAAAATCAGAAACATAAAGCGTCATACCGACAGAAATTGCGGCATACAGCAACAAAACCAGATAAATCATTCTGCTTTGAAAATAAAACCGGAATTCTTTTGCCCAAAATATCAATATATCTCTTATCATCACATCCGCGCCTAATTTCCCACGATTGTACAAAAAGAACTTTCCATATTATTGTCCGGAACAATTTTTTTTAAATCCTCAGGGGTCGTATCGCAAATCAACCGGCCGTCTTTAATCAACAACACCCGGTCGGCCAGCGCCGCAACTTCCTCCATAATATGTGTCGAAATCAAAATGATTTTATCTTTACCATACTGCCGCAAAAAAGCTCTCAAATGCTGCTTTTGCTGCGGATCAAGCCCTTCCGTCGGCTCGTCCAGAATCAAAAATCCGGGACGCGACAACAAAGCACCGGCCAAAACGACCCTTTTTTTATATCCCTTGGACAGAGTTTCGCATTTTTGATTAATAACGGCTTCCAAATCAAGCGCCTTTGTCAAATAAACCAGATTATCCGCAAATTCCTCGGGCTTCAAATGCCGGCATTCCGCCATAAACGCCAGATATTCATAAACACTCATCTCAGGGTATAGTCCGCCCGTCTCGGGAACATAAGCAAAATCTTTTAAGATCCGAAGCCGATCTTCGGCCAAATCCGCATCCTGCCAGATAATTTTTCCCTCATCCGGCGTATAAAATCCGGACAAACAGCGCATCAAGGTTGTTTTTCCGGCGCCGTTTGGCCCCAACAAAGCAATAATTTCACCCTTTTGCAGGCAAAAATTAATATGGTGCAAAATAATTCTGCCCCCGAGAGATTTGACAATATTTTTAACCACCAGCATTTCAGCAATTCCCATCTTTCAGGCTTCATACTAACAGATATTTTTTAAATTTTAACAATTATTTTCATTTTTCAAAATCTTTGATGACAAAACGGTTATTTTATTTTATATATAATAGAGTTTTGATCCTTACACGGAATAATCGGACAATGAAAATACTTGAATTATATTCAAAAGAAGAAACACGCAATCTTAAAATAGGCCTGTCGGTTTTATGTCTGATACTGGTTGCTTTCGGCGCTCTTTTATTTTCCAAGGATGAAATATCTCATCAGGGCGGCGGGCACTACTATCAGCTTTATGCCCGTTTTAACCGCACTGACGGCCTTTTGGTCGGAGATCCTGTTCGTCTGGCCGGTATGGATATCGGCCGTGTCGTCAATGCCCGGCTGGACACAAATTTTAAGGCGATTCTCACCCTCGAAATTAATGAAAAAATACAACTTCCGGATGACAGCTCCGCCGCCATTGTCAGCTCCGGTATCATGGGCAACAAATATATTGAGGTCGAACCCGGCGGTTCGGAAGACATGCTCGCTTCCGGCGGCGAATTTTCCTACACTCAGGACGCCATGGTTCTTGAGGAACTTATCGAACGTATTATCGGCATAGGCAAAGCCAAACGCCAAAATCAAAAAGGAGAAAATAAATAATGTCCAAAAACGATTTTTTGATGTATAAAAGACCTGTCGAAACCATTATGGGAATTTTGGTCTTGGTTGTTGCAGCTCTGTTTTGCTGGTTTGCCTATAATGTTTCCGATCTTCAGGTGGTTAAGGGCTATAACGTAACGGCCAAATTTTTAAAAGTCGGTGGTTTAAATGTCGGCTCCGATATTCGCATTAACGGTATTAAAATCGGAACCGTGGTCAGCCAAAATCTGGACAATACCGACTACACGGCCGAGGTCGTCATGAGCTTGTCTTCCGATATCAAACTGCCGGTAGACAGCACGGCCTCCATTGCCGCCGACGGTTTAATGGGCAATAAGTTTATCAAAATAGATCCCGGCCATGCCGAAGAATATCTGACAGACGGCGATATTTTGCAAAACACCAAAGATTTCAAAACCATCGAAGATTTGGTCGGCGAGGTCATCTTTATGGTAACGGGAAATGACGAATAAATCCAAACTGTTGCTGACAACCTTTTTTTCCGGTATTTTATCGGCATCTTCCGTTTTTGGCGCAGAAATTGCCGCCAACACGGCTCGTATGCAGGCCATGGATAAAATAACCGGCCGCGTCAGTGAAATTGATGTCCCTGTCAATGGTCTGGCCAATTTTGGTACTTTTTCCATTCTGGTGCGAAAATGTGTTGCATCATCGCCCGAAGAAACCCCGGAAAATATTGCTTTTGTTGATGTTGTCGACAACTATCGCAGCAACGAGCCTGTTAATATTTTTAAAGGCTGGATGTTTTCATCCTCACCGGCGCTCCATGCCGTTGAACACCCCATCTATGATATTTGGCTGCTCAAATGTTACAATCGGCCGCAGGAACGCTCGCGTCTGCTGACCGACGAACAATTGGCTTTGCGTGACAATATCCCGATGAAACGTTTTGACCCGATAATTGTCACACAGCAGGCAAATTTTGACAGCGGCAGTCTTCCCGAAAATTCCGAGCTTTCGGTTTCAAAAGAAACGCCGGAAAACACGGAATCCGCCTCGATATCCGGCAACTTGTCATCATCAACGGAAGATACCGGCCTGATGTTTGAAGACGACCTGTCCCCGGCTGTTGAGATTATTCCCGAAATTACCGCGCCGCTGCCCGAAGACGCCGCACCGGTATCCGATCAGATATCAACGCCAGAAACTCCGGCTGAATAACGCCACAACGGTCAAAATTTCCAAACGTCCGAGCAACATCGTAAACGCCAAAATCAGTTTTACGAGATCACTCAGGCTTTCAAAATTGCCAACCGGTCCTATGTTATCGCTGATCCCCGGACCGGAGTTTGACAGACAAGCCAGCGTTGCGCCGAAAGATGTCATAAAATCAACTCCCGTCAAGGCAATAACGGCGGCAATAAACACCAGACTGAAAACATAAACCACAAAAAACACAAATACGGAATTGGCAACCGCCGAACCAATCACCGTCCGTCCGACTTTTAAGGGCATCATTCGATTAGGTTCTGTTGTGGTCACAAAACTTCTTTTAAGTTGGGCAAAAATAACCTGCCACCTAAAAATCTTCACCCCGCCGGCCGTTGATCCCGTACATCCGCCGGTTTGGGCAAAAATAACAAAAGCCATCGTTGCAAAAGCCCCCCAACTCAGCCAGTCGGCCGAACTAAACCCTGTAGAGGTAACAACGGATGTTACGTTAAACGCGGCCTGTCTCAAGGCTTCGGCCGGAGCATAAATGCCGCGCCAAATCAGCCATACCGTCATAAATAAGATATAAAACCCCAATACCTTAACAAACGCAATCACTTGTGCCGAACGCAACGAGTGCATATTCCGGGTCATCCAAAGACTATGATACCACGTCAACGGCAAAGCCCCCAAAAACATAAACAAGGTAATAATCCATTCCATAGAGGCGCTGTTAAAATAACCGATTGAAGAATTTTTGGTTGAAAAACCGCCGGTCGAAATCGTTGTCAACGAATGACACAAAGCATCAAACCACCCCATACCGGCCAGTTTCAAACACGCCAAACAGGCCGCCAGCAAAATAAAGTAAACCAAGATAATCCTTTTGGCTATATAACTGATTTTAGGCATAAATTTTTCATTAACGTCGGAATTTTCCCGTTGAAAAATCTGCATCCCGCCAATTCCCAAAAACGGCAGCATGGCAATGGCAAAAATAACAATACCAACCCCGCCCATGCCGTTCAACAACGCCCGCCAAAGCAAGACCGAACGGGGCAAACTCTCAACATCGGCAAAAATCGTCGCACCGGTTGTCGAAACACCGGACGCCGCCTCAAATAATGCATCCGGCCAGGATACTCCGTAAAAAACAAACGGCACCGCCGCCATAACGGTGACCGAAACCCAGCTCAAAACCGTCAGCAAATAGGCCTGCTGAATAGATATATCTTTTATTCTGCCGCGATTCGCCAAAAACAACGACAACCCGACAAAAACGGCAATAATTGACGTGCCGATAAAGACAGACCAATTAAGACGGCTGTAATAAATATCGACCGCCGCCGGAAACAACATCGCTATTCCCAAAACCGTAATAAAATAGCCGCAAATCATCAAAACGGGTTGCCACATCGGCATCAATCCTTAATTAAGACCGACATTGCGCGATAAATCCAAATCGACCAACGTCTGGTTAATATTTTTTCCCTGACTCAGACAAATAACCGTACCGGTTCCGTCTTTGGCGTAAGCCCCGATAAAACAGTCAGCCTCTTTGCCTTCAAAATGATCGCGCAAATAAGCTTCGGCCTTTTGTCCTTTTTCCGAATTCGGCTCACTGTAAATACCGTACAGAAACACCAATTGCCCGTTAACACGCAATTCATTGGCATTCACGACCCGGATTTTACCGCTTAATTTTTGCGGCTGTTCCGCATAAACCAGCCCCAACCCGTCAACACGTTTGAACTCAACCTCTCCGACCCATTTTTCTGCCACAATATCTTCTTGCGGAGCCGGACGTTGAAACAGTTTTCGATTAACTTTCGGAGCAACATTGTATTCAACCAGCTCCTGTTTATCCGACTTTTTCTTAACAGCTTTAACATCAGCCCCGTTGCCGGTCAACTCTTTAAGAGTGTCCTGAGCCTTATCGGCAAATTCAACAACCTTTTCTTTGACCACCGCTTTTTTGGCCTGATGATAAGAATGATCAAACTGTTGGCGGTACCAGTCAAAAGTATCCCGAAATTCTATACCGAAATATGCCGGCACAACCAAAATAACCAAAGCGGCAAAAACGATTGCACAAACAAACGCCACCGGATGAATAAACGGAAACAGAATCAGCCGGAAAAACTTATTCACCCATTTCATCAGCCCCTTACTGGGGCCTATTTCATCATCAAGCCGCTTTTTTTTCCTTTTACTCAGCATTTACTGCGCACTCCCGTATTTTTGCTTAAGCTCGGTCACCCGTTCCGGAACAATTCGTTCAAACAGCGGTTCGCCGACTTCAAATTTTTCGCCGCCTTTCAAGGCATTCAGCTCCGTCCGGACATCAAAATCTTTCAACTCCGTCAAGGATACGCCCAATCTGTCAAGCATTGACCCCGCCACCGTCGGCATAATCGGCGCCGACAAAATGGCAAACAGACGTATCAGATTGATACAAACCCGCAAAATAACTCTGGCGCGCTGTTCATCGGTCTTGATAACCGTCCACGGCTCGGCAACCGAGATATAGTTGTTACCCTCGACCCAAATGGCTCTGAGCTCGGCCAGAGCTTTGCGAAACTCCATCGCCTCCATATAAGCAATATAGTCATTAACATGGCTTTGCAAAGTTTTAATCAAATCTTCTTCCGCAGCCGTATACTCGCCGCCCTCCGGCACCGTATCACCCAGCTTGGAGGATGTCATCTTCAACACCCGTGACACAAAGTTCCCCAACACGCCGTTTAGGTCTTTGTTGACCGCTCCGGCAAACAACTCCCAACTAAACGCCGCATCCGAATTTTCCGGTGCGTTGGCCATCAACCAATAGCGCCAATAATCAGCCGGAAATTCCTTAACCGCATCTTCGGCAAAAACGCCCCTCTTCTCGGATTTAGAGAATTTTCCGCCCTCATAAGTCAGGTAGCTCATCCCTTTTAAGAAATCAACCTGCGTCCAATTCTCGCGCGTTCCCAAAAGCGTTGCCGGAAACGTAATCGAATGATACGGCACATTGTCTTTGCCCATAAATTCAACATGGCGCACTTCCTTAGGATTTTGCCACCAGTCTTTCCAACTGCGCTCATCAGGCTTCTCGTCGGCCCATTGTTTGGTAATGCCGATATAGCCGATCGGCGCGTCAAACCACACATAAAACACCTTGTCTTCATACCCCGGTTTGTTAACCGGAAATCCCCATTTCAAATCACGGGTAATGCAGCGTTCCTTGAGCCCTTCCTTAAGCCATTTTTGCGCGATGGTATAGGCAATATCCGGCCAAAACGGCTCTTTGGTTTTGAGCCAGGCTGCCAGTTCGCCCTCAATCTTCGGCAGATTAAGAAACAAATGTTTGGTTTCGCGCACTTCCAGATTTTTAGACCCCGAGATCGAGCTGCGCGCGTCCAAAAGCTCCGTCGGCTCCAAAACCTTGGTGCAATTTTCGCACTGGTCGCCGCGTGCTTTGTCATATCCGCAATACGGACAAGTTCCGGTAATATAGCGGTCAGCCAAAAACATTTTGTCGTCAACGGAGTAAACCTGTTTGATAACCCTCTCCTCAATAAAGCCGTTTTTATCCAGCTGCTCAAAGATATGATAAGTCATTTCTTTGTTTTGTTCGGTCGATGTCCGCCCGAAAAAGTCAAACGACAAATTAAAATCCTTATACGTCTGGGCGTGGCGGGCGTGGTTCATATCACAATAAGCCTGCACATCCATACCGGCCTTAAGCGCACCGACCTCAGAGGTTGTGCCGTGTTCATCGGTGCCGCAGATGTATAAAACCTCGTGGCCCATCATTCGCATAAAACGGGCATAAGTATCCGACGGCAGTAAACAACCGATCAAATGACCCAGATGCGGCACACCGTTAATGTACGGCAGCGCAGATGTAACCAAGATTTTAGACATTTTGCAAAAAACTCCTTCATATAAGATTCTCTAACCGCTCTAATTTACAACATCTGCCGTAATTCTCAAGCAAAAAATCCGCTTTTAATAAAAGAAAACCGGCCTTTATCAAAGCCGGATTTTGATTTGTTATCGATTATTGTCGTATCTCTGCTTCCCTTGCCGCAAAAATTCCGGCAGCTCTTTTAACCCCGAAGCGCCCGCCGCTTTGCGATGTCCGCCGCCGCCAAACTCCGCCGCCACCTTGGAAACATCAACATCATCTTTGGCCGTATAAAGCGACAAATTCCAGGTGTTTTTACCGCTCATAAAAAAGTTGCACATAAAATCATATTCCCGGATATTTTTAACCCCGTCATAAAATTCCGAATACCCCTGCGGCATATTGGCACAAATACATTTATACCCTTTATAGCTGCTCTCAAACGACATCGCCTTGCACAAGCGGTGGTTGCGGTTTTTGATATAAGACAAAACCGCCTCGCCTTTTTTGACCATATCGTCAATATTCAGTTTGCCGTCAAACAAATCCTGCCAACTCTTGTCTGCCGGCTTATTAACTCCCAGTGTCTGAAAAGCATATTCAAACGGCCGCACCCTTTTGTCGCGCAGATCAAAAATATCGTTCAAAGCCAGCAGCTTAACTCCCTCCGGCACCGGCTTATCGGGATAAAAATACTCCCATGTCAGCATAATCGCCGCCGTCCCGTTGCGGCGAAGACCTTTAATCTCTTTTTGCCCTTCTTCTTTAATCCGGCGCTCATATTCCTCAATCACCGAAATATGATGATCAATCCAGATCAGATCTTTGGTCTCGTTCAGTCTAAACATCATATCCAGCGGCAACGAAATATCACAAACCACAATTTTGTCATGCTGCGCTATCACATCCTCCGGAACCGCCATATCATGATTAAGCCCGAAAAACTCCACATCCTTAAACCTGCGTCCGACAATGGCCGCCGAACCTTTGCCGTCATGATCGGCGATATGATAAATACACAACATCTTCGTCTTACCACTCCAACTTCAAATTATCATACGCCGGATGAACGTTCTCGGGCGTATGCGCCTCCACAAAGTCATAATCACATTCGCTGGCCATATGATTCAACACCACACGCTCGGGGTTAAATTTCTCAATATAGCCCAATGCCTCTTCTAACCCGATATGATAACGGTGTTTGTTAACGATTGTCAACGGTAAAACCATCAATTTCGGCTTAACGGCCGCAATTCTTTCCTCGGCCGAACCCGCCAAATACTTAAAATCGGCAACATGCACAATCTCATCATTCAAAATATACCCGAATGACGGCATATTATGCCCCAACAACTTCAACGGCATAATCTTCACCCCCTTAATATCAAAGGCATGATTCGGCCTGATGACATGCGGCAAAAGCCCCGGCCGCGATAAATAAAATTCATCCGTTTTCTTGTCCAGCAGCAGATAACTAAAACGTCTTCTGATTTCCCGCATAGTTACCGGTGTTGCATAAACATCCAGCGGCCGGCAGGTAATCCGGTTAATTTCGCGCAGTTCGTCAATCCCGTACAAATGATCGGAATGCGCGTGTGTATAGCAAATCCCGTCCAGCGCGGTAATACGATTGTCCAAAAGCTGCATCCGCAAATCCGGCGATGTGTCAATCAGGATTTTAACCCCGTTAATTTCATACAATGTTGATGTCCGCCGGCGGATATTTTTCGGGTTATCCGGATTGCAGGCTCCCCAGCCGTTGCTCAGTGACGGCACCCCCGGTGATGCTCCGGCTCCCAAAAACAATGCACTTGTCATAATTCAAACAGCCTCTTAAAGTTATTTGTGGTTATTTGCGCCATTTTTTCAAAACTCATTTGTTTTATTTCCGCCAGCTTCGCCGCTGTCAACACCACGTTGGCCGGCTCATTCGCCTGTCCTCTTTTCGGCACCGGCGCCAGATACGGCGCATCGGTTTCAACCAACAGTCTGTCTTCCGGAATTTTGGCAAATTTCTCTCGTAAATCGGTCGCATTGTTAAAAGTAATCATTCCCGAAGCGGATATATAAAACCCCATCTCAAGCGCCGCCTCCGCCAACTCCCAAGACGACGAATAACAATGAATAATCGCCTTAAATACCTTTTGCTCATACGCCTCCCGCAACAAACGTATCATATCCTCATCGGCATCCCGATTATGCACAATCAGCGGCAAACCGCTTTGCTGCGCGGCCTTGATATTTTCCTTAAACAGCCTTGCCTGCGCTTCTTTCGGCGCAAAATCATAATAGTAATCAAGCCCGGCCTCGCCGATGGCAATAACTTTTTTATGTCCGGTTTCACGCAAAATATCTTCTGCCGTCAAAGCAGCAAATTCTTTGGCCTGATGCGGATGTGCCCCCGCCGCGGTATAAACAAATCCATACTGTTCGGCAATCTGCAAATGTTCCGGCAGATGGTCAAGATTGCTTCCGGCATCCAAAATTAACCCGACGCCGGCTTCTGTCGCCCGTTTTATAATTTCCTCAAGCTTTTCATCATTTTCCAAATGGCAATGACTGTCAACCAGCATCTTCTCTACCCCTGGCACTCCCGGCAAATCATAACCATCACATTCATAACGGCCTGTTTTTTATCCAAATTAAGATTGTCCGTCTCCGTAAAAATCCGTACGGCTTTATCAAAAGCCGTCGTATTTTCTTCAATATGCCGCAAAGCCTTAACTTCTTCTGCCAAATATTTCAACACCAATTCCTTAAACAGCTCATAATCTCTGTCAGAATCAACCGTTTCATGACAAAACTTAAGCATGTCGGCAACCGCAAAACAATGCCCCTGCGCCGCCAGATTTTTAATTTTTTCATAAACTGCCGCCGCATTGCCGTCAACATAATCAATTGCCTTGCCGATACTGCCTTCGGCCAACGCCGCAATTTTTTGCACCTCTTTTTCCCCCGTTTCCGGTCGATAGCGCCTGAGCAGGCTGGCCACAACATTATCCCGCAACGGTTTAAGTGCCAGTTTGGCGCATCGCGAACGGATTGTCGGCAACAACCGTGCCGAATTATGCGAAACAAGCAACATTAAAGTCTTATGCGGCGGTTCTTCCAAAATTTTGAGTATGGCATTGGCCGAAGCCGTGTTCATTTCATCCGCACTGTCAATCAAAACCACCCGCCAACGGCCATTAGCCGATTTTTTGGCCAAAAATTCGTTAATCTGCCGCACATCGTCAACGGCTATCACACTTGATTTTTTCAGCTCGCCGAGTTCCTCGTCACTCATATAGTTGCCCTCGCGAACGGCTTTGGCTATTTTTTGCCGTTCGGTTTTCAAATAACCCCGTTCCAAAAGCTTAAAATCCGGCTGTGATCCGCCGCTAATTTGCCGAAACACTTCGCTGTCCGGTGCCACATCAAGCGATGTATAACTTTCCCGCTTGCTTTCATCGGCACTCAAAACAAATCGCGCCGCTTTATAGGCAAACGTTGCCTTTCCGATACCTTTTAACCCCGAAATCAGCCATGCCTGATGCAGCGATTTTTTTTGCCAGGCAGTCAAAAACATCCTTTCCGCCTCTTCATGTCCCAACAAAAAGGCATTATCTTTCGGTGCCAAAGATGTTTCCGTTCCGCTCATATTTATATTCCGAATTTTTCACTAACGACCCTGACAATATCCGCATGCAAAGCCTCAACGGTTTTATCGGCATCAAGCACCACACAACGTTGCGGCTCAGCCGTTGCTATTTCCCCAAAACCCCGCCGCAGATTTTGATGAAATTCAAGCTCTCTGTCCTCAAAACGCAATTCTTTTATCGCCATATTTCTGGCTTTGGCAAAAGAGCGAGCCAGCCCTTTTTCCGGTTCCAAATCCAAAATAATCGTCAAGTCCGGCTTAAAATCACCGACGGCAATTTTATAAAGCTGTTCCAGTACTTCGCGACTAATACGTTTATTATACCCGTAATACTGATAAGCAACGGTTGAATCGGCAAACCTGTCGCTCAAAACCCATTTTTCCTCAGCCAGTGCCGGCCAAACTTTTTGGCTCAGATGAATATGCCTGTCGGCAAAATAAAGCAAAGCCTCGGCCACGGCATCAAACTTATCTTTATCACCGCAAACCAAAAGCTTTCTAATTTCCAAGCCAACCTCTGTTCCTCCGGGTTCTTTGGTTGCGACAACCTCTTTACCTTTTTGTTCAAGATAATTGCATAGCAACTTGATTTGGGTTGATTTTCCTGTTCCTTCTCCGCCTTCAAAAGTAATAAACTTTCCGGCCATTTTTACATTTCTCCGGTCAACAAATACTTGATATTGGCAACGATCTTTCCCCACAAGCCGACCTTATTGATGGTTTGTCCGGCGATCAACGGCACTTCGGTTATCGCCTCATCGGGGATTTCTATCTTCAACACACCGAGCTTTTGCCCCATCTGCACCGGCGCCTTAACGGGACTGTCGTAAGATATAATTAGTTTCACCTGATTTCGTAAGCTTTTTTTGAATGTCCGAACCACATCCTCAGAAACCACCATCGGCACGGTTTTGTATGTTCCGTACCAAACCGGAACATCAGCCACTTTGCGTCCCTTTTCAATCAATTGATAATTATCATACTCCCGAAAAGCCCAATTCATCATTTTTTCGGCTTCTTCGGAACGTTCTTTACTTGATTTCAACCCGGTCATCACTTCAATAATGCGCCTCTCGCCTTTTTTGGCCGATGCCGTCAGACAAAAGCCGGCCTCTTCGGTATGTCCGGTCTTCATACCGTCCGCATACGGCATCGAATACAAGAGCGGATTACGATTTCCCTGACGAATATTGTTATAAACAAATTCTTTCTGCGAAAACAAATGATAAAATTGCGGAAATTCCTTGATAATCAAGCGCGCCAAATGCGCCAAATCCTCAACCGACATTTTATGATCCGGATGCGGCAAACCGGTCACATTGGCAAAATGCGAATTTTTAAGCCCGAGCTCTTGTGCTTTTGTATTCATTTCGGCGACAAAGCTTTCTTCATCACCCGCAATATTCTCGGCAGCCACAATGCAGGCATCATTACCCGATTGAATAATAATCCCCTTAAGCAGCTGATCAACCGTCACTTCATCGCCGATAGCCAAAAACATTGTTGATCCGCCGCTGGCCGCGCCGCCTTTTCGCCACGCATTTTCGCTGACTCTGAAAGTATCTTCCAAAGACAAACTGCCGTTACGCAATTTATCAAAAATCATATAAATCGTCATCAATTTACTCATGGAAGCCGGCGGAATTGGCTCGGTAATATTTTTCTCATACAAATAAGCACCGGTTTCATAATCCATCAAAATCATATTTTTGGCTTTGGCATCAATAGCCATCGCCCGCGTGGCCGCCGATAACGCAACCACACAAATACCAGCCGTCAAAATACCCTTTATCTTCATTTTAATCATACCTTTTGCAAATTTAATCCGTTACGATTTTAGCATCATAAATACCGTTATTCTGCACTTTTGACAAAGCAACCGCCGCTTCGCTTTCACTGCCGAAAGGCCCTATCCGCACCCGATAGTAATTTTCACCGTTGATATTAACATAATAAATATTGGTGTTACCTATGGCGTTAAGCCGCGCCGCAACATTTTGCGCCCCGCTTTGCAAACTGTATGAACCGGCCTGTACAAAATAACTTCCTTTCGGATAGACCACACTGTTTCCGACCGCCCCAATTTGCACCGGTGCTTCTGCCGGTTCCTGTTCAACAATTTCCGTTTCGGCCGGCAATTCTTCACCCAGAATGGCTGCTTTCAAAGCCTTGCTTTCTTTTGGCATAATTTCAACCCGCACTTTGGTCGTCCCCTGTGTATGAAACCCCAACAGTTGTGACGCGCGCTTGGATACATCGATAATCCGCCCTTTGGCATAAGGACCGCGATCATTCACTCTGAGGACAAGAGAACGCCCGTTTTCCAAATTGGTTACCCGGACAATTGACGGCAAAGGCAACGTTCGGTGCGCCGCTGTCAGTGAATTCATATCAAACATCTCACCGTTGGCCGTTGTCCGGGCATGAAAATCATCGCCGTACCACGAAGCCATACCAACCTCCGAATAATTGTAGTCTTCCTTGGGATAATACCACTTACCCATAATTTTGTAGGGGTTACCTATTTTATACGTACCGCCTTGTCCGGTAATTGCGGTTGCCTGAGTGTATTTGCCGCCGCCCAAATCGGCACTGCCGTAAACACAGGCAGAAAGCAACCATGTTGCGGCCAAAAAAAGATATTTCGTCCTTATCATTCTGATTCCCGTTATCTCTTACGCTTTTTTAATCGCCAATAATTTATAATTTTTTTTACCCGAGGTAAAGTGATTATTTTGCCTTGTGTAATTTTCGCGCCGGTACGGGAACATGAAATCCGGATCGGGAATCGTAGTTATTTATTTTATACAGCAATTGATAATCCGGATACCCGTCTTGCGGTAATCTGGCCGCTTTTTGCAACTTTTTTATCGCCCGCCGGGTATTCAACCCGAGTTTACCGTCTTCTTTCAGTTTTGCCAAACCTTGTTTATTAATAAACGATTGAATATGCTTAATATTTTCATTATTTAATTTAAAAAAATTCCCAACACCAAGCTTACGCCAACGACGCCCGCTTTTGATATAATCCGCCAATAGTCCGACCGCCAGAGCATAATTTTCCGAACGATTCCACTGCATAATTTTGCGAAAATTATCCGTTACCAAATAGGCATGCCCTTTTTTACCTTCCGGAACAATGATGGCCGCTTTTATGTTACCCGGCAGATTGATTTGATGCCCGTCAGGCAATCGCACACCGATCTTACGCCATTCGGCCACCGTCTTGTTCTTGTCCCGGTCAGCCAGCTTATAATCAAAGTTCCACGGTAATTTAACCTCCGTTCCCCAGGGCAGATTCTTTTGCCAACCGATTCTTGTCAGATAATGAGCCGCCGACGCCGCCGCATCGTCAAACGATTGCCAAATATTAATCTGCCCGTTACCGTCAAAGTCAACCGCATAAGCGTTAAATGTCGACGGCATAAATTGAAAATGCCCCATAGCACCGGCCCAAGACCCCTGCATTTCCCGAAAATCGACATGACCGGCATCAACAATCTTAAGGGCTTCATATAATTCATTGCGAAAGAATTTTGGCCGCCGTGTATCATAGCTCATTTCAGTTAGTGCATCAATGACATTATGCCCGCCGAAATTTGTACCGAAATTGGTTTCAATTCCCCAAAAAGCCGTCAAATATTCACCGGGAACATTATATTTTTTCTCCAGCTTTTGCCAAAACGGTTTCAATTGACGATAATACGCCTGCCCTTTTTGCACCCGCACCTTGCTGACAACCCGATTAAGGTATTCATCCGACCGCAACACGAATTCAATCTGCTTACGGTCGCTTTTAACCGCATCCGGTTTGGGATGGTAATAATCAACGGCATAAACTTCATCAATGGTTTTTTGCGATATACCCTTGTCAACCATTTCCGCCTTAAGCTCATCCAGCCAATCAAGATATTCCGGCGGCGCAATCGACACCACGTTGGCCGAGGCACACGCCGCCACGCCAACAGATACCAATATATACAACGGCAAAAATTTAGACACTTAATTTTTCCCAAAATTATCTTTGTTCCTTTAATATAGACAAATCTTATTTTACAAATAATTAAAAAGCCGAAAATTATCGTCCGAAATAACGTTTTTTTGCTTTTTCGCCTTTTTTAAGACGCCAATATTTCCGAAATTCACACAAAGAATTTTGAATATCGTGCAAACACAAATACGGCGTATTCGGATAATCCGGATTCCGCCAATAAACCTTATTCCAATCCAACCCTTTGAGCTCTTTAAGCGCGGCAAATTTCTCTTTCTGCATGGTATACAATCGGCGACACGCCGCATCAGCCTCTGTTTTGCTCAATTTTTTATCAAAAATCAGATTAAGACCCCAATGAGCTCCGGGACCAACCACCAAAAAATCATCACCGCTGTAGGGCACAAGATCACCGGCGTACGTTGCATCCAGTAATATCTGCCCGGCCAAAAAAGACCCTGCCAAAGCCACATAATCTGTAATAATTTTTATTCCCCGTTGCGGCGGATTTTCTTGCAATTGTTGGATAATGGCACTAAGTTTGCCTCTCAGCCCGTCAAGCATCAACAAAATCTGTACATGTTTATCTTTTGGGCGATATGCCGGATTATACGAATGCGCCGACACCAAATAAGCGTTAGAAAATATATTTTCCTTTTGTTTACAATCATCAAACCGTTTTTCATAAAACTTCATATCAAAATTTTGCGGATTCAAAAGCCCGCCAAACAAATTTTCGATTGTATCGCGGCGGTTAAAAAAGCGATAAGCGATAATATTAAATAATTTGGTCTCGGGGGAAATGTCTGGCTGCTTAAGATATTTAACAATCGCCTGTGTCCCGCCGTCAAGCTCGCGATAAACATTGCAAAATTTATAATCGCGCAAAGTCGCGTCATCTGTCCATGGTGCTGGCTGCTGCGACACAAAGCGTCGATGCCAAATATCCTGCCTGCGGTAAACAAACTCAAAAAAAGCTAAAATATTTTGCTCAATATACGGCGTCATCTTCACCTCTCGGTTTAATTTTTTGCAAATTATCCGAAAAATTTCAACAAAAAAAGCCCGAATTCACATCGGGCCTGGCATCATTGGCGGAGAGGGGGAGATTCGAACTCCCGGTGGGCTTGCGCCCACGACGGTTTTCAAGACCGCTGCATTAAACCGCTCTGCCACCTCTCCAATATAAACGCTTCTTTCACAATAATCCTCAAATG
>CASFJS010000002.1 GCA_949295085.1 uncultured Pseudomonadota bacterium
TGTGCCACGGGTTACAGCACAAGTAAACCGGGATCGGCATTTAAGGCAGATAGTAAAACATCCGGATCGATCACTTGTTACAAGGCAACCGGCTGTGCCAGTGGGTATACTTCAACCAAACCTGATTGCTACAGCGATTCACAGACTGCGGGCGGTATAACCTGCTACAAGGCAACAACTTGTTCCAGCGGTGACTCCAATCGCAATCCCAGCTCCGGTGGCCCCGGTGTCGAATGGGATCCGTCTATGGATGATCAAATGGTTTCTGATCAAAGCAGTGTTCTGACTGGCAGACCAGACGGTTGGGTCCCCGGTGGAGCAACCGAATCTTCAAGCGTCCGCCGATAACGCTTGAAAAGCTCCGGTCATCGAAATACCAATTTCGATGACAACCACCGGAACGGCGGCGGATTCAATCATCCGCCGCCGTTTTTTATAATTAAACCGTCATCGCCTGAGCTTGCTCCAAAAGGCAAGCAAGGCCAGCGATCTTCCGATTTTTTACAACAATAAGAAAGACTCCCGCCCTGTCTCCGACTGCGGTATAGGCCTGTCTTAAGCTGTCAAAGCGACGGTATCTTTAGCAATCATCAGTTCTTCGTTGGTCGGAATAACAAAAGCCCTGACCTGAGAATCCCGCGTGCTGATTTCTTCCGTTTCGCCGCGGCGATTATTGGCCTCTTCGTCAACCTTGATTCCCAGATAACTCAAACGCTCCAGCACCAGCTTACGAATCAGCGGCGAGTTTTCACCAATACCGGCGGTAAACACAATAGCGTCAACCCCGCCCAATGCGGCAATATAACTGCCGATAAATTTAACAATGGTATAAACATATACCTGCACACCGACAACCGCGTTGGCATCGCCTTTCAAATACGCCGCCTCAACATCACGCATATCCGAAAAACCCGTCAACCCGAGCATGCCGCTTTGTTTGTTCAACAACTTGTTGACATCATCAACGCTGAGCCCCTGCTCTTTCATGATATGCAGCGGAATATACGGATCAATATCGCCGGAGCGCGTTCCCATCACAATACCGGCCAAAGGCGTAAATCCCATGGAAGTATCGATGCATTTGCCGTCTTTAATGGCCGACAACGATGCCCCGTTGCCCAAATGGCAGACAATCAGACGACCGTTCCCGCCCAAAATTTTGGCAGCTTCTTGCGCAATATAGCGATGCGACGTGCCATGCATACCATAACGCCGGATCTGGTGTTGGGTATATTGTTCCAATGGCAAACCGTAAAGAAAAGCCTCTTTGGGCATCGTCTGATGAAAAGCCGTATCAAACACCGCCACCTGCGCCACATTCGGCAGACTTTTTTGCACTGCCCGGATACCGAGCACCGCCGCCGGATTATGCAACGGCGCCAGCGCCGAAAGGTTTTCAATGGCTTTAATGGCCGTCTCATTCAACAAAACCGATTGTTTGAATATTTCACCGCCATGAACCACCCTATGTCCGACTGCGGCAATTTCGCCCAGATCCCGAATAGCTCCGGCAAGCAGCAATTGAAATACTTCGGTCAATGCCTCATTATGTGTCGGCAACGGTGTCGAAACCTCTTTTTTGGTGCCGTCAACATATTTGATATTAACCTTTGACCCGTCAATTCCGATACGCTCGGCCAAACCTTTGGCAACAACCTTATAATCATCCCCCTCAACAGCAAACAACTGATATTTCAGCGATGAAGAACCCGAATTAAGCACTAAAACTTTTTGCATAATTTTTTATCCTTTCTCTAAACACACGACATAGCCTGAACCGCCGTCAACGCAACGGCACAAACAATATCCTGCGCCGAACATCCGCGCGACAAATCATTAATCGGTGCCCGCAGGCCTTGCAAAATCGGCCCGTAGGCATCATATCCGCCCAAGCGTTGTACCAATTTATAGGCAATATTACCGGCATTCAAATCCGGAAAGATCAATACCCTGGCATGCCCGGCGACCTCGCTTCCCGGAGCTTTCAGCGCCGCCACTTTTTCCACCAGCGCCGCATCGGCCTGCAACTCGCCGTCCAGACGAATGCCGAGATTTTTAAACTCATCGGAAGCCGCCATCTCTTTGGCTATTTTAACCGCCCGCTGCACCTTTTCGATTGCCTCGCCTTTGCCTGACCCGTAAGAAGAATAAGACAACATCGCGATATCCGGCCTAATCCCGAATTGCACGGCCGTTTGTGCCGCCTGCATGGCAATATTGGCCAACTCCTGATCCGTCGGATTCGGCGTAATCGCGCAATCGGCAAAGATAAACGTATCATTCCCCTTATTCATGAAGAAAAACGACGAAACATTCATCTCCTTACGTGCCGACTTAACAATTTGCAAAGCCGGCCGTACCGTATCGGCGGTTGAATGCGCCGCACCGGAAACCATCCCGTCGGCATCACCGGACTTAATCATCAGTGTCCCGAAATAATTTGGATTTTGCGCCGTCTTCAAAGCATCTTCCGGCGTCACGCCTTTTTCTTTGCGCAGTTCATAAAACAAATCGGCATATTGTTGCAGTCTGTCGGAAGTCTGCGGATTAATCATCTCAACTCCGGCCGTTGACCACCCTTTATTGGCAAATTCGGCCTTAATTTTTTCCTCCTCGCCCAGCAGAATAACCTTGGCTATTTTTTCTTCGGTCAAGATATGAGCGGCCTCCAAAACACGCTCATCATCACCCTCCGGCAAAACGATTGTCTTCGGCATTTGTTTTGCCTTGGCAATAATGCTATCGATAAAATCCGTCATCATTCAATCCTTCCGTACGGTTAACAAAATTATGATATAATAAACAACTTTCTGCACTAAAAGTCAAAATATCTTTTGATTATTTGAATAAAGTATTATATCTTGCTTGTAAATTTCGTCTGTCACTAAGGAGATATTCGTAATGGAAAGGACATTGTCAATTATCAAACCGGATGCCACAACGCGCAACATCACCGGCAAAATTAATACCATGATTGAAGACGCCGGCCTTAAAATCGTCGCCCAGAAGATGATTCGTTTGTCGCAAGCTCAGGCCGAAGGTTTTTATGCCGAACATCAGGGCAAATCCTTTTTTGATAATCTGGTACAATTTATGAGCTCCGCACCGATTATCGTTCAGGTTCTTGAGGGGGATAATGCCATCGCCCGCTACCGCAAAGTCATGGGAGCAACCAATCCCGCCGTCGCGGAAGAAGGCACCATCCGCAAAACATTTGCTTTGTCGATTGACAAGAACTCGGTTCACGGTTCGGATTCTCCGGAAAGTGCCGCCCGTGAAATTGCCTATTTTTTCAGCAGTATTGATATTTTCTGAGGAGTTTTTTGTTCCGTGCGGCAAATCTTCTTTATTTTAAGTTTATGTGTCGGCTTTTTTCTGACCTCGCGGGCTTTGGCGGTTGATGAGCGTTTCAGTGTCGAAATTAAAGTCGACGTGACCGATATTGACGCTTCGGTTGCCCGTGAAAAAGCCCTAAACAGCGCCAATCGTGCGGCCATAACGGCCGTTGCCCGCCGTATTTCCACTCAGGATGGCGCCGCCGCAATTGCCGCCATGACGGATGCTCAGTTGATTAATTTCATCAAAGAAACATCAGTCATCAGTGAAAAAAACTCCGATGTTCGCTACATGGCGGATCTCAAAATTATCATCAATGAAGATTTGCTCAAACAATATATGCAGGAGCGTGAAATTCCCCTGTTGCGAAACAATCTGTCAGTTTTGATCGTTCCTCTGTTTCGCGAGTTTTCCGGTGACACGCCTCTGTTGTGGGAAATAAACAACCCGTGGAAACACGCTTGGGATAACGCCGTCAGAGATTCGGCCGTCCGCTTTATTCCGATTCGGGATTCGGCCGGCAACACGGCAACCATTACGGCCGAACAAGCCGCAAGCGGAGATGCGGAAGCCTTGGAACGGTTACGCCGTCTGACGGCAACGGACGATGTCTATGTGCTGGATGCAACTTACAACGGTGTTGAAGGACTGACCATAACGGCTTCTTCTTTATCCGGCGATCAACAAACGATTTTAATATCCGGTCCCAAATCATCGGGTGACGCCCTGTTTGCCAAAGCCGTTGATGAAACATGCTCCCGGCTTGAGCGCCAACTTCTCATCCGCAACGCTTCACAAACGTCCGTCACCGGCGAATTAACCGTTTTATACCCGTTCCGCAACCTGTCGCAATGGATTAATGCCGAACAGCAAATCAAAAATCTGGACAATATTTCTGCACTCGATGTTCAGGCTATGGCACCGGGAAAGGTGCAATTCAAGCTCATCTTTACCGGCGATTCTCTCAATTTACGCCGCCGGCTCGAAACAATCGGTTATCGCCTGGAGGATGGCGGTAATTATATGATTTTGCAAAACATCGGAGAATAAGCCATGACCTCTGCCGCCAAAACCGAAAACAAAAACTGGATTTTCTGGCTCTGCCTTTTGGGCTTTTTTGTTGCTGCCGTTTATATTTTGCGATCGGTATTGTTGCCTTTTGTCGCCGGCATCGTCATCGGCTATCTGCTTGATCCGCTGGCCACCCGTTTTCAAAAACTCAAAATGGGACGCACTCTGGCAACTTGTCTGGTACTGTTGTTGGTAACAATTATTCTGGTACCGGCGGTATTGGCCTTGGTCGGCATGATTGATAACCAACTGTCGCAGTTTATTGAGGCCGTTCCGGGTTATATGGCCTCTTTGAGCAAAAAACTGGAACCGCTTGTTGCCAATCTGCAGGACAACATTCCCGGTCTGAGCCGTGAAAAAATCCGCGAATATCTGCAAGGCAATCTGTCCAACGGTCTAAAACTTTTCGGCAGCGTTCTGCGCAAGCTCATTACCAGCGGCTATGCCTTGTTCAATATTGTGTCATTGCTGCTTATCACTCCGGTTGTGGCTTTCTATATGCTGCGTGACTGGGACAGTTTTATCAAAAAAATGGACAGCCTGCTACCCAAAGCCTACAAGCGCGAAATTGAGATTCAGGCCAAAGAAATCGACAAAATCATCTCATCCTTTATCCGCGGCCAGCTTTCGGTTTGTGTTCTGCTCGGTACGTTTTATGCCGTTGGTCTGAGCTTGGTCGGACTTGACTTGGGGATGTTGGTTGGCTTCATCGCCGGCATTATTTCGTTTATTCCCTATGTCGGCTCTATTGTTGGCTTTATCACCGCTATGGCCATTGCTTTTGCCCAGTTTGACGGTTGGATTCCGATTGCTCAGGTTGTCGGGGTCTTTGTCGTCGGCCAATTTTTGGAGGGCAACTTTTTGACCCCCAAGTTGGTCGGTGATTCGGTCGGGCTGCATCCGGTATGGGTCATGTTTGCCTTATTGGCCGGCGGTGTTTTATTAGGCTTTTTGGGGTTGATGATCGCCGTGCCGACAGCCGCGGTCATTGGTGTTTTGGTACGCTACGCCATCGGCAAATACAAAAAAAGTTCTCTCTACCGTGGCTGAGCTTTCAATATCCGAAAAAGGCGCTTGTTCCGCAAAACAGGCGCCTTTTTAATATTTTCTGTTGCTCCGGTTAACCGGCCTTTTTCTTCTGGTAAATAAATTTCGGGTTCTTCTTATCGTTGATGACCTTTTCGTCAATCACGATTTCTTCCAAACCTTCCTCATCCGGCACATCATACATCAGGTCAAGCAGCACTTCTTCCATAATTGCCCGCAAACCTCTGGCACCGGTCTTGCGTTCAATGGCTTTTTTGGCAATGGCTTTAAGAGCGCCCTCGGTAAAGCTGAGCTTGACCCCTTCCATCCCAAACATGGTCTGATATTGTTTAACCAAAGCATTTTTCGGTTCGGTCAAGACTCTGATTAACGCGGCCTCGTCCAAATCATCCAACGTGGCAATAATCGGCAACCGTCCGACAAACTCCGGAATCATACCGTACTTGAGCAAATCCTCCGGCTGTACGTCTTTAATAATCTCGCCGATATTGCGTTCTTCTTTTGAGGCGACCTTGGCGCCAAACCCGATAGATGTTTCTTTGCCGCGCCGGCCGACAATTTTTTCCAATCCGGAGAATGCGCCGCCGCAAATAAACAAAATATTGGTGGTATCAACGTGCAGAAACTCCTGTTGCGGATGTTTGCGTCCGCCCTGCGGCGGCACATTAGCCACCGTCCCCTCAATAATCTTCAACAACGCCTGCTGCACACCCTCGCCCGAAACATCGCGGGTAATCGAAGCGCTGTCGGACTTGCGGGTAATCTTGTCAATCTCGTCAATATAAACAATGCCGCGTTGCGCTTTTTCAATATCGTAATTGGCATTTTGCACCAGTTTCAAAATAATGTTTTCAACATCTTCGCCAACATAACCGGCCTCGGTCAAAGTTGTGGCATCGGCAATGGCAAACGGCACATCCAAAATCTTGGCCAACGTTTGTGCCAAAAGCGTTTTGCCGCTGCCGGTCGAGCCGATAAGAATAACGTTTGATTTGGCAATTTCGACATCGTTATTGGTCTTTTTGGAGTTCAGGCGCTTATAGTGATTATACACCGCCACCGCCAAAACCTTCTTGGCCATATCCTGCCCGATAACATATTGGTCAAGAAATTCTTTAATTTTTGAAGGCGAAGGCAACCCGTCAAACATAACTTTGCCTTCGTTTTGCTCCATCTCTTTCATCTCGTCGGAGACAATGCTGATACAAACCTCAATACATTCGTCGCAAATATACACGCCGCGACCGGCCACTAACTTTTTAACTTCATCCTGGCTTTTGCCGCAAAACGAACAATGCAATTTTTCCTTATCATCAGCCATTTTTTAATTCCTCATTATTTATTTAAATCATTGCGCGAAACCACTACATGGTCAATCAAACCAAATTTTTTCGCTTCCTGCGGCGACATAAAATTATCGCGCTCCATTGCTTCTTCGATAACACTCAGTTTTTTACCCGTATGCTGGGCATAAATCTGATTGAGGCGTTTTTTCATATCCAAAATTTCTTTGGCGTGAATCTCGATATCCGTCGCCTGCCCCCTGAATCCGCCGGACGGCTGATGAATCATGATCCGGGCGTTCGGCAGGGCAAAGCGCTTGCCTTTGGCCCCGCCGGCCAACAGCAACGATCCCATTGAACAGGCCTGACCGATACACAAAGTATTAACATCACAGGATATATATTGCATCGTGTCATACATGGCCATACCGGAGGTTACCACGCCGCCCGGCGAATTAATATAGAGAAAAACATCTTTTTTCGGATCTTCTGCTTCCAAAAACAATAATTGTGCGCAAACCAAAGACGACACCTCGTCATTTACTTCGCCTGTCAAAAAGATGATTCTTTCTTTTAACAAACGCGAAAAAATATCATACGACCGTTCGCCGCGCGAGGTCTGCTCAATCACCATCGGTATCAGACTGTCTTTGATTTCACTCATCATGTTTTTACCCTTCAAAATACGATTCCTTAGCTAATTCATAGTATCATATAATCAATATTTTATTAAGAAAAGCTTTTTTTATTAAAAAAAGCTCATCAAAAAAGACGGAAATTCATTCGCTTCGTTAACACGGCGACCGTATCGGATCCTAAAATTTTAGTCTTTGACCTTGGCAAATGTCACTTTTGGAAAATCTTCCTGCGCTTTGTTCAGGTGCCAGGCGTTGCGCGCCAAAAACACCACATCGCCGTCATGATCTTCCGCCAGAGTCAACCGATTGGCATCCGTAAACTTTTTAAGCTCGTTTTTATCCTCCGCGCTGACCCATCGTGCGGTAAAATACTGCGTCGGTTCAAACATCACCGGCAGGTTAAATTCGTTTTTAATCCGGTCGGCCATCACTTCAAACTGCAACGCCCCGACCACACCGACAATCCATTCCGCACCGACCACCGGTTTAAAAATACTGGCGCCTCCCTCCTCGGCAATCTGTTTTAAGGCATCGCCCAAATGCTTTGATTTCAACGGATCCAACGCCCGTACCGATTTTAACAATTCCGGCGCAAACGACGGTATACCGGTAAAGTTGATTTTTTCGCCCTCGGTCAGCGTATCGCCGATTCTCAACTGTCCGTGGTTGGGTATGCCGATAATATCGCCGGCAAAAGCATCTTCCGCAAGTTCTCTTTCCTGAGCCATAAACATCACCGGTGTGGCCACCTTGATACTTTTGCCGGTTCTGACCTGATACAAACCCATACCGCGCTTAAAATGCCCCGAGCATATCCGCATAAAGGCAATCCGGTCGCGGTGTTTCGGATCCATATTGGCCTGAATTTTAAACACAAAACCGCTGACTTTTTCTTCTTCCGGCTTAACCATACGCTCAACTGCCGGATGCGGCCGCGGCGTCGGCGCAAACTGTGCCAGTCCCTCCAAGACCTCTTTAACGCCGAAGTTGTTAATGGCGCTGCCAAAGAAAACCGGCGTCATCGTTCCGGCCAGATAAGCCGCCAAATCAAACTTCGGACACAATGCCTCAACCATCATCACGTCTTCGCGCAATTTAGCCGCCTGATGCGCCGGCAAAAGCGCGTCAAGCTTGGGGTCATCAAGCCCGCTGCAGGTTTCAATCACGCTGTTGATGGTCGATTTATCACCGGTTTTGCTCATCAAAATCATCCGGTTGTTTAAGATATCGTAACAGCCCTTAAAATCTTTGCCCGACCCCACCGGCCAGCTCGCAGGTGTGACGTCGAGCGCCAGTGTTTTTTCAATCTCGTCCAGCAGGGCAAACGGATCCTGCCCCTCGCGGTCAAGTTTATTGATAAAGGTAATAATCGGCACGTCGCGCAACCGGCAAACTTCAAACAACTTTTTGGTCTGGCTCTCAATACCTTTGGCCGAATCAAGCACCATCACCGCCGAATCAACCGCCGTCAACACCCGGTAAGTATCTTCGGAAAAATCCTCGTGCCCCGGCGTATCCAACAAATTAAACGTAATGTTTTCATAGTCAAAAGTCATTACTGACGACGCCACCGAAATCCCGCGCTCCTGCTCAACTTTCATCCAGTCCGAACGCGCGCGTCGGTTCTCACCACGGGCCTTAACCGCGCCGGCTTGTTGAATGGCTCCGCCGAACAACAACAGCTTTTCGGTTAAGGTTGTTTTACCGGCGTCCGGGTGGGAAATAATTGCAAAAGTCTTGCGCGGATTAACTTTGTTCATGATCTTGTTCTTACAAAAACGGGTTAAAACTTGAGCCGTTTGTAGCCCAAAACACACCTGCTGTCAAGCCCGCATCAAAAAAGCCCGCCAAAAGCGGGCTCACAATCGCCGACAACCTAAATCTATTCGCTGATAACCTCGCCTTCGGCATCATATTTAACAATCGTTGCCTTATCCTGCAAACCTTTGATGATATCACCCATGGTCTTTTGCGCCAGCATCGAACGCAACTGACGCTCAACCTGCTTCAAAGGCTGCGGCTTGGCGTCGCGGATATCCTCAACCATAATCACATGATAGCCAAACTTGGTTTTGACCGGCTGCTTGGTAAACTGGCCTTTTTTAAGCTTAAAGGCCGCCTCGGAGAACTCCGGCACCATCATTTCTTTGGTAAAATAACCGAGCTCCGCCGGCTCATCCGAATATTCTTTGGCCAACTTGTCAAAATTGCCTTCTTTATTCAGGCGGGCAATAATTTCTTTGGCTTTATCCTCGCTGTCGACCAAAATATGTTTGGCTTTGATTTCTTTTTCGCCCTTAAAACTGTTTTTATAATCATTATAGAGTTTTCTCACCGCACTGTCGGTCACTTGGGCGCGAACCTCTTTTTCAAGGTAAATCTTGCGTGCCAGTTCTTCTTTCAGAGCCTTAAGCTGGATTTTATATTCCGGCGTATCGGTCACTTTTGCCTCAACCGCGGCCTGATAAACAATTTCGCCATCAACAAAAATATCCAGCGTCCGACCGTAAAACTCATCAAACGAGGCTTTTTCCTTAACCACCGGATTGGTCTCATACGCCGCCTCAATATCGGCCACGCTGATATTTTTGCCGTTGACCACGGCCGCCACCCCGTCTTTGCCGGCAGCCGCGGCATAATCCGCCTGCAAAACGGCCAACCCCATAACGGCCAGAGCCACATATTTTTTATTCATGCTTTCCTCCTTAAAAATAACAAACGCACTTATTTGAGAGTTATATAATAAAAGCGCAAAATTTTCCAACTTATTTTTTTTTGCTGGTTTATAACTTCGTACGGCTCTTGACTCCGCGCCCGTAAAACACTAAATGTAAAACGTTAAACTATTGAATAATTGATAACTCTTAAGGATAAGAACACATGATAGGTAGCCTTGCCCGCAAACTTTTCGGCTCTGCCAACGACCGTTATATCAAAAGACAATACAAAACTGTAGAAAAAATCAACGCGCTGGAGCCGGAAATTTCCAAGCTGAGCGATACTGAGCTCAAGGCCAAAACCGACGAGTTCCGCACCCGCCTCAAACAAGGCGAAACTTTAGACGACCTCCTGCCGGAAGCTTTTGCCGTCGTCCGTGAGGCTGCCAAGCGCACGTTGGGCCAACGCCATTACGACGTCCAGCTCATCGGCGGTATTGTTTTGCACCACGGCCAGATTGCCGAGATGAAAACCGGCGAAGGCAAAACCCTGGTTGCCACCCTGGCGGCCTATCTTAACGCCCTTGATGGCAAAGGCGTTCATATCGTCACCGTCAACGACTATCTGGCCAAACGCGACGCCGAATGGATGGGACAGGTCTACCGCTTTTTGGGCTTGACGGTTGACTATATTATTCATGAGAAAGACGACGAAGCCCGCCGCACCGCTTATAATGCCGATATTTTGTATGCCACCAACAACGAGCTTGGTTTTGACTACCTGCGCGATAACATGAAATTTCGCTTGGCCGATCTGGTACAGCGTCCGTTTAACTACGCCATTGTCGACGAAGTTGACTCGATTCTGATTGATGAAGCCCGCACCCCGCTGATTATCTCCGGCGCTGCCGAAGACAGCTCGGAAAAATACATCCTCGTCAACCGCATTATTCCGCAACTGAACGATGATGATTATGAAAAAGACGAAAAAGCCCGTCAGGTTACCTTAACCGAAAAAGGCATGGTTCATGTCGAGGAGCTCTTAAAACAGGTTGGTCTGATTACCGAGGGCGGCTTATACGATCTCGCCAACGTCAGCCTGGTACACCATGTCAATCAGGCTCTGCGGGCGCATAAAATGCACACCCGCGATGTTGACTACATTGTCAAAGACGGCAAGGTGATGATTATTGACGAATTCACCGGCCGCATGATGGAGGGCCGACGCTATTCCGATGGTCTGCACCAGGCGATTGAGGCCAAAGAAAGCGTCCAGATTCAGTCCGAGAACCAAACGCTTGCCTCCATCACTTTCCAAAACTACTTCCGTCTTTATCCGAAACTGGCCGGCATGACCGGCACCGCCATGACCGAAGAAGCCGAGTTCAACGATATTTACAATCTGTCTTGTGTTGAGATTCCGACCAACCGGCCGGTTGTCCGTCAGGATCTGCATGATGAGATTTATCGCACCGCGCGCGAGAAATACGACGCTATTATCAAAACCATTATTGAATGCCATGACAAAGGCCAGCCGGTTTTGGTCGGCACCGCCTCAATCGAAAAATCCGAGCTGGTGGCCGATATGCTGGCAAAAAAAACCAACCTCAAGTTTGAGGTCTTGAACGCCCGTCACCATGAGCGCGAGGCGGCCATTGTCGCACAGGCCGGTGTTTCCGGCGCCATCACCATTGCCACCAACATGGCCGGTCGCGGCACCGATATTCAGCTCGGCGGCAACGTCGATATGCGCCTGAAACAAATGCTCAAAGGCGACGAAACGCCCGAGCAGATTGAGACCTTGCGTGAAAAAATAAAACAGGAGGTTGAGGCCGACAAAGAAAAGGTCAAAGCCGCCGGCGGCCTGTACATCCTGGGCACCGAGCGCCACGAAAGCCGCCGTATCGACAACCAGTTGCGCGGCCGTTCCGGTCGTCAGGGCGACCCCGGAACATCAAAATTCTTCCTCTCGCTGGAAGACGACCTGATGCGTATTTTCGGCTCTGAGCGCATGAGCATTATGCTACAGCGTTTGGGTCTGCCCGAGGGCGAACCTCTGGTTCACCCCTGGATCAGCAAGGCGCTGGAAAAAGCCCAGCAAAAAGTTGAAGAACGCAACTTTGACATCCGCAAAAACCTGCTCAAATACGACAACGTCATGAACGAGCAACGCAAAGTTATCTACGAACAGCGCCGCGAATTGATGGAAGCCGATGACGTTTCCGAAACCGTAGCCGATATGTGCCACGACCAGATTCGCAATCTGATTTACAAAAACATTGCCTACGGCTCTTCACCCAAAGACTGGAATGCCGAAGCTATCCGTCAGGATCTGGCACGCTTGAGCGGCGTGTTGCTGCCGGTTGACGAATGGATAAACGAGCCGGAAATGGATTCGGAAAAGCTGGTTGACAAAGCCACCGAAGCTCTTGATGCAGCGCAAAAAGCCAAAAATGCCGAAGTTCCGGCCGACATTGTCCGCATGGTCGAAAAGTCTATCCTGTTGCAGGAGTTGGATGTTTTGTGGAAAGACCACATCGCCACACTGGATTATATGCGCCACACCATTGTTTTGCGCGCCTATGGCCAAAAAGACCCGCTCAACGAATATAAAAAAGAGGCATTTAACCTGTTTTCCGAGATGTTGAATCAGCTTGGCGAAAAGGTTGCGTTTATTTTAATGCGCACGGTCATTCAACAAAACGCCGCCAGCGATCTGGAGGAAAAGAACGCTCGTCAGGCCAAAATGCAGGCTGTGCACGAAAGTCCGGTCAATTTGCTTTCGGGCAAACCGACTTCCGAAACACCGACACCGGAAAAACAAACGCCGTTCAGCTACGGTAAACAGGCCGTTGATCCCAAAGACCCGTCGACTTGGGGCAAAGTGGCGCGCAACGACTTATGCCCATGCGGCAGCGGCAAAAAATACAAACATTGCCACGGCCAGGTATAATCTGAAAGAGCCTCCGTCAAAAACGGAGGTTTTTTCTTTTTTTGTCATTCTGATCTTTTCTTTTTCTGTCATTCTGATCTTTTCTTTTTCTGTCATTCTGAGCGTTATTTTTCTGTCATTCTGATCTTTTCTTTTTCTGTCATTCTGATCTTTTCTTTTTCTGTCATTCTGAGGGACGAACGTCCCGAAGAATCTCTGAGATGTTTCGCTCCCGCTCAACATGACGAGATATTGTCATCGCTCATCGGGAGGTATTTCTCTACTCACAAACTGTCATCGCTGCGCAAGTGTTTTTTGACAAAATTTCGAAAAAAGCCGTTTTTTCTTTTCCGTCACACCAAAAATAATTGGCTAAGCATCATTTTTTTCTGGATTTTTTATCTGCCCGATGATATAAAGCGCTCAGGTATAAGTTTATTACCCGAAAAGCCGGTAGATCAGGCGTAAAACCGTCTAATTTAACAACGGCTTTTTTTATTTTGTTAACGTTAACTTTAAGGATGAAATATGTCTGAAGTAAAGATGAAAATGATGGACGGTAACGAAGCTGCCGCTTCGGTTGCCCACCGCATGAACGAAGTCTGCGTCATCTACCCGATTACCCCGTCCTCACCGATGGGCGAATGGGCCGATGCGTGGTCTGCCGCCAAACAAAAAAATATCTGGGGCGTTATCCCAGAGGTTCAGGAGATGCAGTCCGAGGCCGGCGCTGCCGGTGCCTGCCACGGCTCGATTCAGGCCGGTTCTTTAACCACCACTTTTACCGCCTCGCAAGGCCTCCTGTTGATGATCCCGAACATGTACAAAATCGCCGGTGAATTGAGCCCGTTTGTTATGCATGTTGCCGCGCGTTCTCTGGCCTATCATGCTTTGTCGATTTTCGGCGACCACTCCGACGTCATGTCCTGCCGTCAGACCGGCTTTGCCATGCTCTGCTCCAACTCGGTGCAGGAAGCGCACGACTTTGCGGCCATCGCTCAGACATCAACTTTGCGTTCGCGCGTACCGTTTATGCACTTTTTTGACGGTTTCCGCACCTCGCACGAAATCAAAAAAATCAAACTCTTGTCCGATGACGACCTGCGCGCCATGATGGAAGGCATTGATTATACCTTCAATGCCGAACACGCCCTGCGTCCGGAAAAACCGGTTATTCGCGGCACGGCGCAAAACCCCGATGTTTTCTTCCAGGGTCGTGAAGCCTGCAACAAATACTATCATCAGGTTGAGGGCATCGTTCAGGAAGAAATGGACAAATTTGCCAAGATCTCCGGCCGCCAGTACAAGGTTGTCGAATACGTCGGCCCCGAGGACGCCGAACAGGTTATCGTCATCATGGGTTCCGGCGCCGAAACGGTTGAAGAAACCATCAATTACTTAAACAACAACGGCTACAAAGTCGGCTTGATGAAAGTCCGCCTCTATCGTCCGTTCCCAGAAAAATCCTTTGTTAAGGCCTTGCCGGCTTCGGTCAAGGTTGTCAATGTTTTGGACCGCACCAAAGAATCCGGATCCATCGGCGAACCTCTGTATCTGGATGTCGTCGCCACATTGACTCAGGCTTTTGCCAATGGCGAAATCGCCGCTATGCCGCGCATTTTCGGCGGCCGTTACGGCTTGTCGTCCAAAGAATTTACCCCCGGTATGGTTCGCGCCGTTTATGACAACGGTGCCTCAATGAAACCGATTAACGGCTTCTCGGTCGGCATTAACGATGACGTCAACAACACCTCGCTGCCGTTCTCGGACGATATTGACACCGAGGGCAAAGACGTTGTCCGCGCCGTGTTTTACGGCCTGGGTGCGGACGGCACCGTCGGCGCCAACAAAAACTCGATTAAGATTATTGCTGAAGACGCCGGCAAATACGGTCAGGGCTATTTTGTTTACGATTCACGCAAATCCGGCTCCATGACCACGTCGCACCTGCGTTTCTCTGATAATCCGATTAAAGCGGCTTATCAGATTAACAAGGCCGATTTCGTTGCCTGCCACCAGTTCCCGTTTATGGCCAAGGTTGATATCTTAAAGATTGCCAAACCGGGCGCAACCTTCCTGTTAAATGCGCCTTATCCGGCGGACGAAGTATGGAATCATCTGCCGATTGAGGTTCAGGAAGAAATCATCAACAAAAAGCTCAACTTCTACACCATCAACGCGGTAGAGGTTGCGCGCGAAACCGGCATGGGCCAGCGTATCAACACCATTATGCAGGCCTGCTTCTTCGCCATTTCCAACATTCTGCCCAAAGACGAAGCCATTGAGCAGATTAAGAATGCGATTAAGAAGACCTATTCCAAAAAAGGCGATGCCATTGTTCAAAAGAACTTTGCCGCCGTTGACGCTTCTTTGGCACATCTGCACAAGGTAGAATATCCGCATGAGGTTACCTCAACCGTCCATCGGCTGCCGCCGGTTCCGGAAGACGCGCCGGAATTCATCAAAAAGGTTACCGGCGAGATTATCGCCGACCGCGGCAACGAGCTGCCGGTTTCGGCTTTTGCCGAGGTTGCCGACGGCACCTGGCCGACCGGTACCACGCAGTACGAAAAACGCTGCATCGCGACCGAGGTTCCGGTTTGGGATCCGGAAACCTGCATCCAATGCGGCAAATGCTCGCTGGTTTGCCCGCACGGCGTTATCCGTATGAAAGTCGCCAGTGAAGAAGAACTGAAAAACGCGCCGGCTTCATTCAAATCAGCCGCCTACAAAGGCAAAGAGTTTGCCGGCAAGCGCTTTATCTGGCAGCTTTCGCCGGAAGACTGCACCGGCTGCGGCATCTGCACTTCGGCCTGCCCGGCCAAGAATAAGGCCAATCCGGAACTTAAGGCTATCAATATGGATCATATTGAAAACCATCTGGAAGCCGAAAAAGCCAACTGGAAGTTCTTTGAGACCCTGCCTTACGTAAAACGTACCGAGGTTGTCAAGAACCTGCCCAAGACCACGCAGATGATTCAGCCGTTGTTTGAATTCTCCGGCGCCTGCGCCGGCTGCGGCGAAACGCCTTATGTCAAACTGCTGACCCAGTTGTTCGGCGACCGCATGGTTGTGGCCAACGCCACCGGCTGCTCGTCTATTTATTCGGGCAACCTGCCGACCACGCCTTATGCCAAAGACGAAAAAGGCCATGGTCCGGCCTGGTCAAACTCGCTGTTTGAAGACAACGCCGAGTTCGGCCTGGGTATGCGTTTTTCGATTGATCAGCAAAACGGCTTTGCCAAACAGCTGCTTGAAGGCTTAAAAGACAAAGTCGGTGCCGATTTGGTAGAAAAGCTTTTGAACAACCCGCAGAAAACCGATGTTGAAATCGACGAGCAGCGCGAACTGGTTAAACAACTGCGTGCCAAACTCGCCGGCATCAACACCGCCGAAGCCAAACACCTTGACAAACTGGCCGATTACCTGATTAAGAAATCGGTTTGGATCTTGGGCGGCGACGGCTGGGCTTATGATATCGGTTTCGGCGGTTTGGATCACGTCATTGCTTCCGGCAAAAACGTCAATATTCTGGTTATGGATACCGGCGTTTACTCCAACACCGGCGGCCAACAGTCCAAAGCGACCCCGATGGGGGCTTCGGCCAAGTTTGCCACGGCTGGTAAATCATTGCCAAAGAAAGATCTGGGCATGATTGCCATGTCTTACGGCAATGTCTATGTGGCGCAGGTTTCCATTGGCGCCAATGACAGCCAGGTTATCAAAGCCATGAACGAAGCCGAGGCTTATGACGGCCCGTCCATCATCATTGCCTACTCACATTGTATTGCGCAGGGCTTTAACCTGATTGACGGTCTTGCCCACCAGAAAGCGGCCGTTGAATCCGGCTCATGGCCGTTGTACCGTTACAATCCGGAAAACATTCACGAAGGCAAAGCGCCGCTTTCTCTGGACTCCAGAGCACCGAGCAAGCCTTTGGCCGACTACATGGCTAACGAAACCCGTTTCCAGATTGTCAACAAACAAAATCCGGAGCGCTACAACACCTTGTTGAACAAGGCGCAGGAAAACGTTAATGAAAAACGTTCGCTTCTGGAACACATGGCCGAATTCAAGGTTGCCGAGTAATCGGGCTTTGTAACGCCAAAAACGCTCCGTCGAAATTGACGGAGCGTTTTTTGTAAATAAAAAAACAAACCCCTCACCGAGAAAAAACGGTAAAGGGTTTGCTGTTTTTAGACCGCATCGACATACTGTTTAACCAGTTTGTCGACCTGATACCGGACACGGCGGCAAACATCGTCGCCGCTCAGGCATTCGGCCTTTCTTTCTGCAATCAGGTCGGCATAATCTTCGGCATACAGGCCGAGATATTCCCAGTCGCGATCATTTTCCAGTCCCAGAACATATCCTTTTTCGACCAGATTGCGTAAATGCAGCTTTTTCGGAGCCGTATAGCGGGATTCGCTGCTCAATTTGTAGCGCACGATATCCCAATCCTGACGGGCATGGATAATACTGCCGATCATGATATCAACCGCGATACCGCCGGAAAAAACGTTTTCCGCGTCGAAGATTCGCTCCTCAACCTGCACCACGGGATTATCATAAAACACCCATCTGACTTGGGGTATCCGCTGATAAAGCTCCTGCGCCACCGCCATCGAATAGCCGCGGGAAGAAAAGACGACCGCCGTTCTGATATCAGGCTTTTCTGCCAACATATCCTCCAGAGTCTCACACGGATCCCTCCGGTCGAACACCGGTTTGGGATGCCTTTTGAGCACCTTTTTCGGAATACCGAGCCGCATCAGGATAACCTTAAGCCACCACTCGGCCGAATAACCGAGATCAATTATCGGTGCCGTGGTAAAACCGGGCATACAAACCACCTCGGGATACGCCTCCTCCATCCGTTGATAATGCCGCAAAAAAGCGGCTGCCTCGGCCGCGGCACGCAAACTGTCGCCGACAACCAGAACAATATCGGGTTTCAGTTTCGGTCCGCCGAAGATGGAAACCGTTGGCAGGGGTATTTGCCTGCTTCCGTATTCACAACGAAATCCACTGGTGGCTGTCAGCCATGTCTCCCAGCGCATAACCTCTCTTTGTTCGGATAAAGAAAGGACTCTTTTGACATCTTTTGCCATAATATAAAAATTTAGGGGTTAATAATAAGTTCTCATCTACCTCATTCATATAAGACATTTAGACAAAAAGCAAGACAAAAAACTTTACAAATAAAAATTTTTCGTTGTATATTAACGATAGAAACAAAATTATTAAAAATAAGAATTATGAAAAAAGAAGAAAAGTATTTAAAAACACCGGAATGGCCTTATGCATCGCAACATCAGGCCAAGCAGGCTTTGGACAGTATCAAAAAGACCGACCTTTGGCCGGAACCGTATCTGGTTTCGTATAAAACGAAAAAATCTGATGAGCCAAAAGTTGTTTTCTGTTGGATATTTACCGACAACAAAACAACCGAAGCGCTCCTGCCGGCATACCCCATACCGGAAGATGTGCAATTCCGTTACAAAGGGCGTCACTTGCAACATCTGTCGGAAAACGAATTTTTTTTGATAGATAACCTGCTTTACGTCTTGCAAAAAACGCCGGAGGACGGATACATCGTCAAGAAGATCTCTTACTTCTTTGATATGGAACTGGCCGGACATTATGCCATGCTAAAATACGGGAAAAAAATGTTCTGGCGTCTGAGATACTCCACCTGCGGCAATCAACCTTTGGGGATTATCTGGGATGGCGCCGTAAATCAGGACGACAAATACCCGGACATCATGCTGTCGGTTTGGCCGGAAGATAAACAAAACTTCGTCGGCTGCCGCTTTGGCGATATCCAGCTCCAAAACATTCCCTCAAACAGCATTATAAGCCACTACGACGACTACTATGTTGTTGAGGAGGATGAAGAGACAATCCGTATCATTCCGGCTGAAGAAAAATTCGGAAACCTGCACTTTTAACCAAGTGCAGGTTTCCTGCTTTTTATTTCAACCTGTCCGGATTAAGCCCTTCGAGCTCTTTGATAACAAACAAACCGTCTTTGCGCACCAAAATATCGTCAAACCAAATCTCGCCGCCGCCGTGCGCCTTGTCCTGAATCAGCACCAAATCCCAATGCATGCTGGAACGATTCCCGTTAAACGTAATATCATCATACGAATTGCCGATAGCCATATGCAGCGAACAGGCAATTTTTTCATCAAACAAAATATCCATCATTTCCTTGCGGATATACGGATTAACGCCGAGGGCAAATTCTCCCGTATAGCGCGCGCCGGCGTCAACATCCAGTTGTTTTTGCAATTTGTCGTTATTGGCGCGGGAAGACGCTTTAATGATTTTACCGTTCTTAAACTCCAGACAAACATTGGAATAAAACACGCCGCCGTAAACCGTATCGGTATTAAACCGAATCTTTCCGTTAAGAGATTCTCTGACCGGAGCGGTATAGACCTCACCGTCGGGAATATTCATGGCTCCGTCGCAAACCACCGCTTTGAGCCCCTTAATCGAAAAGCTCAAATCGGTTTCCGGCCCTTTGATACGCACTTTATCGGTCTTGTCCATCAGTTTTTTCAACGGCACCATAGCCTTACCCATCTTCCGATAATCCACCAGACAGGCCTCAAAGAAAAAATCCTCCAATGCTGCCCGCGACATCTTTGATACCGCCGCCATGGTGTCGTTCGGATAGCGCATGATACACCAGCGCGTTTTGGCGATTCGCCGGTCAAAATGCACCTTATTGTAATAAATGTTGTTATAAAGTTTCATTTTCGCAGCCGGAACATCCGCCAAAGCAAACAAATCATCATAACCGCGCACCGCCACATAGCAATCCATTTCATCCATCAGCGCCGCATGCCACTTGGCGTATTGTTCAATCTGTTCGGCCGACGCCGTCATAATCAAATTTTTAACAAAAGCATTGTCATTATAAAAATAAAACGGCGTTGCCCCAAGTTTTACGGCGATTCGGATAAATTCTTCAAACAGTTCCTTTGTCGATTCGCTAAAAGCCTCAATATAAATTTTTTCACCTTTTTTAAGTTTGACGGAATTTTTCAAAACGCTTTCCGCCAATTTGGTAATTCTCTCATCTTTTCTCATCTCACAATTCCTTAATCAATTCATCAAGCAACCGCACGCCAAACCCGGAAGCCAAACCGGTTTTGGCGCGTCTGACACCGCTGATATCAATATGTGCCCACCTGACACCCTTTTCAATAAACCGGTTTAAAAACGCCGCCGAAGCAATAAGACCTTTACCGTCCGCCTCCAGATTACGCATATCAGCCACCGGCGATAAAAGCATCTGTTCGTAGCGCCGGTCCAAAGGCATTCGCCACAGACTTTCGCCGCTCTTTTCGCCGGCCGCCAGGAGCTGTTTAGCCAGCTTGTCGTCATTGGCAAACAATCCGGCATAAAAACTCCCGAAAGTACTTTTAAGCGACCCGAACGTCGCCATATCAACAATCTTTTTAACCGGATAATTTTTTTGCAAATAGGCCAGACAATCCGCCACAACCAGACGCCCCTCGGCATCAGAATTGATAATTTCCACCGTTTTACCGCTAAACGACGTATAAATATCGCCGATTTTCATCGCTGCCGGCCCCGGCATATTTTCCGCCAGCCCGACCACGGCAATCAGATTTTTGCGCACTCTCTGCAAAGCGGCCGCTTTCATGGCGGCCACCACTGCCGCCGCACCGCTCATATCCATTTTCATCTCAAGCATACCGTTGCTGTTTTTAAGACTTATTCCGCCGGCGTCAAAACAAATCCCCTTGCCGACCAAACCCAGATCATACGTTTTCTGTTGCCGCCTGCCTCGCCAGGATACAACGACCACCCGCGGCGCCTCGGCCGCACCTTTGGCCACCGCTTCAACCAGGCCCAATCCTTTAAGATGCAGAGCTTTTTCATCCAAAACTTCAACATCAAGTCCCAGATATTCCAGTCGCTTGATATCAGCGGCAAACACCGCCGGTGTCAAATAACTTGCCGGCTCGTTACACAAATCTTTGGCATAGCGCAACACCGTTGCCACGGCCACACAGGGCTTAAAATCTTCTTTTGATTTTGCCTCGTCTTGCGCCTTAACGATAATCTGCTCCAATTTCGGAAAATCTTGCGCTGTTTTTTCGGTTTTATATTTGTCAAAACTGTATGACCCGATCAAAACACCAAAGGCCAACTGCCGGCCGATATTGTCACTTTCTGCCGCAATATAGGCTTTTTCATCATGATACAAACAATTAAACAACTTGGAACCGACTCGTTGCAAAATCAGATCGTTTTCACCATCGCCGATTCCTGTCAGAACAATTTTGCTTCGTCCCCCGAACACCTCAAGCGTTGTCCCGAACTGGCCGGTAAAATCCGCCTGTTTAACCGCTTTTTTGACCAATTTGGCTTCTTCCTCGCTCAAACAATCCGCCCGCACCGCTTTATCGACAAACATCGGTATAACTTTAACCGTTCCGGCCGGCGCACTCCTACCGCTAAAAACGACCTCCAGCATATCCGTATCTCCCCCGAAAATTACCGTACCGTCCTCATATTAAAGCAGATTGGTTAACATAACACCAAAAAAAACTCGGAAAATGAATAAAAACATATAGACAAAAAAAGCTAATAATGCTAATATTTAGACAAATATTTATCTGGATTGGAACAAGTTGTGAGCAAAACCAATAAAAAAACAAAAAAACTTTCCGCCCTTCGTCGTGAGGAAGAGGAAGTTGCCCGCCTTTTTGCGCACAAGCTTCATGCCCTTTTTCAAACCAACTATCGTGAATATAAAAAAAACAACTGCAAAAGCAAAGATACGGGCGGTGAGCGCAAATCCAACGCCAAAAAAGTCAAAAAAACCTCTTTTAAAAGCCTGCAAAATATTAAAAATGAAATCAAAATTCTCTTGGCTTTCTACGGTATCGGCACCCCGCATTTAACACCTCCAAACCAACCCGACCTGTCCCGCGAACAGGTTTCTTTGATTGATATTGATTTTGAAGGACTCTATTTTCCGCCAAACAGCGAAGACCTTTCTGCCGGTTATCGTGCCCTCCGGGACGCCGCCGATAAATACGACCAACCGCGGCTTTACAAAATGTCAGACTATAATCTTAATGATATTCCCGTCTGGGCCGAGATGAAAAAATTTAACAGTTTCCGCCACATGTATCGACCAATCTGCGCACAACTGCTAAAAATAAACTATCCGCCCGAAAAACTCAACCGATTAAGCTACCTCGATATACTAGATACCATCAACCGCCATAACCGCGAACACCCCGAACATCGTATGTCCGGTCAGCGGACCCGTTTCTTAAAAATGTTCGCCACCTGTTATGGTGAAGAATTTTTGTTCAAAATGTCCCTGCTCGGCAAAGAAAAAATCGCCCGTGATTTTCTGACATATATTCACTATCTGGACAAACCCGGACGCCAATGCCCCAAAGAAGTGCGCTATACCGCCAACCTGTTTAACGTTCACCATGTCAAAAACCGCAAACATGCCAATGAGCTTGATGATTATTCAACAATCAACAACTTTCCCAATTTATCTTTGTGTTTTACCTTTCCGCATCATAAAATTTTGCACACACCGGTTGAGATGGATTTGAATCCGAATATCATATTTTTTGGCAGTTTTGTACGTGATTTTCAAATTACCCGCAATCCCGAAAAAGAACGCCTCTATCAACAAGGCCTCATCAAAACACCCAACTTCAGGAAAGAACGCTGATGCAAGAATCTTTGCAACATCAAATTAATCAACTCGACGACGCCGCCACCGGCACACCTCTGTCTGAGGCGGATATTACCCTGACCAAGCAGGAATTTGCCGCCGGCAATCTGCCGGAAATTCCCGAAGATGTTTGGAATTTTTTGCATATTTACAATGGTTTTTTATACGACGGCCGTTGTATCTTCGGCATTGATAACGAACACCACTTTATTTACGACATTTTGGGTGAAAACCTGGCCGTCAATAATCCTCAACCGGACAATATTTTGCTGCTTGGCTCGACCGATATGACTTATATTGCCTGGTTTCAAAGCGAAAAAAACTACGCCATAATTGACAAATCCTCTTTTATCGTGCTACATAAATTTAAGGATTTTGATGATGCCGTTAAATATATTTTGAAAATCGATGACTAACATTTTTGACTGTTCACAAACCAATCTGCAACGCGCCGCCGATGTCATTAAACAAGGCGGACTGGTTGCCTTTCCGACCGAAACCGTTTACGGTCTTGGCGCCGATGTTTATAACGCCAAAGCCGTGGCCAATATTTTTGCCGCCAAAGGCCGCCCGGCTTTTAATCCGCTGATTTCTCACATCGCCGAGCCGGACACTTTCTCAGAACTGGCCGAAACCGACGAACGTGCTTTGGCCTTAGCCAAACAGTTTTGGCCCGGCCCGCTGACCTTTGTTGTCAGGCGCAAGAATTTAAGCCCCGCACTTGATTTGGTTTGTGCCGGCCTGAAAACCATGACGATACGCATGCCCGATCACCCGATTGCACTTGCGCTCATCAAACGTGCCGGTGTACCGATCGCCGCGCCTTCGGCCAACCGTTCGCAAAGCATATCGCCGACCACCGCCCGCCACGTTTTCGAGAGTTTAGGCAACAAAGTTGATATGATTTTAGACGGCGGCGCCTGCACAGTCGGTGTTGAATCAACCATTATCGACCTGACCACGCCGCAAACCGTTATGCTGCGAGCCGGCGGTTTGGCTAAAGAAACACTTGAAGATTTTTTGGGCGAAAAAATTATCCTTTCACACGGCAATCCGGATATGCCGTCCTCTCCGGGACAAATGCTCAAGCACTATGCGCCGCAACTTCCCATGCGGATTAATGTCACGCCGGCAGAAAAAAGGCCGCAGGAATTTTATATCGGCTTCGGCTCTATGGACGGCAATCTCAACCTAAGCAAAAGCGGCGACCTCATCGAAGCCGCCGCCAATCTCTTTGCTTTTATGCATCTGGCCGAAGAACAAACCGAATACCCCGGCATTGCCATGGCACCGATTCCCGAAACCGGCCTGGGGCTGGCCATCAACGACCGCATTCGCCGCGCCTCATACCGATAGTAAATTATCTTCTTTCAACAAATATTGAATAACTGTTGCGCGACATATAGTACTCGGCCAACTGTAAAACACCAAACATCACGGCATACAATCCCGTCACCGTCGAAATCGTTATCGCCCCGACCATCGGATAAGCCAAAATAATCAGGCCGAAGATTAAGCCGATAATTCCCATAATTGCCGACCACCCCCACGGCAAACCGTATTTCTTAATCTCAAAAGCACCAATAAGCTGAACAACGCCAACCGTCAGACACCACAACGCCAGAATCACCGGCAAACTGGCCGCGGTTACCCCGAGATTAAACAACAAAATAAGCCCGACCAGCAAGTCCAGCACCCCGACTAATAAATACCATCCGGATCTGATACCGGCAAATGCCATGATATAAAATAAGCCGGCCAACATAAAACCAATGCCGATATATGCCGCCAAAGCCAACATTGTCCCGAACGGATTAAACCAGATAAAAAGCCCCAAAACCAACATCACGATGCCGGCGACCAAATTCCAGCGAGCATTTTTTAATTTGACTGCAAACATAGCTTTTTCTCCTTGATAACAACCTCTGAGAATCATATAGGCATTATCAGGATCAATTTCAAATGCGCATTTTATGTTTGGGCCGTGTCAGATGATGAATATGCTCGCCAAATCCGAAAATCAATATTCCCCATAAAGCCGACAACAGAGAACCGCACAAAATACCCAGCCGTATTTCTTCCTGCATGGCACCCGGCAGCGACAATTTACCGACAAACAAAGCCATCGTAAAGCCAATACCGGCAATCGTCGCCACACCATATAAATCAACCGGCCGCACTTCTTTCGGAAAATTGGCAATTCCGGCCCGGATTAACAGCCAGGTCGTTAAAAATATACCGATTTGTTTGCCGAAAAACAAACCGCAAATAATACCCAGCGTCAAAGTATGGGTGAATGTTTCGCCGGTCACGTTTCCGAGATACAACCCTGCCGAGGCAAAAGCAAACACCGGCAAAATAACAATATCAACCCAGGGCTTAAGCTTATGACTCAATCTTTCAAGCGGCGAATACTTTTTGATATTAACCCGCATCGGATAAGCCATTGCCACCACCACGCCGGCAATAGTGGTATGAATACCGCCGTTTAAAAAGCAATACCACAACCCGACACCGCAAATCAGATACGGCACAAAGCTCGTAACCTCCATTTTGTTTAAGAAATACAGAGCAAAACAAATTATTCCGGCATAACCGAGCAAATCGACCGAAACACCTTGATTATAAAACAAAGCGATAATGACAATGGCTCCGAGATCGTCAAAAATGGCAATCGCCAGCAAAAATATCTTAATTGCCTGCGGCACGGCGCGACCGACCAACATCAGCACACATATGGCAAACGCGATATCCGTTGCCGTCGGAATGGCCCAGCCGTTCATATACTGCGGAGCATGCCGGTTAAGCAAAGCATAAATAATCGCCGGACAAACAATTCCGCCCAAAGCAGCCAGTGCCGGCACCAAAATTTGCTTGCGTTCGGCCAAAAACCCCTCTTTCATCTCACGTTTAAGTTCAAAGCCGACCTGCAGAAAAAAGAACACCATCAACACATCGTTAATCCACCACTCCAACGGACGGGCAAACTTTATATCGGCCACACCGACAAACAAACTGGTCTCAAAAAAATGAGCCACCGGCTCGCGCCAGGGACTATTGGCCAACAAAATTGAGGCCGTCATGGCTGCAATCATCAAAACACCGCTGCTCATATCATTGGCGGCAAATTTTTCAAACCATTCACGTATCCGCAACATCTTTTTTCCTTCTTTAATACACGGCAAGGGCTATTTTAACCGCCGACCTCTTAAAATTTAATAAAAAAAGCCGCCTTTTAAAGACGGCTCGCATTATCTGTGTAAAACTCAGTCAATATAAATAATTTTTTCGGAAGCATGTTCAACACATTTCTGGATAATTTTGCCTGTTTTACGCGAAATAACGGTATAACACTCACCCTCCGGTTCAACCACATAAATTCGTGGCCGGGTATGATGTCGATGACCGTCATCCATCATTTCCCGTGCCAGCATGACCCCTGCCGTTGTTCCGATAACCCCGGCAGCAATATCCGCGGCATAATACCCGGCATCAAAATGGTGACGGCGATGATGCCAACCGGCAAAAGCCGACGTACCACACAGCAATGTAACCAGCAAAATCACAACAAAACGTTTCATGCTTTTTCTCCTTAATTATCCGGAGCTATTCCGGCAGCTTATCCTCCAAAGCCGGCGGTGGCGGAAGCTCATCATCGGGCTCGGGCTTCGGCCCCGGACGATGATGTTTTCCGGGTTTTGGTCCTTTAGGCCCCGGGCGCATTCCCGGCCGCGGTTTCTTATGCTTTTTCATTTCATCAAAAGCCTTTTTTTGCTCCGGTGTCAAGATTTTTTCAAATTCCTCCATGTTGGCTTTCCGCACTTCATCCATTTGTTTACGCAGTTCTTTTTGTTCTTCAATCAACGGTTTCATCTTGGCGCGACCATCCTCACGGATTTTATCGGCTTGCTCGCGCTGTTCTTCAGTCAGGTTAAGCTTGTCAGCCAAGGGTTTGCGCATTCTCATTTCGGCTTTCGGCCGCCCGGCTTCCGGCACCGGCGGCAAAGGTTCGGCATTGGCATTCAAAATACCGCCGCCAATAAAACTGACACCGACGGCAACTAACAACCATTTTTTCATTTAATCTTCTCCTTGTAAAAATTTAAGTTTTTCCGCCAAAATTTTGCGAGCATTAAAGAGACGTGATTTTATGGTTCCTTCCGGCTCGCCGAGTTTTTTGGCTATTTGTTCAATTGTCAGGTCTTCAAATTCAAACAAAACAATCACTTTACGCATTTTGGCCGGCAAAGCGTCGACCGCTCGCAAAATAATTTTTTGTCTTTTTTTGGCATCGACAACACGTTCCTGTGACGGTGCCACCGAACGGCTGTTCAGCACTTCTTCATCGGTTATTTCGCTTTGTGCCTGTTTGTAACTGGCCGATTTGAAATAATCCCGACAAACATTCGCGGCAATTGTGGCAATCCAGGCGCCAAACCGGCCGCTTTCATCATATTTTGGCAGATTGCGCCAGGTTTTTATATAAACTTCCTGTTCAATATCTTCATTATACGAACCGGTAATTTTTTTAATAACCGCGCGCACCAGGCCCTTGTTTTGTTCGATAATTTCTTTCATCAGCTCACCAAAAGCAAACCGTAATCATCCACCGGCAACCCCAAATTTTCAACATAAGTCTCACTTTCGGTTCCGGCATACCCCAAATCCCAGTAAACAAGACCTTCCGTCGACTGTTTCTGCGGCAAAAAGGCAATAACAAACATCGCACAAGTCAACATAACAACACCGGCCTTAATCCGGTTGTGACGTTTTTTTCGTGCCAGATATAAAGGTTTGGCTTCTTTCAGCAATTCGGAAATATCTTGCATTGTTCCTCCTTTCATACTGCTTAAAACGATGGTAAGACAACAAAGGTTCATTTTTAATTAAAAAAAATTTTAAAATTACGATTGCATTTTAAAATGAATTGATATATACAGACACACGAAACATGCCTGTTGCGCTATCGTCTAATGGTAGGACAGCGGACTCTGACTCCGTTAATCGTGGTTCGAATCCATGTAGCGCAGCCAACAAAAAAGCCACCCTAGGGTGGCTTTTTTTGTTGGCTGTCTGTATCGGCCGAGAACCGCGATCCGTGGTTCGGATTCTCACCGCCGTAATTCATGGCGGTGAGAACGCGTCAGCCCCGTTAGGGGTGCGCCGTGGCCTCGCCGCGCGCACAATCCATGTAGCGCTCCTTTTTCTTTCCGGACAACGTCTGTAAAATTTTTTCCACCTCAGGATGGCTTTTTTGTTGGCTGTCTGTATCGGCCGAGAACCGCGATCCGTGGTTCGGATTCTCACCGCCGTAATTCATTTTTCTTACTCATCCTGATTCCGCCGCAATCTATCCTCTTTCTCTGCTCTTTTGCGGGCACGCTCCTCAGCTCTTTTTTTGGCTTTTTCGGTAAAGCGAGATTTTGAAGGTTCCTGTTCTTTTTTTAAGGCTTCCTCTTTCTCACGTTCGGCTTCTTCCATGGCAGCCTTTTGAAACCTTGACGCTTTTTCTCTTTTACGCTGCATAATCTCTTCATATCTTTTTTCTCTTTTCTCGGTATTGGCAATGGCCTTTTTCTTAAACCGGCTGGTTTCCTGAGAACGCTCTTTGGCTATTTCCTCGCGGCGTTTTATCAATCGTTTTTCCTTATCACTCAACCATTTTTCTTCAACATCCTCGTCTGCTTTTTCCTGAGCCGCGGCAGCTTGTTGAGCCGCCTCCTTTGCAGCCTCATCTTCCGCAATCCGGCGTCTTTGTTCATCTTCCCAAAAACCCTTATCTTCTTCAAACTGCGGCAAAACCCGCATATCATCCGCACCGCTGCTTACTTTTGCCCATACATCACCACTTCCGATGCCGATTAATGCCAGCAACAAAAACACTCTCATTCTTATCCTCCCGTAATTCAATGATAAGAATAAGTCTATACAAAAACATTTGACTATTCAAGCAAAAGTAACGATAATCGCAGAAATACTTTAGGGAGTTCTACGCATGAAAAAAATTACCGTTGCCGCCGCAGCTTTGATCCGGGATCACAAATTATTCATCGCTAAACGACCGGCAAACAAGTTACCTCCTCTGGTCTGGGAATTTCCGGGAGGCAAACCGGAATCCGGCGAGACCTTGCCCGAAGCCCTGCAACGGGAGCTGCGTGAAGAATTGCACATTGACACAAAAATCGGCGATTTTATCGCCCGTACCACCCACACCTATGACTTTGCCGAAGTAGAGATCAGTCTTTTCAAAGCCGAAATGGTCGATCCGGCCGCCCCGATCGTTGATAACGAACACATTGAAACGGCCTGGGTCCGCCCCGAAGACCTAAATAGCTACGATTTTGCCGCCGCCGATATCGGCTTACTGGACACCCTCAGAAAAATGGCCGTTTAATTGGTTTATATACAGAAAAACCGCCCTTATCGGCGGTATCTTTATGGGGCGGATTATGAGACTCGAACTCACGACATCTGGTACCACAAACCAGCGCTCTAACCAACTGAGCTAAATCCGCCGTCAGATGACACTTTTAATGACAAACGGCACCAAAGTCAAGCTAAATTTATAAAAATCACCCGACATTAAGAATTTATTTTCTTTTTTGCGCTATCATCCGTTTTATAGACAATACGATACGGATAACAAACCATGACATTCAAAATTTCTCGGCGAATTTTTTTAATTGCTGCCGTGTTGCTGTTGAATCTGAGTTTAACGGCGTCGGCTCAGGCTGCGCGTCGTACGACATCTTCCATAGTGATCGATGCCCTGTCCGGAGAAGTTATCTCGTCCTCCAATGCCGACGAACGCCGTTATCCGGCCTCCTTAACCAAATTGATGACCCTTTACATCACTTTCAGCGCCCTCGAAAAAGGCGAAATCAAACCTGACGATTCGCTTAAAATATCGCGTTATGCCGCCAATCGTGAGCCATCACGTTTGGGCCTAAAACCGGGCGATACCATCTCGGTAAAAGATGCCGTAATGGCCTTGATCATCAAATCTGCCAACGACTGCGCCTCTGTTTTGGCCGAAAATCTCGGTGGCAGCGAAGCCGAATTTGCCAAGCTGATGACACAAACGGCCAAAGAACTGGGCATGAAAAACACCACTTTCAAAAATGCTTCGGGACTGCCGAACCGCGCCCAAAAAACAACCGCACGCGACATGGCCATTTTGGGCAGCGCCATCTATCATCATTTTCCGGAATATTACGATCTGTTTTCGGCAGCCAAATTTACTTACAAAGGCCGGACTTACTACACCCATAACCACTTGCTCAAAAAATTTGAAGGTGCCGACGGAATGAAAACCGGCTATACTTCCGCTGCCGGCTACAATATCGTGACCTCTGCCGAGCGCAACGGACACCGTGTAATTGCCGTCACCATGGGGCACAACAGTATCAAAAACCGTGATTCAAAAATTGCCCGTCTAATGAGCTCCGGATTAAAAAAAATAAGTCAAAAAAATACGGAGGCTCACCACCCTGCAACCAAACTTGAAATTCCCGTCCCCACCACCGGTGAGAGCGATGATGACGGCCTGTGGGCGATTCAAATAGGTGCTTTTTCCAATTACATCAAAGCCCGCAACTATGCTCTTGACATACAGGGGCATATTCACCTTCCTTATGCCCAAAAAACCAAAATCAACGTCGAACCGGCCACTTCCGGCGCAGCACTCGTCTACCGTTCGCAATTAACCGGATTATCAAAAAATGAAGCGGATAAAACCTGTCATAGCTTGAAAAGAGCCAATAAATCGTGTATCGTCGTGGCCGTATCAAAACAGAACAAACAACAATTCGTGATGGTGACCAAATGAGCAACGCCTTAAAGTCCAAAGCCCATATTATTGTCATCGGCAATGAAAAAGGGGGAACCGGTAAGTCAACTCTGGCCATGCACTTAGCCGTCAAGTTGTTGTTGGAAAATTTTAAGGTCGCGGTTATCGACATGGACGGCCGTCAGGGATCACTAACCAAGTATATTCTGAACCGCCGCAATTTTTGCAACCAAAAATCCTTAAATTTGCCAACTCCCGTTCACTATGTCTTTGAACCTCTGGCCGACGAATCCAACCGCGCCGAGATTGAAGCTCTTATCTCCGAGCTCGACAACAAATTTGATGCTGTTGTCATGGACACACCGGGCAGTAAAAATTATTTATTCGAGCTGGCTCACCAGTACCCGCACACGCTGATAACGCCCATAGGCGACAGTTTGGTCGATTTGTCGGCCATTGCCGACTTTTCGCCGGATACGGGAGAGATCATCCGTGCCGGACATTACGCCGAATTTGTCTGGGATATTAAGAAAAAATTAGCGGCACAGGGTCTGCCGTATCTTAACTGGGTTGTCTGCGGCAGCAAAATATCTCCGATTCGCTCAAACAACAAAAACGTTGTTTTTTCAAAACTTGAGAATCTGGCCAAATTATACGGTTTTCGTTTTACGCCTGGCCTGAAAGACCGTGTTATTTATAAAGAGCTTTTTCTGGACGGCCTCACGGTTCTGGATTTGTCTCATACAGCTCTGCACCGCCGCATGACCTTGTCGCATCTGGCCGCCAAGACGGAACTATCCGCACTGGCAGAATTTATTTTTCCCTAAATGCTGATAACTTCGCGATAATGCTTGTTTTTAAGCCTGCCGATGATACATTATAAAACATTGGCAAACAAGCTTGATGATATTTTAAGGAGATGTGATGATTACCACCGTACAAACAACGCCCTACCAAGACCAAAAAATGGGGACTGCCGGTCTGCGCCGTAAATCTGATGTCGTTATGCAGAAAAACTATATCGAAAACTTTATGCAAAGCATTTTTAATGTTATCGGTAAGCTCGATGACAAAGTTTTCTTGCTCGGCGGTGACGGCCGTTTTTATAATGACGTTGCCATTCAAAAAATTATTAAAATGGCCGCGGCCAACGGCGTCAAAAAACTTATCATCGGACAAAACGGTTTCATCTCAACGCCGGCCGGCTCCAACGTCATTTTAAAAAACCACCTTAACGGCGGCTTTATTCTGTCGGCGTCTCACAATCCCGGCGGGCCAAAAGGTGATTTTGGCATCAAATACTCCAACGAAACCGGCGGACAAATTCCAAGCAGCATCAGCGATAAGATTTATCAGCAAACCCTTACAATAACCGAATACAAAATCTGCAACGGACCGGATGTTGACCTGTCTGTTCCGGGACATCAGGAATATTGCGGTATGGAAATTGAAATTATCGATCCGGTAAAAGACTATGTCGAGTTAATGCAGCAGATTTTTGATTTTCCGGCAATCAAAAAGATGTTTGAGCGCGGTTTTACCATGCGTTTTGACGCCATGAATGCCGTGACCGGTCCCTATGCCGTTGAGATTTTTGAACATCTGCTTGGTGCGGCTGCGGGTTCGGTCGTAAATGCCGCGCCCAAGCCGGATTTTGGCGGGCTTCATCCGGATCCTAATCTGGTTTACGCCAAAGATTTGGTTGATTTTATGTTCTCCGATCAGGCCGCTGATTTCGGGGCCGCCAACGACGGCGACGGCGATCGCAATATGATTTTGGGCAAAAGCTTTTTTGTCACGCCGAACGACAGCCTGGCCATCATCACCGATAATTTTGAGCTTATACCCTATTATCGCAAAGGAATTTACGGTGTTGCCAAATCGGCCGCCACATCAACGGCTGTTGCCCGGGTTGCCGCCGCGCACAACATCGGCTACTATGAAGTGCCTACCGGCTGGAAATACTTTGTCAACCTGATGGATTCCCATCGTATTACTTTCTGCGGCGAAGAAAGTTTCGGTACCGGGTCGTCGCATATCCGTGAAAAAGACGGCATCTGGGCTGTTTTGTTCTGGCTCAGCATTTTGGCCGCAACCGGCAAGACCGTTGAGCAAATCACAACCGGGCACTGGCAAAAATACGGCCGCAGCTACTACATTCGTTTTGATTTTGAGGGGGTCGATACCACCGTTGCCGATAAATTGATGGCCGATTTGGAAAACCGCCTGCCGTCGCTCAAAGACAAAATTTACGGAAACTTTATCGTCAAAGAGGCCCAACCCTTTGTCTACAATGATCCCGTAGACGGTTCTTCGACCAAAAACGGGCTGATTATTTACTTTACCGATGGTTCACGCATTGTCTATCGTTTGTCCGGTACCGGATCTTCCGGCGCCACCATTCGTGTTTATCTGGAGCGTTTTGCCGCCAAAGATATTTTACAAAATCCGCTGGATATGGTCTCGCCTTTGGCCAAAATAGCTCTTGACGTTGCGGAAATTCCCGAAAGGACAGGAAAACACCAAGCCGATGTCGTTACTTAGGAAATTGTGCATAGCCTTTTGGATAGCCATAATATCGACCGCATCTTTTGAGGCCGAGGCGGGTTTGTACGGCTTCCACCATTACAATCCCTACACCAAAGAAGAACGGATTCTGAATCTGGAAGAAGTGCCTGATACCATTCGCAATTATCGTGCTCTTATGCGCGAGAATTTGTTAATGCTTATTCGCTATGCCAAAAAACAAAATCCGGATTTTAAGATTATTGCACACGAAGGACAGGATTTACTGACCAAGAGCCTCTGGGAATATGCCCGAGAAGGTTATAATCGGGCACGGCAGCAGGAAAACGCGCCGGACGATTCTTTCTTGTTTCATGATAATTTTCAAGAGCAATTACCGGAGCGTCATACGCCGGCTTACGAATATTTGCACGCTATTGACGCCATCGCCGTCAATAACCTTTACTGTGGCAACGGAAAAGAAAGCCCGGTGACGCGAGAGGCCGGTCTCGGATTGATAACCGTTGAGCAATGCCCCACCCGCGATGCGGCAGACAGTGCGGAAATCAGTGCCATGATCGATCACAGGATACCCTACACATTCACCGAATTATCAAAGGCTTTCAATAATATTGACAAACATGACGAACTCAATGATTCGTCAAAAAATGTTTACAATATTGCCGACGCGCAAAACATTTTATTTTTAACCGATGACAGTCTCTATGCCCATAAAAATCAGCTGGTTGAGGCTCTGCAAAAAACCAATTATGATATTATAATCATGAAACCTTTATTTGCCGATAAAGAACGTTTCTCTGCCGAAGACATCCGAAATCTTCACTACAAACATAACGGATCAAAACGACTGCTGATTGCCGAACTCAACGTATCGGAAACATCTCCGGGCGACTTTTTCTGGCAAAAAGATTGGCACCCCGGCAATCCGTCGTGGCTTGCACGCAAATCCTTTACGTCACCGGATGGCATTATCGTAAAGTTCTGGCGTGCCGAATGGCAAAAAATTATTTCCCGCTATTTTAAGGATATCATAAACGAAGGCTTTGACGGTATCTTTTTTACCGGGATTGAAAATTACCGTTATTTCGAACAACAAAACCCGTTGGAGTAAGCGTTGATGAACGAAGCCGAAATTTTTGAAATCACCAGAGAATCCATTTTTACCTTGCTCAAGGTTGTCACTCCGGTCATTTGTATTGCCCTGGCCGTTGGTCTTATCATTGGTATTTTTCAGGCTTTAACGCAAATCCAGGAAATGACTTTGGCTTTCGTTCCCAAAATCATTTGCGTTTTTTTGTCCCTGATTTTTTTATTTCCGTTTATGTTCGGGCAAATGCAAAATTTGTCAGATTCTCTTTTTGCTAAAATAGCCGGCGGTTAGATACGATCATGACAGAACTGTTTAACATAAGCTTATACAACTGGCTGATGATTTTTTTGCGAACCGGTGCCGTTTTCATGTTGATGCCCGGTTTTTCTGCGGTATACGTTACGGCACAAATCCGCTTAATTCTGGCTTTAGCCTTGTCTTTGATTTTGGTGCCGCTATTGGCACCGGAGCTTCCGCCGCAGCCGGAAAACTTCAGTATAATGCTGCAATACATATTTTACGAGCTGAGTATCGGCATATTTTTAGGCATTGTTATGCAGATATTGTTTTTTGCTCTTAATTTTGCCGGCTCGATAGCTTCTCAGGCTATCGGTTTTTCAAATGCCCAAATGTTTGACCCTGCTTTTCAAACACAAACGATGTTGATTGAAACATTCTTGAGTATTATCGCCATAACATTCATTTTTATCACCGATATTCATCACCTGATGATCGGTGCCGTTGTCGACAGCTATCATTTGTTTCGCCCCGGAGAATCTTTGTTATGGAACGATTTTGCCCAGCACATTACCCAAAGCGTCGGCCGTTCATTCACCATCGGTTTCAAATTGGGTGCTCCGTTTATTGCTTTTACCATTGTTTTTTATTCCGGCATGGGATTGGTATCACGCCTGATGCCTCAGCTTAATATTTTCTTTTTATCTCTGCCTTTACAAATATATCTTGGCTTAGGCGTTCTTTTAATAACCGTCCCGATTATCGTCATAGCCTTTTTCCGCTATTATGACGAGGGACTTTATGTCTTTGCCGGTTAAGGAGGTCTGATTATGGTTACTCCCGAAGACGAAGACGAAGCCTCCAAAACCGAAGAGCCTTCCGAACGAAAGATATCCAAAGCCAAAGAGGAAGGCGATGTTGCCATATCTCAAGACGCCAAAAGCTTTATCATGCTTGTCGGCAGCTTGTTTATCGTCTGGCTGTTCATCCCTGTCATGTTTAAGTGGTTTGGCAGCCTCGGCGCCTCTTTTATTGAAAGATCCGGAGCGACTCATATTGATCCGGCAAACTTTGAGCTTTTGTTTCGTCAGGCTGTCTTTGTCTTTTTTAAACTGATGGCCATCCCTTTTGCCGTTTTTATGGTTCTGGGTATTTTTGCCTCACTGAGCCAAACCGGCTTTATTTACGCACCGAAAAAAATTGAACCGAATTGGAATAAGTTAAATATTTTTGCGGCCATTCCCAAATTCATCAACAAACAAAAAATCGTTGAAAGCTTAAAAGGCATCATTAAAATAGCTGTTGTCACCATTCTGGCTTACAAAGTTATTCAGCCCTATATTCCCAAATCGGAATTGTTGCCGAATATGTCATCTTACGGTATTTTGGACTTCATTCACCATTTGGTCGTATTGCTGTTGTTCACCGTTACCGTTGCCGTATTGGTTATTGCTGCCGGCGACTATGCCTGGCAAAAATATTCCCATTTGCAAAAATTGCGCATGACCAAACAAGAAGTCAAAGACGAATACAAACAAATGGAAGGTGATCCCCTGGTTAAGTCAAAAATCCGTCAAATTCGCATGGAAAGAGCCCGCCGCCGTATGATGGAAAATGTCCCCAAGGCCGATGTTGTTATTGTCAACCCGACCCATTATGCTGTAGCATTGGAATATGACATGGCAACCATGCCGGCACCGAAAGTAACCGCCAAAGGTGTTGATACGGTCGCCTTACGCATTAAATCCGTTGCTGAGGAAAATGATGTTCCGATTGTTGAAAATCCGCCGTTGGCGCGCGCATTATTTGCCTCAACCGAACTTGATCAAACCATTCCGACCGAACATTTTAAGGCCGTAGCCGAGGTAATTAACTATGTTATGCAACTCAAAAACCAACAACAGGCCGGATAAGATTTTACAAAAAGCCCTGCTTAAACTGGCGGCTTCGTTGGTTCTGCTCACTTTAAGCCTGATTTGTTTTTTCCTGTGGCCGGCATACCATTTCTACAGCACGATATCCACATCGATCATAACGGTTTATTGCCTCATTCTGGCCATAAAAACACTTAATGCCGGCGAAGCGGCAATCAGCTATGGCGGTTTTGCCAATGAAATCATCCGCAACGACTTCAAACTTCGTCGGATTGAAAACCCCGACGGCGAAAGTATTTTACAAAACGATCCGGCCAAATCGCTGCTTAAAGGGCATTCCGTACTGTCCTTTTTAAACAAATATTTGGCAGAAGGAACCGCCAATCGTGCTGCTCTTTACCGTTTACAAACGGCATGGAAAAATCTCGGTTCGGATAAAGTCACATTGTCCCTGATCCTCAAACAAAGCAACGGCCGTATTTTCAATGATCTGGAATATTTTGAAGTGTCGTTACGCCCGATCTATCTGAAAAAGCCCGAAATTTTTAACGGCGCTTTTTCCGTCAAACGTATCCGTAAAGAAACTTATTTTTACTGGACTCTGCATAACATTACCGCCAAACAAAACATGGACTATATCTTCAAAGAAGAATGCTCCTCTCTGCATGACTTTTTGGACCAGCTTCCGGTCGGTCTCTATGTTACGGGGACAGATAATCGCTTGGAATACGTTAACAATAATCTTGCCGATTTTTTAGGCCTGCCGCCGCACCAATTCATCGGTCTTTCCCTGCAAAATTTTCTGGCGGCCGATTCATCGTTGCCGCCGCAAAAAGATTTTTGGTTCGGCCCCGTGCATTTTACGAGCCGCAACGGCAAAAACACCGCTGCCTATGTTTTTCAAACGGCTTACCGCGAAAAAGAACGTGTCATCATGCGCGGAGCCGTCATCCATCAATTGCCGACATCCGAAGAATTGCAACGGCAGATTAATCGTTCTTTGGATGAAAACAACTGGCTCTTTGCCAATTCCCCGATCGGCATATTATTTACAAACCGTTCCGGCAAAATTATCAAAGCCAATCCCAAAGCTCAAAATTTGTTTCAAATAGACGAAACATCCCAAACATTATCATCCGGATTATCCAAAGAAAATGCCAAATTTTTACAATCTGCTTTGGACAAAGCCGCCGCCGACGGTTATCATAACATTGAGCTTAAAAATTCCGACTTGACTTTAAGTCTTTATATTGATGCTTTACGCGGCCTTTATCGTGATTCTGACGAAACTAAAGCCGAATTAATCATATATATCATTGATGCGACCAAACAAAAAAATCTGGAAATGCAATTTGCCCAGGCTCAAAAAATGCAGGCTGTCGGCCAACTTGCCGGCGGTGTTGCTCATGATTTCAACAACCTTTTAACCGCCATTATCGGCTTTACGGATCTTTTGTTGCAACGTCACGGCGTAGGAGATCCGTCCTTTGCGGATTTAATCCAAATCAAACAAAATGCCAACCGCGCCACCAGCCTGGTCAGACAACTTTTGGCTTTCTCGCGCAAACAACCGCTCATGCCCAAATTGATAGACATAACCGATAATTTTGCCGATTTAAACCAAATGCTGAAACGTATTTTAGGCGAAAAAATAAAGTTGGTTTTTAAACATGAAAGCGATTTAGGTTATGTTAAGGTTGATCCGACCCAGTTTTCTCAGGTCATTATCAACCTGGCCGTTAACGCCAAAGACGCCATGAACGGCAACGGCACCCTGACCATTTCAACCCGAACATACCATTTGCCGGATAAATACGCCTTTGGTGATGACATTATCAATCCCGGAGACTTTGTGGTCATTGACGTTACCGACACCGGCTGCGGTATTCCGCAAGAAAATCTGTCCCGTATTTTTGATCCTTTTTTCACCACCAAAGAAAATATCGTGGGATCCGGAACAGGTTTGGGTCTGGCCATGGTTTATGGAATTGTTCGCCAAACCGAAGGTTTTATCCGCGTTGAATCAGCTCTCGGCAAAGGCACGACCTTTTCAATTTACCTGCCTCGGTTTGAAAATGCTCCGCAAGAAGAAAGCGACGAAAATCCGGCACCCGTTGTCACTGGCCGCTCCGGACAAACAATTCTCAAAGTTCAGGAGACACTCGCCGCACCGGCCAATATCAACCGTAAGATCATTATGGGGCTCAATATTTCAAACACTATTGATCGTGGTTCCTCCGTAGCCAAAGACGGTAAACCGGCACGAATTTTGTTTGTGGAGGACGAAGATTCGGTTCGGGCTTTCGGGGTAAGAGCCCTCAAGAAAAAGGGGTATGATGTCGTCGACAGCAATTCGGCCGAAAATGCCCTGCAGATTATTGAGCAGGATACAGACTTTGATCTGCTCTTGACCGATATGGTTCTCCCCGGTCTGAGCGGAGCTCAGTTAACCAACAAGGTTAAAGAGAAATTGCCCCGAATAGCCGTTATTCTGGCCTCCGGCTATTCGGAGGATATTGCCCGGCAAGAGGTTCACAACACTCACGAATTTGAATTCATCACCAAGCCCTACAGCCTTGGGGACTTGACAGCTAAAGTTTTTGATGTTTTAAATAGAAACAAAACATGACAAAATCAACCGATATAACACAACTGGCGCTTGAGTTTCCGCATTGCCCGAGTTTAGGACGCGAAGACTTTATGATTGCCGACTGCAATCATGAAGCGGCCGCCACCATCGACATGTGGCCGAACTGGCCGTATTTTGCCGTATGTATTTACGGACCGACCGGTTGCGGCAAAACCCATTTGGCCAATGTTTTTGCCCAAAAAGTCGCCGTAACGACCAATCACCCCTACCGCATTCCTTTTATTCAGGCCGGGCACATTACCCGTGAAATGGCTCATGATTTATTTGAAACCAGCCCGCAAATTGTTATCGAAGACCTACAAAATCTTCAAAATCAAGAAGCTTTGTTTCATCTATACAATACATTTCGCGACTTAGGCGGCAATATTTTGTTCACGGCCGAGCAGGCTCCGGCACGTATCAACTTCAGCCTGCCAGACTTACGTTCTCGGATGAATATTGTTCCTGCACTGGAAATAAAAGCTCCCGACGATGATCTTTTGCTATCGCTTTTGGTCAAGTTATTCGCCGATCGCCAAATAACACCGTCACCGGAGTTACTAACCTACTTATTAAATAATATGCAACGCTCTTTTTCCTACGCCCGCAAGCTGGTAGAAGAAATTGATAATATTTCACTGGCGCGCAAACGGGCAATCAGCATAAACATTGCCAAAGAAGCCATTGCAACGCTAAACTCCGACCGCCAATTCAGCTTATTTTAGTCTTGATTTTGCTTTTTTTTATAAAATGACAGACCAGCCCATGGCGCCGCGTAGCGAAAGCTTAGTCGGAATTGAACGAACCCGTCCGGGTTCGAATCCTGCCCCCTTAAAACAACCAAAAGCCTTGTAAAACAAGGCTTTTTTTAACAATGGTGAGCGCGTCGGGATTCGAACCCGAGACCCTTTGATTAAAAGTCAAATGCTCTACCAACTGAGCTACGCACCCGTTACCCTAAATCGAAGCCATATATAGAAGATAAAAAATTTTTAGTCAACTAAAAAAAACAAAAAAGTTAAAAAAAGTGAAAATGTAATACATTTATTAATAATTACATGTTACAATGCTTTCAACATTGTAAACAAGAATCTATGAGGACAATATGGAAAGTAATCAAATTCAGGCAGAAAGCAACGAAGGAACTTACGAAATTCTGCAAAATGCCGCCGGCGAAATTTTGATTATGATTAAACAACGGCGGGGCGGCCCCGAAAACCCGCGTTTTGTGTATGATGGCGGCGATACGGCATTGCTGTACCGCAGCCGTGAAAGTTCGGTTTTCTTGAGCAATATTAATCAGGAAGCCCGTCAGCCTCTAAAAGCGGTTGATGAAATTCTGGTCGCCGAAATTGACGGTGATGAGGTTGCGCGCGAATACAGCGTCCCCGTACGCCTAATCCGTGACTTGAAAGCAGTCCTGAATTAATAACTTATGCAGTCTTGCCTGATAAGGGCTTTAAAAGCCCTTATTTTTTTTATATATTGAGATAGATATTAAAAAAATAAGGTTTTTATATGATTTTACAGTTGGTTATCTGTCTTCTCGTGATTGCGGCGGCTTCTCTTTTAATAACTCAGGGACGGCGGCGGCGCATTTGGTCCGCTTTAATTTTTACGGGTCTCAGCGCCATGGCTTATTTATTCATGAACAATCTTGGGGCTCCTCAAACGCCGAGCTTTATATATCAATGGTTGCCCTACGATTCTCTGAAAGCAGACATCAACATTTCTTCATCCGCCCGAATGCAACAAGTCTTTATGCCTCTGGTCTGGCTTCTGGCCGGATTGGTCTATCTCAATACCATTTTCACGTCTGAACGCCATTCGCTCCACTTTAACATATTGATGTTGCTAAACTTTATTAGTCTTATCTTGCTGGCTTCAAGCCATGATTTTTTACAATTAATGTTTGCCGGTTGCCTGTTTGCAATTATTGGTTTTTATATGCCGGACCTGCCGCAACAACGAAAAAAAATATTTATTTTCAATTTTTTAGAAGATATGGCCATATTTATGGCGCTGTCAATTGTTTACGGCAAAACAGGCTCCGTCAGTCTGGCATCCTTGTCCGAATACACCGCCGCCGGCAGACATCAGGATATGGTTGCTTTTTTGCTTTTGTTCGCCATCGGTGGCAAATGTGGTCTTTTTTTACTAAACGGACAATACTTTAACCTCAAAGACATTTCTTTTAACCGCGTTATTTGCATAATGGCCTTTTCGACCCCGCTCTCCGGCATAATTCTGGCAACCAAACTTCGCCCGCTTTTAGAGGCTTCAAACCTGGCCGATGGTATACTGCCTTATTGGCTGCCTTTATCAATTTTCGGCGCTTTGTTATGTGCCTTGGTGAATAACAATCTCAAATCAAAAGCAATTGCGTTATCTTTAGCATTATACGCCTTTATGTTGTTCATTTCTTACACGCATCCCGAATTTCTTTACACCGCAATCCCGGGATTTTTAATCTTAAACACATTCATCGTGATGGCTTTTGTCGTCGCTTCAAACGCCGCCTCCGCCGAAACCGACATATCGCGACTTGGCGGATTCTGGAAAATGACCAAAGGTAACTTTGCATTGTGCGCTTTAATGATTCTGGCGCTGTCCGCCGGATTTTCAAATTGGATGACGCCCCCCGTTTTTGCCGTTTTTTCCATAGCCTACTTGGGAACATTGTCCCTTATTTTCAAAAATATCTATTTAGGACAGCCTCGGGCAGACGAAAAAATTTTGGCTTTTGCCCAAAACACCGGTTGTCTTTACTGGGGACCGCTTATAGGTACGGCGGCTTGGCTGCTATGGCAACATGACACCTGGAAAAACCCGGAAACCTACGCTCTCTTTGGGTGGTTTGTTATACTTTTCTTGTTATTTCCGGCACTGTGGCTGACTAAAATTGGTTGTCTTCCTCTGTTTAAAGCCGATATTTTATCCGTTTTTTACGACCGCTTAATTATCCGGCCGCTGTGGCTTTGCGGACGCATATTGTGGTTGGTACTTGACGTTGTTGTCATCGAGCGCAATATCATAGGCGGATTATCGGCAACAACCACGACTCTGATCGGTATAATGCACAAACTGCACGAACCCCGCGCAAGAAATTTCATTCTGAGCATTTTAAGTGGGCTGCTGCTTATGTTGATTTACTGGGGATTTTATATCTATGAATAATCCGTTTGCCATTTTATCATTAATCATAATCATTCCGTTTATCGGCATGTTGTTTGTTTTAACAGCCAAAGAAAGCCCCGAAAACAAAACACACAACAGCTCCGATGTGGCTATTTTTTCCGTCTTGGCCAATTTACTGATGATCTGGCGCGTTTTTATGCTGATTGATGAAACCAAATTAAAATTGCAATTATTTGAAAAATTTGACTGGCTCCCGATTCCGGATATTAATTTGGTTTTTGCCGTGGACAATCTTTCTCTGCTCATGATTTTAGCCATACATATCGTTATTCTGATCGGCATTGTTTTCAGTCGCTCCGAGATAACGCGACAAAAACCCCTGATGGTCTTAACACTGCTGTTTTTAAGCATGACAACCGGCTTTTTTGTTGCCGCCGATATCTTTTCATTTTTTATCTTTTTTGAGGCCATGCTGCTGCCGCTGTTTATGATGATAGGAATGTTCGGCGAATTTAAACGTCTGGAACGCCTGAGCGGTTTTCTTCTGTATAATCTTACAGGAGCTTTGGTTCTGTTTGCCGCCGTACTGCTGCTTTACAAATCTTACGGCAGTCTGACGCTCGACCGTTCCGACGATATTCTTTGGAACGACAATTACGGCGGCTTTATTTGGAGTGCTCTGGCCTTCGGGTTCATTTCCCGTATACCGATATGGCCTTTTCATCATTGGATTTCTTCCGTATCCTCAAAAATTCGCAATCCTTTGGTTTTCATAGCTTCTTCTATTCTGCCTTTGAGCGGGATTTACGGATTGCTTCGCTTTTGGCCGCAAACAATTCCGCCGCAAATCAGCGAATATTTTATCTGGATCAACATCATCGGTACCGTCACCATGCTGTTCATAAGCCTCATAAGTTTTATCCATAAAGATCCCCAGTATAAAATTTTTGCTTTTATCACCGTCTGTTACATTATGTATTTGCTCGGTATTTTCAGCGGCGATCCTTTAATACTGCAAAATATATGCTACGCCTTGTTTGGTTTTTTACTGGTTTTTGGCTCTCTGGAAGCCGTGTCCGCTTATATTTATCATCAGGAACGCCTACAGGAAAGTACGTCGGAAGGCTTTTTGTGTCGCGCCAAAAGACTGTCTTTAATCTATTCTTTCTTAACCTTTGCCGCCGCGGGATTTCCTGTTTCGGCCATATTCACCAACAATTTTCTTATTTTATCACAATTACTGTCGGTAAACATCCAATTAGGAACCGTGCTCATGCTGTCTTGTATCATTGCCGCAGCGGCTCTTATCGGCGAAATGTTTCGCCTAAAAACAGACAGCAAGGAATGTTCTTTAGGCAAAGATAATGATCTGCCCTACCCTCAATTCATATTTATGATGTTTGTCTGCTTTATATTGCTAATGTCGTTTATCAGACCGCTATGGTTTGTGATTGACGAATAAGGAGAAAACAATTGTTGCAAAATTGGTTTATTTTATTACCCGAATTATCCATACTGGCCTTTTTCCTGTTTGCCTGGCCGACAAATATTCTACGCCGAGAAAAGACCGCCAAAACTTTTTTCACGCTTGCGCAATTTTTTTTATTAATCACAATCTGCTGTTCCGTATTATTTTACAACAAAAGCGTTTTTCCCGACCATTGGCAGAATACCCCCTTATCCACACTATTTAAAACCTCCGCCTATTTACTGACCTGGGCATGGTTTTACTTATCTTCAAAATGGTTTTTATCCAAAAACCGGCCTTCTTTCCGCTTTTATACGGTTTGTTTTGTGGTTTTGCTCGGTTTTGATACAATAGCTTCGGCGGCCTCCTTATTAACCCTGGGCTTGGCTTTCCCGATTATATGTCTGGGATATTACAACCTTATTTTATGCCATCCGGATATTGATCAGGTTCGATATCCGGCAAACATTTATGCCCGGAGCGCTTCATTCTTTTGCCTGCTTCTGTGGTGTGGTATTGCCGTTATTTATCAAACAACGAACAGCCTGAGCTACGCGGCAATTGCCTCCTTTTTCGCCGAAACACCGATGACACCTCCGCTCATCTTTCTGGCTGTCACGCTGATTTTGGCGGCTTTCATATTCATAATGTCCATGGTTCCTTTTCATGTCTGGTTGATATCTTTTATTTCTACCGGTATCTTACCGGTCTGCGGCTTTATTATTCTGATTCCTCCGCTAATTTATATTTGCGCCCTGATTAACCTGATACGTAATTGCCTGCCGGCCTTTATTGATTTCGTTTCACCCCTGTTGGCAATTTTTGCCGGATTATCCTTATTATTAGCAGCTTTGTCTGCCAACCGCGAAAACAACTTACGACGTCTGTTCGGTTTTATTGCGATTTACTGCCAGAGCTTTGCCCTCATCGGCCTAAACGCTTTTTCCGGCAACGATATCTCGGCCGTTTTTGCTTACATTGTCATCGCCGTTTTATCCCTGACCGGCGTTTATACCGTATTTTTAGGATTAAAATCTCGTGGGGAATATCAAAGCGAACAATGTGCCGTTACCGGTTTTGCCGAAGTAAGGCCTTATATGGCAGCCGCTTTTTTGGTTTTTATGTTTTCACTCATCGGTTTGGCACCAACCTTGGGCTTTTTTGGTAATCTGTCCGTTATCAGCAATCTGGTTGAGACCGCTTCATGGGGTAAAGCGATTCTGTTGCTTGCCGGTCTGTTGCTGGTCACAGCCGCCTGTCTGCAGGTTATTCGCACAATATACTTTGAACCCGTTTCAAACAAATTTGATCGCACCGACAAAGCCATTTACATTTGTTTATTTATAAACATGATAATCATTTTGCTGGCTCTTATCAACCCGGCCTGGCTGTTGCATGATGCCCTCATTATTTTGGGAGCCCTGTCATGATTGAAGAAAAACGACTTTCATCCTGGCTGTGGCGCGACTACATTGAAATCGATTCCACCAATAACTTGGCTAAGGCGCAAAGCTTGTCCTTTGATGGTCGTCCGGTTGTTTTTACGGCTGTTACCCAGACTTCCGGCCGCGGCAGACTGGATCGCCGCTGGATATCCGAACCGGGCAACTTATTCATGAGTCAGCTTTTTCACGCTTCACTGCCAATATCATATCTGGTCTTTATCACGGCCGTCGGTATAGTCAAAACCATCGAAGAACTGACGACAGATCTGGACATCGCCATCAAATGGCCAAACGATATTTTAATCTCCGGCGCCAAAATTTGCGGTATTTTAATCGAAAGTGCCGAAAATCAGACTGTTGTCATTGGCTCGGGTGTTAATTTGGTTTCTTCACCGGTTGATGGACAACTACTCTACCCGACAACAAACCTGAGCTCTTTGGGGTTTAATATAACGCGTGAAACTTTTCTGACAACCTATCTGCACCATTTTGATACTCTGATAAATATTTGCCAAACAAAAGGTTTTTCAACGATTCGCGATATATGGCTGCAATATGCTTACCATCTAAACCGCCCCTTAAGGATTAATTGCGGCAACAAAATCACCGAGGGCGTCTTCAAAGGTATTGACGAAGAAGGTTTTTTACTGTTAAAACAAGAGCAAACAATAATCCGAGTCACGGCAGGTGACGTGTTAACATAAAAAGGCTTATGATGGAAGGTTTTGAAAAAGAAGGAATTTATTTTGTCGCTTTGGGCGGCGCCGAAGAAGTCGGTTTCAATATGTTTGTTTATATCGTCGACGGAAAAATCATCGTCGTTGACGCCGGCTACGGTTTTTTGAAAGATGATTTCCCCGGTATGGAAATGGGGTTGGTCGATATATCATTTTTAGAAACTTATCGCGATAATATCGAGGCAATGTTCATAACCCACGGCCACGAAGATCATTACGGAGCCATCGGGCATATTTTGCCGTTGTTACAATGTCCGGTTTATGCCAATGATTTCACTCTCGGACATATCAAAGAACGCCTGCATGAATACCGTTGGGAAAACTTTGCCGATTTACGTTCAACAACACAAAATCCGGTTGTCAAGCTGGCTGATTTTGAGGTTGAATTTATTTCGCTGGTACATTCTGTTCCGCAAAGTTCCGGTTTATTTATCCGCACGCGTTACGGCAATATTCTTCACGCAACCGACTGGCGCTTTGATGATGGCAAGACCTCTGTCCTGCCGACGGATTTTCCGGCTCTGCAAAAAATTGCCGCCGAGGGGGTCAATTTGTATGTCGGCGATTCGACCAATATGTCCGACACTTCTCACGAACCGAGCGAATACGAAATTCGCGAAAGTTTGCTGAAATTGGTTCCGACTTTGCCAAACACGGTTGTTGCCACTTGTTTTGCTTCCAATATCATGCGGCTGGAAAGCCTCATTTTGGCAGCTTCGGCCGCCGAACGCACGGCCGTTATCGTCGGACATTCGCTCAATCAAAATTTCAAAATCGCCCGTGAGTGCGGCTATCTTCAAAATTGTCCGCAGGCTTACGACATCAAAGACGCCCAAAGCATCACCTCCGACAAGGCATTATACATCTGTGCCGGCTCTCAAGGCAACTATCGTTCCACCCTGAGCCGCATAGCCAACGGCGAAAGCAAAGATATTATTTTGGGCAAAGGTGATAATATCATTTTTTCTTCCAAAATCATTCCCGGCAATGAAGAAAAAATCGAGCGCATGCAAGAAAAACTGCGCGACGCCGGCGTAACTGTTATTTCGGCCGAAGACTATCTGGTTCACGCTTCCGGACATGCCACCCCGGAACAAATTCTAACCATGTACCGTTTGCTTAAGCCGCAAACGGTTATTCCCGTCCATGGCGACAAGCGCAATATTCGCAAACAAAAAAAACTGGCGCTTGAAAATGGTGTCGGCAATGTTTTGATTGTTCGCAACGGCGAAGTTGCCCGGTTATATGATAACAAAGCCGAAATCACGGCCGAAGTATTTACCCGCAAGCTCGGGGTCGATCGCAAGCAGCTCACCCCGCTTGATTCGCCCCTCGTCAAAAACCGCAAACGTATAGCCTACAATTGTTCTGTTTTCATCAGTGCTTTTTTTGCCGCTGACTGGCAACTTTTGGATTTGCAAATAGACTCCATTGATATTTTGGAAGAAAACGCCTTTAACGAACTGCGCGACAAAATTAAAGCGGACATCACCAAAGACATTGACAAAGAAATTATCAAACTAAACCACAACGAAAATCAGGTCAAAGAATATATTGCTGCCCGCATCAGACGCCAAATTTTCAAAACAACCGACATCAAACCCGTCGTTTTTATGCACTTTTACAAAATTCCGATACTTGATTAATCCTCACGATTAAAAACGGGCAAATAGATTGTAAAAGTTGTGCCGTTGTAACCGTTTGAATTAACTGTAATATTTCCTTGATGACGGATAATGATATGTTTGGCAATTGCCAAACCAAGCCCCGTCCCGCGAATATTTTGGTCTTTGTGTTCCTGCAACCGATAAAACCGTTCGGTCAGGCGGGCAAGCTTTTCGGCGCCGATTTTCGGGCCTTTATTATTCACCGATATGGCAACGGCCTTTCCGGGCAAAATTTTAAGCGTTTTTGAAGACGGGATTTTATCAACATTTTCCGTCCGAATGGTTATTTCCGTCTCGGGCAAACCGTATTTGATGGCATTATCCGTCAGATTCTGCACAATTTGTCTGATTTGCTGCGCATCCCCCTTAACCGTGTCAATATTTTTGGCTTTAACCACATGAATCTTCATATGACGTGCTTTGGCCTTAAGGGTCAGCGATTTAGCCACATCACTGACAATCGGCAGAACATTAACCTCATCTTGCGGATGTTCATCTTGGCCAAGCTCGATTTTTGAAAGCGACAACAAATTTTCAATCAGGTTCGACATATATTCCGTCTGGTCGGCAATAATCTGCAGAAACTGTTTTTGCGCCTCAGGATCATCCCTGGCTGTTGTTTGCAATGTCTCCACAAAACCGGAAATGACCGATAACGGTGTCCGCAGCTCATGGCTGGCATTAGCCACAAAATCAGATTGCATTTTTTCTATTTTCATTGACTTAGTCAAATCATAAACAGATATGACGGCAACCGCTCGTCCTTTGGACAACCAGGGCAATTGCTTAATATGGGCATATAATTTTTGATCAATCGGCTCCCCGACATAAAAAATCAGATTCTCCGACGCGCTCTCCTTATTAAGCACCTTTGACACCGCACGAATAAAATTATTTGACTGAAAAACCTGATCAATATTTTTATCCGTTATTTTTTCTCCGAAAGATGTGCGCGCGGACAAATTGGCTCCCAAAATATTGCCGGCACGGTCAATGACCATAATCGGATCCGGCAAACTGTCTAACACGGCCGTATCCGATATTGTCTGAGCCTCTAACAAATCGGTTTTCTGAGCCCAGAAATGATGCATATTATTGATGACTTCAACCAGCTCTTTGGCCTCATCCTCGGACAACGCCAACAGATCGTTGTCATCTATTTCACCTTTAGCCAGTTTGGCAACATATTTTTTAATTTGCTGCAACTCAAAAGTCAGTGGAAACAACAACACGATGTTAAACGTCACCACCGCCGCCAACGAAATAACCGCCAACATCGGATCAACCATATTAAATGCAGCCAAAATAATAAATACCAAAGCTGTCGGAAAGCTTAAAAACAAGACTCTTTCGACAAACTGCGTATTTTTTTCAAAGCCCAAAGCTCTGCGCGATTTTTCAAACATAGGATAATTTCCACTATCGTCAAAAATTGTTCTAGACCAATGCCCACAATTGTAATATACTCCGCGATAAGTTTAAAAACACTAAATTTTATTTGGTTTTGATATGGAAACGAACTTCGATTTTGATAAACTGGCATCTTTAACGCCCATGATGGCACAATATATCGAAATTAAGCGGCAATACCGAGATTACCTGTTATTCTACCGCATGGGTGATTTTTACGAACTCTTTTTAGATGATGCCTTGCAGGCTTCGCGTGCTTTGGACATTGCGCTAACCAAACGGGGCAAAATCGAAGGCCACAATATTCCGATGTGTGGCGTCCCTTTTCACGCTTACGAAAGCTACCTTGCCAAATTAATTCGATTAGGCTATAAAGTGGCTATTTGTGAACAAACCGAAGACCCGAAAGAAGCCAAAAAGCGCGGCGGCAAATCCGTCGTTCGCCGCGAAGTCATTCGTTTGGTAACCGCCGGAACACTGACCGAAGAACCGTTACTTGATGCCAAGCGTAACAACTTTTTGCTTGCCGCCTCCAAAATATCCGACAATCTCGGTCTGGCCTGGATTGATATTTCAACCGGTGAATTTTTTACCCAGCTTTTTACTCTTGATTCTCAAAATGAAGAAAACGCTTTATCCGGTGCTTTATCCAGATTGCAACCGGTTGAACTGGTTATTGCCGATTCCTACGTCCGCAACCCGGCTGTCTTCACCGTTTTAAAAAACTACAAAGAACAACTATCCGTCTGGCCGGATACGCGTTTTGACAGCTCTGCCGCCCAAAAACGGTTGCAAAACATCTTTAAGGTAAAAACACTGGCTTCTTTTGGCAATTTTTCCCGTGCCGAAATCAGTGCTGCCGGTGTTTTGATAGACTATGTCGAAACATCGCAAAAAGGACAATTTCCTTTATTACTGCCGCCGCAAAAAATAAATGACGAACAAATTGTTGAAATTGACGGCGCCACGCGGCGTTCTTTGGAACTGACGGAATCACTCTCCGGTGACAAATCAAACACTTTGCTCAAGGTCATTGACCGCACCGTGACCGGTCCGGGTGGCAGATTACTGGCTTCCCGCATTGCCAATCCCTTAAAAGATATTACGACCATCAATCACCGTCTGGATATGGTTGAATTTTTTATCAACCGCCCGGAGTTGCGAACGAATATTCGTTCCCTGCTAAAGGATACGACCGACCTTGGCCGGGCCGTGTCGCGTTTATGTGTCGGACGCGGCGGTCCGCGGGATTTGCTCAACATAAAAAACACTCTGGGCATTATTCCCAAACTGCGTAATCTGTTGCATTTCGGCTCACAAGACAAAACCGATATGCTTGCCGATATTCCCCCGTCCTTAAAAACCACCATAACGGGTTTGGGCGAACATTCGGCGCTGGCAGCCAAATTATCCGATGCTCTTTCCGAAGAAGACCTGCCGCTTTTAAGCCGTGACGGAGGTTTTATCCGGACGGGCTATTCCCCGGCGTTGGATGAACTAAAGGCCTTAAAAGAAAACAGTCATAGATTAATTATCGGCTTACAAGACAAGTACATCGGCACAACCGGTATTTCACACCTCAAAATCAAATACAACAACGTTATCGGCTATTTTATCGAAGTACCGGTTAAAAATGCCTCTCAGATTATGGAAGACAAATCTTTTATCTTTCGTCAATCGGTCCTGAATGCTTCACGCTTTACCACGGTTGAATTAACGGAACTGGAAGACAGGATTCGCGGCGCGGCCGAAAAAGCCCTGGCATTGGAACTGACATTGTATGATGAATTAGTCAACTTCGTTAAAGCCTCCGCAGACGATATTGTCAAATCGGCCAACGCTTTTGCCGAAATAGATGTTGCCGCCGGTCTTGCAGACTTGGCGGCCGAATACGACTATTGCCGACCGGTGGTAGATGATTCCTATGCTTTTGAAATCAAAGAGGGACGCCACCCGGTTGTTGAACAATTTTTACGTCGGGAAAATGCGGCTCCTTTCGTCGGCAACGATTGCTGCATGGGTGGCAAAGAAGGCAATCTCTGGCTCTTAACCGGTCCGAACATGGCCGGAAAATCAACTTACCTGAGACAAAATGCCATCATCGCCATTCTGGCACAAATGGGGTCTTTTGTCCCCTGCCGCAGCGCCCGTATCGGTATAATAGATAAAATATTTTCCCGCGTCGGTGCTTCGGATGACTTGGCGCGCGGCCGTTCTACCTTCATGGTCGAAATGGTTGAAACCGCCGGTATTTTAAACCGGGCCGATGAACGTTCATTTGTTATTTTGGATGAAATAGGCCGCGGCACCGCCACTTTTGACGGACTATCAATTGCCTGGGCCGTTGTTGAATACTTACATGAAATCAACCGTTGTCGTACCCTGTTTGCCACCCACTACCATGAACTGACCTCCTTAAGCGGAAAATTGGCACGCCTGAGTCTTCACTGCATGAAAATTAAAGAATTTAACGATGAGGTTATTTTTATGCACGAGGTCGTAAACGGCGCGGCCGACCGCAGCTACGGTATCCACGTCGCAAAATTGGCCGGCATGCCGAAATCGGTTATCTTCCGTGCCGATCAGGTTTTGCACAATCTGGAACATCAGGGCAAAGGATTATCCGCCAAAGATATTACCGAAGAACTGCCTTTGTTTGCCGCCGCATACACTCCCCCGAAGCCCGAAAAAGAACCGCCGGCAATAACCGCCCTGGAGCAACTCAACCCCGACGATTTAAGCCCGCGCGAAGCTCTGGAAAAATTATACGAACTAAAAAAAATGTTGTAACCAAAAGCCGGATAATCACCCGGCTTTTATCAAAATTAAACCTCACGTTGCTCAAAAAACGACTTATCGACACCGCAAACCGGACAAGTCCAGTCATCCGGCAGTTCTTCAAACGGCGTTTCTCCGTCATAAACATAATTGCAAACGGTGCATACCCATTGTTTAGCCATTGGCTTTCTCCTTCATATGTTGTTGAAAACTCTTAATAACCTCATCCTTAAAACGGTTGCGATAATCTTCATACAATAAATTATCCGTATCGCGGACATTGACCGCGGCATCAATTTCGGCAATAAAAACCGTATTACTCTCAAAAGCGTACTGCGACACCACTTTGGCGCTGATATAAGCCGACGCCTGTTTCAAAACCGGCAGATTATTAAACTCATCCGCCGCAACATTATCCCATTTATTAACATTTTTGCTGGACTGAAACCCGAAATTTGCCACCACAAACGGATCCACATCTTTCGGCAAAACCGACAAAGACAATTCTTTGCTTTTTTCAATACAAGCTTTGGTATAACTGGCATTATTGCATGAAACAACCACGGCGCAAGGCTTGCTGGCCGCAATCATAACGGCATCAACAATGCTGCCGACCGGACGTTCGCCATCTTTGGCTCCCAAAACATAAAGCCCGAGCGACACTTTGTAAAGAGCATTCCAATCAATCATTTTTTTCTCCGCTTTAACTTTTCCATAATATAACACCGCATACCGCCGATGCAAGCCTGCCGACACGTCATTTTTTTCCAACAACTTTTGTGCGCTTTCTGACTATAAAATTTTTATGCGTTGCCCACAAAATCCCGAGCATTAACATCACAACATATACATAGCTCATATAATAAGCAAACCTCATGCTCGGGGTGGGATGCCCTCGCCCGCCGTATTGTCCCGTCAAAATTTCATATTCATGTGCAATTCCGCAAAGCCCGAAAACAATAAGCCCAAAATATTTAACGGCTCCCAAAGCCTGCAAATAATCAACCGCAACGGGATGCTTTCCCTGAAAGCGCTCAACCGAAATAAATCCCCCCTTAAAATACAAAACAATCAATAACCCGATAAAGCAAATAAAGACAACATCATCCGCATGCCACAAATAAAATTCCCTGACATGTGAAAAAATAAAATAAACAATAAAATAAAAACCGGCCAAAATAAGCGCCTGTGACACAAAAACTTTCATAAAATCTCCATACCCCAACAACAACACCTCAATAATGCGGCGGCGGGGTTTCTTCTGACAACGGCTTGATTGTATCTTTGCTCAACAAATCTGCCAAATATTTATTAACCTTAACCAACCGATCAATTTCCTTGCCCTGATCATAAACAATTTTACTCAACTCATCCAATGTTCGTTCCTGGTTGGCCAGAGCCGTTTCAATGGTAATTAATCTTTGCTCGTCCATATTTTTCCTCTTCACACCCCAGCATAACATCGGCTTAAAATTTTTACAACATTTTTTCTGCCGCCAAAAACATTTGCTTTTTAATTCCGGCCGACTATACTACGAACAAAATATATCATTACATTAAACAATTAATTTATTATAACTATGGACTCTGTTATTTTTAAAACGGCTCTGTTGATATGGGGAGCCATTGGTATCGCTGCTTGTTTTGCAACGTTGATATACATTCACTACCTGCGGCGCGGTCAAAAATCAAAAGAACAACTTGCTGCTAAAGAAAAAAAGATAGCAATTATCTTTTTAAGTGCTTTTTTGGGATACAACATATTATTTATGTTAGTTATGTCCGGTGTATTGGCCTATATGGAACACGGCAAACAGCCCTATTTAATATATATCGCCGGCTTATTAATTCTTGTTTATCCCGTTTTGTCCGTTATTGACACGCTGCGAAACCTAAAATAACTTTTTAATCGGCGGGCAACTCCTGCCGATTTTTCATATAAAAAACCGGCAATGATTTCCAAAATCATTACCGGCCTCCCGTGAACAAAATAACCTCAGCGCCGCCGCAAAAACGACGGAATTTCCAAGTTCACCTTATCATCAACATCATCACTGAATGTTGGTGCAACCGGCTCCTGCACTCTGGCGGCATGTTTTTGTTGATTACGCTTGGCAATTGAGCGCCCTGTCATAATTTCAATAAAATTGCGGCGCCGCGGCTCACTTTCGCTGACGATTAATTCTTCAACTTCCTCGGCGGGTTTTGCCGCAACCGGCGTCGAACTATGGTTCGGAAACAGCTCCGGTTCTTCTTCCGGCATTTTTAAGGCCGTTTTGGGCACAAAATAATTTTCCTGAGCCTCAACGGCTTCATTTATCTGTTTTTGTTCTTCATCAACTTTTTCTTCCGCAACCGTTTCTTCTGCCGACTTATTGATAATCGCCTTAAACAAAGCCGATGAATTGGGCATACCGTCCAAAATTTCCGATTTCCTTAACTGATCAAAATCCTCAAAACTTCTTTCCTCGACGGGCATTTTGATGGTTGTCTGCGGCATGGCCGTTATTGTAGCTGTTTCAACCACCTCATCAACATCCGCCGCTATGTCCGGTTTCTCATCCGCTATTTCATCCGTTACCATCTGCCGGGCAATCTCATTCATCCGTTCTGCAGCCGGCACGTCCGCAGCCGTTGCTTCCTTTTCCTGTTCTTTAACCGTTTCGGGCCGGCGCAACTTTTCGCCGCGCGACGGCGCTTTATCATCAATTCCTGTCGCCACGATGGACACGCGGATTTTACCGTCCAACGATGCGTCAAAACTGGAACCGAAAATAATATTGGCATCCTCATCAACTTCTTCTTTAATCCGGTTAACGGCATCATCAACCTCCATCAGGGTAATATCCTGACTGGCGGTAATGTTGATCAATACGCCTTTGGCACCTTTCATGGAGCAATCATCCAAAAGCGGATTCGCCAAAGCCTGTTCGGCAGCCTTGATGGCACGATCCTCTCCTTCGGCCTCACCGGTGCCCATAATGGCTTTGCCCTTATCCTCCATAATGGCTTTAACATCGGCAAAATCCAGATTAATCAACCCCGGCATAATCATCAAATCGGTAATAGAGCGCACCCCGTCATACAACACATTATCCGCCATCACAAAAGCGTCGGCCAATGTCGTGTTTTTATCGGCGATACGAAACAAATTCTGATTCGGAATAACAATAATACTGTCAACCTCGCGGGTAAAATTTTCCAATGCTTTTTCAGCCGTCTCGGAACGTTTTTTGCCTTCAAACTGAAACGGCTTGGTCACCACGCCGACGGTCAAAATTCCCTGTTCTTTGGCAACTTTTGCCACAACGGGTGCCGCACCGGACCCCGTCCCGCCGCCCATACCGGCGGTAATAAACACCATATTGGCCCCTTCCAACTCGCGCTTAATATCATCCAAAGCCTCTTCCGCCGCCTGTTTTCCGATTTCCGGTCTGGCACCGGCGCCAAGTCCTTTGGTCGTTTGCAGCCCCAACTGGATTCGCCGTTGCGTCTTAGAATTTTCCAACGCCTGAGCATCGGTATTGGCCACAATAAAATCAACACCTTCAAGTTTTTTGGCAATCATATTATTAACGGCATTCCCGCCGCCGCCCCCGACACCGATAACCGAAATCCGCGGCTTAAGTTGAACCATATTTTTCTCCGGTACTGCCAATTTAATGCTCATTGTATTTCTTACTCCTTACAAATCCGTCAAAACGATTACGCTTTTATGAAAAAGTATAAACAAAATACCTTAAGTTTTGGTTACTAAGAAAAATGAAAAGAAAAAAACTATCCCCACAGGGTTTTAAGCCACATTCCCAAATTATCTGCCCAGCTGCCGCCGGAAGCCGAAATCGGCTTGTTAATAATTTTTTTGGGGCGCCGCTCGCTGAAATTAACATCAAACAACAACATTCCGACACAAGTGGCAAACGCCGGCGCATAAAGACTATCCGGCAAATTTAAAATATTTTTCGGTTTTCCCAAACGGACCTGCTTGTCCAAAACCATCGCCGCAATATCAACCACGCCTGGCAATTGCGAAGCCCCTCCGGTTAACACCACCCGGTGTGACGAATCGTGCACCAAACCGGCCTCTTGCAATTTACGGTTAACCATTTCAAAAGTTTCTTCAATTCGCGGCGTAATAATACCGATAAGCTCCGAACGCGGAATCTGTTTGATACAACTGTCATCCTCCTCCCCGACCGGATACACATTGATGGTATCAATGCTGTCCTGCGATGTCAAAAAGGCACAACCATGCAATGTCTTTAACCTTTCGGCATGTGAAAAAGATGTTGTCAGTCCGTAGGCTATGTCATTCGTCACATTATTACCGCCGACGGGAATAGCCGCAAAATAAATCGGATGCCCGTTCTTAAAACTGGTAATGGATGTCGTCCCGCCCCCCATATCAATGACGGTTGCTCCCATTTCTTTTTCATCATCAACCAGACAAGCCAAACCGGACGCATACGAATCAAAAACTCTTCCGCTGATATCCAAATGCGCGTTTTCAATCACCGTATTAATATTCTTACAAATATGTTCCGGAATCAGTCCGAGCAAAATATTAATCGACAACTCATCGGCAAATAAATTGCGCGGATCTTTCAAAAGCTCTCCGCCGTCAAGACGATAACTATTATGAATACAGTGAATCAGGCTATATTCGCCGACATTAACTTTTGCTGTGGCTTTAAGATAAACTTTTTCCAAATCCGAATCGCTGATCGGCTTATTTTTATTAAGAGGAATTGACGTCGTTTTCAAAACGCTGCGTACTTTTTCGCCGCCGACACTGATAATAACCTTATCAATCGGCTCATTTGCCATCTGTTCGGCATCCTGCACCGCATTGCCGACGGCAATCGTTGCCAAACCGATATCCGTCACAATACCGTTTTTAATCCCGCGTGACGCATTATATCCGTAGCCGACAACTTTGATTCTTTTATCCTTGGAAACCTTGGCAATAATACAACACACTTTGGACGAACCTATATCCAAAGCGGCAACGGTACTTGCTTTTCCGAATGAATGCTGCACCCCAAAACTCTCCAAGACTATATCTGCTGCGCCGGCTTTTTGGCTTTTGGCCTGCTTTTTCGCAGTTTAACGGTTACTTTGTCTTTCAATCTTAAATCAATGATGGTTAATTTACGTTTAAGAATTCCCTGCGACACATCTAATTTTACCAATTTTTTCCAGGCATCTTCAACATCATCTTCGGGAAGCTTAATCGTAATACCGTGACGAATATCATCCAAAATGATATTCCAACGACGTTTTGAAATATAGTTGGCCACTTTAACCCGCGACAAATATTCCGGACTTATCCGAGCAACCATCCGTAAAAAAGGCAAAATATTTTCGGCCGCACCGGCGCCGACAATCAATAATATCGGCTTGTCCGGACGATAATCCGCCTCAATGACATACCCGTCCGTATCCAGCGGATAAAAACGATCATTAAGTTGCCATATAGCCAAAACATTTTTTTCTTCAATCTCTATCAATAACAAATTAGGCAACAAACTCCGGCTCACGCGCACATCTCTTATCCACGGCAGAGTTTCGAGTTTTTGTTTGAGCTGCCGCACATCAACTTTTAAAATATTGTCACCGCGTTTCAAGTTGACAATCTTTTCAATATCGGCCATATCCGTTCGGTTACGACCGGTAACCACAACATCTTCCACCGCAAATCCTTTAGCACCGATATAATCCAGAATAGCGCCTTGTGTTTCAATAATTTTTTTATTAACCAAATCATTTTTCAACACCACAATCAGCGCCGCCGCCAACCCGATAAGACACAACACAAATACCGAAGCCCTGAGGCGGTCCGGCCACTCTTTGGCCGAACGCAAAATTTTACTACCGTTATCTGTTTTATCGTTTTGTTCCGCCATTATTGACCGATACCCACTCTTTTAACTTCCCACTCCAAAACAATGGACGTTTCTTTTTTGACATTTTCAACGATTTTATTACCGAGTTCTTCAATATCCCGTGCCGTCGCCTTGCCTGTATTCACCAAAAAATTGCAATGCACGTCTGAGACTTCCGCTCCGTTAACCTTAAACAAATTGCTACCGGTTTTCTTAATTAATTCCCAGGCCCGTAATCCTTCGGGATTCTTAAAAGTCGATCCGGCCGTTTTAACGTTATGCGGCTGGCTTTTGAGTCGATAGGTTTTGTGTTCTTCAATGATTTGCATGGTCTTTTCCGCCGACTGCGGCTCCGTTTTTAATGTCAGTGCCGTAATAATCCATTCTTCGGGAAAAAAACTGCAACGGTAACCGAGGTTAAAATCATCCGCTGCCACTTCAATTTCATCACCATTGCCGTTAACCACCGTGGCACTAAGCAAAACATCTTTCAATTCTTTACCAAAACATCCGGCATTGGTTTTAATCGCGCCCCCCAGGCTCCCCGGAATGGAAACCAAAAATTCCAAACCGCCTATATTGTGATCGATCATTATTTTTTTAAGTTCACTGTTTTTCATCCCCGCACCGCAGGTTATCCGGCCTTCCTGAATCGACCATTTCTTATAAAACTTGCTGTTGAGCTTAATGACAACCCCCGGAATACCGCCGTCTCTGATCAACAGATTTGAACCGCTGCCAATCACAAAGAGCGGCAGATTATAAGGTTTGTTTTTCAAAAACCATCCCAAATCTTCGTTATCCTGCGGCCAAAACATGACTTCTGCCGGTCCGCCAACTCCAAACCATGTATATTTTGCCAAAGGCTCGTCCGGCAAATATTTTCCCTTAACCTCCGGCAATAATTCCAACAAGCGTTTTGTCTCTTTTTTAGGCCCGAACATCGTTTTTCTCCTGAGATATAAGTTGTTCCACGCCGTCCGCCAATCTGGCGGCCGCATCAACAATGGCAATTTTTTTGGCCTTTTCCGACATTTGCGCCGTCTTAAGCGGCTGGCTGAGCAAATCCCGTAAAATACCGACCAATCGTTGCGGCGTAAAATCCGTTTGTTCCACAACAATACCGGCACCGGCCCCGGCAAACTCCGCCGCATTATAATATTGATGATTGTCGGCGGCAATCGGTAACGGCACCAAAACGGCCGGCACCCCCGCCGCCGCAATTTCATAAACCGACGACGCCCCCGCACGTGAAACAATCAAATCCGCTTTGGCATATAACTCCGGCATATTGTCAAAAAACGCTCTGATAACGACTTCGCAACCGCTGTTTTCATATTGTCTGTCAACAACATCTTCTTCACCTTGCCGGCACTGTTGATAAATCTGCAAATTTTGCCGTTCGGCAGCGCCAAGCATTTTAACAGCCTGCGGCACCACTTCGGCAAAAACCTTGGCACCTTGGGATCCGCCCAAAACAACCAACACTTTTTTGTCTCCCGGAGCTTTATCCTGTCTTTTTTGTCCGTATAGCGCCGCAATAGCCTCACGTATCGGCATTCCGCTTAAAAAAGTTCTGGCCTGAGTCGGCGTATTTTTAACTTGCCGAAAACTTTGAGCCGTCAATGCCGCAAAGCGCGCTAAAATCCGGTTCGTGCGACTCATAACCGAATTTTGCTCATGAATCACCAGCGGTATCCGGAGTATTAACGCCGCCACGGCTGTCGGAAACGAGGCATAGCCGCCAAACCCGACCACGCATCGCGGCCGATATTTCAACAAATATCGGGCAGCCTGTACAATACCATACCCGACCTTAATCAAACTGCGCATTTTAGTCATAACCGACTTACCGACGACACTCCCCGAACAAATAGCTCTGTTTTCAATCTCACCGAGCTTTCCCTTATAGTTATGCAACCCGCGCGTATCGGTAAACAACATAACCTCATAGCCGCGTCTTTCCAACTCCGTCGCCAACGCATCGGCCGGATAAACATGTCCGCCGGTTCCCCCCGCGGTCAATACGATTAATTGAGCCCTACCCTTCGTCATCCTTATTCTCCGCATAAACATTTTTACGGGTCAGCGCCAGCAACATTCCGATACCGATACCGGCCCCCACCAAAGCCGACCCTCCGTAAGACACCAGAGGCAAAGCCATACCTTTGGTCGGGCCGAGCTGCAGAGTCGAGGCCATATTGACAAACGCCTGAATCCCAATGCTGATTGCCAGCCCGCAAACCGACAACACAATAAACATATTGTCATCCCGCCCCGATAACCACATTGAGCGGATAACCACCAACCCATAGACACCGACGATCAACAAACAGAACAACAACCCGTATTCTTCTGCCGCCACCGGAAAAATAAAGTCGGTATGAGCATCGGGAATATGCCATTTAACCACGCCCTCACCGACCCCGACCCCAAAAAGGCCGCCGTTTTTAAAAGCCTCCAACGAACGCTTAACCTGATAAGACGGCTCGCCGCCGAACATTCCTGCCAACATCTGTTCTACCCGAATCTGAACATGCGGCAGCAATAAATAGGCAACCGCAAAAACCGCGACTAATCCGATTCCCGTAATCATTAATTTTTTAAGCGGCAACCCGGCGATAAACAATTGCGCAAACCACACCGTTGCCACCACAGCCGTCATACCGTAATCCGGCTGCCGCAACAAGAGCAGACATGTCAACGCACACAACGCCGTACTGACCAATACGCCGTGAAAATTCTTATATCGACGCTGCATTTCAAACAACCACGCTGTCATCACGATAAAGGTCGGTTTCAAAAACTCGGAAGGCTGGATTTGCTGACCGAATAGAATCAACCAGCGCCGCGCCCCCTTAATCTCCGGCCCGAAAAACAACGCCAGAATCACCAAAAACATGGCACCGGCATAACCCAAGATAGCCAACCGCCGTATCCATTTCAAATTCAATACCGAACAAATCAACACCGCGCCGCCGGCCAAGCAAATATAAAATGCGTGCCGGTAAACAAAATGATAGGTCTCATAATTAAGCCGTCTGGCCACAGCCGGCGATGCCGAAAGACTTAACATCAAGCCGCAACCCAGCAAAAAAATAACCGCCGCCAACAACCATTTATCAACCGTCCACCACCAATTGGCAATGATATTTCTGCTGCTGCGCGAAAAAGATACCCACGGCACTTACGTTTCTCCTTTTTTAACGGCTGACAAATGCGACAGCCGCCACAACCGCCAACACAATACCCACAAGCCAAAACCGAAACACGATTTTGGTTTCGGCCCATCCCGATTGTTCAAAATGATGATGTATCGGCGCCATCTTAAAAAACCTCTTACCGCTGATCTTAAACCAGCCGACCTGAATCATCACCGATATTGACTCCATCACAAACACACCGCCGGCAATTGCCAACAAAATTTCCTGTTTAAGCATTACCGCCACAAGGCCCAGAAAAGCGCCTAGCGCCAAGGCGCCGGTATCTCCCATAAACACGGCTGCCGGTTTGGCATTAAACCACAAAAACCCCAAACAACCGCCTATAACCGCTGCACACATCACTGCGACCTCTGCCGCCTGCGGAATCACCGGCACATAATACTCCAACGCCAAAATCGTCCCCGTCACATACGCCGCGACCATAAAAACCGCAAATACCGTCGCCAGCAATCCGGACGCCAATCCATCCAATCCGTCGCTTAAGTTAACACCGTTGGAAGCCCCGGCAATCACGATCATCGCAAACGGCACATACCACCATCCCAACGCCAACGTCCAGCCCTCTGTATATGGAATATTCAAAATAAACCGATATTCCGCAGGCGTCTCACGACACACCAGCAATATTGCCGCCAAAGCCGTACCGAATTGCAACAACAATTTCATCCTTGCCGTCATGGCCGCCGAGGTCTGACGAGTTACTTTCAAATAATCATCGGCAAATCCCACCGCACCGAAAATAATCAAAACCGCAACCCCGATCCACACAAACCTTGCCGACCAGTCACAAAACAACCCCATAGCCACAACAGCGGCACCGAGAATAAGCAGCCCGCCCATGGTTGGTGTGCCTTTTTTGGTCAGCAAATGCGATTGCGGACCGTCCGCACGGATCGGCTGCCCTTTAAGCTGATGATGATGCAAACAGGCAATTACCCGCCCGCCAAAACCGAGCGTCAGTCCCAAAGCGATAAAAAATGCCAAAAAACAACGAACATACGGACTCAGTAAAAAAGCGGAAACATCAAACATCTCGGCAATATAAACCAGCATCGTAATCCCAACCTCAAAACAAAATTAATCGATTCTTATCCGGTAAATTTAGCAAATAAATCTAAACAAATGCTAAAGATAGCCTTTCAATCTCAAAAAAAGCAATCTTGAAAAAACGCAGCAACTTATGATGTCAAACGGAAGAATCCACAAAAAAAGAACACTTTTCTCGCTGCCACAAGAAAGGTGTTCTAAAAGATTAATCAGTGATGTTTTCCCTCAAAATCGCGGCTGCTGCAATATGTTCCAAACCGGTCGTGACCGCTGAGGTCATAACCGTGGTTGTCATACTTTGCGCAATACGTGCCGCTTCTGTCATACCCGTGACAGTCAAAGCCATGAGTATCATATTCAGGATGATAAACTCCGTCACTGTCATGGCCGCCGCTGGAGCCGAAATTACCGCGACCATCTCCTTTAATAGCGCTCATAATTTTTTTAATTTTAAGGTTAGTAATAAATTTTTCGTAATCAACATATTGCCATAAACAAATTCCGTCAAGCTGTATTGAGCCGTTTATTTAAAGCAAAGAGCCGGAATTTTTCAATTTTCGGCTCTTTTCTACAGACTACAAATCAACAACTTCCCTGACGTGGAAATTTTCATCGTAGAAGTATCTCCTGCGGACGTACTGACCGGCTAAAATATCCGGCAAAAAGTCCGCATCGGCTTCCCGCATTTCGTGATACGGAATATTATTCGCATCCTGCCAGAAAGCTTCTACCTCGGCACTGTTTTCTTTGAGAGTGCCGGAAAAATCCGTGCTCTTGAAGACGTGAACATAAAAGTTCATTGTCGGAAATTCAATATAGCCGACCTTTACCGGATTGGTAATCGTCAAGCCGGTTTCTTCAAAAGTTTCTCTGATGACGCAGGCTTCCATGGTTTCGTCCGGTTCTTTTTTACCGCCGGGAAAATTCACACAGCCCTTATTAATTCCGCGATGATTGCGAATCATCAGAAATTTGTGATTTTTGACATCCTCAATAATCGATAACGAGGCTTCTCTTTTGTTTGTGTTTTGCATATAATGATGTGTTCTGTTAATATGTCTTTAATTTAATATCGCCACCATCATAAAACTTTCATTTTAAATTTGCAACAATTTAGCGGCAAAAAACAACACGGTTCACCGATCATAGCAACATTTTCCGCATAGCCGCGGTCTGCCGCTTTATATCAATACTTTCAAAAGCTTCACCCTATTGACATACATACAAAAAAAGCACCTTAACCGGTGCGTCCTAAAAAATGGTGCACCTAGCCAGAATCGAACTGGCACGGGATTGCTCCCAACAGATTTTAAGTCTGCAGCGTCTACCTGTTCCGCCATAGGTGCATCCGTTTGTCAACGCCTTTTATACATTGACTCTTTTATAATTTCAACACAAAAATTATTTTTCCCGGTACTCTTTGGGGCATTTGGCATTTTGTTGTTGTGTTTTGAGACAAAATGTGGTTTGGTGTTTCTTGTTATAACATTAATTTTTCGGCCGGGCGGCAGTCGACAGCGTCACGGTTCGGCCGCAAATCAATATAAGGAAATAGAAAATGACAAAAACTTTTAATATATCCTGGAAAAATTATGTTTTTCCGAATATTAATCCGGAAGGATGGCGGTTTATCGGCATTTTTGCGGCAGTAACAGCGTTACTGGCAATTATCTGGGAGCCGCTGGGGTTTATCGGTCTGGTATTGACGGTTTGGTGCTATTATTTCTTTCGTGATCCGCAACGGATAACACCGGAGGTTGAAGATATCGTGGTCTCGCCGGCGGACGGTGTGGTACAGATGATTGCCGAAGTTCCGGCGCCGGCAGAACTTAAAATGGGCGATGCCAAATTTACCCGCGTCAGCATTTTTATGAGCGTGTTCAATGTGCACGTCAACAGAGTGCCGGCCGAGGGCAAAATCACCAACGCGGTTTATGTTCCGGGGAAGTTTTTTAACGCCACTTTGGATAAGGCCAGCAAAGATAATGAACGCCAATTGCTGGCTATGAAAACCAAAAACGGCAAAGATTTGTGTTTTGTCCAGATTGCCGGACTGGTGGCCAGACGAATCGTTTGCAAGGCTCAAATCGGTCAGGAATACAAAGCCGGCGAGCGTTTTGGCATGATTCGTTTTGGTTCAAGGCTGGATGTTTACCTGCCGGAGGGGGTCGAGCCTCAGGTGGCTTTGGGGCAGACAATGGTGGCCGGTGAGACGGTTATTGCCAATTTGGCCGATGGCAAAAAGGCGGTTAACGGAGTAATCAGATAATGGAAAAGATTAACCAAAAGCTGCAATTGTCGCGGCAGAAGCTGACATCGCTGCCGTTTCGCAAAATTGCTCCGAATATCGTGACGCTGTTGGCTTTATGCGCCGGCGTTACGTCAATCCGTTATTCGATACAGGCCGACTGGACAAAAGCGGTATTGTGCATATTTATTGCCGCGTTTTTTGATCTTTTGGACGGGCGTGTTGCTCGGATGCTCAAAGGTTCGACCAAATTCGGTGCCGAGCTGGATTCACTGTCGGATTTTGTCAGTTTCGGTGTGGCGCCGTCGATACTGTTATATCAGTGGACATTGTTTGATCTGCCGAAGTTTGGCTGGTTTTTCTGCTTGTTGATGTCCATCGGCATGGCCATGCGCTTGGCGCGATTTAATACCATGCTGGAAGAAGAACCGCAACCGGAATATTGGAATCACTTTTTTGTCGGCGTGCCGGCGCCTGCTGCCGCGGCTTTGGTCATGATGCCGATTATGATTTCGTTTGATTTTCCGGATTGGAATTGGTTGATTCGCTCCAACGCTTTTTGTGCGGTTTTGCTGGTGGTGGTAACATTTTTGATGGTCAGCCGGATACCGACATTTTCGACCAAAAAGCTTAAAATTCCGTCTTATCTGTTTTTGCCGATTATATTGGTGGTGGTGTTGTTCGCAAGCTTTGTTATCTCGCAACCGTGGCTGACACTCGGCATCTCAACCTTGTGCTATGCGTTGTCAATACCGGTCGGGGTTGTCGTATTTTGGAACGAAAAAAGAAAGTACAAGGCCTGAGACAGTATCTGCCCAAAAAAAACGGAGAAAATATTTTCTCCGTTTTTTTATTAGGCGGTTATATCAGAACAAAAACTTAAATCGGGCTTCGGCCGTATAACCGTAATCAACCTCGCGGTACGACGAATCGGCAAATTGGTAATCCACATAAGCGCCAAGCGTCATTGTATCGGTCAAAAAGTAGTCGGCCGACCCCTGCATATACCAGGCGCTGACATCATCACTGCCGAACTGAAACTCATAACGCAACCCGGCGTCATAAGCAAAACCGTTTTCCAGTTTATGAACACCGGCAAAAGCGGTGTAGTACAAATCTCGGTCGGCATCGTCGACATTGCCGTCGACCCCGAAAGAGGCATAAGGCATCAGGCCGTCCTCGAGCTCGGTAGCCAGTTTGACCTCGCCGCGCAGCGCTTTATGCCAACGGGTATTGCCTTTAACATCGCGGATGGCTTCCTTGGCCTCGCCGCTATGCCCGTACCAGCTGCGAGGACTGAAGGTGTAATAAGAAAAACCGACTTGCATCAGCAAATCATTAAACAAACGGGCATTTCTTTTCAAACCGAACTCATAATCAAAATTGTGGTTATTGTTGTATTCTTGATTGGTGGCGCCTTTGGTGTTAAAGCGATTACCGACGGAAGCCCAGATAGACGTATATTCGCCGATACCAAAAGTTAAAGTTTCACGGGCGATAAGGTCTTCTTTGGCGCCATAATCTTCAAATTTGGTGCGTTGATAAGCCAAAGATGTCTCGGACAAGGTCTCCAGCTCATTCGGTAAATAGATCGGCGAAGTAATATCTTCGGCCTTAGCCTCGGTAAAGGCAAATAGAGCGGCCAACGCCGTTGATAAGAGCATAGTTTTTTTCATACGGATTCTCCTTAAAAACTTTTGGCAATAACTTCTGAGGGCATTGTAACCGTCAAATCTTAACAAATTTATAATTTTGCGCTTGCGCCGGGCGGTTTTTGTTTCTATATTGGGGCTTAAGATAAAAGGAAAACAAACAATGGTTAAGGTTGTAACATTCGGTTGCCGGATTAATGCTTATGAATCTGAGGTAATTAAAGAAAAATTGGCACATCTTGACAATGTCGTGGTGGTCAACACTTGTGCCGTTACCGCCGAGGCAGAGCGCCAGTGCCGGCAGATGTTGCGTAAACTGCGGCGTGAAAATCCTACGGCCAAGATCGTGGTAACCGGCTGCGCAGCTCAGATTGCGCCGCAAAAATTTGCCTCTATGCCGGAGGTCGATTTGATTCTCGGCAATAAAGAAAAAGCGGATATTGCAACCTTTTTAGCACAGCCTTTAGTCGAAAAGACCGTTGTCGGGGATATTTTTGCCTACGACGGGCACGATGCTTTTGTTATTACCGGATTTGAGGGGCGGCAACGCGCTTTTGTACAGATACAACAAGGGTGTGATCATCGCTGCACTTATTGTATCGTACCGCTTGCCCGCGGCCATAATCGTTCGGTGCCGGAAGCGGAAATTATCCGACAGATACGCGCGCTTTTAGCACAGGGGTTTGCCGAGATTTGCCTAACCGGCGTTGATGCCTGCTCATACCAACCGTCTTTCAGCGCTTTGGTTCGTCGTATTTTGCAAGAAATTCCGGAGCTGCCGTCGTTGCAGTTCGGCTCGTTGGATCCGGCGGCGATTGATGATGAATTTGTGGATCTGGTGCGCGATTATCCGAATATTGCGCCGCATTTTCATTTTTCGGTGCAGTCCGGCGATAATTTGATTTTGAAACGAATGAAACGCCGCCACAATCGCGAAGATGTTATCAACTTGTGCCGCAAGCTTAAGGCCGCGCGACCGGAGGCGACGTTCGGCGCCGATTTTATTTGCGGTTTTCCGACCGAAAGCGAGGAAGCTTTTCAAAACACCATTAAACTGGTGCACGAGGCCGGCATTGGCAAACTGCACGTTTTTCCGTATTCCGAACGGCCGGGAACGCCGGCGGCATCAATGCCGCAGGTTCCGGTAACCGAGCGTAAGCGTCGAGCGGAAATTTTGCGTCGTGAAGGAGAAGTTGCGAATGGTTAACTGGTTAAACCGGCTGACGGCCGGATTGAAGAAATCATCAGACAAACTTGGCGGCGGTATCGCTGATATTTTCAACAGGCGTAAGATTGATGCCGCAACGCTGGATGACCTCGAAGAAGCACTTATCGCTGCAGATATCGGCTATGCCGCCGCAGCGGAAATCATCAAAAATTTTGCATCGCGGCGGGCAGACAAAGACGTTTCTCTGCCGGAAATTAAGCAAATGCTGGCCGAAAACATATCCATCATCCTGAAACCTTGCGAAAAAAAGCTTGAATTTAATGCGGCCGTGCCGAATGTGGTGTTGATGATAGGAGTCAACGGTGCCGGCAAAACAACCGTCATCGGCAAGTTGGCGCACAAGTTTAAGGATAAAAAAGTCAGTCTGATTGCCGGAGATACTTTTCGTGCCGCCGCGGTTGAACAACTAAAAATCTGGGGCGACCGCAATCATGTTCGCGTTTTTTCCGGCGCTCCGGGGTGCGATGCCGCCGGGTTGTGTTTTGATGGGCTTAAAGAGGCTGCCGAGCGGCAGGATGATATTGTCTTTATTGATACTGCCGGACGTCTGCAAAACAAAGTAAATTTGACCGAAGAACTCAAAAAAATTGTCCGCGTGGTACAAAAAGCCATCCCCGACGCCCCGCATCATGTTTTGTTGTGTTTGGACGCCACAACCGGACAAAACGCACTCGATCAGGTTAAGATATTCAAAGAAGCGGCCGGCGTTAACGGCCTGATTGTCAACAAACTTGATGGTACGGCCAAAGGCGGGGTTCTGGTCTCAGTTGCGCACGAAACCAAATTACCGGTTTATTATATCGGTGTCGGCGAGGGAATTGACGATTTGGCCGAATTTAAGGCCGATGAGTTTGCCTCTTCGTTGCTCGGAATATAAAAAAAGCTGCCCTGAGGCAGCCAAAAATTATTCGGCCACGGCCGTATCTTCCGGCGTGTGGGGCTCAAAAACAAGCTCGCCGCCGTTATCGGTTATCAGCACCAAATAATTTCCCTGCATTTTATAAGATTTGATACGCGGCAAAATTTGCAGAAAATTTTGTTCGGCCTCCATAGCGTCTTCAGGCCCCATCATCAACGTGGTGGCAATCGGGCTAAAGCTGATACGTCCGTTATCACCAAGCTTATAGGACCCCATCATATTGTTAACAACTTTGCCGTTAAACCGCCCGTTTTCGGCAAAACTGACGATAGTTGGGATATTATTGAGTGAATCAACAAGTTTGTAAGAACCCGTCTTGAGCGGAGCAACGTCTTCGCCGCTGCAAGCAGCCAACATCATTAACAAAGCGACGGTCAGAATTCTCATGTCTTTCCTCCTCATAAAATTATGTTCGATATATATAATTTACCAAGATAACGATATCTAGTCTTCCTCGTCATTTTTAATCCGAACGATATCGGCGCCGACACCTTTCAGCTTTTCTTCCAGTTTTTCATAACCGCGGTCAAGATGATAAACACGGTTGACGGTAGTTTCGCCTTCGGCCACCAATCCGGCCAGAACCAGAGCAAAAGAAGCGCGCAGGTCGGTTGCCATCACCGGTGCGCCGGAGAGCTTTTTAACCCCGCGGACAATGGCGGAAGCATGTCCGTGAACATTGATATTGGCGCCCATGCGCAAAAGCTCCGGCACATGCATAAAACGGTTTTCAAAAATGGTTTCGGTAACCATTGAGGCGCCGTCAGCCGTCAGCATAAGCGCTAAAAATTGAGCCTGCAAATCAGTCGGAAATCCGGGAAAAGGCTCGGTCATAATATCTTTACCGACCAGATGACAACCTTTAGCGTCAACAATGATGCTGTTGTCGGTTTCGGCAATCCGCACCCCCATGTCTTTTAACACCTGCAACGGCTGGCGCAGGGTTTCCGGTCGGGCATTAATCAGCTCGATTCTGCCGCGGGTAATGGCGGCAGCCACGGCATAGGAGCCGGCCTCGATACGGTCGGCAATAACCTTGTGAACGGTACCGTGCAAAGATGAAACACCGTCGATAGTTAAAACCGAGGTACCGATACCCTCAATTTTGGCGCCCATATCGTTGAGCATTCTGGCCAAATCGCCGATTTCCGGTTCTTTGGCGGCGTTTTCAAGCACGGTACGCCCCTCAGCCAAAACGGCGGCCATCAGAACATTGCAGGTAGCCCCGACCGAAACCCCCGGAAAAATAATGTGTGTTCCTTTGAGCCGGCCATCGGATTCGGCATAGATATAGCCGTTGCGGATTTCGATTTTGGCACCCATTTTTTCCAAAGACGACAGGTGAATATCCATCGGACGGGCGCCGATGGCACAACCGCCGGGAAGCGAGAGCTCGCATTTGCCATAGCGTGCCAACAAAGGACCTAACACATAGTAAGAGGCACGCATTTTGCGGACATAATCATACGGCGCAACCAGACTTTTGATGCTTTTGGTGCGATAGGAGTAGGTTTTGGTGGCGTGGCCGTCGACAAAGTCATCAAATTCGCTGATTTGGGTGCCGAGTTGCTCTAAAAGCAGATTCATCGCTTTGATGTCCGATAACATCGGCATATTGGTCAGCGTAACGGTTTCATCGGTTAAAAGCGAGGCGCAGATAAGCGGCAATGCGGCATTTTTGGCACCGCTGATAAAAATTTTGCCTTCCAAGACTCTGCCACCGTGAATTTTAATCTTGTCCATGGAGTTTCTCCTTGAGTTGTTGGCGCTTTTCCTGCTGTAATTTGCGTTTTTTGAGGTTTTTTTGCAAAGCTTTAGCCTCGCGCGCAAAACGTTCGGCAGAGCGCGGTTGTTTTTTGTTTTTTGGGCTTTCGGCCATTGATTAATATCCTTATAATTAGCAATATTTGTATTTATAGCACGAAAAAATAAAAAAAATAAGCAAAATAAAGAAAAAATCCCTTGATTTTTATTTTGGGGTTTTGTAAGGTGTGTTTCGCAAGTTAATATTTTGCCGCTATAGCTCAGTGGTAGAGCACACCCTTGGTAAGGGTGGGGTCGTAAGTCCGATTCTTACTAGCGGCACCATTTTTAAGAATTCCGCCATTCGTGCGGATTTTTTATTTTTAAACAAATGCTTACAAAGTCCGATTTTTGAGTTTTTTATAATGATGATTTTAAAAGAACTATCGGACTTTTATGTTTATCTCTTTACTTTTAAAGTTTTTATATATAATCTGTCCACAAATAGAATTATTATTTATAAAATCTTATAATTATGGAAAGTGTTATTAATAGAGCGTATGTCATAGACGCTATCAAAAGGAACTGCCCCGTTATTTTAACAAGAGAGCAGATTTATGATTTCATAGAAGAAGCACGCAACCTAAACGATGTAAAGAAGAATATAGCTTTCTTTGGGTTTGAAGATCTGAATAATATGAAACGTCAGGATTTTTATGACAGACAATCTAATTATGATTTTGTTCAAACTGTCGAAAATACAGATCTTCCGCCAGAGGTTCAAGCAGAGTATGCAATTTTTTGGTTCTCATTTTACATTTGTCATGAAGCTGTTGCACATCCTTGGAGAGTGTACAGATGGTTGCAATACTGTCTTAAAAAGAAAATCTTATTCTAAATTTGATGAAAATACAGTTGGCTTGAAAGTCAGCTGTATTTTATTGTGGCAATTTAATAACTACTTAGATTTATTTGTGTGCAGTCTTTTTTGCTTTTTATTTTCAGGTAAATAGTTTTCATCGGTTACAACTTTTTGGCCTGTACGTTCTTCAAAGTCTTCTTTTGCGCGTTTGGAGATATTGCCACCGATTTTGGCCGCTTGTTTATTTTCTTTCATCCCGGTCGCATTTGTATTTTCTGCAACCTGACGAGTTGACAGTTCAGCCAAAGCGGTAAAAATAAGTTCAGCTTCGCTCATATGGTCACGCAAATTTTGAGATTTTAGGCCTTTCAATTGTTTATGTTCTTTAACGGATAATCCAGACCATTCTTGATGAATAATATTTGTCAAAATAGCATATTCTTCATCCTTGGTAATTTCGTGTTCTTTCCAATAATCGGTTAATTTATTACGGGTTTCTTGCCCCATCATGCGTTGCTGAATCCATTTTTCGGAATGGCCGAGTTTTTGCCAGTTTTCACGAGCCCGGTCGATACTTAATGACGGATCGGCTGTTTCTTTCATTCGTTCATAACCAACCCTAGCCAACCATTGTTTGATGGGTTCTGCTTTTGGACTAGGAACAGATTGCACAATACGTAACATTGTTTCGGCTGTAGCCGCCGCAGTAAAATATTGTTTGCCATCAGCAGCGGGCATTTTCAGTTTATGACAATTTGTCACAGACTGACTACCTTCTTTTCTTAATCGCTCAGCCAGCTTGTTCCAGTAGTTCTGTGCAGTTTTATAGTCTTTTTCAATTAGAATTGCAATCACATCAATGACCGAAAAATACCAAATATCTTTTTCTTCATCATAAACAGACCGAATTTTCTTCTGCTCAAAAAGTTTAATATCGTTTTTCATGGGCAAGATATCCTAAAATTTTATATTTATTTTAGTTTAACCGGATATTGCTAAAATTTACATAATAAAATCAAATTGCCAACAATTCAGATTGGTTCAGCTCCAAGTTATCCTCAAACAGCTCCATTTTCTTGGTTAACTGCTTAAAATCCTCATAATCCTTAGTCCGATAACTGCACAGTATCACGCACCATTTTTGATATTTCCGCCCTCATGGCGGATTTTTTGTTTTTAAACAAACACTTATTTAGTCCGATTTTGGTGGTTTTTAATTTAATATTTTTTACAAAGTTATCGGACTTTTTGATAAAAAGATAAGAAAATAAAGCGTTTTATTCAATAAAAGTCCTGTCCGATAAATTAACAATAATCATCAAAGACATCACCACCTGTCCATTCTTCACCGAGTGCTAGAGTATAATACTTGTCCGCTCCATCATCTGAAAAATAACTTCCGCCATTTATATGTACAAACAAATTATTTTCAAAGATTATTTTTGCAATACATAGATTTTTTACTCCGCTCTCATTACAAGTTTGTACTACTATAGTATTTTTATCTTTGGATAAACCAAACTTAATAATCTCTGATTGACCATATTGATTTTTACTAAATATTTTTCCAATTTGTAAATTTTTTAGATAATCCTCTAATGGTGTGTCGCTAATTTCTGTAGGGCAGCAAGGAAATTCTGAAGGTGTCTGCCAGTTTCTTTGCGCCGCTCCTCCTGTTAAAGATTCTATACAATCAGGGATTTCTTCTTCATTATCGTTTTCTTGATATTCTGTTTTGAAAAAATCATCTGGTAATGTGCTGTTTTTTTCACTTTTCCAAATTTTTTTCCACTTATCCATATTATTATTCAGAGTTGGTATTCGTTTTTCATATATCCATTGGCCAATTTTTCCTCCTGAAGATGGAATATCACTTTTAGCCCATTCTTCAAGTTTTTCACGACTAATTCGGGCTTCTTCAGGTGTAACGCTTCGCATCCAAGAAAAGTTTGGATCTAGTTTGCTTTCACCTAGAAGATTGGGATTTTCTAAAAAGGCTTCTATGCTTCCACAAATAGCAATAATTCGTTTTCGTGTTATTGGATTATTAAGGATATTTTCTAGTCTTGTGACCCAATGTAAATTTTCAGGACGGTTATTCTGCCTATTAGTATCTTTATGATCTACAATATGTTGAGATGAGGGAGATTCTCCATGAAATGCTGTAGCAACAATACGATGTATCTGTACACCTGCAATATATAAATATCCTTTATCTCCAAGTTTCCCAAAAGTCCATTTATTATCTAATGGGCGAATTTTATTTGCATCGTTTGGATATCTTAAAACGGCACCATTATTTCGGACAAGATATGTTTCATTCTTATAAATGCATTGTTTTTCTTCATTATAATATTCGTCTGTGCCAAACATCAATTCCTCATTCAATTATTACCGCGGGAACAGTTTTCATTCCAAATTTTGTTTCATATTGGAATGTTCCTATTTGTTTAGGACACTTATCCTTCGGGACAGATATTATTTCACCATCGTAATAGGATTTTTCACTTTCATCTAGCAAAAACACAATTGTATCATCAGGAAATTTTCCTATCCTAGCTAACGCTTCTCCTGGGCTTATTGCTTGAAAAACTTCTAATTTATTGGTGTGAAAACATTTTCCTTCTTTCTCAAATAAAACTAATCCACTACTATTATTTGCTAATGCACCAATAATGAATATAAATGCAATACCACAAATGAAACCTAGTAAAAATATTCCAAATTTTTTCATAGCAACCTCAATATTTAAGTAATTTTTTTTATAACTTTAAGCTATATGTTTATAAAAATCAATAAATAACCTTTAATTGTCAGTTACGGTCTCCAAGGTCATTAAGTAAAAAAATTTTGCGTGAAATTTCCTTAAATTCCTCATACTCATTAGTCCGATAACTGCACAGTATCGCGCACCATTTTTTAGAGGGGTATTTTTAAAATGGTAAAATATAAATAAAATGATTTTTCACAGTTCATTTATTCTCTAATATAGTAGGAGTTTCAATAATAAATCCTTTTTTTACCGTACTTATACCCAACCCAAATAAAATTAAAGATCCTACTACTGCTAAGAAACTTAATATTGAAAAAACATTGCCTAAAATGCCAAATTTTTTTTCTTTATTTTGCTCAAGGCTAATTTCGTTTTGTTTTGTTTCTATAAAAACATTTATATCTTCAATTTTAGAAACAAAAAAATCTTTAGTGTTAGGTTGTGTCGTTTTCTCTTTTACAAGGAACATTTTTTCTTCATCTAATTGACGAATTATAACGTTTAGCATCTTTTCCCGTCCCATACAAGCACATTCATCTTGATAAAAGATTTGAGTGATGTATGCTAATAAAATACAAATTATTGAACAAATAGCACCCCAGGAAAAGAATGTAACAGCATCAAGAAGAGGAGTAAAAACACTTTTTAAATCTAACGATGATGAAGTAAACAATGTTAATACAGATACAGCAGCAGTTCCATTTAATAAAAAAAGAGCTTTTATCCCCATCTTTGCATAATCTATCACATGCTGCAGCATATGAAAATCGGCCTGATCAAACTGCTGACAATATATTGACATTTCTTGAGCCTGTTTATTTTTTAGCTCTAATAATTGGTGCGTAAATTTTTCAAAATCCATAATTTCCCCTGCCCATATCTAAAAAAATTTAAATTTAATTTATAAATGATAAGGAAAGGTATAAAATATTTTTGTATAATTTTAAATACAATTTTCTTCTGTTAATTTCCCAATTACCTTTTTTACTTCGTTCCCCATACACCCATACAATATCCAGACCTCTTGTTAAAATCATCGACTCCTAGTGTTCTTTTCCTTTGTATTTAAGCTGTTTTTAAGAATTATATTTTATCCTTACCGGTATAACGAAGGAAATAAAATGATTACAGAAAACAGATGGAAACATATGTTGGGAGTAGCTCGTAAAGCTAAAGAATTTGCTCTAAAAATGCAACCTGACAACGAAAAATATGCTGAAGATATGTTTTTATTGGGGCTGCTCCACGATTTAGGATATGAATTTTCTGAAACAGGCCGCGGACATTCGGGTATCGGCGGTGAGATTTTAAAACGTTCAGGGTACAAATATTGGAATGAAGTAGCAAATCATGGTTATTCAAAAAATGCCGATACGACCGATGAATTGTTTATTTTGAATTGTGCAGATATGAGCGTCGCGGTAGGTGGTGCAAATTGCACGATGGCACAACGCCTTGAAGATATTGGCACCAGATATGGCATAGATTCTTCTGAGTATCGCAAAGCTGTTTTGGAGATAGAAAAATTACAATCTGATGCCAGATATTTGAAATTAAAATAATTTTTCATTACTTAATATGCCGCCGGCAATATCAGAATATTTTTTTAATCGGCATCTTCTTTTATTAAACCCTTAAACTCTTCATAATCCTTACCCTGATATTTGCCTAAACTCACGGCAGTTTATGGATGTCGTATTCATCATAGCCTTCGTAATAATAGCTGACATCAATGCCTTTCATATAAACTTCCCGCTCGTTGATTCTATCAGTCAGGGCGTTTTTTAAGAGGTGTTTGATTTCAATGTCTTTAACAGGACTTCTTTCCATAGCCGACAAATAGTCGGCTTTATCAATTTTATTCCAGTCGACAACTTTTTTAAGTTCTTTTTTGAAGATTAAATCCAACCAAATGCGGGTGGCGCGCCCGTTTCCTTCTCTAAAGGGGTGGGCGATGTTCATCTCTACGTATTTTTCGACTATTTCATCAAATGTTGATTGCGGCATTTTATCAATAGCTTTAAGCGATTGTGCCAAATACATTACCGGTGCAAACCTAAAATTGCCTTTAGAAAGATTAACATCACGCATTTTGCCGGCAAAATCATAAATATCGTCAAACAAATACTTATGAATCTGTTTTAATCCGGCAAAAGTACCGACTTTTATCTGATTGATTTTACCACTGTCAAAAAGCTTTTTTGCCTTTTCTTTACTGAGCTTTTCTTCAGCTTTATTTAATTCAATTTGACTGGTAATGTTCAATTTATTTTCCAAAACCATTATACCTCTCTTCCTTATGTTTTTATTCTAAACATAAAAGACTAAAAAGCAATTAAGTTTTAATATTGAGCATGCGGAATTTTATATTCAACAATTCTGTTTTTTGCTAACACCTTAAAATCATCATACTCATTCGTCCGATAATTGCACGCCAAGAGCCCTGCCCGCCCCTTTTCGCTTGCATTTTCCGCCGCAAGGTGCTATACAGCAACCATGCATGAGTATTATTAACTAAAAATCCATATTATGATTAAAGACATTTTTATTTTTCGCCACGGCGAAACAGACTTCAATCTGCGGCACATTTGTCAAGGCTGTATGATCGATCAGGAGTTGAATAGTACCGGCATTGCCCAGGCGGACGATTTGGGGCTCAGGCTTTCCGCAAACGTCGAGCTTGAAGCCATCTATACCTCGCCGCTCAAAAGAGCTTTCCAGACAGCGGCCATTGTCCGGAATTATTATCCGAATATTCCGCTTTACACCCTGCCGGAACTGCGCGAAGGCAACTTCGGCTTTGCCGAGGGAAGAAATCTGGAAGATCTTGATCCGGAATTGTTGGCAGACTTTTTGAACCCGACACCGCAAACCTGGAAACGCAAATTTCCGGGGTTTGACAGCGAGAGCAAACAGCAAATTTTTGAACGCGCTTTCCGTGTCCTGCAAAAAATCGCCGGCGGATCAGAGACTTCGGTCGGTGTCAGCACTCATGCCGGCGTTATCAGTTCCCTGGTATGCGGGTTGCGCCTCAAAAACGTCAAAAACCACAACTGCTGTGTTGTACATCTGCGTTATGACACTTCTGCCGGAAAAGTCTTCCAGGTTGAGTAGACGGCTCACAAAAACACCGCTTTTTGAAAAGCGGTGTTTTTTCGTGACCGTCATCCGTCCAAAATATAGAGTTTGCTTTAAGTTAATTATTTGCTTGACTTTTAGCGCCATTGTTCCATTATAAGCAACAAAAGCTCTGAACATAAAGGAGTCACACCAATGAGTTACTCTATCGGTCAGGTTGCCAAAATGGTCGGCGTAACGACACACACGTTGCGCTACTACGAAAAAGAAGGCTTGCTGCCGTTTGTGCACAAAAGCGGCTCGGGTCTGCGAGTCTTTACCGATAATGACCTCAACTGGCTGGCCATGATTGAATGCCTCAAAGAAACCGGTATGCCGCTTAAAGGCATCAAACAATACATCGATTGGTTCATTGAAGGTGACAGCACTTTGCAGCAACGTCTCGACATGTTTCGTAACCAAAAACAAAAAGTTGAGGCGCAAATTGCCCTCTACCGCAAACATCTGGAAAAAATAAACTACAAAATTCAAATGTATGAAGACGCCGTCAAAAAAGGTTCTTGGGACAAAATGCTGGAAGAACAACGCCTTGCCGAAGAAAAAGAACGCCGCTTCGGCAAAAAATAAAAAAAACTGCTTTCCGCGGCGAAACCAGATACCGAAGCCATAGTCGAACTTCGGCAGCAAAAAACCGCCTAAACGGCGGTTTTAATGGTGCCGACAGAGATTGCTAAGCAAAAACAACCGCTGCTCCGGTTGTTTTTGTCTGTAAAATCTTCGGAATATCTTGTTGAGCAAGGAAAGACTGCTGCTTTCCGCGGCGAAACCAGATACCGAAGCCATAGTCGAACTTCGGCAGCAAAAAACCGCCTAAACGGCGGTTTTAATGGTGCCGACAGAGAGACTTGAACTCCCGACCCACTGATTACAAATCAGTTGCTCTACCAACTGAGCTATGTCGGCACACCGGAATTTTTTATAGCCGAGGGCTGTGATAAAGTCAATAAAAAACATTTCACTTCAAACTTTTTTTATTTATCGGCGGATTGCCGGCGGATAAACCGAATATTTTGCTTGGTATTTAACCCTCACAAGATTAGACTTTTGACAGGCTGTTACTTTAACAATCAACAGAAAGGTTTATCATGTCAACGAACAAATGGTTTGGCACCGATGGTGTCCGCGGCATTGCCAACGAATTTCCGATGACGGCAGATTTTGCCCTCAAACTCGGTTACGCTGCGGCAGAACTTGTTTGCAACAATCACCGCAAAGTCGCTATTGCCAAAGACACACGTATCTCCGGTGATATGCTTGAGGCCGCTTTGACCGCCGGTTTTACGGCCAAGGGTATTGATGTCACCCTCCTTGGTATTATTCCGACCCCGGCCGTCACCACTTTTGTCGGCAACCTTGGCGTTGATATGGCCGTCATGATCACCGCCTCACACAACCCGTATCATGACAACGGCATCAAGTTGATTGCCGCCGACGGCAACAAATTTGCCGATGAAACAACCGCCGCACTGGAAAATCTTATTGAGCAAAACAATTTCACTTTTGACAAAGAACGCCTCGGTCGCGTTACCAAAGACGACACCATCCGCGAACATTATAAGCAAATAGCCCTTAAGATGTTTGGTGCCGGTATGACACTCCGCGGCATGAAAATCGCCGTTGACTGTGCCAACGGCTGCTTTAGTGAAATTCTGCCCGATGTTTTGCGCCGCCTGGGTGCCGATGTTATTGCTCTCGGCATCGCGCCGGACGGCCTCAATATCAACCGTGACTGCGGCTCACAACATATTGCCCCTCTTTTAGATTTGGTTAAAAGCGAACATGCCGATCTGGGTATTGCCGTCGATGGTGATGGCGACCGCATAAAAGTTTGCGACGAACAAGGCAAGCTGATAAAAAGCGACCAATTATTAGCTTTTTTGGCGCGCTATATGCAACAAACCGGTGAAAACCAATCGCAACCGATTGTATCGACCAAGCTTTCCAATACGGCGTTGGAGCGTTATGTTACCGAGACCCTCAAGCTGCCGTATTACATAACCCCCGTCGGCGAGCGCCATGTTATTTCCAAATTGCGCGAGGTTGGCGGCATTTGCGGCGGCGAAGAATCCGGCCATTTGGTATTGCTTAACTATGCCAAATCCGGCGATGCCATGATGACCGCTTTGAAAACATTGCAAGGCATTGCCGCCTGCGGTCAAAAGCCCTCCGCAATTTTTCCGCTTTTTGAGGAAGATTTTTTGTATTTTGAAAACTATAAGGCCGCCGATATGGCGCAAGTAAAATCTGTTGCCTCTGCTCCCGAGCTGCAACAACTGGCCGGTGAGCTCTCGGCTCTCTGGAACGGTCATGGCCGTGTGGTTATTCATCCCTCCGGAACCGAACCGAAAATCAGAATCTGGGTTTGCGGCGATAATGAGGCCAAAGTTCACGAAAGCGGCCAAAAATTATGGCAAACAATTGAAAAGTTGTGCCGAAGTGTATAAATCAGATTTTAACACTTTATTTACTTTTACGTTGTTATGCTTGCTAACAAACAGGGCACAACCTTTATAAGGAGCAAAACCATGCGGCAAAAAATTGAACCGGCATTGTTGGATTGGAGCCGAAACAAAAACATGCGTATTCAGGGACGGGGAATCGCCGCCTTAGTCGCTCAAAAAGCCAAGATTATCGAAAACACCAAAGCCGCCGGAACCACGCGTTGCGTCTGGCCGGATAGTTCTGCCAACAGCGGGAGTCGCTACCTGAGCCGCCGCATTTGGATGAGCTAAAACAAAAGGTTTCCTGATGTTTAGGGGAATAATCGCGCTTTTTACTTCCGGGGTTATCTTAAACCCGTTGGTTTTGTTGGGTATTTTTTCCGGCTTCTACGCCATGATCAAGCTTGAGACCGGAACCATTATCGGCCTGTTCGGCGATATGCGTTTCTATGCTGTCATTGCCTGCATTGCCGCCGTTTACACACTCGTCTTTGCCAAAATTTATCAGGAAGGCGGCCTCAACGTCGACTGGCCGGCAACATCTGCGCGGATTCTGTGGAATTTCGTACGCTACTTTATTTCTTTTGTATTATCAATGTCTTTCATCATGATGATCAGTATTTTCTAAATACTCACATCAACACAAACACCCTTGTCTGCCGAGGCCGTCACGGTTCGATTCGTATCCAGCAAAACCTCTGCAACCTGCTGCTGCATTTCGGCATTTTGCCTGATAATGTTCAGCTGTATCTGCTGCATAGCCAAAGCATACGACCCTAAAGCACCTATTTCAGACATAACTTTTCTCCTCCTGACTCTATCAGAATAACACAAAACATCTTAAGAATCACTAAATTTTTCAGCTATGGTTGGATTATTTTTTTAAGCTCTTATATCTAAAACAACTTTTTAAGGAGGATTCAAATGCTGACCAGACTTTTCGTGTCGGTTTTAAGCGGCATTATCATATTGAGTATTTCCGTCCGAGCCGAGGATCAAACAGAAGATACACCGACGGTCGTTTTCGGCGCTGCCGCCACACCGGACGGCGCACAAAACACCTTTTGGGTTGAGCAACCGACAGACGCCCCCAACCCTTTGGGCAACCCCATTGCCACACCCGATACACCGCCACGGGTTTTTGACACCGCAAACACCCCCGACACTTTACCTCACCAAACTGTTTTCGACTCAACGGCGCAACAAATACAACAAAACCAAGGCAGCCTGCCAGCGCAATCACAGGCATTGGGCAAAGACTTCCAAAACACTCTGCTTGAGGCCAACGGTCGCGTTTACGACATCCAGTCCTATCCGGAGCAGGATTTTGGCTTAATGAACAACGCTGCCGACCCGCAAACGATTTACTCGCCGAATGTCAATGATTAATCAACACTTTCCTCGACCAAATCACAGTCCTGCTGTTGATAACTCAACGAACGACACTGCCAGACATCTTCCATCCGGTTCGACGGCTCAATCATTATACTCTGCCCGTCGGTATCAACGGCCGTCCCAAGATGCCGAATATACTGATCGTCACAATTAACTTTTCCGTTTTCCGCCAACGGATACTCCGTATTGTCATAAATACTGACCAATTTGGAATAGCTGTGCATATGAATACTGCTCAAAGTATTGGGAAGATCCGGATTATTGCTGGTTGAAATCAACTTAACATAAGGCGTATCCAAAACCGCCCGCTGTTTAATCACCACATTGGCTGTTTCGGCAATCAAACCGCCGACAATTTTAGTCCGCGAATTACAACCGAAGACCATGCTTTCAGTGTCCGGCCCGTTGTTGGCATTATCCTTATATTTTAATATCCCTTTGATAAACACCTCGGCATAAGATCCCGTCTTGACCGTTCCGTCCAGGTTCCCCTTAATCCCCAACGAGGAATCTTTGCCGACGACAACATTACCGCGAACATTACCGGTCGTAATAAACTTGGCAGAATCGGCAATCCGAACATCTGCCTTGAGGTTGGCCACATTAACCAGACTGACGGTTCCGTTGATATTCATGGTCTTTGCCTCAAACGGAATATCGGCACTGTTTCCCTCAACGGTAATTCGTACATTATTCAATTTGCCGTTTATCGGCAACGTAACCGGCGTTTCAAAATTAACAACAAAATTAACATTGCTTATTTCACGGTTAAAGATATTCGAATACATTGCCATTGACTCGTCATTAATAGTCAGTCTGACCTCCGGTCTGACATTTGAAACACAAACCGGCGATATTTGTCCGTACAAAGACTGTATCTTATTCTTTGTCAAATCGAGCTCTGGATCCGCAATATCTTCGGCAATAATATCGGCATCGGAGAATGTTTCGATTGCCAGCTTACGACAATTAACCACGCATTTTTTCAAATTAGGCAGCTCGGGACAATCCTCCGCATCCTCGGTTGATTGACAGGACGAAAACATAAAGCCCTTTTCTTTACATACCATTTCCGGCGTTTTACAGGCCGTATACAAAACCTGCTCACCTTTCAAACATGATGGCGTTTGCGGTGAAAGCGGACCGTATTTGCACCCCATATAGCCATCACACGGCGCCTCAACAACATTGGTTTTAACAACGCCCGCACAAGTCACACAGGTTTCACCTTCGGCAACATAACCCTCAGGAACATTATCCAACACATAAGCAAAATCCGGACAGTCATCACAGCACTGACCGTAATCCGAATCATACGGACATCTTTTTTCCGTTAACTGACATTCGTCCTTTGACTTATAGCCGGCATCACGACAAGCTTTGTCAATATCTTCCTGACAAGCGCGATACATCGGATATTTATTATCGCACATCTTAACCGGATAAGTCGGCAACTGACAATCTGCCTCCAAAAACGCATAGTTATTATTGCGACACCACTGCTCCTGCGAGCAACTGCGATAATAAGAGTCATGATACGGGCAGCGGTCGGCCGGTGCCGTTTGGTTTGAGCAATTGGCATATGTAATTTTATATCCCTCGTCAATACACTTCTTTTCCGAGCGCGTTAACGAATGTTCGGTATATTTATTGGTAGCATATTCGGGAGCCACAGCGGCATTGCCGCCTGTTGCCCAAACAGACAACGACAAACAAATTAAAAACGATTTGGCAATATTGCGCATTTCTTTTTCTCGCAGAATAAAAAAACCCAAACATATTTATTATTCTAAAAAATCAGTATTAATATAGGGTTAAAATTTTTTTTGACAAAATATGCGTTTTTTGACTAGATTTAAACCCGATTTTGTGGTATGTTAGCACCCGTAAGGAAAAAATACAACCCATTAATTAACAACAGGCAGGGAGATATGAACAAAAAAATATCCGTAAAAAATCCGTACGTTACCGGAGAATACGTTGTTTACCCGGCACACGGCGTAGGAAAAATTGCCGATGTCACCAAGCAGACAATCGCCGGAAACGAATTGGAATTAATTGTGGTTAATTTTGACAAGGACAAAATGACCTTGCGTGTACCCATGGCCAAAGCGGCAACTGCCGGTTTGCGCAAAATTTCGAGTGCCGAAACAATTGCCGATGCCATGAACACACTCAAGGGCAAAGCCAAGGTCAAAAAAGTTATGTGGTCAAGACGCGCCCAAGAATATGAAAACAAAATCAATTCCGGCAACCCGGTGGCTATTGCCGAGGTTATCCGCGATCTGCATCGCAATGAAAATCTGGCCGAACAATCCTATAGTGAAAGACAAATTTACGAACAGGCTCTGGACAGATTATCCAATGAATATGCGGTATTTGAAAACATTTCAACCGCCGATGCCACGCAAAAGATCCTGGATATTCTGAGCAAATAGGCCGGCTGCATATTTTTGCAATTATCCCCTTTCTGCGGCGGTGCTCCGCCCGGAAAGGGATTTTTATCATCAAGGCGGGGGACGGTTTAAATGAATGTTCGGGAGTGTGACAAATTAAATCGGCCGGGTTGCCTCCTTAAGCCAAGCAATTATATCTGCCGGCGCCAAATCTTGCAAAGTTGCCCAAACCTGCTGATGATAACCGTTCACCCAATCAATTTCCGCTGTTGTCAGCAGCGATTTATTTATTAGCCGTCTTTCCAGTGGCACCATAGTTAACGGCACAAATTTGAGCATGGATTTTTCATTAACAACCGTTTCTTCAATCAAATACAAATTTTCAATGCGAACACCGAAAACACCCTCTTGATAATACCCCGGCTCAACGGACGTAACCATACCGGCTTTAAGCGGCGCCAAACTTTTTAACGACAAGGATTGCGGCCCTTCATGGACATTCAAAAAATGACCGACTCCATGACCGGTGCCGTGGGCATAATCTTTGCCATACCGCCATAATGCCGCGCGAGACAGCGTATCAGGAACAAGTCCGGGTGTTTCCGGCGGTAACAAAGCCGAAGCTGCGGCAATATGTGCCTTTAAAACTTCGGTGTAACTGTCAATCATCTCTTGTGAGGGTTCACCGACGGCAACGGTACGCGTAATATCTGTTGTGCCGTCAAAATACTGGGCACCGCTGTCCAGCAGCAAAAGAGAGCCGGCTTCCGGTTTACGGTTGGTTTCGGGTGTCGGTTGATAATGGACAATGGCGCCGTTTGGGCCAAAACCGGCAATGGTGGCAAAGCTTTCGGAATAGTAGTTTTCGCTCATAGCGCGAAATTCGTGAAGCTTGGCGACGACGCCGAGTTCGTCGGTCGTTTGTCCGTTGTTTTCAAGCCAGTGCAAAAAGCGGCAAACAGCCACACCGTCGCGCCGGTGAGCCGCTTTAAAGCCTGATATTTCCACCGGATTTTTGACCGCTTTCCAATCAACAACAGGATTGGGGATATTCACATAACGGATGCGTTTTTCTTTAAGCAAAAGTTGAACTTTTTTAGGGCAGCGGTTAAAAGACAAACCGATGGTTTTGCCGCGCCAATTATCGAGTTCGGTTTCGAGTTTGTTTAAGTCGTTAATAAATAAGCTGACATTCCCCCCGGCCGGCACAAGCGCAAATGCCCGTAAGATCGGCGTATCTTCAAGCAGACGGGAACGTAAATTTAACAGCCACGACACACAGTCGCACTCGCCGATAAAGTAAGCGTCAAGCCGATGATCAACGCAAAATTGAGTCAGATAAGATATTTTTTCATCGGCGGTGATGCCGGCAAACCGCTCGTCAAGCTCAAAAATTTCCGCTTCGTTGGAGGATAACGGCACTGCCGGAAAATCAGCCGGAATTTCAACAAATTCATGCTCGGTCAAAACGCGTTTCCAAAAATCAACCTCGGCTGTTGAATGACACCACGGATTATAAGCAAAGCGGCAAGCATTTTTGATATTGTTTTGAATCCAGCTGCCAAGCGAATCACGTGTGCAAAAGACCTCTATTTGCCGCGGATTAATCTGGGCACGCGCCTGAATATCATAGCGGCCGTCAACCAACAAACAGGCATGGTCGCGAAAGACAATCAGTTTGCCGGCGGAACCGGTAAAGCCCGTCAAACGGCAAAGCAGATTTTCTTCCGGCAAAACATCCTGCCCCAAGAACATATTGTTGCGGGTGATAATATAGGCGTCGAGTTTGTGTTGAATGAGTTTTTTTTGAATTTCGGATAATGTTGTCATCGGAATTTATGCCTTTTGTAAAAGCGCAATGCGCCAGTTGTCAAAAGAGTATAATTTGATTTGTTTAAGGCCGCATTTTTCATGGGCGGCGATAACTTCGGCCGTTTGGTTATCAACAAAGCCGGAGAGAATCGCATAGCCGCCGATTGCCAGATTTTTGGCCAAATCGGGTGCAAAAGAAACCAGCGGATTAGCCAAAATATTGCTCAAAACGATCTCATAAGGGGCTTGAGCGGCAATTTGCGGATTTTGGTAGCCGTCGCTCAAAAAAGCCGTTATGCGACGGTTGAGGCGGTTGGTTTCGGCATTGGCCGCGGCGACGATAACCGCTTCGTCGTCAATATCGCCGGCAAAAACCGAAGCCTGAGGCCAAAGGCTTGCGGCACACAACGAAAGAATACCCGAGCCGGTGCCGATATCCAAGACCCTTTGCGGGGAAAGACCGCGATGTTTCAGCTCGCACAAAGCGGTGATACATCCGCGGGTGGTGGCATGGTCAGAGCCAAAAGCCGTTGCCGCATAGATTTGCAGCGGTATTTTTGATGTTTGCGGTGCCGTTTTTTCGTGAATGCCGTAAATACAAAAATCTCCGACCTCAAAAGGCGAAAATTTGATAACATAATCTTTGAGCCAGTTTTCGCTTTTAAGCTCTTTAATCTCATAAGACGGCAATTTTATGCCGAAAGCCGCTGCGGCATCCAGCATGGTTTGTTCCTCAAAATCGCCGCTTTGATAACCGACATATTCGTCAAAACCATCCGGTGAGGAAGCGTAATTTTGGGCGCTGACCTCAAAGAAATAATCCATAAATTCGTCAAAAGCGGCCGTGTTTTCTTGTGAGGGATGAAAAGTTATTTGCCAACAGACGGATGACATGGGTATTTATCCTAAGATGTTATAAATTTGTTTACTAAATGAAGTTTATGATATAATAATTAAAAATAACTTTATTTTGGTGCGAAATAAAAAACATGAAAAAGAAAATAGCCTGTCTGTCTTTATGTTTGTTGGTTGCCGGGTGTTTGCGCGCCGGCGACTATGATTTGTTGCCGATACGGAGCAAAATTGTTAACGCTTATATGGGATATTCGGTTGACTTTGTCGAACAGGACGAAGAATTGGTCAGCAGCCAAAGCGAACGCGAACATGATTATGTTTTGAATAAGGCCATTACGGTCAGAAAAGGCGAGGCAGTTTTAAGTGATAAGTTTTTTAACCGCGATATGTATCGTTCGTATATCTACCGGCCAACCAAAAAAGGAACCCTGCAAAATCAATCTTTTCCGATGAGGCTTGACGACAGAAAAGAGTATAAGGTTCTGGGCTGGTCCAAGATTGACGGTGTGGAATATTCGCTTTTGGACAGCGGGCTCGACGGCTACGTCTTTTTGTTTGACGAAAAAGGCAATTTTTATAATCGCGCGGGCTGGATTGAGGATGGAAGGTTGAGGATTTTGGATGAAGAAATTTTTGTTTATCCCTCGGATATGAAAATGCAGACAATTGCCAGAATCCGTAACGAAGTCAGTAATATCCGAAACGGGTATGAAGTTAAGTATAACGGTGTTAAGCTGGACAGAATATGGTTTGATTATCTGGCTTATGATGCCGATGATAATGACGGCGGACGGTTTGAGCGTATCAGTTTTCCTGATAAGCCGGGATTGATTACCATTAACGGTATCGGCTTAAGGATTTTGAAAGCTGATGAGGACACCCTGACGTATATGATCCTGCAAGGGAATGAGTAGTACTGTTGTATGGTTTTAGAGCCCGCCCGTCAAAATGAGGCGGGTTTTTGTTTACGATTTATTTAGGTCTTTCGGTTATTAAAGGGACATGTGTAATTTTAGCAAGGTTTTGCGGTCCGATGATCCGTGAAGAAATTGTTCATGTAAACGGTATTCCGAAAAAGGTGGCGGTGTTTTTGCATGGCTATCAGGACGAGGCAGCGCATATTGACCGCAAAACCGAAGCCTTGCAAACTTTGGACAACTTTGCTTTGCATATTCCGCAGGCGCCTTTTTTAAATGAGGTGGACAAGGCCAAAAGACAATGGTATTCCATGCACCAGTTTGACCCTGATGATAAACGGCGCATTACCGCTTCGTGGGATGAATTTATTGAATTTTATAACCGGATGACGGTTGGTTTGACCGAGGCCAATTTTTTTATTTTGCAATATGTTGACAGTTTGCTCGGTGAATACAATCTGGAATATGATGATGTGTTTTTGTGCGGCTTTTCACAAGGAGCCATGTGCGCGATCTACAGCGGGCTGATGTGCCCGCAAAAACTTGGCGGTGTTGTCAGTTTTAGCGGTATTTTGGCGGCTCGCGGTTATTTGGAAAACCACAGTTGCAGTCGTCCTGATTTTTTGTTGTTGCACGGTAATGCCGATAATATGGTGCGGTTTGAGGCGCTTGATTTTACGGCACAAAATTTGCGCGAGATGGGATGTGTCGTCGAAACGGCCGTTATTGACGGTGCCGGGCACAAAATAACCGACGAGGCCGTACTTGCCGCAAGGAATTTTATTTTGACGCGTATTTAGATAAAAGGGCTGAAAGATAAGTAGCCGCCACGACCTATCAGGTCGTTATGAATCATGTCAAGTTTGAGGGGGGATTGTTTGCCTAAATTACGCTCCACAATCTGATGGTAATTGCCATAGACGGGAATATATTTGCGTACCCATTGCGGATCAAGCTTGAGCTTTGACCAACCGTTTGGACGAACCCCGAGAAGATTTTGCAAGGAAGGACTCGGCGAGGCAGAAAAAATATCAATGTTTGAGGCCGTGATGTTTGACGCGTAGGCCAGTTTGAGGGCATTGATGATCCAGCGCAGAGCAATGTTTAAGGTGGTGTTGTTGCCGGCTGTATAGGCTTTTACGGGGATATAGGCGATTTCTTCGGGCAGAACCTGGGCCGGGTCTTTGCTTTTTAGGCGGTTAACAATATCGTTGACAAAAATTTCATCACCGCTGATAAGCTCGCAACGGCGGAGATAAAAAGCCTCTTTGACGGCACTTAAGCTGGATAAAGCCAGTATGTTGAATCCCAGTGCGTATTTTTGATTGTATTCTTCAAGAAATGCTTCCGCCGGAGAATCTTTAAGGACACAGACCTTGGCTCCTCTAAAATCACTCATGGAGGAGGCTTCGCTTTTTTGGCGAGAAGCAAACACCTGCCGGTCAAGGTATAAGTCGGCCGCCGGAATAACGTACTGTGAGGCTTCTTCGGCGGCGGTTAAACTTGAATGTCCGAGCATGATATCAATCGCGCCGCTGTTAAGAGCTTTGCTTATGGCCGCCGGTTTGACGGGAATTAGTTTAAATTGTTTGGCATTACCCAGAACGGCGGCGGCAACCGCCCGGCAGATGTCGGCGTCAAACCCCTGCCAAATGTTGTCTTCCTGATAAGCAAGCGCGCGGTATTCACGGCTGATACCGCAAGCAACGTATTGACGTTGGCGAATATGGCTGAAACCGGCGTCGGCCGAGGCCGCCGAACTCCAGCATAAAGCCGCCAGCGTCAAAAAGACAAATTTTAGACTCATTTTATTAACCATTTGCCGCTATAATAAAAAATAAACGTTTCTACTAACTATAAGGCAAAATTTTATGAAAAGTAACAAATTTTTACAAGTTATCACAGGCTGCCTGATGCTGTTTGCCGCCGGTGTTTGTCGCGCGGAGGATATGAGTACCGCCGAGGCGCTTGATTTTGCCGCCACCAAGGGCGAGGAATTGTTGATGAGCTTTCAAGAGCCGGATCTGGCCGAACGCTACCGCCGGCTTGATGAGTTGTTTGTAACTTATATTGATATTGATTATGTCAGCCGGTTTGTCATGGGCAAATATTGGCGGCAGATGACAGCGGAACAACAGAAGCGGTATCGGGATATTTTTGTGCGTTATGGTCTGGCTTATTATAAAACTTTGCCGCTGGATTATGCCAAAAATCTGACTTATGAAATTAAAGGCGCCGAAAAAGAAGGGGCTTTTGTCAATGTGGCAACCAATGTGCATGTAAACTTAGGCAGCCAAAATGGTCAACCCGAAGGACAGGATGTGACACTGATTTTTAGGCTGCATAAAGCGGATGGCATTATCAAGGCGGTGGATGTCAAGGTGGCGGAAAGCAGCCTGCTGTTGGCATACCGCGGCAAATTTTATGAGATGATTGCGCAAGACGACGGCGAAATTGAATGGTTTTTGGAAGATTTGGCAGATTTGGCATCGTCATTGGAGTATAATCTTAAGGAAAATGTCTTACAGCAGCAAAATTCCCTTGAAATTGAGGCAAAAAACAGCTAGTCTCGGGACAAATCGTTTTTTTATAAGGCTTTGAAGACATGGATAATATAAAGGTCAGATTTGCACCGAGCCCGACCGGCTTTATGCATATCGGCAATGTTCGTACGGCCGTGTTTAACTGGCTTTTGGCCAAAAAACTCGGCGGTAAGTTTTTGTTGCGAATCGATGACACGGATACGGCGCGTTCCAAAAAAGAATATGAAGATGCCATTCGCGATATTTTGGGCTGGCTGGGGCTGGAATGGGACGAAGAGGCCAGACAATCGGCGCGGGTAGCGCGTTATGACGAAGCGGTGGCCAGGCTCAAGGCCGAGGGGCGGATCTATGCCTGTTATGAAACGGCCGAGGAGCTTGAGGTTATGCGCAAACGCCTGATGGCGCAGGGAAAGCCGCCGATTTATGACCGCGGCGCGTTGAAGCTGACGGCGGAAGATATTGCGCGCTACCGGCAAGAAGGCCGGCGGCCGCATTATCGGTTTAAGCTGGTGCCGGGGGTTATCGAATGGGACGATATGGTACGCGGCAAGACCCGTTATGACGCCGCCAATCTGGCCGATCCGGTGATTATCCGTGAGGACGGCAGCTATTTATATCATCTGCCGTCGGTGATTGATGATTTTGACTTTGGAATGACGCATATTATCCGCGGCGAAGATCACGTGACCAATACGGCGGCGCAGGTACAGATGTTTGAGGCCTTGGGGGGTAAAGCGCCAACGTTTGCGCATCTGCCGCTTTTGACCGGCAAAGAGGGAAAGCTTTCCAAGCGGCTGGGGTCACTCGGCGTGCGCGAGCTCAGGGCAGAGGGAATCGAGGCGATGGCGATATGCTCGTTTTTGGCCAAGCTCGGAACGTCGGAAGCAATTGAGCCGTTTTATGATTTGGACGCCTTGGCGGCAACGCTTGATCTGGCAAAACTCGGACGGGCACAACCAAAGTTTGACGAAGATGAATTGAAGATTTTTAACCGTCATTTTGTGCGGCATATGCCTTATGACAAGGTTAAAAACCGGGTGCGCGGCGGTGCGGAATTTTGGGCGGCGGTGCGCGGTAATCTGGACAATGTGGCGGAAGCCGACAAGTGGTATGATATTTGTTTTGCACCGCTGGAACCGCTGATTGAGGATGCGGCACTGACTACGGCGGCGGCCGGAGAATTGCCGCCGGAGCCGTGGAACGGGGAAACTTATGCCCTGTGGATGAACGCCGTTAAAGCCAAAACCGGCAAAAAAGGCAAAGAGCTGTTCCACCCGATACGCAAAGCGCTGACAGCTTTGGAAGACGGGCCGGAACTTAAAAATCTGCTGCCGCTTATCGGTTTTGAGCGCGCGCAAAAACGCCTGCTGGGACAAAGAGCCTGACAAGAGAGGAAAGATGTATCTGTTTAATACGCTTAATCGCCGCAAAGAAGAATTTGTGCCTTTGGATGTAAACAATGTGCGGATGTATGTCTGCGGGCCGACGGTTTATGACCGCGCGCATTTGGGCAACGCCAAAACACCGGTGACGTTTGACGTGTTGTTTCGTCTGCTGCGGCATAAATACGGTGCCGGGCATGTGACATATGTGTCCAATATTACCGATGTCGACGACAAGATTTTGAACAAGCATAAAGAAACCGGCAGGTCAATCCGCGAGATTACCGAGCAGACCTATCAATGGTATGTCGACGATATGGCCAAGCTTAATGTCTTGCCGCCGAATTACCGGCCGCGGGCAACCGAATATATCGGCGAGATGATTAAGTTGGTGGAGCGGTTGTTGGCCAACGGGCATGCTTATGAGGCCGGGGGACATGTGTTGTTTGATGTCGATTCGATGCCGAACTACGGTTTTTTGTCCGGACGGACGCAAAAAGAAATGCTGGCCGGTGCGCGAATCGAGGTGGCGGATTATAAAAAGAATCCGGCTGATTTTGTGTTGTGGAAGCCGTCAGAGGCAGGCCAGCCGGGGTGGAACAGTCCGTGGGGCTACGGCCGTCCGGGGTGGCATTTGGAATGCTCGGCAATGAGTTCAAAGCTTTTGGGCAATTCGTTTGACATTCACGGCGGCGGAGCGGATTTGATTTTTCCGCACCATGAGAACGAGTGCGCGCAGTCGTTGTGCGCATATCCGGGCGAAAGCTTTGCCCGCTATTGGGTGCACGGCGGTATGTTGATGGTCGACGGGGTTAAGATGTCGAAATCCTTGGGCAATTTTTATACCATTGACGAGGTGCTGGAAAAAGCGCCGGCGGAGGCGTTGCGGCTGTTGTTTTTGACCACGCATTACCACCAGCCGTTTAACTTTACCTTTGAGGGGCTGGAGCAGGCTAAGCAGAATCTGGACAAATTTTATAATGCGCTGCTCAGGGTTAAAGATGTCGCGCCGGCGGATTGGGCGGCGGACGAAAGAGTGGTTCAGGCATTGGAAGATGATTTGAATACACCGCTGGCTTTGAGTATTTTGCATGATTTGACCAACCGGCTCAACAAAACGGAATCGGTGTCGGCGCAGGCTGAGGCTAAAGGTGTATTGCTTAAGTCGGCAGAGCTTTTGGGGCTCTTGTGGCAGAATCCGGAAAGCTGGTTTAAGGGCGGCGCCGGTGATGAGACGGCGGAGATTGAGGCCCTGATTGCCAGACGTACCGCGGCCAAAAAAGACAAGGATTTCGTCTTGGCCGACAAAATCCGCGATGATTTGAAAGCTCGGGGCATTTTGCTGGAGGACGGTCCGCAGGGAACCAGTTGGAAAAAGGTTTAAAAAATTTTTTACGAGTTTGTCGAATTTAAAACACGCTCAAAATACTCCGTGCCGATTGGGCGGCGAGCGAGAGCGAAGTAACCGTCGGCTGCTGTCTGGTTCGCAGTGTTAAATATTCCGCCGAGGCCTCGTTCATATCGAGGCGCGTTTTTTTACCGTCATGTTGAGTGCTTCCCTCCGCTGTCATCCTGAGCGCCCTTTATTGTCATTCTGAGAAGTGTTTTTTTTCTCTGTCATTCTGAGGGACGGAAGTCCCGAAGAATCTCCGTTTTACCGTCATGTTGAGCGTAAGCGAAACATCTCATTAAGTATGGATTCTTACAGGAAACGCACCATCCTGCGCGTCTCCCTCCCGTCATCCTGAGCGCAGCGAAGGATCTCTTTCTCACCGTCATGTTGAGCACCCTTTATTGTCATCCTGAGGAGTGTTTTTTTCTCTGTCATTCTGAGGGACGGAAGTCCCGAAGAATCTCCGTTTTACCGTCATGTTGAGCGTAAGCGAAACATCTCATTAAGTATGGATTCTTAGAATGACAGGAAAAGAAGCACTCCTCAACATGACAGAAAAAAAGAATACGCAAAGCCCTTTAATCCGCGCTTATTAAAGATTAATTAAGGAATAATCGTTACACTGACCTCAGATTGTCTTAACAGGCGTGGTCAAACACGCGTCTGGGGCAAACTAATAAGCCTCTTGTTTAACCACAAGAAATGTGAAAAAACAAATATTTGGGAGAAAAACCATGGCTATGCAGTCAATTACACTAACCGCAAGCATGCGTACCAATCTGGCTTCGTTGAAGTCCATTCAAAGCCAGATGGACATTACGCAGGAACGCTTGTCAACCGGCAAAAAGGTCAACTCGGCCATTGATAATGCCTCGAGCTATTATCAGTCCCGCGCTTTGACCAACCGCGCTTCCGACCTTGAGTCTCTTTTGGACAGCATGGGACAGGGCATTCAAACCATTGAAGCCGCCAACCAGGGTATTGAAGCCATCACATCATACATCGAACAGCTCAAATCCGTTGCCAACTCGGCCTATGCGCTGGATCCGAACAACGGTACAAGCTACATGTCGCAAATCGAAAGCTACAAAGAGCAGTATGACAGCATTTTGACCGAGATCCAAAATCTGATTGAAGACTCGTCTTACCAGGGTATCAATCTGTTGACCGACAGCGAGCTCAAAGTGACCTTTAACGAAGCCCGCACCAACTCTTTTGTTATTAAGGGCAAAGATGTTTGGAC
>CASFJS010000003.1 GCA_949295085.1 uncultured Pseudomonadota bacterium
AGGAGAAAAGCAATGAAACAATATCTGTTATTGGCCGGCGCGGCCTTAATCGGATGGGGTGAACCGGCATTTGCCGCCATTGACTGCGCGGTACCGCCGTCTTGTGAAGAACTCGGCTTTACCATGACAACCAGCCAATGTTCCGAAAAAACAACCCTCAAATGCCCGTTTGACCGGACAAAAGTCTTTTGTCATGAAGACCTCTCGGGCGGAACACCATCCCCAATTCCCTGCCAAAATGGCTCCTACTTATACCAGGACTATCTCTGCTACAACCAACCTCCGAGCGGTTTTGCTCTTGTCGGAACAGTTGTTGATGCAAAAGATCGTCTGGTCGTTGCCAAAAACTACAAACTGACATCAACCCGTGAAAAAGCCATAGAATACTGCGACAACTACGACGGCGGTTCTGGTTTTGGCGCCGGTACATGGTCTTTATTGACAAAAGCCGAAACAAGCACAATAAACAGCAACAACATGTCACACACTCTACTTGTCGGAGAATACCGAACAGAAATCTGGCTTCAAAACGGATATGTTTCCTGTCTTCATGATTCGTGTCTTGCGCATCCCTCTAGTAACCCCAATGATGATACTTACGCCCGCTGTGTAACACGTTATTAATTTTTTACCGGAGCCGCGTTGCGGCTCCGGCTGCGGCTTTATTGCCCCGGCCAACCGATTGTCTGGCTGATGATGACGACCTCATTCTGCAGTCCCAAAACTTCGGCGATTTTGTCATAATCTATCAACCCGCGGACCACATTGTTTAACCCGCGCGAGGCACAATACAACCCGACATTCTGATAAGCCGATCCGGCATGCATGGCCATATAACCGCGCTCATCCGGCTCGCCGGTAAAAATCAAAGTCAGCGGCGCCTCTACCATAAAATCCTGCGTTGCCAACGCCGGCATAATATCCTCCGCATTTCCAACCTTTTGCAAACTGTTTGCCGCCCCGTCATAGCGCCAGATACTGCCGTCTGTCACGGCATAAACATTCATTTTCTGCAAATTGCGCGCTGTCGGAATAGTCCGCTTGCCGTCATGCGAAACACCCCAGGCCGCATACAAAATATTGCTTAAATCCTGCAACGTGATTTTTCCCGCACCAAACTCCCGCACCGTTTTACGCGCGGCAATCGTTTCCATCAAGGGCTTTCCGCCCGTTGTTTCCGGAGCCGGCAGCTGTCTGATTTCCTCTGCGGCAAAAGCCGGTAACGCAGCGGCCGTTAAAATTGTTCCGATAATTTTTTTCAACATTTTTCCTCCTTTTTTAACGATTCTTTGTAACATATGTTAAAAAAATTTTAACCCTTTTCATGCTATAATCAATAGTTTTTGCTGGATTTTTAAATAATCTCATGATATAATTTACTTTCGTAATCCACCACCACAGCCTGAAGGAGGATTTACTTTGATGAGATATTCGGACCAAACTAAAAAAATCATCAGGTTTAGCGAGCAGCTCAAGCTTGAAACATGTTTTGCCGAAGAGCAAAAATACATCTGGAAGAATATGGTCAGAATAGAAAAAATAAAAAAAGAAAACCTCAGCCAGAAAGATCGTTTGCTGCGCCGAACCACCTACGCCGGTTAGCGCTTGGATAAAGAGGCATTCAAAAGCCTCTGCACATATCGCCCCTGATACAGGTTAATTCCCAGAGAATTACCTGTTTCTATCGCATTGGCGTCGTCAATGCGGCAAAGGATGATTTTGGCTCTTTCCGCCTTGTTGACATAGTCCATAAAATGCTTGTCCTCATTAATAATTTCCACAAAAGACGGGTGCCACACGATTTTTAGCAAATCACAATCCAGATTCGTGCGGTTAAGGTATTTCAATTTGTCGACCGTAATCCCGTCAATACAAATTTTATACCCTCTGGCTTTGGCAAAAGTCTTAGCCAGAATAAACGAACGAATATCACTAAAAATATCAACCAATTGCAGTTCCAAAATAATACTCTGCCGCATAGAACCGTTAATGCTGTCGTCAAAGCGCAAAAAATCATCCGACAAAATTGTCGAGACATTGATATTAACGCTGAAATTACCAATCAACGACCCGTCATCATGCCTGGAAATAATTTCCAAAACCCGCTTGTCGAGTGTCTCCGTCAAGGCCAAAAAAAGCCACGGATTCGCCGTAATTTCAACTTCCGGCAACAATGAATCCCGCATATCCGGAATAGAAACAAAAACTTCTTCAAAAACTCTTTGCGGCGCTGATTTGCCGATAACGGCACAAATAGCCTGCCGCCGGATAAAGCTCGAAAAATCAGCCACTGAAATAATTTTTTGAACCTTCGCCAACATATCGGGCGTCAGTTCTTTGCGAAAACGACGCGTGCTGGTGTTAAAAAACGAAGCATTGCGACTTTCCTGCACCAGCTGTGGCTTGGGTGCTTGATAACAGGCATTGACGATTTTTTTGGTAAAGTCGGCCTCCTCGCTGCCCAAATCATAAAACACGACAATTCCGGCAGCAGCAAGACTTTCGGCTCGGCGAATATTTTCATCTTCCTGCAACACAAACCCGACCCGCACCATGCTGGAATCAATCTCATCTTGCAGCTTTTTATCATAAACAACCAGAATATCATCGTTCGGCAGCGCAAAAACTTTACTCTGCCCTTTTTGCAATACCGGCAAAAAAGCATCCGTCAACATCTTTTTATTTTGTGCCGAACGCACATTTTCGGCCACTCGCTGCATATTGATATACACAGCCTGAAATCCCGAGCGATTGCGGCAAAACTTATTAAGATATTCCAAAATACCGTTTTCTTTTTTTATGTCTTGATTTTCTGCCATCTTTACCCCGGATTCTTCTCCAAAAAATCTTTATACCGACATTCACCACGAACAGCCCCGGCAATAAATCGCCGTCTCTTAAGACAATCCGCCGCCGAACATATTTTACCGTCAGGACATTTTGCCCGGATAAGAGCCACCTCAAAAGCGTCAATATACGGCCCCTGAAAAGACCTTATATTGTTTTTAATACCCCAACGCAAAGCTTTCTCATCCGCGCACTTGGCCAAAATAAGCTTATCCGTCCCGACTGCCTGCAGCAAAGCCTTAATGTCATCAGTCTGGCCGCCGTATTCTTCCATCAGGGCATGCCAAAAAATCTTGATATAATCGGCCTCTAACCGGCTGATATTCAACGCTTGCAGCATTTCAATATTGGCGGCATCAATCAAAATAGCGCACTCTCTCTGATGCAACAGCTCCTTTGCATCAAAATAAGCTGCCAGATTGTTTAAAATATCCATCACCTGAACCTCGGCCACAATCCTTTGACCGTTTTCCGCCAGATATTTCAAAAAGTCATCAAACTCAGGCAAAAATATCGTCGACAAATTGAGGTTAAGACTGACTCTTTTCGGCTTATTTCTGATTTCCGAAAACATAAAAGAATACATCGTTTTCTTATCCAGCATCTGAGTCAGATACAAAAACAACCATTTATTCCCCGTCAGATCCATATTGGCATCAAACCGGCTGCTCAAATCTTTTACCGCCACAAAAAATTCCTCAAACACCAACTGAAAGCTGTTGGCGTTTTCCAGACGCAACACGCTCTGATGCTTAATCAGGTCAACAATATTAATTTCATCCAAATGCCTTTCTACCGCATCAATCTGACTGGCATCAACCGGATACCTGTACGACAACAAATCCAGCGGCGCCCCGTTTTGCAACATTTGCTCGACACGCCCCTGTAAAAGATCAAAATCTTCCGGCTCATATAACTGTGTGAATTCGCTTGAGCTGTGCGCGGTCCATATCGGGTCGGTCACCAAACCGCGGCGGAGTTTATCAACGGCCTCCGCCACAATTTTCTCCGTAATATTTTTGCCCAAAATTGCAAAATCGCCATTTGATAAAATAAACATCGAGCCATTGGCAATCGACACCAGATCATCAAACAAATGGGCAATAATCTTGGCAAATTTCGGATGTCTGTTTTTGGGTTTCAATTTAGATACGTTAACATACAAAACACGGTATCCGGATTTATTGCGCGAGATCCGCTCCAGAACTTCCAAAAAATACTTTTCCGTATCAAATTTCGTGTACCCGACCATTTTTCTTCCGTTGTTTATTTGTGTTTATTGTATCCTCTCTTTGCCGACAAAAGCAAGCAAATATACATCTTTTTCCTATTTTAGTCTTTGCCTATATTAATATTCCGGTTGGTATTAACCGCCAAAATAATTCCAAAACCGGCCATTACCGAAATAATAACCGTTCCGCCGTAAGAAATAAGCGGCAGCGGAATCCCGACCACCGGCAAAAGCCCCAACACCATCGAAATATTAATCATAACATATAAAAAATAATTCGTTGCCAGACCGATTGCGACCAACTTGCCAAAATAACTGGCGCTGCGCAAGGCAAACACAAAACTGTAAGCAATAATCAAAAAGTTAACCAAAATAACAAATACCGCACCGATCATACCAAATTCTTCGGATAACATGGTAAAAATAAAATCCGTATGCTTTTCCGGCAAAAAATTCAAATGACTTTGCGTGCCGTTCAAAAAACCTTTGCCGAATACGCCGCCGGATCCCAAAGCGATTTTTGACTGAATAATATGATACCCGGCGCCCAGAGGATCCCTTTCCGGATCCAAAAAAGTCAAAACACGGTTTTTTTGATAGTTATGCAAAAAATGCCAGGCCAAAGGCATTGATAAAACTCCGCCGAGCAACACCACTCCGAATTTCCACAATTGCACCCCGACGGCAAAAAACATCGCCCCCGCACTAAACAACAACATCAACGCCGTTCCCAAATCCGGTTGTATCAACACCAGCACCACCGGCAGCATAACCAACATAGCCGGAAAAATAAGTCCTTTAACACTCTCAATCTGCTGCAAAGAGACCGAGTTAAAATATCGGGCCAAAGCCAAAATCAAGGCAATTTTCATCAATTCGGACGGCTGCAGTTTGATAAATCCCAGGTTGATCCATCTTTGCGCCCCCATACCGACATGCCCGCCAATCTCAACCAATATCAATAATCCCAAAACCCCGAAATAAAACAAATAGGCATAACGCAAAAAGATTCTGACATCAATAAAAGCCAAAACCGACATAACGGCAAGCCCCAAACCAAACCGTATGATCTGTCTTATTGCCCACGGCTCCCAATTGCCGTTTGCCGCAGAATAAAGCATTACCGCGCCGACGGCTGCCAAAATCACAATCATCAACACATACGAAAAGCTGATTCCCCAGAACTTTTCCTTAAAGCTCAAACTTTGATTTCTAAAACCTGTTTCATATGCTTTATACATGTCTCTTAATCCACCGGCTGATTTGTATCATCCAATTCCAAAGCGTATTTTAGTATCTTCCCTCCTATCGGAGCCGCAACAGACGAACCGGAACCGCCGTGCTCAACCAAAACCGCCACCGCATATTTTGGATTCTCATACGGCGCATACCCGACAAAAACCGCATGATTACGATACTTCCACGGCAACTCGTCTTGTTCCAGAACACCCGATTGCCGTTCTTTCATGCTGATACGCCGAACCTGAGTCGTTCCCGTCTTTCCGGCCATTTTTTGCCCTTTGAAACTAAACCCGGACATCACGGCCGTTCCCCCTGAGGCATTAACCACATCGTACATCCCCTGCCTGACCGTTTCAACATGTTGCGGCGAAACATTCAGACTTTTAAGATTAAGGGCCCGCCCGTCGGTCATTTTCCGAAATGTCGGATAAACCTCATAACCGCCGTTGGCTATACGCGCCGTCATGGTTGCCAATTGTACCGGCGTCACCAAAATATACCCCTGACCGATACCGGAAATAATACTCTCCCCCTGCTGCCACGGTTCGCCGAACCGCTTTAATTTCCACTCCGTATTCGGAATCAATCCGCTTTTTTCATTTTCGATACCGATATTGGTCCTAACCCCCAGACCAAATCGCCGCGCCATTTCGGCAATCCGGTTAATTCCGAGTTTTTGGGCCGTTTCATAAAAGAAAATATCACATGAATGCTGCAAAGCCTGCACCACGTCAAGATACCCGTGACCTATGTCTTTCCAACAATGAAAAGTATGATTCCCCAAAACCATTTTTCCGGCACAAAACGACCGGCTCTGCCTGTCGATAATACCGCTTTCCAAAGCGGCCAGAGCAACCACCATCTTAAAAGTTGACCCTGGAGAATACAAACCAGACACGGCTTTGTTCAACAACGGATTTTTTTCATTATTTTGCAAAACATTCCATTCTTCTGACGATAACCCGTTGGTAAACATATTCGGATCAAATGCCGGTGCCGACGCAAACGCCAGCAGCTCCCCTGTTTTAACATTCATCAAAACAATGGCTCCGCTTTCATTTCCCAAAAGCTCATACGCTTTTCTTTGCAACCGCACATCCAGACTCAGTTCCACCGATTTTCCGGCTATACCGTCTTCTCTTTCAATCTCTTTCATAATTCTGCCGACGGCATTAACCTCAAGTTTTTGGTTACCGGCTTTACCGCGCAAATCCTGATCATACAATTTCTCAATACCGGATTTACCGATTTTGAATCCCGGAACCTCCAACAACGGATCATCCCTGATATCGCCTTCACTCACCGCCGATACATACCCGACCACATGGGCAAACATATCTCCGTACGGATAATAGCGCGACAGCCCCTCATCAATGATAATTCCCGGCAAATCAGGCGCATTAAGCAAAATTTGCGTTGCTTCCTCCCAACTGAGATTATCCTTAATTTTAACAGGAACAAAACTCCGATTCTTTTTCAAATCTTTACGAATCCGTTTTTCTTCTTCCGCGCTCAGCGGCATAATCTTTTGAAACGCCGCCAGGGTATCATCAACATTCGTGGTCTGTTCGGCCACCATCAAAGCCTGAAAATTCTGCCGATTACCGGCCAACATCTGCTGATGTCTGTCATAAATAATTCCCCGCGGCGGAACCAGCAACCGTGTCGAAATCCGGTTTTCATCAGCCAACGTTGCGTACTTATCCGCCTGATATACCTGCAAATAATACAATCTGAAAACCAACAAAAACAACAAAAACAACTCCACACCGCCCAAAATCAAAGAGCGGATAATCAACACTTTGCCTTTGTCGTTATCGCGGTTCATAACCCCTCATCCTGAATAAACTTATTTTGAACAAACGCCAAAACCGCTGACACCAAAGGATAAAGCGCAACACCAATCAAATAACCAAACATCAGCATTGATATCGGCAAAAAACGACCATAATAAATCGAGACCACAAGCCATTTTATCAATATCGTCGCCAATGACAACGCCATAAAACCGTACCAGATAACAACAAACGGCTTGGCATTAAACAATCTTTGCGTATTATAGAGCAACACATACATTGTCAAATATGCAAACAAGGCCGCACCGGGCAAGGCCGAACTGACGGACATATCCAAAAGCCCCAAAACAACAATCGAGACCAAACTAAACAAATCCGGCCGGTGCAAAACCCAAAAATAGACGCATATCAAACCTAAATCAGGGCGAATATTATTCAAAAATGTCACATTAAGCGGTATATAGGCCAGCAACAAAATAATCACCGAAGAAAGCAATGGTAAAGATTTTTGCAGAGACGACACGATATTTTCATTTAAGCTTTCATTCATCTGTCTTTTCCCGCTGGTTAATCAATCCCCCCAGACCGTACCGAACAATTTTGACATACTCAATCTGTTCCAGAGAAGTAAACGGCTTAACCTTAATTTCTGTTTTGGAAACAGCAACCACCTGACCGACCGGAAGTCCTGCCGGAAAAACCCCCGATACTCCGGAAGTAACAATTCTGTCTCCGATATTGATTTCGGCATTCAACGGAATAAAAACAAGCTTCGGCATCATGGTATTATCCCCCGACAGCACACCCCGAATGCGGGAATCTTCAACCATCACGGGAATTTTGGAGTTAATATCGGTAATCAAAATAATTTTGGCATAAGTATCCATAACCTTATCAACCCGCCCGATAACGCCGCTGTCTGATAAAACGACATCCCCTTTTTCAACCCTCTGATTATCAACATAAGCAACCATCGAATGAGCAAAAGCATTACTTTCTTCCACAACCACTTTTGCCGAAACAAATCCGGCTTGCGGCAAAGGAACATAATTAAGCAAATTTGACAGTAATTTATTTTCAATTTCCAGGGCATTATATTTATCTTGCAAAATACGCAACCTTTCATTTTCGGCGCGCAAAGCCCGGTTATCGCTCTTAATTCTTTTCAACTCACTAAAATAATCATAAACACGGCTTAACAACTTTGCCGGAACAACCAAAACACTGACAACCGGCGCCGTCATCTTGGTGGCAACACCTGTGGTCTGTTCCAAAATCAGCGAATGATTTTTATTTAACAACATCAGAATCAACGCCGCCAAAAACAAAATAACCAGCGCAAACTTTTTGGCCAAAAGCCGAAGCTGGTTAAGATGTAAAAACAAACTTCTGCGTCGTTTCATCAATCTGTCTTTCTGTTAGAGCCCTTACACGGAAAGCCTGCTCGTCTATCAGGCAGGCTCTCCGTTCCTTTTCTAAAATCATTTAATACATGGAAGACAAAATTGTCTTCAATCTGCCGATTTCTTCCAAGGCTTTGCCCGTTCCTTTAACCACACAGGCCAACGGTGTTTCCGCCAAAGAAACCGGCAGCCCCGTTGCATTACGCAAAACCTGATCCAGATTTGTCAAAAGCGCGCCGCCACCGGTCAAAACAATACCCTTATCAACAATATCGGCGGCCAGCTCCGGAGCCGTGTGCTCCAAGGCAACCTTAACCGCCTCGACAATCTGTGCCACCGGCTCTGCCAGAGCTTCGGCAACTTGGCGTTCGGAAATAATAATCTCCTTGGGCACCCCGTTCATCAAATCGCGCCCTTTAATTTCATAAGTACGGCCGTCGCCTTTTTCCGGAGCACAGGCCGAGCCGATCTCTTTTTTAATTTTTTCGGCGCTGCCCTCACCAACCAACAAATTATGATTCCGGCGAATATACGAAATAATGGCATCATCCATCTTATCGCCGCCAACACGCACCGAACGGGCATAGACAATACCGCCCAGCGACAAAACGGCCACCTCCGTCGTACCGCCGCCGATATCAACCACCATAGATCCGGTCGGTTCGGTAACCGGCAAATCCGCCCCGATTGCCGCAGCCATAGGCTCTTCAATCAACCAAACTTTGCGGGCACCGGCCGCCTCGGCCGATTCCTGAATGGCACGCCGCTCCACCGCGGTTGAACCCGACGGCACGCAAACAATAATCAACGGCATGGCAAAACGACGATGATTGTGCACCTTACGGATAAAATATTTGATCATTTCCTCGGCAATTTCAAAATCGGCAATAACACCGTCCCGCAACGGCCGGATGGCATGAATATTCCCCGGTGTACGCCCCAACATAAGTTTGGCCTCGTTTCCGACCGCCAAAACCTGCTTTTTACCCCGGTATTCTTCAATAGCCACAACCGACGGTTCATTTAAAACAATACCTTTTCCCTTAACATAGACAAGAGTATTTGCCGTTCCGAGATCAATAGCCATATCTGCCGACAGCCAACCCATTAATTTTGAAAGCATAAATTATATCTCCGCTCAAAAATTTCAGTACTATTTTGTTTTTTATAACCATCTCGGTTTTGTTGCAACAACAAATTACTTTGTTAACAACAAAAAAATCCCTTTTTCATCGCCCTTTTTCAATCACATATCTGCCTCAAAATTCATCCTTATCCGCAACTTCTGCCGGCAGTGTTTTCAAACGGTTGCGAAACCATGTTAACTGTCGTTTGGCATATTGGCGGGTATGCAGTTTGGCAGCAGCCACGGCATCATCCAGCGAACAGCCTCCCTGCAGATAACATCCGAGCTCCGGCACGCCGATAGCTTTCATCACCGGCAAATTTTCATCAAGCCCCCGTTGCAAAAGATTTTTTACTTCCTGCAACGCACCTTTTTGCATCATCATGTCAAAACGTTTCGCGCATCGGACATCCAATTCCGACAACGGCGGCAACAACGGAACAACGCAGAATTCGGCCTCCGGCAACAAACGCTTAAGCGGTTTTTCAAACCATTCGGCAATGGATTTTCCCGTATCCGTAAAAATTTCCAGCGCCCGCCGTACCCGCGTCGTGTCTTTGGGCCTGACCAAAGCGGCTCCCGCGGCATCAACTTCCCGCAATTTCCGGTAAGCCGCGTCCACCCCGCCACTGACAAAAATCTCGGCCACATATTTTTTGGCGTCCTCTCCGGTTTCCGGTATCGGCGATAAACCTCTAATCAAACTTTCAATATAAAATCCCGTACCGCCAACCACAATCGGCAATTTTCCTTTTTGCCAAGTCATTTTAACGGCATCAACAGCCTTGGGCAACCAATCGGCCACCGAACCGCTTTGTTCCGGCTCCAGATATTCATACAACAAATGCTCGACTTGTTGCCTGTCCTCAGGCGTCGGTGCCGCCGTAATAACCGGCACTCCCCGATAGATCTGCATGGCGTCGGCATTAATAATCGTCCCGTCATACTTAACGGCCAGTTCCATGGCCAAGCCGGACTTTCCCGAAGCCGTCGGCCCGACGATAACAACAACCGCGTTCGCAATATTAGTCAGCTTATCTTTCGGCATTGTGCATTTTCCACCAATTCGGCGCAAAGCGTTGCATAATCCGTTCCGGCATATTTAGCCTGCTCCGGCACCAGCGACAACGAGGTCATTCCCGGATTGGTATTGATTTCCAACAAAACCACACCGTCCGCCTCATTCCAGCGGAAATCCGACCGTGAAACCGTCCGACACCCCAGTTCCCGATGCAGCTTTTCGGCATAATTTTTACAAGTTTCCGCCACATTTTCCGGAATTTCCGCCGGCAGGACATGACGGGTTATACCGTCGGTATATTTGGCTTCGTAGTCATAAAACTCTTTTGCTGCTTTAAGTTCGGTCACGACATACGCTCTGCCGTTAAGGCACATCACCGTTAATTCATGTCCCGAAATATACTTTTCAACCAGAATTTCCGTATCCTGATTCGCATAGTTTATCTTTTGCAAATCTTCCGGTATTTTGATAATAAAAACACCGACCGATGATCCGTCCGATACGGGCTTAACCACATAGGGGAGCGTCATTTTTGCCCCTTTTTCAACAAACTCATGCACCGTCGTCTTATACCCCTCGGCCACCTTAATACGACAATTCCGGGCCACAAGTTTGGTCAGGGATTTATCCATACCGATAACCGACGCCCTCATCCCCGAATGCGTATAGGGAATCTGCAACAAATCCAGCATTCCTTGTATTGTACCGTCCTCCCCCCAATTTCCGTACAATCCGTTAAACACCACATCCGGTTTTTCCGCTCTTAAAACATCAATAAATTGCCAAACATCGGTCAAATCGTGTAAAACAACGTCATACCCTTTTGTCATCAGGGCACCGGCAATATCTTTTCCGGCCGCTAAACTGACATCACGTTCGGCCGAAAAACCGCCGGTTAAAAGCAAAACTTTTTTAGCCATTGATAAAATCCTTTAAATTATATTTTTTTATGTTATCTTATGCGGCGAATATTAAAGAAAGATAAAATCTCATGCGCAAAAACACAATCTTTTTTTTGTTTTTTTTACTTTGTTGCGGCAAAGCACACGCTTTCAGCGTCAGGCATGATTTTTTTGTAACCGTCGGCCCGTTTGATGCCAGCAAAACCGAATTTACCTACACGCTGACTCCCTCGGATTATCAAATAAAATCACAAATTTCCACCAACGGTTTTTTTAACACCGTTTATCCTTTTAAGGCCGAATATTATACGGCCGGCACCATTAGCGGCGACAAAATGACAACCGCCGATTACAGTTACACGTCGCAATCGCGTTTTAACACCCGCAGCAAACAAGTCTTCTACAATACCAAAGGCGAGCCCCAATATCAGATTTCCGCCAAAAACGGCAAAGAAAAGCGCAAAAATTTTACCCCCAGCCCGACGCCGGCCGATACCTTTGATCTGCAAACGGTTCTGGCCAAACTGACACGGCAATACAATCTGCTGGGCTTTTGCGACGCCAAGCTGGCGGTTTATGACGGCAAACGTCGTTTTGACGTCACTTTCAAGGACGAAGGAACCGAGAATCTCGCTCCTGACGAACATTCCTTTTACACCGGCGAAGCCGCCAAGTGTTCCATGCAAATAAGCAAACTTTTATCCGAAGATGATGATTCTTTGTGGGAATTTTCCGCCAACAAACCGGTCTGGTTTTGGATTGCCAGAGATTCTCTTTCCGGCTACCCGTTTATTGCCAGGATTCGCATTGACGACACCCCCCTCGGCAGTCTGACGGCTTACACAACTCAAATCACGATAAAGGAGTAATGATTTCATGCTTGCGAAGGCCGAACTCTTGCTGCCGGCGGGCTCTTTGGTGAAACTTAAAACGGCTCTCTTATACGGCGCCGATGCCGTTTATGCCGGAACACCGGATATGTGCCTGCGTGCTCAGTCAAAATTTTCGCTTGATGAATTAAAAGAGGGCATCACCTTAACCCACGCACAAAACAAAAAAATTTATTTGACGCTCAATTTGTTCATGCACAACAGCGATATCGCAAAATTACCGGCCTTTGTCAACACGCTGCGTGATCTAAAACCAGATGGCGTCCTGATTGCCGATCCGGGCGTATTTCAATACGTGCATGAACACGCCCCGGAGCTTAACCTTTTTGTATCAACTCAGGCCAACATCTGCTCTTGGGCGGCGGTTAAATTTTGGCAGTCGCTGGGCGCCAAACTTTGCGTGCTCGGACGAGAGGTAACCTTTGCCGAAGCCGTAGAAATCCGCAAAAAATGTCCGGACATCCTGCTTGAAACCTTTATGCACGGCGCCATGTGCATGTCGTATTCCGGGCGCTGCCTGATATCCAATTATCTCACCGGACGCTCGGCCAATCAGGGCAAATGCGCTCACTGTTGTCGCTGGCACTACAAACTGCACTTGCGCCTCAAAGACGGCTCCGTCAAAGAACTATTGATTGATGAACATAATAAAGATTCCTTTGAATTTTTACTGGAAGAAGAATTCCGTCCCGGCGAATATTATGAAATCGTTGAAGACGAACATGGCGGCTACATCTTAAATTCCAAAGACATGTGCCTGCTGCCCGGGTTGCCGGATTTATTATCCGTCGGTATCGATTCGCTCAAAGTTGAAGGCCGCAACAAAACCGAATATTATGCCGGCACCGTTGCCCGCGCTTATCGTCAGGCTATTGACGACTGGTATCAAAATCCTGCCGGATGGGACTGGCAGCGCTACATGCCGGAGCTTAATACCCTACAAAACCGCGGCTATTGTCTCGGATTTCACAACGGCGCATTAACAAACCTCAGCCAAAATTACGAATATACCCGCACTTTGGGAGACTGGCTGTTTGCCGGTTCAATCACCGAGTGGCAAAATGATGATGCCGTTTTTGAAATCCGCAATTTTATCAATGCCGGCGAAGAAATCGAATTTTTAATCCCCGGCTCTCTGGAGGTGCTCAAACTGCGGCTCAATGATTTTGAAGACGCCTCAACCGGTGAAAAGACACCCAAAGTTTCGGCCGGACAGCACAAAGCCGTTCGCATCCGTCCGTCCGACTGGCCGCGACCGGTTGCCGAGATAAAAAAACTCCTGCCGCAATATACCATCGCCCGCAAATTTATGCCGCTTACCGGTGACGGACGCATCCTGCTTGATCATAAAATCAACGAATTTGCCAAACTCTGCGGTATCTAGCCTTTAGACACCGACGGCACCGACCTTTATCCTCTTTTTTGTCATCAAAAATTTTTGCCAGTAAATTTAACTTCATATAAATTCATTTTTTTCTCTTGCGTCAAAAATCAAAATTTCTTACCATGTCGGACGCACGGTTGTTTATGACAACCTGTTGTTAAACATTTTTTATGCAAAGGACATTACAAATGAGTTATCTTTTTACCAGCGAGGCCGTATCCGAAGGCCATCCGGACAAAGTCTGCGATGCCATATCCGATACGATCGTCGATTTATATTTAAGCCGCGATGCCAAGGCGCGCACGGCCATTGAAACTTTAGCCACAACCAATCGGGTAATAATCGCCGGCGAAACATCTTCCGCCGTCCCCGTATCCGAGGAGGATATTGAAAACAGTGTCCGCCAAACCGTTAAAAACATTGGTTATGATCAAAAAGGGTTTTCCTGGCGTGATGTCAATATCCAAAGCTATCTGCACAAGCAATCGGCCGATATTGCTTTGGGTGTTGATAAAACCGGTGCCGGCGACCAGGGCATTATGTTCGGCTATGCCTGCCGCGAAGACGGCATTGACACAAATTACATGCCGCTGGCCATTTACTTGTCTAATTTAATCCTCAAAAACCTGAGCAATGCCAGACATTCCGAAAAAATAAGCGGTATTTTGCCTGATGCCAAAAGTCAGGTCACGATAGAATACGACGATTCGGGCAAGCCCGTAAAAGCGGCCAAGATTGTTGTCTCCACCCAACATGAAGCACAGCTGTCACAGGATGAAGTCCGCGAAATCGTTAAAAGATATATCACCTCAAGCCTGCCCTCCGGCTGGACGATTGACGAGCAAAATATACTTATCAACCCGACCGGACGTTTTGTCATCGGTGGTCCGGACGGTGATACCGGTTTGACCGGACGCAAGATTATTGTTGACACTTACGGCGGCTATGCGCCCCACGGCGGCGGCGCCTTTTCCGGCAAAGATCCGACCAAAGTCGACCGCTCGGCAGCTTACATGTTGCGCTATATTGCCAAAAACATTGTTGCCGCTGGTCTGGCTAAAGAGTGTGTTCTGCAGGTTTCATACGCTATCGGTATTACCGATCCGCTGTCCGTATATCTTGATACGCGCGGCAGTGCCGAAGTTGATGAAACAAAAATACTGAAAATCATCAAAGAAATGTTTGATCTGACACCGGCCGGTATCATCCGGCAACTGAATTTGCAAGCCCCTGTCTATCTGCCGACGGCAGCCTACGGCCACTTTGGTCGTACACCGGACGCCGCGGGGCATTTTAGCTGGGAAAAAACCGACAAAGCCGAGGAGCTCAAAAAATGCTTCTAAGTGACAAGCCGAAATTTTACGGTCGTCGTCAGGGACGCAAAATTCGCAAAGCAAAGAGCGGTCTTCTTGACCGCTTTTTGCCCCGGATTGCCTTACCGCAAAATATCTCCGTAACTCAAGATTTGTTCGGAACCCCCGTCAGGGAATTATGGCTTGAAATCGGTTTTGGCAACGGCGAGCATCTTGCCGGCCAGGCCTTAAATCATCCGGACATCGGCTTTATTGGAGCCGAGGTTTTCAAAAACGGCGTAGCCAATCTGCTCACCCTGCTGACCGGAATCAAACAAAACGCCGATATGCCCGAACATATCACTCTTCTGCCGGAACGCGTCGACAACGTCCGTATCTGGGCCGATGACGTCCGTCTGCTTTTTACACTCATCCCCGACGGCGCATTAAGCCGTGTTTTTTTGTTGTTTCCGGATCCCTGGCCAAAAAAACGCCACGCACCGCGCCGTTTTATTAATCCGGAAAACTTAAAAGAAATTGCCCGCATCTTAAAAAAAGGCGGTCTTTTTCGCATTGCAACCGATCACCCGGTTTACAAAAGCTGGGCTCTGCGCCGCATGACCGATGATAAAAATTTTCGCTGGACCGCCAAACAAAGCAATGACTGGCGCCGGCCGCCGGCCGACTGGATTGAAACCAAATATCAGCGCAAAGCCGTTGCCGAAGGCCGCCGCCCGATATTTCTTGACTTTGAACGCCTTTAATTATTAAATAACAATGGTTATTTAAGAGGAAGCACCTTAAAACAGGGGGAGAACACATAATGCAAAATTCGGCCGGAAACATCAGTCTGACTCTCATTCTTGTTGCCGTCACCGCTTCTTTGGGCGGTTTGTTATCCGGATTTGACATGGGCGTTATTTCCGGCGCTCTGCTGTATATCAACCAAACCTGGCAACTAACATCTCTTGAACAGGGCTGGTTGGTATCTTCGGCAATTGCAGGCTCCGTGATCGGTGCCGCCGCCAACGGCTTTTTGGCAGATCTTTACGGCCGCAAAAAAATTATTATAGCCACGGCATTAATCTTTATCATCGGCTCTGTTATGTGCGGTTGCGCACCGACGGTCGGCTGGCTGATTTTTTCGCGCGTCGTCATCGGCATTGCCGTTGGCATGATAAGCTTCGTTGCCCCCGTTTATCTGTCTGAGATTGCCCCGGAAAAGATCCGCGGCAGACTGGTTACTTTGTACCAAGTAGCATTAACCGCCGGCATTTTGCTGTCTTACCTGATTAATCGCATTTTTGCCAATACCGAATTTAATTGGCGACTCATGCTGGCTTCCGGGACCCTGCCGGCAATTATCCTGCTGACCGGTATTTTGTTTTTGCACGACACGCCACGCTGGTTGATCAGCAAAAACAAAATCGATGAAGCTAAAGCCGTCTTCAAAAAAATTTCCCCGACCGCAGATATCGATCATCACATTGCCGAGATTCAATCCACCTTATCGGCTTCCGCCGTCAAAGAAAAGTTAACCCTGCAAAAATGGATGATTATGCCGGTTTTTGTCGGCGTCGGCCTAATGTTTGTCCAAATATGCACCGGCATTAATACCATCATTTATTACACACCGACAATCTTTAACCTTGCCGGCTTTGCCGACAACATCGGCGCTATTTATGCCACCATCGGCATCGGTGTTGTCAACTTTTTCATGACTTTTGTTGCCGTTGCCTACGCTGACAAATTTGGTCGCAAACCACTGCTTTATATCGGCTTAAGCGGCATGCTCATCAGTCTTCTGAGCTTATCGGGTTCTTTTGCTCTGGGCGAAGCGGGAAAATGGCTGGCCGTTGGCTCGGTTGTTGTTTATATTGCTTCTTTTGCCATGAGTCTGGGACCGATTTGCTGGGTTATGGTTTCTGAGATTATGCCCCTCAAAATCCGTGGTTTTGCCATGTCGGCAGCCACTATTGCCAATTTTGCTTTCAACTTTGTTGTCGTCTTAAGCTTTTTGCCGATGCTTGAAACCTTTGGCAAAGCCCCGACATTCTTGGTCTTTGCCGTAATAACGCTTTTATCGCTGTTCTTTATCTACTTCTTTGTGCCGGAGACCAAAGGCATATCCCTTGAAAAAATCGAAAATAACTGGCACAACCACGTCCCTCCGCGCCGTTTTTAATCATTGTGGGGGACGAAAACATGAAAATTTTGGTTGGCATGAGCGGCGGTGTTGATTCTTCTGTTGCAGCCTTGCTTTTAAAACAAGCCGGACATGAAGTTATCGGCGCCACCATGTCTTTTTGGGATAAGGACGACACTTTCCGAAATCTGACCGGAAAAGGTTGTTTTTCACCACATGACGATGACATCGCCGCGGCTCAAAAAATCTGCGCCCAATTAGGAATAAGCCATCTTTTAATAGACTGCACCCAAGAATACCGCCGCGCCGTTTTGGATAATTTTCGCAGCGAATATGCCGCCGGACGCACCCCCAACCCTTGCGTTATCTGCAACGCCAAAATCAAATTTGCCGTTCTGCCGCAAGCCGCCCGCCATCAGGGACTTGAATTTGACAAATTTGCCACCGGCCATTATGCCGGCCTGCGCTTTAATGAAGATACCGGATTTTACCAAATTTTGCGCGGCCTTGACGCCCAAAAAGACCAATCTTATTTTCTCTATCGTCTGTCGCAGAAACAACTGTCGCAAATTATGCTTCCTTTGGGCGATAAGACCAAAACCGAAATTCGCGCTCTGGCACGACAAGCCGGTCTGGATGTTTCCGACAAACCGGACAGTCAGGATTTTTATACCGGAAAACTAAGCGATATTCTCCGCTTTGCCCCTCGTCCCGGAAATTTTATAAACCGCGACGGCAAGATCCTCGGTCGGCATAACGGCCATTGGAATTTTACCATCGGCCAACGCCGAGGTCTGGGGTTGTCGGCCGACCGCCCGCTTTATGTCATCGGAATTAACAAAGAAAAAAACGAAGTCGTTGTCGGCTGCGCCGAAGAGGCTTTATATCAAAACCTAACCGCTTCCGACTGGGTCTGGCAAATTCCGGTGCCAACGGCTCCTTTCCGCTGCCGGGCCAAAATTCGCTCATCTCAGACAGCCGTTGATGTCAGCCTGTCCGCTCTTGATAAAAACCGTTGGCAGGTTACCTTTGACAAGCCGCAAAGTGCCGTCGCTCCGGGACAATCGGTTGTCCTTTACGACGATAATGCTTTGCTCGGCGGAGGCTTTATCGATTAAACTCTAAAGATACTTAAGAACCGCAAATCCGCCGATTAACAACAACAAAAACAAAACAGACAAAACGCCCAGATGTTTCTCAATAAAGACTTTCATTGGCGCGCCGTATTTTTTCAGTAACCACGCCACCAAAAAGAATCTCATACCGCGCGCCAGAACCGAAGCCACGGTAAACACAACCAAATCCAAATGCACCACACCGCTGGCAATGGTAATAATCTTGTACGGAAACGGCGTAATACCGGCACCAAAAACAATCCAGGCACCGTATTCGTGATAATATTCCTCAAATTCATGAAACTGTGCCAAAGCATTATAAAAATCCAAAATCGGTTTGGCAATCAAATCAAACGCAAAAACGCCTATCCCATACCCGAAATAACCGCCCAAAACGCTGGCAAATGTTGCCAAACCGGCAATCCGCCAGGCTTTGTTCGGCGTTGCCAAAACCATGGGAATAATCATCACGTCCGGCGGTATCGGAAAAAACGAACTCTCGGCAAAAGCCACCAAAAACAGAAAGAACATGGCGTTGGCATGCGCCGACCATTCAAGCATAATATCATAAATTTTCTGAACCAAGGCATGAAACGTCTTGAGCATAATTACCCCTTTAAGCAAAAAACAACATGCCGAAAATATTAAAGACTCTAATGTAAATTGCAACCGTTTTTTGTAATTTCCAGCATTTTTTCCCAAACAGCCTGTTTATAAATTTTTTTCACTCTCGGCATTTTGACATCGGCCGGACAATCGCGACGCGAACTCATAATTGCAAAATACGTCTGACAACAAGACGGCAAATTTTTATCAATAATCCTCACAAGTTCCTTTTCATGCCGGGGCACAAAATCCTCATCAATAAATATCCATTCCGGCAAAACCGTTTTTGCATACTTTAACAACAAAAACAAATTATCCGTTGCAAAAACCCGACACCCCTTGCTCTGCAGCAACCGGGAATACAAAGTCAAAAAATCTTTATCATTATCCAACAAAAAAACAACTTTATCTGCCACGGCAAATCTCCTGCTAAAAATGATACCGTCAGCAAATATAATCCTCATAAACCAATTTTTAAGGGCAACATTTCCCGCAACCGCACTGATGGTTCCCGTAATCACAGGCCTGCGCACTTTGTTGCCTGCAAAACGCCGCAAAAGTGTTTTCCAGCAACATCGCCACGGTCATCGGCCCGACCCCTCCCGGCACCGGCGTGATAAAGGCGGCTTTTTCTTTTGCCGCTTCAAAATCAACATCACCACACAGCTTGCCATCCATCCGGTTAATACCGACATCAACAACCACCGCGCCATCCTTCAACCACTCGGCTTTAATCAGCTTTGCCCGGCCGCAGGCTGCGACCACAATATCGGCCTGGCTGACAATGTCCGGCAAATTTCCGGTTTTGGAATGTGCTAACGTAACCGTGCAATTATGGTTTGTTAACAGCATCGCCATCGGTTTACCGACAATATTTGACCGCCCGACAACCACCGCACTTTTACCTTCCAGTTCAATTCCCGTTGAAAGCAAAAGCTCCAAAACGCCTTTTGGCGTGGCCGATATCAAAGCGTCCGGATGATTATAGGACAACAGCCCCGTATTATACGGACTAAAACCGTCAACATCTTTTTCCGGACGAATACGAGACAAAATCTTCAACGAATTAAGCGTCTTCGGCAACGGTAACTGCACGATAATTCCGTTAATATGCGGATTATCGTTAAGCTCATCAATAACCTCCAACAAAGCATTTTCACCGATGGTTGAAGAAAACTCCATAACCTCACAACCGATTCCAACCTCGGCCGCTGCCTTTTTCTTATTGCGGACATAAATTTTGCTGGCCTCATCATCACCAACCAAAATCACCGCCAAAACCGGCATATTCTCAGACGGATACTGCCTTATCTTTTCGGCTAATTTTTCCCGATATATTGCCGATATTTCTTTTCCGGATATGATTTGTGCGCTCATCTAATCTCCTTTTGCCAACGCCTCCAACGCCGGCAAAACATATTCCTTTTCACAATCGATCAAAATTTTTTTGTCCCTTTCGGTCATGCCGGCAACAATCCGCAAACAAGACTTGGCCAACTTCAATTTTTTAGCCAGCCATTCCACAAGCTCTTGATTGGCCCTGCCTTTCTCGGGAATACTCACAACACAGACTTTAAGATACTTTTTGCCGTCTGCCCCCTCATAAATACCGGCAACCCGGCGACCCGACGCATTCGGCTGCAACCGCACCCGAATAACCACACCCCGTGCTGTTACCTCAAAAAACACCTAGCCGGCCACCATAATCCTCAAACTGACAATCACCCTGCCGATAAAATACAAAACCAGCAAAACGGCAAACGGCGTAAAATCTATTCCCGAAAAGACCATCGGAACTTTTGATTTAATTTTATTATAAACCGGAACCGTGGCCTTATCCAACAATTCGACCGTTTTTTGAGCATATTTGTTGGACGGCGTCAGCACTTTAAAATGTATCAGCCAGAACAAAACCACCTGAACCACGACGATTTTAAAGTAAATATCAACAAGTAAGCCCAAAACTTCCAAAAACGGATCCAAAATAATCATCAAAATTCTCCCTGTTTATGATAACATTCGTCTGTTTGCATACCTCAAATTCCGGTCATTGTCAACTTTTTAGGCCGACATTGCATTTGAATACTCCTGATACCTTTTCACCGTAAACCCGCGCAAATTTTGCACCCTGTTCCGAAGATCATCGGCTGTCCGCGGCTCAGTCTGTGACCTTTGCCACGCTTCTTTGCTTTGTCCGTTACGCATGGCTTCCAACATCGCCAACATCTGTTCTCTGTTGCGTACGGCCGTACTGATTTTGTTTTCGGCCTGTTCCCGGGTATGCGTTTCCGGCCGCAACCTGACAAAACTCTCACCGATGCCGTGTTCCAAAGATGTTGTGTCGATTCCGCGACGCTCCAATCGCCGCTCACCCAAACCTGAGGCAAGTTCATCAACCAGAGCAATTGTTGCAATTCCCACCGTTGCGGCAACGGCCTCCTGCCGCTCGCTCTGTTCCTGTTTGGCAAAATACTCCCGGCTGTCGGCATGGTCTTTCGTCGCTTTGGTCTTCTCGCGCAAACGGTACAACTCGCTCAATTTAAATGTCAAAAATTTCAACTTTTGCTGAGCTTCGGCCTGCTGCCGACTGTTCGGATTAAACGCCGCTCCGCTGTAAAGTGATATAACCCTCTTGATTTCCGTTTCACGATCATCTAAAAAAGCAATAAACGTGTTGCGTTGAGCAATCTCATCTTCCGTCGTGCCACAGGTATTAATATCCACCTCAATCTTTTTCTGCCGTTCAATCCAATCATAATACTCGGCACGAGGGTCTTCTTCGGAATACAGGTGTTGCAAGTTTTCGGCAATCAAAAAGTCCAAATCAAACGCGTCCATTTTCTGTTGGCCGACATTAACCTTGGCCTGTGAACGATCCTCCAGCGACTGCCATAAAATCGGGCTCCACATAGCATTAAAGCGCCCGTAATCCCCGACTTGTTTAGAAGCCATATGCGTTACCAGTTCCAAACGACGCTCATCAAGCCGTTGCGCCTTTATCAGCTCATCAGCCTTTTGCCTGAGATCTTGCGGATTCATTTTAGCCAGACTGTTGCTCAACGCCTCGTTCCGGACCTTAATATCCGGCGGCAGATACGTATGCGCAAACGGCCGGTTATCCAGCTCAAATCCGAGCTGTTCCTTAAAATCGGCATATTCCTCAAACTCTCGCATCTGAGAAATATCAACATCTTGCAAATTAATGATCATATTTTCCATGAAAACACGCTCCTCCCCGTCATCCGAGCTCAGACTTGCTCAAAAATAACTTTGCCTTGCTCCAGCCAGACAATCCGGTCAATGACCCACTGACTGATCTGCTCGATTTTCTCAAGCTCCACACCCATCGCTTGTCCGATTTTACCGATAAGAATAATTTCCCGCTCGGATAAATCACCGTCGGAATTAGCTAACAAACAAGCCTCTTTAACGAGCTGCAAAGCGGCCTGACGATTCTTGATTTTGGAGGCCTCGCGAATGAGTTCTTCATCCGACAACGGAGCCAGAACTTCCTCCGTTTTGGCTTTGCCGATACCGAAAATAACCGCGAGATCTTTAATAAAATTTCTCTCATCATTGTCAAAATTATTATCAATTCTGGCCAGCGCGACCAACACCCTGAGAAAAACGATTTTTTCCTCATCAGACATTTGAGCGATATAATTTATTGAATTTTCCGTATTAAAACCCGACATTGGCAATCTCCAAAAAATTAATTCCGCTTTGACCATAACAGAAATCTGTTAAAATTTCAATTAAAATAAGGAAAAGCATAAAAAAAGTTTGAAAATGCGAACAGAATGACTTAAAATGCGCTCAAGTAAAAACAAGATTTGTAAACAACAATGAAACAATACTATATCAAAACTTTCGGCTGTCAGATGAATGTTTACGATTCGCACCGTATCGCCGGGATTTTGAACGATTTGGGAATGCGGGAAGCGGCCTCTGCCAAACAAGCGGATTTAATTGTTTTCAACACCTGTCATATTCGGGAAAAAGCCACCGAAAAACTTTTTTCGGATCTGGGGCGCATCTGCGAAATAAAACAAGAACGCGCTCTCGCCGGCAAAGACACGGTTATCGGCGTTGTCGGTTGTGTGGTTCAGGCCGAAGACGAACAAATTGCCCAAAGAGCCCGTTTTGTTGACTTTGCTCTTGGTCCTCTGACATATCATCGCCTGCCGGAAATTTTAAAAAATCTTGACCGCCGTCATAGCCGGACAATTATTGATACCGAATTTCCCGCCGAATCAAAATTTGATTTTTTACCGGCCAACCAAAGTTCGGGCGCCTGTTCCTTTTTGGCCATTCAGGAAGGCTGCAACAATTTTTGCACCTATTGCGTGGTTCCCTACACCCGCGGCATTGAAACATCCCGCCCGGTCGGCGAAGTGTTGTCCGAAGCCCGTAAGCTGGTCGCCGAGGGCACGCTCGAAATCAATCTGCTCGGGCAAAATGTTAATTCTTACCATGGCGAAGACGAAAACGGCACAGAACGGGATTTGGCTTACCTGCTGCATCGCCTCAACGAAATTGACGGCCTTGAGCGCATCCGCTACACCACCTCTTATCCGGCCGACGTCACCAATGACCTGATTGACTGCCATCGCAGCATCAAAAAACTGATGCCTTACCTGCATCTGCCGGTACAATCCGGTTCCGACACCATCCTTAAAGCCATGAATCGCCGGCATACCGCCGCGCAATATCTGGACATTATTGCCCGCCTCAAAGAGGCCAACCCCTTGCTGGGTTTTTCCTCTGATTTTATTGTCGGTTTTCCCGGTGAGACGGACAGAGATTTTGAAGCCACCCTAAATCTGGTAGACAAGGTCAAATTCATTCAGGCTTTTTCTTTCAAATACTCCCGCCGCCCGGGAACACCGGCTGCCGAGATGCCCTGCCAGATTGAAGAAAAAGTCAAAAAAGAACGATTACAAATTTTGCAAGACAAATTGTTTTCGTATCAGTTAAAATTCAACCGGGATTCCATAGGCAAAACGATGCCCGTCTTGTTTGAAAACAGAGGCCGCCACCCCGGACAACTCACCGGACGCACACCGTATATGCAAAATTTGTATGCAAAAGCAGACAAAAGCTTGTTGAATAAAATTATTCGTGTTAGAATTAAAGATGCGACAATGAACGCATTGTCTGGCGAAATTACAGAGGAACAACAACATGGCCGAAATTTCATTTGAATTATTTAACAACACCCTGGTTCAACAAATGGTCGGTGCCCAGGACGCCAACCTGAAAACTTTGGAAAAATGTCTGGGAGTCGAGATTGCCGCTTTTGGTAACAACATCACTGTTAAGGGCGAAAGACACGCCATTGAACAGGCCAAAACCGCCATCGATGTTTTATACAACAAAGTCAGCCGCGGCATAGAGATCGGCGAGCAAGAAGTCAGAGCAGCCGCCAGGATGTGCGGCGGCGACCTTGACAGTCAAACAGCTCAGGACTTGAGCAATCTGGTCTTAAAAACAAAAAAACGCCATATCTACCCGCGCTCGGCCACTCAGGCGGAATATATTCAAACCATGATGCAAAACGAATTGGTCTTTGGCCTTGGCCCCGCCGGCACCGGAAAGACATATTTGGCCGTTGCCCTGGCCGTATCCATGATGCTTGAGGGTACGATTGACAAAATCATTCTATCTCGCCCGGCAGTGGAGGCCGGTGAAAATTTAGGCTTCTTGCCCGGCGACCTCAAAGAAAAAGTTGATCCTTATCTGCGCCCGCTCTACGATGCTCTCTATGAAATGCTTCCGGCCGAACAGGTTGATAAAAAATTAACCCTGGGTGAAATCGAGATTGCGCCGCTGGCATTTATGCGTGGCCGGACACTTTCAAATGCGTTCATTATTCTTGACGAAGCACAGAACACCACACCGATGCAAATGAAAATGTTTTTAACCCGTTTGGGCGAAAATTCACGCATGGTCGTTAACGGCGACCTGAGTCAGGTTGACTTACCGCATGGTGTTATCTCCGGTCTGCGCGATGCTCTGGACGTCCTGAAAGGCACACCGAACATCGGGTCGGTACGTTTTTCGGCCGAGGATGTTGTTCGTCACGGTCTGGTTGCCAAAATCGTGCAAGCTTATGAGCGAAAAAGCAAAAAAGAGTACGGTGATGAATAATAAAAACGACCTGTGTCTTTTACTGGACGATCCGCGCTGGCAACAGACTCTGCCGGAAGTTGATGTCTGGGCTCATAAGGTATTTACGACGGCTCTCGACTATCTTGACTCTCACCACCTTGATGCCGGATTCGGCTTTAGTCGGCCGATTGACATAAATTTGAAATTAAGCAACAATGCCGAAGTTCAAGTTCTGAATCGTGATTTTCGCGGCCTTGATAAACCGACCAACGTCTTGTCTTTTGCCAACATTGACGATGATTTTTTTTGGGATGAATTGGAACTGGCCGCCGAAGTTGAGCTCGGCGATATCATTATCGCCCTGGAAACATTGCAATCGGAATCCGAATTAAAACGACTGCCGCTCAAAAATCACTTTGCCCACCTTTTGGTACACGGAATTTTGCACCTGTTTGGCTACGACCATCAGGAAGATGCCTCTGCCGACGAAATGGAGCAGCTTGAAATAAATATTTTGCAACAACTAAACATTGACAATCCTTATAAGGAGTAACAAACAACCATGTCAGATGATGGCACACCCTCTGCCGAAAAAGGCAACATATTTACCCGCTGGTTTAAGCCCAAACCGCAAGAAAACGTCCGCGAAACGATTGAAGACCTCATTGAAGAGGCGGCGTCTTCCGGTGATGATGACTTTAGCGCCCACGAGCAGCTTATTTTAAACAATGTGTTGGATCTGCGCGACCGTAAATGCGGCAACGCCATGATTCCCCGGAGCGACATCGTCGCTTTTCAAAAGGACGGCAGCATTATGGAACTTGCCGAATTAATGGTTTCGGCCGGCCACTCGCGCATTCCGATTTACGGCGATTCCATTGACGATATTTTGGGCATCGTTCACGTCATCGACGTTGTCAAAGGCGTCCTGCAAAATCAACAAAATCTGAAGGTTGAAGACCTCATCAGCGACAAAATAAAATTTGTGTCGCCGGAAAAAAGAGTCCTTGATATGCTCAAAGAAATGCAGCAGGAAAAAATCCACATAGCCGCAGTTGTTGACGATTACGGCGGCATTGACGGGCTGGTTACCATAGAAGATTTGTTAGAAGAAATCGTCGGTGATATTGAAGACGAATATGATCGCGAAGAAGCCGCTGTGGTTTATAATCCTCAAAATGGCAGTATCATCGCCGACGGCAAAGCCGAGCTCAACGAGATCAAGGAGTTATGCGGCGTTGACTTGTATCGGGGACTCAGCACGGACGAAGCCGACGAAATTGAAACCCTCAACGGCTTAATTCTAAATCTGGTTCAACGCCTGCCGGAACGTGGTGAGGTGGTTAACGGCAATGAAGGAATAAAATTTCGTATTTTGGATGTTGATCCCTGCCAAGTTAAAAAAGTCATGATCATCAAGCCTCAATCCGCCGGAGAACAACCATAAAATTTTTGCCCTACATAGCCTCTCACGGCAAAATTTTTGCATTTTTGGCCGGTGCTTTGTCAGTTGCCGGCTTTGCGCCGGTTTACTGTCTGCCCGCCGCCGTTATTGCCTTCTCACTACTTTTGTACCTGTTGCTAAAAGCTCCTTCTTACAAAAAAGCATTTACTCTGGGCTATACCTTTGGTTTTGCTCATTTTTCCTTTGGCTTAAGCTGGATTGGCAATGCCCTGCTGATTGAGCCGGAAAAATTCGCTTGGCTTTATCCTTTTGTTTTACTGGCATCCGGAAGTTTTTTCGGATTGTTTTTTGCCTTTCCGGCGTTCATCGGTCATTATGCTTCCCGACCCTGGCAAAAATGGTTGTCTTTTTCGGCCGTTACGGTTATTTTTGAATGGTTGCGCAGCTTTCTTTTCACCGGATTTCCTTGGAATTTAAGTGGTTATATGCTGGCTTTTAACGATAATTTGATTCAGGCGGCATCTTTTGGCGGAACTTACCTTTTATCATTAATCACTCTGGCTGGTTGCAGTTTGGGCGGATTATGGCTAAACCAACGCAATGCCAAAAATTTAGCGGCGGTTGCCTGCGGTATGCTCATCTGTTTTGGCGGACTATGGCTTTGGGGGTATTTCCGTTTGGCAACAGCCGACAAAACCTTGAGCAACACGATTTTACGTTTGGTTCAGCCGAGTATTCCGCAAACACTCAAATGGTCCCCGGACACCAAAGAGGGTAATTTTCAAACCTATCTGCAATTAAGCGATTCTCCGTCGTTGCCAAAACCGCAACTGATTATCTGGGGAGAAACGGCCTCTCCTTTTATGCTCGATATCGATGACAATCACCGCCGACAAGCTGCCAGGATTATCCCGCAAGACAGCTATCTTATCACCGGCATGATAAGTTACCGCCCTCAAAATGACTGGTATGTACCGCACAATTCCATGGCTGTTATAAACAGCCGGGGCAATATTGTAGCCTTATATCACAAGACGCATCTGGTGCCGTTTGGCGAATATATCCCTTTTCGTGAGCATTTGCCGGATTTCATTCGTCCGATAGCCAATTCCATCGGCACTTTCGGACAAGGTAACGGCCCCGAAAAAATAGCCCTTAAAGACCTGCCGACATTCAGCGCGGCCATCTGTTACGAAATTATTTTTCCGCACCAGATTATCAATCAATCCGACCGGCCGGATTTTTTAATTAACTTAACCAACGACGGTTGGTACGGCGACTCTGCCGGCCCCTACCAACATTGGACGGCAGCCAAATTACGCGCAGTTGAAGAAGGAATAACCATCGTGCGCGCCGCCAACAACGGCATCAGCGGCCTCATAACGGCTTATGGCATTGAACAAGCCTTTCTGCCTCTGAACGCTGTCGGATTTCTTGACGTTGCCCTACCGGCCATCCCGTCCGTACAAACTTTTTACGGCCGGACGGGTAATTTTGCCGTTATCACCTTTTGCTTGATTTTATTATTTTTAGGGAGTATAAAAGTAGGTAACGAACTTTCTATGATAAGGACTAAAAAATGAAATCAATATCGCGCAAAGCTTCCCGTGGCAGAACTCCTTTGGGTGAACCAAACCCCATTGATATCCACGTTGGTAATCGTATTCGTATGCGGCGTAACCTTTTAGGTTGGAGTCAGGAAAAGCTTGGCGATTTGCTTGGCTTAACTTTTCAACAGATTCAAAAATATGAAAAAGGCCTAAACCGCGTCAGCGCCAGTCGTTTGTGGGATTTTAGTGTGGTTATGGAAACGCCGATTAGTTTTTTCTACGAAGACATGGATAAATCGGTTGCCATGCAGAGCCCGCGCATGTTCAGCAACCCGACGGCAGATTTATCCTTAAACGAGGACTTGGAAGTTTTTAACGCCGACCCAATGCAAAAAAAAGAAACATTGGAGTTGGTACGTGCTTACTACAAAATTTCCAATCGGCAGGTTGCCAAATACATCTACGATTTGGTCATTGCCATGTCCAAAAGCCCCTACTTAAACAATAAGGAAGAGCTCAAGAAAGATAAATAGCAAAATTCCTTTACCGGCCGCAAGACCGGTTTTTTTAGCTGTTTTTACAACGCATATCGACAGCCCGGTCGGAATCCGGCAGATCATCTTCATCGCCGAAATTATACATGCTTTTTTCAAACTCACATTCATCATCAAGCCCGTCGGCAACATCAATCAGCCGCATTTTTTTAAGTGGCCTGATAACAAAATCCTTATCATCAATATCAACATATTTTTGTTGACCGATGCGCGCAATTTTAATCTTATGTTCTGTTTCTTTTGATGTCATATCTTTCTCCTCTTTACTTATATAAGCACTTTTTTAATTTTTTAATCCACAAAGAATGCTTTTTTTACTTGAGCTTACTTTTTTGTTTTTTTAATATCCAAAGTATTAATGAGTATATTGTAAAAATAAAATGTGGAATTTCAAAAACAAACAACCGGATTACAACCGGATTTTTAAGTCTATCAAACGGCGGCTGGACAATGTTCCGGCCTGGCCGGATGCGGATCTTATCTATCAACAGTTACGCCACGACAAAGCCTTCAAAAAAGAGCTTGTCCGCAAGGCCATTCACCTGAGCTCTTTATGGATACCGGCGGCCATTTACTTTATGCCCAAACTGATCTTGATCCCCATTTTACTCATTATCCTGACCGGCAACATTATTCTGGAATATGGAAATTTTAAGAAATACACCTGGGCTCGCAAATCATTCGGCGTCCTGTTCTTTCGCACCTTGCGCAACAAAGAAACATCGCGTGAGCATCTTCAATTTACCGGCGCAATTTATGTTTTGCTTTCATCGTTGCTATGCTCATGTTTCTTTTCCAAAGAGATTGGAACCATTGCTTTAACGGTTATGTTGATATCGGACAGCGCGGCGGCTCTTATCGGACGTTCCGTCGGCCGCATCAAAATATATAAGAACAAAACATTGGAAGGCACTCTGGCTTTTTTTACTTCGGCTCTTATCATCAACCTTTTGTTTTGGCCGATACATCCGTTCGGATGGGTCAACATTGCTGCCTGTCTGACAGCCACTTTGGCCGAAGTTTTTGAAGATAAAATAGAGATTGACGACAACCTGTCAATTCCGATATTTTTTGCCGCCGTTCTGTCTTGGGTCTAACCCTTATCTGGGGGCATCTTTGTGCCGCAAAAACTTCACTTTCATCACCGCCAGCGCATTAGCCGAAATTCGTGATATATCATTATAAAAATCCCGATATCGCTCTGCCACCTCAATCCAACCCTCCAAATCTTTATCTTCTGCCAATTTGGCATTCAGCGGTTTATGAATAATTGCCAAAGCCCGTGTTATTTCGCCGTCATCCACGTAATCCCGAACAATATTCCACGCACGATCTTCCTCGCTCAGCTCTTTCTCCGTCATCTCCGAAGACTGTTTAACCTGCACCACTTTGGCCAATTCCCGATAAAGACGTTCTTTCCAATTACCGGCCGGCACCGTCTTTTCTTCCGGAAGATAGCGTACAACATAAATTTCGGCAAACTGCCGCTGCAAATCCTTTAATGACGGAACCCCCTGTGGCGCAATTTCGTTAATCCGGGCCACTTCACCGGCTATTTTGTAATTACCGGCGGCCAGCTCGCTCAAAACTTCCGCCTCGTAAACAAAACTGCCGCCGCGCGCAGCCGCATCCTTAACCAACATCGCTGCCGTCAACGTTAAAGCGCTGTCATCACTAACCTTTGCCAAATCATTAAGTCGCCCTTCGGCATTATCCATTCGCATCACCAAACCCAAAACGGCTCCGACATCGGCCTTGGATTTAATTGTGTTAAGATTAATCTGTTCAATATCATCGATTCGCTTACTGATACCGGACAAATCCGGATGTGCGGCCAGATAGCCCACTTCGGCCAATTGCCCTTGCAAGGATGTTATCTGTTGTTGCAAACCGCTAAGCTGTTGCTCATAAATATCCTCTTTGGTTTGTCTTTCGGTCCATATATCTCTAAGCTGGTACAACAATTGCGGATTCTGCCAAAGCTTGTAGCCCAAAACGGCCGCTGCAATCAGTACAATCGCCGCGCTAATTTGTTTTATTTTAAGTTTTCTGGCCCCTTTAACGGAGGGCTGATTATCATTCTTGGCTTCATCTTTTTTGCTCATGTCCCATCCTCCCGCTGCTGCAATTAAAGGCTTGGCATTCTTGTTTTTATAGTGTATACAATATAAAAAAAGAAGCAAGAACTAATTGGATTTTAAGAAGAACGCCCATGTTGGTTTTAGGAATAGAAAGCAGTTGCGACGAAACGGCCGCGGCTTTGGTTAACGATAAAAAACAAATTTTAAGCTCGGCGGTATTAACCCAGATGGAGCATAAAAATTTCGGCGGTGTTGTACCGGAAATTGCCGCTCGCTCACATTTGGAGCATATTGACGAGATTTTAGAAGCGGCTTTTCATCAGGCCGGCTGCCAACCTCAGGATATTGACGCCGTTGCCGCCGCTGCCGGTCCGGGACTCATTGGCGGTGTTACCGTGGGCGTCATGGCCGGCAAAGCTTTGGCTCTGGCGCTCAACAAACCCTTTATCGCCGTCAATCATCTGGAAGGCCACGCCTTAACCCCGCGTCTGACATCCGATGTTTCCTACCCTTATTTATTGCTGTTAACCTCCGGCGGCCATTGTCAGATTCTGATTGTCAAAGGAGTTGGCGAATTTGAGCGCCTCGGCACCACGATTGATGACGCCGCCGGCGAGGCTTTTGATAAAGTTGCCAAAATGCTCGGCCTTGGCTACCCCGGCGGACCGATTATCGAAAAAATGGCCGCGCTTGGTGACGAAGATCGTTTTGTTCTGCCGCGCCCGCTTTATAATTCACCGGATTGCAACTTGTCTTTTTCCGGCCTCAAAACCGCCGTTCGCAAAATTATTGAATCCTACGCCGACGACGGCCTGATTGAACACGCCGTCTTGCGCAAGCGTGATTGCGCCGATATTTGCGCCGGTTTCCAAAAAGCCGTCACCGATTGCCTGTTGCACAAACTGCGCAAAGCTGTCGCCATCTTTCGTCAACGTTGTCCTCAAGGACGTTATATGGTTGTTGCCGGCGGTGTTGCCGCCAATATATACCTGCGCGAACACCTGCAACAGCTGGCCGATACCGAAAATCTCATCTTTGCCGCACCGCCGATAAAATTTTGTACCGACAACGGCGTTATGATTGCCTGGGCCGGTATCGAGCGGGCACAAAAGGATCTCTTTAACGATCTGGATTTCAAACCGCGCCCGCGCTGGCCGCTGGATGAAAACGCCCCCAAAGCCGCCGGTGCCGGAGGTGTCAAAGCATGAGACCCGTAAACGAAATCTGTCAAATTCTTGATATCTTTAAGTCCAAAGACCCTGCTCCCAAAAGCGAGCTGCGGTTTCACAACGCCTATACCCTGCTGGTCGCAATTGTACTGTCGGCACAAAGTACCGACAAAGGCGTGAACAAAGCAACGGCAAACATCTTCCCCTTAGCTGATACTCCGCAAAAAATGCTTGCTCTCGGTATTGACAAACTCAAAGAACACATCAAAACCATCGGTCTTTACAACAACAAGGCCAAAAACATCATGGCTCTGTCACAAATTTTGGTTGATAAATGCGGCGGCGAGGTTCCGCATGACCGCGAACTGATCGAAAGCCTGCCCGGTGTCGGCCGCAAAACAGCCAATGTTTTGTTCAATGTCTGGTGGAATGAACCAAGCGTTGCGGTCGATACCCATGTCCTGCGTTTAGCCAAGCGTCTGGAGTTAAGCGACGGCGCCACACCGCTTGCCGTTGAAGCCGATTTAAACAAATTGCCCGATGAATACCGCCGCCATATCAATCATTGGCTGGTTTTGTTCGGCCGCTATATCTGCAAAGCCCAAAAACCGGACTGCCCCAACTGCCCGATAAGCACCTTTTGCCACAGCGCCGATAAGCGGCTCTAAATCCTCTTAAAAACACCGTCCTCTACCGGCGGCAAAAACGCACTTATCCGCCCGATAACAAACTCCAGGCTGTCTACCCGCCCCCACAGGGGTCCTTTTTGACACGCCAGCATCATCGCGTCGATTTTATCGTCGGCACCGCGCAACCTGAGCATGACCGAACCGTCATAATCATTATGCACCCAACCGGAAATACCGCCAATCTCTCCGGCCTTGGCCACAGCCCAACGCCGATAACCGACACCCTGTACGCGCCCTCTGACTCTGATAACCACATCTTTCATGAATGCAGATAACTCTCAATTTCTTTCAGTTCCTCGCAGCGTTCCTGCCGGCGCGAAACGGCTTCCTCGTCTTTGCCCCATAATTTATTTTGCCACAATTCTTCCAAATACGAGAGCTCACAGGCTTCTTCTGCATGAATCCGCCCCTTAACCAATGCCAGTGCCAATAATGTCGAACGCATGTTTAAGGCGGCTGCATAATAACAAGCCAGTTCTTTGTCACTCATTGCTCTGAGCATCTGCGCCAAAGGCCCGTTTAATTGACTGTTTTCCGGAACATCCAATGTATGGGTCTTTTGCAAATTAACCCTCAACTCCTGAGCCGCCCAATCCAAAATCGGCAACCATTTTTCTTGCTGATGCAAAAACAACTCGCGGTTTTCACCCCAAAAAAACAGCAAATCCGTTTTGGCAAACTCCAAAAGCTTGGCAATAATATCCTCACGATGCTGCGCGATTTCCGTAACGGCCTGATCAAGTTTTTGTTTCATCTGTTTTCTTTCCTTAAGCTGTCCGTAAAAGCACCAAATAAATTTTTAGCGGCATTTTCCAAACCTTTCATCGTATCTTTAGCCGTTTGGTTAACATCCTGATAGGCATCCTTGGTTGCTGCCTTAACTCCGCTCGGTTTCGGAAATTTTGCCGCGTAGGATGTCCCTTGCAGCGCCGTATAACAGGGACTGTCGTCACCGCTCAGCAATACCTCGGAGCCGAGATAAGCTCCGCCGGACGCCATTGTCCCGACCACCGTTGTCAGCGCCGCGCGGGTATCCAAACCGATTTTCGGTTCCTCCAGAGTTCCCTCCAATTTAACAAACGAAGCCAGAGCTTGCGCAATATTTCCGTCCGCTAATTTATTGAGTGTCGGTGCAATGGTAAAGCTCATCTGATCGTTAACCAGATTAATATCGCCGCTGCCCACCAATTTCAGCTTAGAACCGTTAAACACGATTCCTTTCGGAAATGTCGCCTTACCGTTGCCGATATCGGCGCGCACCACCGCGCAGGCCAAATCCATATTGGTATTTTTATCGGTATCAATCTTCAACAATTGCAAAATTTTGGTAAAGACATTGCTTGCCAGCCACTCCAAACGTCCGGTTTTTACCTCCGATTTATTGACAATTGCAATAAACTGTCCGGTCATATTTTGCGACAATTGCCGATAAGTCGCACCGTTGCTTTGCAAATCTGCCGTAATATCCAAATCGCCGCCGCTTAAGATTTGCATACTGCCGTTAGCCCCTGTCGCTAAAGGCTCGTGCAAATCCTGCAATCTCATACCGCTGCTTTGCAAATCAAGTTTCACCGTCTGTGCGGCAGCATTAACGGCGGCCGTTGCCGTAATCTTACCGGTACCGAGTCCAAAATCCAGTTTCCGGACATCAAGCACCCCATTCTGCAACTGCGCAGCCAAATTAACATTGGTCAAATTCATTTGATTCGGTAACACTATTTTACCTGCCGTAAAATTAAGCATGGCATCAACCATATTCAAATACTCATACGGTATTTTATCATTTGGCACCATTTCCAATGCTTGTGCTTCGCTGATTAATGACGGAAACTGCCATGCCGTTACCGCATTTTGACGAAGCGAATTGACATCAAAAACCGCCGTAGTCAAATCCGCACTGATTTGCGGCCGGGCCTTGCTCCAGTTAACCGCAACCCTGCCGGTAACCATATTGGTCGCGACATTCAAATTGCGAATATCAACATCGGCCGAATATATATCGCCGTCCACGCGCATTTCCAGAGTAGTTTCCGGTGCCCCGAAATTACCGGCCGGATTATAAACATTGCCCTCAACGGCATAACGCGGACTTTCCCAAATATCTTCAACGGCTCCCTGCAAATTGGCCCTGATTTGCAAGCCCTTAATCTCCGACGTAAAATCGGCTTTTCCTTCATTCAAAAGCGTGGCCAGGGTATTGGCTTCCAAGACCACATCAATTTCTTTGCCGTCCGACACCGCATCAATATTCAAATTCATCGGTTCATCCTGCCCCGGAATTTCCATTGTAATTGCATTAATTTGAACCATTGTTGTTTTGCCGCTTTTGGCGTCAAAATAACTGACAATTCCATCCGTCAGTTCGACCTGTTTGGCAATCAGCCCGGCTGCCAAAGCCGGCGCGGCACTGCTCTTTTTTTGCGGTTGCGCATTTGCTTGTACCGTATTGGATTGTGTGGTTTGTCCTTTGATGAATTCCCAGTTTTTCTGTCCGTCTGACGCTGCCTCCAAATAAATTTCCGGTTGTTGCAAAATCAACTTATCAATAACGATACGCCCTTTCAACAACGGCAAAATTGCCGCCTTGACTTCCAACTTTTGCAACTTAACCATTTGCGGGGTTGACGCCCATTCCGGATTCGACAGCTCCACATCATTGACAACCAACGTCGGAATAAACGATATGCCCAGTTTGGCCTCGCCGTTAATTTTCAAACTCCGCCCCGTTTCCCTGGCAACAATATCTTCAATATAGGACTTATAGCGGTTCAGATCAAAATTACGCACAAACACATACCCGCCAATAGCCAAAATAATGATGATACTCGAAACAATCGAAGCCGTTTTTTTAATCAGCCGCATAAATTTCACTCCTTATATTGCAAACCCAAAGTACTCAGCGCTTCGGCAAAATGTTCCGGCAACACTGCCGTTATGACCAGTTTATTATATATATGTGATAAGTCAATTTTGAACGCATGCAGATAAAGTTTATCTTTCAACATAACAAATTTTTCCCTTCTGCCGCCAAAATACTTGTCATCGCCGACAATCGGCGTACCGATATACTCCAAATGAGCCCTTATCTGATGCGTGCGTCCGGTCAAGGGTTGTGCTTCAACCAAAGCAAATTTTTTACCGGTATGATCCAAAACCCGATACAAAGTAACCGCCTTTTTACCCTCCGCATCCGCCTGCGATTTTTCACCGGTCTTTAACAAAGGCACTTTAATTTCGCCGGATTCTGCTTTCGGGCATCCGCGAACCAAAGCCAAATAAGTTTTTTGCAAATCATGCCCCTTAAAAGCTTTGGTCAGTAACTCGGCATTTTGACGGTCGCGTGCCAAAACCAAAATACCCGATGTGTCTTTATCAATCCGGTGCACCAGTTTTGGCGCTTCCGGTTTATCAAACTTCAAGGCCTCGAGCATACCGTCGATATGCCGCAGCGTATTGGTTCCGCCCTGCACCGCCAAACCGGACGGCTTGTTCAACACAATGATATTGTCATCTTTATAAATCACCAGCGACCGAATAAAAGCTTCATCTTTCACGGCCGGGCGCGTCTTTTCTTGTCTTACAGGTGTATCACTCAGCGGCGGAATCCGAATTTCCTGCCCGACGGCAAGCTTCAACGACGTTTCGCTTTTTTTGCCGTCGACCTTGATTTGTTTGGTGCGCAACAACTTTTGCAACCGCGACAACGGCAGCTGCGGGTAATACTTCAAAAACCATCGGTTAAGCCGCATACCGTCATCTTCTGCCTTAACCTGTACCAATTTAACCTCACTCATCGGCTGGCTCCTTTTTCTGCCGCTGTTTTTCCGCCCTCAGCTTATCAAAATAGTCAACACGCTTTTTAATCTCGCGCTCAAAACCGCGGTCAGCCGGATAATAAAGCTTAACCCGTTTCATACCGTCCGGAAAATAATTGGCGCCGGAAAATCCGTCTTCACAATCCGGATCATATTCATACCCCTCGGAATAACCCAATTGTTTCATGAGCTTGGTCGGCGCATTCAAAATATTTTTCGGCGGCATCAATGAACCGGTTTTTTTGGCCAACGCAAAAGCCGAGGCCATTGCTTTATAAACCCCGACCGACTTCGGCGCCGTTGCCAAATAAGCCGCCAATTGCATAATCGCCAAATCGCCCTCCGGCGAACCGAGACGCTCATAAGTTTCCCAACAGGCAATTGCCTGCACCACCGCACCGGGTTCGGCCAGCGACACATCTTCAATCGCAAAGCGCGTCAAGCGTCGCAAAATATATTTTGGATCCTCTCCTGAAGAAATCATCCGCGCCACCCAATAAAGCGCCGCATCAACATCTGAGCCGCGCAATGATTTATGCACCGCCGAAATCAGGTTATAATGCCCGTCGCGCCCTTTGTCGTAAACCGGCGCCCGCGAACGAATGATTTTGACAATACTCTCTTTATTAAATACCTCATCGGCTTTGGCGTAGTTCCACACACTTTCGGCCAGATTAAGAATATAACGCCCGTCGCCGTCCGCCACCGATTTCATAAACGCCCGCGCCTCATCATCCACCGGCAGCTTGCGGCCCTCCTCTTTTTCGGCCCGTTGCAGCAAAACCTCAAAGTCATCCTCACCCAGACGGTTCAGTACAAACACCTGACACCGCGACAACAACGCCGCGTTAAGTTCAAAGGACGGATTCTCCGTCGTTGCACCAACCAAAATAATTGTGCCGTCCTCAACATAGGGTAAAAAACCGTCCTGTTGCGATTTGTTAAAGCGGTGAATTTCATCGACAAACAACAACGTGCCGATTCCCTGATTGGCACGCCGCTCCTGCGCGTATTGAAACACTCTTTTCAAATCCGCCACGCCGGAGAACACCGCCGAAATCTGTTCAAAATAAAGCTTGGTATGTTCGGCAATCAGTCGGGCAATCGTTGTCTTGCCGCATCCCGGCGGTCCCCAAAGTATAAACGAGCCGATTTTACCTGACGCCAGCATCCGTCCCAGCGGCGCATCTTTACCCACGACCTGATCCTGCCCGACCACTTCTTCCAAAGTTCTCGGGCGCAACCTGTCTGCCAAAGGGCGTTTAACATTTGCCGAAAATAAAGTATCTTCCATCGTCTTTCCGTTATTATTGTGGCGATTCGCCCCAAACAACACATTAATCAATAACAGAAAATCTTTCGGTTGAACAGTTATTTTTTCGGACTAAACGGATTTTTATCCTCTGACGATTTGGTCTTAAAAGCATCTTCTTTCATCCACCAATCGCTTTCGGCGTCTTGTACTTTTTGTTTTTCCTTTTCGACACGGGCCGCCGATACCGCTTCTCGTGCAAGCGATTTGGCCGTTTTTTGTTTGGTACCTATTTCCGATCTGATCTCCTCAAAAACCACATCCATATACTGATCCAGCTCAACCAGATCTTCCACACCCAAATCTTTTTGCTCAAACACCTCGGCCAACTTCGGCGTTTCCATGGCAAACGATGTTTTACCCGCAATTTTTCCGGCCGGTAGACCATACACGGCGTCCAAAACAGCCAACCGGCGAAAACGCTCATCCTGCGCAAAAAAGATATTATCCGCCAAAATCGGCCGATTATAGTATCCTTCGGCCAAAACAACCTGATAATCCCGAGTATTGATCTTTACGCGCCGATGAGCATAGAAATCCTGCGCCAACCGATGAAAATAATATGCATTGGCAAAATATTTGCCTTTACGTATCCTCTCTTTCATTCGGGGTATCTGTACCGACCGGGTGGCAAAAGTAGCCAATTTATCCAACTGCCGACTCAATTTTCGGTTATCCGGCGCTTTGATGATTTTATAAGTTGTATTGGTCACCAGACATTCAAGTTCCTCTTTACTGTACGTATTCTCAACCAGACTCAAACTGTTACACAACAGCAATGCCGACATCTTTCTGGCCCGGCCGACCGTCAACAACGCCGTCAGATTTTTAAGACGCAAATTATGCCCGACATCGTCTAACACCAACATAAACGGTAACGGCCCCTGCTTTTCTTTCAAATACAAACCGCGATACATAATTTCATCCAAAAACATCTGGTTCAAAATCTTAGAGGCATGCGTATTGGCCAAAGAGTAAATGGTTACGGGCCGCCAACAATTTTTTTGAGTATCATAAAACCCGCGTATTTTTTCCATCTCAAAATCATTACCGTTGGTTCTTTCCCGCAGAGCCTGATTGGTAAAAATACAAAAAGGCTTTAACGCACAGGCAAACACAATCTGCCGTTGTTTGGCCGACATTTGCAAAAATTGCTTTATCCCGTCCGTCACCAAATCTCCGTAACTAAAAAAAACGGCTTCCTGCAAAAGAGACGCACCCCACGCACGCCAGTCTCTTTTTCTGGAATCCTGCGCTGTCATATAACAATCAATCAGCCAATCGGTCATGCCGGCAAAACAAACTTCTCGCCCGATCCACTGTTCGGGGAGCCCTGCCCAACTGCCGACGGGCAAATAATTTTTTTCGGTCATCCGGCCTTGTTTCAAATTTTCTATGGCCTCTGCCGCATAAGCCGGCGGCATCTGAATATAATAACTGAGCAAAATATCTTTTTCTTCCGCCGTCAAATGTTTACCCGCAATCAATTTTCCCAAAAAATAATCATTGGCTCTGGCCTGTGTATCTTTTGCCAGCCAATAAGCCGTCAACGAAACAATAAACGCCTGAACGGCCAAATTCCAATAATCATCTTTTTCCACATCATCCGCATCAACCAAATATCCGGCTATCCGCCTCAGATAAGCCTTTTGTTCCTCTTTATCTTTTGGCAGATTATCGTGTGACAAAGGATTCCAGCGCGGATAAAAAATTCCTTTATCCGGCTCATCCAACAAATCCCAATTATAATAAAAGACCTCACCCAAAGTCGCGCGATACCCGGCTGTATATTTCGGCAAAAGCCCGGTCATATCCACGGCGACGATACACGCGTTATCCGACCGCAATACCGACGGGATCGCAACACTTGACGTTTTTCCCGTTCCCATCTCACCGATACACAAAACCGAATCAGACGGCCGTATGCTCAAAATCAAGTCCTTAAACCGTCCGAGCACCATAAACATTTCTTGGCCAAGCCCCATATGCTCAAGATCTTTCAAACCGGCAAAACGATGATTGAGAACATACCACAAGCGAAACGAATAATGACTTCCTAAAAGAATAAAAACCAACGTTATTATCAGACCGGCCGGCCCGATTAACGGCAACAACAAAACCGGCTGCATATTCATGGATTTAATATTTTCAAGCAAAAGCCGCCACCATATTCCGTATATTTCAAAGACAGACCACGGCCGCCAAAAAAATTTTTCCCAAGGGCAATAAAAACCGGAGACATTTCCGAATAATCTTCCGGACAACTCCACCAGACCGAAACAAACTCCGGACAATCCCCAAAAAACCAAATATATCATAACAAAAACCGCGACGACATTAACCAATGCTCTGACGCGGCTTTTTTCTTGTTGAATATTCGGGACATCTTTCATCTATATCAGCGCCCTCGTCCGGCATCGCGCACCAAAATCATTTTCTCGCGATTATCCTTGTTTTTCTGCTTTTCTTGCTCCAGATTTTCTTTCATGGCCTTACGGGCTTCAAGCTCCTTTTGCTTGCGTTCTTCAATAATCCGCCGCAATTCCTCATTATGCGACTTGGCCTGCAATTCTTCTTTGCTTTTGGCTTCGGCCAGACTTTTTTCATCCTTAACTTCCGGTTTGGCCGATTTACCGAAAACCTTTTTGCCGGCTTTCAAAAGTGTTTCTATACTGACACCTTTGTCATGCTGAAAATCCAACACGCCAAACTCTTTATTGTTACCTAAAAAAAGCTCGGTAAAATCCATTCCGCTATAAGCTTGTTGTTTTTTCTTCTTGGGCGCCAATATCCGAGCCAGTTCTTCCTTGTTCGGAACACGTCCCAAAGCTTGGGCTATTTGTTGCGGCGTAATAATACATTCGCTCAAATCCAGTCCGGTAATATTAACCCCCGTAAAATCAACTCCGGTAAAATCAACTCCGCGCAAATCCAGGCGACTCAAATCAATTGAGGCCAGATGCAGCAGGGTCAAATTCAGTTTGCGCAAATTAAGTTTATGCGGATAGTATTTTGCCAAATACTCAACCAATGATTGCAGTTCTTCCAGACCGATTTCATCAATTTCAATTCCAAGTAAAACAGCATCTTCCAAGTCGGCATCAACCAACTTAACCCCGTTTAGTTTTGCTTTGCTGAAATCGGTGCGGTGCAATACCGTTCCCGACAGAATTGCCCCGGACAAATCTGCTCCCGCCAAATTGGCGTCGGTCAAATTAGCCCCCGAAAAATCAACCCCTCGTAAATCGGCCCCCGAAAAATCAACATTCGTCAGATTCGCAACCGAAAAGTTGGCTCCCTGTAAATTTTCGCCGGCAAACCTGCCGTTTTCCAGATTTTTGCCGACAAAGCGCAAATCGTTTCCCCTGAACGAAAGGGACGATGATGTATCATCATCCCGACGATTGGCCACCGAATGCCATTCTCCTTTTTGAGCAATTTCTTTCTGCAATTCCTGGTCAAACCTGGATTGTTCTTCCTTGATACGTTCGCGTAAAATATCTAATTTACCGTCGTCGGTCATTTTTTTTACCCAAAATCCGCTTAGCCAAATTTTTGTCAAGTATAATACAAAAATTGCTCTTTGCCAAATACTTTATCGCAAGATACAATCAAATCCGGCCTCAATAATCTGCTCACACAGCGGCTGCAATTTATCCGCTTCCGGGCGCAACATAAGCCGATTATACCTGACCCCGTTGACAACGGCCTGCTCAATATAAATATCATACGCCGAAAGTGCGTCCACATGATCCCGCAATTTTTTCTGATCCGCAATGGCATTGTCCATATCTCTGTAAGACCCCAGCTGCATAACCGTATATTGACCCGCCGGCTGCTTACGGATACGCGAAACCGCTGCCGCTTTGAGCTTTGAATCCTGCATCGGCTTTTTAGCTGTTCTCTTATCTGGTCCGTCAATCAATTCCTCCAGCCAGTTATCCTTATGTGCCCATGCGTTGCCACCGTCATCCCAGCGCGGTTCGACCTTGGCCGCCGACAACATATTAACCATATCCCGGTTAAAGGCTTTTTTCAACACATCTTCAATATCGGCTATACGCCCTTTCAAAATGATTTTATCAAACGGCGACAATCCGGCCATATAATACAAATTGCGCAAGGCCGCGGCTCTTTCGGCCAAGATTTTGACTTCTTCCTGCTCTGCCGCCACCAAATCCACCTGCCTTCTGAGCAGGTCGGCCTTTTCATAATCGGCCGCATTGTCCTTTTTCTTCATCTCTCTGATAATTTTTTTAAGCTCGGCAATTCGATACCGGTTGGCATCATAATCAAAAGAAGCCTTTTCAACCAACCGATAGGCCAGCTCAACCTGCGTCATCACCAGCGCTGCCAGCTCATCAAAAGCTTTTTGCTTCAAATATTCTTTACCGGGACTTTCTTGATATGCTTCCACGGCATCAAAAAGATTAAAAGTAACTCTCCGCGCCTTGTTAAAAAGCTCGTTTTCATAGCGGCTGTCCTCAATTTCCAACCCGTTAATATCAAGTCTTGCAACCGGCGGATAATCGACATAAGCCTGCCGTCTGGCCTTGGCGGCATTAAACCCGCCCAACTGTTCTTTAGCCAAAGAAAATTCCCGCCGGCTGGCCACCGCCGTATCCTGAAAGATATCCGGCGTATAACGCTTATCAAAATCTTCCAGCTCATAAAAACGTTTGCCCTCGGCCTTAATATCACCACCGGTTGTTTTAATCAAACGTCGATACTCCTTTTGCGCCGACAACAATTGTTTTTTGATTTCGCCCAGCCGGTTAAGTTCAACCTCAAGCTCTTTACGATAATTGATCTCCGGTTCGGTCAACCCCTCGCCCGTATCGGCTTTGTTATTCAATCTTTGCAATATTTTCCCCTGCTGATTTTGCATCCGGTCAATCTGTCGGACAGCCTTGGCCGCAAAAATTTCCTCGCGCTGCATTTTAATGGCCGCCAGACTCAAATTCTGAGCCGATTTGGCATACAACATATTTTCAATATACTGCCGGTTATCCGTTAAAACGCTCATGGCATAAATATCGGCAAAATCCATGGCTCTTGCCGCATTATAAAGCTTGTCGCTCTCATGCCCGGCAAAAAACAGATTCTCCGCAACCTGCCGGGGATTCTGTTGCTGTCCGTCATAAATCTTCTTAAACATATTTTGCGCCGAAGCATCCGCATGATATTTAGCGGCTCGGGCCATTGCCGTATAAACGGTCACCTTGCCGGAAATCGATTCGGGAGCCCCGGAAAAGACCAGATCATTTGTCTGCAAAACATTTCCCAACGATTTTTTTTCGGTAGCGCAGGCCGCCAAAAAGCCAATACTCCCCAATACTACCAATCCGTAAACCAGCCGTCGTATCATGGACACCTCGTGTTTGTAACAATATGTAACAAGAATTTAAAAGCTTTTTACCAAAATAATTGGTATATGTAAACCAAAATAAACTTTCTACAAACAAACAGAGGTAAAAAATTATGACAAATCCAATCAGAGTTGCCGTGATCGGCGCCGGTATGATGGGTAAAAATCACTTAAGAACATACAAGACCCTCAACGGCTTTGAGCTTGTCGGCGTTTATGACATCAATGCCGAAGCGGCTGCAGCGGCTGCTGAAACTTTTGGCGTTAAAGCTTTTTCATCTTTGGACGAAGTTGCGGCCAATGTCGATGCCGTCAGCGTGGTAACCACCTCGGTTACTCATGCCGATGTCGGCGAATTTTTTCTGAGCCGTGGCATTCACTGCCTGATGGAAAAGCCTTTGGCCACCACCGAAGAAGAATGTCAGCGGCTGATTGCTGCCGCACGCAAAAGCGATGTGACACTTCTGGTCGGTCATATCGAACAATTTAATCCGGCGGTTGAGCAGTTGCACAAAATTTTAAGCGATACATCAAAAATCTGCTCTCTTGAGGCCCGGCGCATGTCGGCAGCCTCCGGCCGTATTACCGATGTTGATGTTGCCATGGATTTGATGATTCACGATGCCGAGGTTATTTTATCTCTGGTCAAATCACCGGTCATCAACGTTCAGGCTTCGGCTGTTCGGACACCTAAATCCCCCAATGGCAAAGACTACATCACCGCCATGCTTGAATTTGCCAACGGAACCACAGCCGTATTAACGGCCTCACGCATAACCCAGTCGCGCATCCGCACGCTCAGCGTAACCACGGACGACAATTATATTGATCTCGACTTCATTAACCAGAGCATCGCCGTCCACTCGCAAGGACGCATGCACGGCATTAATCAAAATGACTTGCCGGAAAATATGCGCTATGGCCTAAAGGGCAGCGTTGAAAATCTGTTCATCATGCAGGCTCAGCCTCTGGCTTCGGAACTTGCTCATTTTGCCGACTGCATTAACGGTAAAGAGCAACCGCGTATTTCCGGCGAACAGGCTTTGGCTGCGCTGCGGGTTATTTGGGAGGTTCAGGATTCGCTCAATTTTTCGACCGCAATGCAAATAGCTGCCGAATAAAGAACTTGCCAAAACAAATTCAAAGGGGCATAAATCTCTATGCCCCTTTCATTTTATGTAAGAGACGAAACATGCGCTATAAATTGACTTTGGAATACGACGGCACCAATATTTTGGGCTGGCAGCGTCAGTTGGACGGCCCCTCGGTACAGGAATATCTTGAAACCGTGCTGGAACGCTTAAGCGGCAAGCATACCGAAATTGCCGCCGCCGGCCGTACGGATGCCGGTGTTCATGCCTTGGCTCAGGCAGCACACATGGATTTTGACACCTCCATGGAGCCATGGAAGATTCGCGAGGCTCTCAACGCGCATCTCCGGCAGCTTGAAGCGCCGGTTGATGTTTTGTCTGTTGAGCCGGTCTCAGGTGATTTCCACGCCCGCTTTTCCGCAAAAGGACGCGGTTATATCTACCGTATCTTAAACCGCCGCGCCCCCTCTGTTTTGCGCCGCAACCGTGTCTGGTGGGTTCCCGTTCCGTTGGATGTCGCGGCCATGCGTGCCGGTTCACGATATCTGATTGGCCATCACGATTTTACGTCTTTTCGCGCAGCGGCCTGTCAGGCAAAATCACCGGTTAAGACACTGGATAAATTAGATATTGAAACCGTTGACGATGAAATTGTCTTTATGGTCGAAGCTCGCTCGTTTCTGCACCATCAGGTACGCAACATGGTCGGCACCTTAAAACTCGTCGGTGAACATAAGCTGCGGCCGGAAGATATAAAAAACATTCTGGAAGCCAAAAACCGCTCGGCCGCCGGTGCCACCGCTCCGGCCTGCGGCCTGTACTTAAGCAAAGTTATTTATTAGGCGTCTTTAACGCCTCAATAAACGCCGATTGCGGCACCTCAACCTTGCCGAACTGACGCATTCTGAGTTTGCCTTTTTTCTGCTTGTCCAAAAGCTTGCGCTTACGGGTTACATCGCCGCCGTAGCATTTGGCGGTAACATCTTTGCGCAGAGCCGATATGGTTTCGCGTGCCACCACGCGCCCGCCGATACAAGCCTGAATCGGAATCTTAAACAAATGCCGCGGAATAAGGTCTTTCAAACGTTCACAAATCTGCCTTCCGCGCGATTCGGCCTCGGATTTATGACACAAAAAAGCCAGGGCATCTACCGGTTCTTCATTAATCAAAATCTGTACTTTAACCAAATCAGCCGTCTGATAACCGATCAGCTCGTAATTAAAACTGGCATAACCGGAGGTTATGGATTTCAACCGGTCATAAAAATCAAACACGATTTCGTTTAGCGGAATTTTATACACCGCCATCGCCCGATTCCCGACATAAGTCAGTTCATCTTGCGTACCGCGCCGCTCGGTACAAAGTTTCAACACCGCACCAAGATATGTATCCGGCACCATAATCGTTGCCTTAACCATCGGTTCTTCTATCGCAGCAATCTTGGTCGGTTCCGGCATATCTGCCGGATTATGCAACATAATATCCTCACCGTTGGTCAGATGTATCTTATAGGCCACCGACGGTGCCGTGGTAATCAGATCAAGATCAAATTCGCGGCTCAAACGTTCCTGAATGATTTCCATATGCAACAAGCCCAAAAAGCCGCAGCGAAAGCCGAGCCCCAGCGCCGCCGAATTTTCGTTTTGATAATCAATACTGGCGTCGTTTAATTTGAGCTTGGCCAAAGCATCTTTCAAGGCTCCGTATTGGCTTGAATCAACCGGAAAAATCGAGCAAAATACCACCGGTACCGACGGCTTAAAGCCTTTAAGCGGAGCGGCACAAGGATTTTTATTATCGGTAATCGTATCACCGACATGGCAATCACCGACACTTTTAATACTGGCGGTCATAAAACCGACCTCTCCGGGATAAAGCGCGTCGACATCTTTCATCTTCGGCAAAAAAACGCCCACCTTTTCCACCTGATACACGGCATTGTTCGACACCATGCGGATCGGCATTTTTTTGCGCAAAACGCCGTCGTGGATTCTGACCAGAATAATCACCCCGAGATAACTGTCATACCAGCTGTCAATCAACAATGCTTTAAGCGGCGCATTCTCATCACCTTTCGGTGCCGGCAGTCGGTGTACGATTGCCTCCAGAAGCTTGTCAACCCCGAGCCCCGTTTTACCGGAAGTTTCAATCGCGTCCGTTGCATCTAAACCGATAACATCTTCAATCTGCTGCTTTACCCGTTCCGTATCGGCCGATGGCAAATCAACCTTGTTAAGCACCGGAATAATTTCATGATTATTGTCAATCGCCAAATAAACATTGGCCAGCGTCTGAGCCTCCACCCCCTGCGTAGCATCCACCACCAAAATTGATCCCTCGCACGACGCCAGCGAGCGTGAAACCTCATAGGTAAAATCAACATGTCCGGGAGTATCAATCAAATTAAGCTGATACGTCTTTCCGTCTTTAGCTTTGTAATTAAGCCGCACCGTCTGTGCCTTGATGGTAATACCGCGTTCGCGTTCAATATCCATATTATCCAGCACCTGTTCGGTCATTTCTCTTTTTTCCAGCCCGCCACAAGCCTCAATCAACCGATCGGCCAGGGTCGACTTACCGTGGTCAATATGAGCAATAATGGCAAAATTGCGGATCAGATCAATCGGGTGACAACTCATCTCTTTTTTAATCTTTCTTAAAGCATATATTTGTATTATCCGATAAAATAACCGAAAATTAAAAATACGCAAGTATTGTTTTTTCATTTGTGCCATTGACGGAAACAAACAAAAGAGGCATAATAAAAAATAATTATTAGGGGAGTATATGCCATGCGTAAGATGATTGATATTGATTTCGGCTCCGGCCGTTATGAACAACTTGTCGAACTGCGTTACAAGGTTTTGTTAGAACCTCTGGGACTCAAGTTCCTCGATTCTCACCGCGACAAAGAAGTTAATTATCTGCATATCGGCTGTGTTGAAAACCTTGATGATAAGCTTATCGGCGGACTGATGCTGATTCCTCTGGATGACAAAACCATCCGCATGATGCAGGTCGCCGTCGACGGCAAATATCAGAACGAAGGCATTGGCCGCGATCTGGTAGGTTACGCCGAAAAGCGCGCCCGCTCCGCTGGCTACAAACAAATCATCATGCACGCAATGCTCAACGTCATCGGCTTTTATGAAAAGCTCGGCTATCGTCAGGAGGGCGAGATTTTTGAAGAACGCGGCATTACCTTTGCCAAAATGGTCAAAGATCTCTGATTGCTTTCTGCCAACACCGCCGATTAAATATTCATCTGCATAATCGAATTATAGGCTCTGATAGCGGTATCCCGTACGGCAACAACCGTTTCCAAGGCCTGCTCGGCATTGGCAATGGCCAAAACCACATCCTGAATATCGGCCTTACCGGTAATCCCGTTAATTGTCGTTATCTCTGCCTGTTTCTGCGCATCCGCCGCTTCTTCAACCACATTTTGCAAAACCTGCCCAAAACTGGCCTCGGCCTTGGGAGCCGCTTCCGGCTGTTCGGCAGCGGCACCGTTAATCCGGCTCAACGCCGCCTGATACGCATTCAAAGCATTTGCAACACTGTTAACCACTTTTTATTCCCCTTTTATTTCAAAATATCCAACACATTAGAGCTCATCTCACGCGCGGTTTTAAGCATATTCAAATTGGCGTCATACACACGCTGCGCTTCTTTCATATCCATCATCTCAACCAGCGGATTGACATTCGGCAAAGACACATAACCTTGCGCGTCGGCCGCCGGATGATTGGGCTCATATTTTTTTTCAAACGGCGACATATCCTTCACGATTTTGTCAACCCGAACCTTTTGCGCGCCGGTATCCTGATCAATGTAGTTTTCAAAACTAACCACCTGACGACGATACGGCTCAGCCCCCGGCTCCGCCGAAATTGAATCGACATTTGCCATATTCTGCGAGATCACTTTAAGCCGTTCGGCCTGAGCTTTCATTCCCGAGGCGGCAATATCCGCGCTTATTGATAAATCACCGGCCATCTAAATCACCCCGTAATTTTGGTTGTCGCCGTTGCAATCATATTCTTATAGGCGTTATAAATCGTCACCATTCGGTTGTATTCGGAACTGGCTTTGCTGGCCTCGTTCATCTGATCCTCCAGAATAACACCGTTGCCGTCTATCGTCAGCGCGTCTTTCGGCTGCGGCGTATAGACATCAAAACCTTTGCTGTTGCGTTTTTCCGACACGGACTTAAGTTCGGCAAAATGCTTTGCGTCGGTCACTCTGAGCGGCAAATTCGTCCGGTTTTCTTCCAAATTACTCAAAAAAGCCGGTTTGGACACATCTTTCGGCAAATAGTTCGGCGTTGCCGCATTAGCAATATTTTCGGCCAGAACTTTTTGCCTTGCCGACAAATAGCGCATATTCTGCTGCGCCAAACTAAAAACCGTCAAATTTTTAAGATCCATAATCAATTCCCCAATTGATTCGTTTCGGATTTTCCCTTACCCGAAAGACATGCAAGTTCTATGCCAAACAAAAGGCTTGTCAAACTCCCCGGCAACACCTATTATCTTAAGCGGATTAATGTTTGGAGCCTCCCATGTCTGTTAAGGATAATAGCACATCCGCCCCCAAAGACAACGCCGCATCATCTTTTTCCACAGATGAAAGCGATTATGCCGTTGCGCTCGGCTATGACAGCGCCCAAAACAATGCGCCGGTCGTTTTGGCCAAAGGGGGCGGCGACATAGCCGCCCGCATTATCGCTCTGGCGGAAGAAAATGGTATCGAAATCCGCCAAGATTCCGACTTACTGCAGATTCTGAAAGCCGTTGATATCAACCAGGAAATTCCGGTTGAGGCTTTTGCCGCCGTTGCCGAAATTCTCTCTTATATTTACCGGCAAAACGCCAAATCCTAAAACTTTTTTTCCAAAACGCACACAAAAAATCCGTCCGTTCCGGTTGTCAAAGGCGACATTCTGAGATACCTTTCATCGCCGACCGGATACGGAGCCGCAATTTTTTGCTGCCACAATTCTTTAATGTTAACGGGAGCAAAATTCTTATTCTGACGACAAAAAGCTGCAATCTGTTCTTCATTTTCCTCATGTAAAATCGAACAGGTCATATAAATAATGCGGCCGCCGGGTTTTGTTTTGTTTGCGGCAATACCCAAAAGTTCCGCCTGCATATTTTTCAAGCTGTCAAGCCGTTGTTTCGTCAACCGGAATTTAGCATCCGGCGCGCGACGCCAGGTACCGCTGCCCGAACAGGGAACATCCAAAATAAACCGGTCAAAGCCCTTATCCGAGTCGGCAATAATATCCGTCAATTCAATATTTTTAACTTTAAGCCTCATCATTCGCGGCTTAATAGCCTCCAGTCTTTTGGCATCAATATCATAAGCCAGAATATGCCCCTCATTGTGCAAAATATCGCTCAGAGCCAATGCCTTACCGCCGGCGCCGCAACAATAATCAATAATTTTATGCTCCGGCCTGACATCGGCCAACAGCGCCGCCACCTGGCTGGCCTCATCCTGCACTTCCATCTCGCCATTCTGCCAGGCCATACAATTATTAAGAACCAAACGCCCGCTTATTTTAAGGCATTGCGGCGCATAAACGCCCGCAACCGCCTCGATTCCTTCCGCCGCCAATTTATGCCTGAGCTCATCGCGACTGATACCGTGCGCGCGCACATCGGTCGTCGCCGGCTGGTTCAAGGCTTTGCAAAAAGCCATATCCCTGATTTTAGCAAACAACCATGCCGGACATTCGGCTTCGACATAATCCGGATACGGCTTTTCGTTTTCTTCCGCCAGCCATTGCTTTTCTTCCTCACGCAGAGGCGCCATTCCGTAAGCTGAACCGTCAAATACTTCCGCCAACCTGTCGCGCACCGCATAAAGCAAAATTTTGCGCGATTCACGACTGCCGGCGTCAAATTCCAGTTTCATCCGGTTGCGAATAATCTGCCAGACCCGCTCAACAATAAACCGCCGGTCTTTGGCACCGATATACTTACGATTGCGCAAATAGTCGTTAATGACGTTATCCGCCGGAATTTTATCTTCAAAAACTGCGGTCAAAATCTCCCATACAGCCTGATAGCGGGCTCCGTTTTGCATCTTTTTTCTCCGATTTTTCCGAAAGTATAAAGAATCGAGGCGCCAAAAGCAACGTTTTTAAACCAAAAAAAGGCACCTCAAAGGCACCTTTCACTTTCTGCTTACCTGACAAATCTTTCACCCTCAACAATCTCTACCGGTGTTTCCACCGCTGGATCAATCATCTCGCTCAGATAATCGTCGCCCTCTCTGTAAAGAAACAACCCGAAGATTCCGCCTCTGGCAACAACCAAAATGGTAGCCAATTTGCCATCCGCCGTTTTAATCCCGCTGAAAGCCGAAAGTTTTAACGCACTCAGGCCTTTCCTCAACGGAACAATGGCTTCGCGACCGTCAGACTCAACAACTCTGCATTCCTCGGCCAACGCCTTGGCTGCATACATCGCGACAATATCCGGTGTCAGATTGTCTTGTGGTAAACCCTTCATTCTCCCGCCAAGATAAATTCTTTTGGCGGACAAAAAAACGCGTTCCATAATAATGTTTATTTTAATGGTTTATAAATAACTATATCGCTTCCCTGAAACTATACGAAAAAATACCGGTTGTCAAACAATAAAGCGCATTGGCCGGTTTCCTCATTGTTTTTTTCTATACCCCAAAGCCACCAGATACGTTTCCGGCGATTCCTTGCGACTGGCCGCCGGCTTAAAATGCCCGACTTTGGCAAAATTCTGCTTGGCATCAGCCAAAAGCCCGCTTTCGGCGCCGCCCTGAAACACTTTGGCAATAAAAATTCCGCCCTCGGCCAAAACCTCTTTGGCAAACTCATAAGCGGCCTCCACCAAAGCAATGGTTCGCAAATGATCGGTTTGTTGATGTCCTGTCGTATTGGCGGCCATATCGCTCATCACAATATCCGCCTCGCCGTTAAGTAAAGTTTTTAATTTATCCGGCGCCTCCTCAGCGGTAAAATCCTGACAAATCAACTCGGCTCCCGGCACGGCCTCAGTCTCTAAAATATCAATACCGACAACCTTGCCGCTGCCTTTGTTGCGCGCAACCGCCACCTGGGTCCAACCGCCCGGTGCACACCCCAAATCAACAATCACCTTGCCTTTGCCCAAAAAATGATATTTTTCATCCAGCTGTATCAGCTTAAACGCCGCCCGCGAACGATACCCCTGCCGTTTGGCTTCCGCCACATAAGGATCGTTTAATTGCCTCATTAACCATTGGTTAGATGATTTTTTTTTATATTTTCCGGTTTTGAGTTTAACCGTCAGATTATGCCGGCCGCCGATAACGTCAGCCGCTTTATGCCCTTTAACCATTACCAACTTCCTTATCTCTGGCCATCAACTCGGCAACAATACCATCCTTGGCACTTTTGAGCGAAGCTGTTACGGTCTCGATTCCGAGTCTTTCGTAAATTCGCCGGAAAATAACACAAGCCGCAATAAAAATATATGAGCGTTTATCTCCGATATACGGATTTTGCGCCAAAACCTTTTGTTTGGCTTTCAACAACCCGTCAATCGCGCAATCCATTTCCTCACGCGTCATTTTCAAGCCGTCGGCTCTTTCACGATCATAATCGCCAAACTTTTTAATCATCGAAACCAGCCTGAGCGGCGTTGATGAAGTTGCTACAAAACAAATATCCTGATGCTTTGCCAAATCGGCTTTGACCAAAAAATCATCCATATATCTATCCACTTCTGCTCGCAACCTGCCGGCGGCATTCTCGGAATATTCCACCAACCCGAAAGCTTCTGACGCATTACGTGCGCCCCACGGAATTGAAACACTGTACACGATTTCCGGGTTTTCATCATTGGTCGCTAAAGTTACTTCAGTAGAAGCCCCGCCCAAATCATACACAACCAGATATCTGCTTTGACCTCTGACATGCTCGGCTGCGCCTTTCAAATTGAGCATTGCCTCCTCAAGTCCGTCTATAATTTCGAGTCTGATACGGGATTCGTCAAAAATTTTCTTCACAAATTCCCGGCCGTTGGCCGCCGTCCGGCAGGCTGCCGTTGTCACGGCGCGCAAATTCTGCGGTTCAACATTATATTTATCCAGCAGTTGACGACATTCAAAAAAACACCTTTGCCCGCGTTCAAAAGCCTCCGACGTAATTTTGTTTTCTTTATACATTCCCTCCGCCAACCGGGTCGGATAATTTTTAAGACAAAGCTTGTTTCCCTTTTCATCACAGATCAACAACCTGCATGAATTTGACCCTAAATCAATTCCCGCATAAGTTTTATTTGTCATTAACGGCCTCTTGTATTTTCTGATTATCATTAAAACGACGACGATTTTTTTTGATAAACGGATAACGCGGCCGAAATTTTTTTCTGGCCTTTTTCTTTTGTTTTTCCGCATGCATCATATCCAACAAAATACCCTCGCGAATACCGCGGTCTGCAATCGTAATCTCCGAAATCGGCCAAAACGAAAGCAGCCCCTCGATAATAGCACAGCCGGCAATTGTCAGATCCGCCTTTTGCATCCCGATACAAGCGTGTTTACGCCGTCCCTCATCGCCCATTCGCCTAATTTTGACAATTGTTTTCTTAACATCATGAACACTCAGAGCCAAACCGTCAACAGCCGAGCGATTATAACGCGGCAGGTTTAAATGCACGGCGCCCAAAACCGTCACCGTACCGGATGTTCCCAAAACCTGTATTTCTTGTGCCGCAACCGCCTCGGATATATGATATTTATCTTCAAAGCCGGCTAATATTTTATGTGTCCGTTCAATAATCGTCGCATACGCCAAATCCGTCATATCATGGTTCGGAAAAGCCTCTGCCACCGTCACCACCCCGTAAGGCAATGAAACATAGCCTTCAATAACCGTCTTTCCGGAATTCGTCATCCGTGCCAACGATACTTCTGTCGATCCGCCGCCGATATCAAAAACCAAAGCTCTTTTAATATGACGATTCAACAAAGGAATACACCCGACCACCGCCAACCTGGCCTCTTCTTGTGACGATATCGTTTCAATCGTCAGTCCGGTCTCTTTTTTAACCAATTCCAAAAAGTAGCGGCAATTTTTTGCCCGCCGGCAGGCCGCCGTTGCCACATAACGAGCTTTGATAATCGGGGCATATTCTTCCAAAACACCGGCACAAACCCTTAAGGCATTGATTGTCCGCCGAATAGCCGTATGTGACAATTCGTTATTGTTAATAATGCCTTCTCCCAGGCGGGTAATTTTCGAAAAAGTCTCAACAATCCTAAACGACGACGGCGTCGGCGTCGCAATCACCAACCGACACGAATTGGTTCCCAAATCAATCGCCGCATAATTCTCGCCGTTACCCGTCTCTGCCGTTCTGCCGGAAACGGATAACTTAAAATCGGACGCGGCCCTGTTTCTATCCGGCCATTTACGCATATTGACAAAACTTTGGTTACAAAAAATATAAACTTGGACTCAATATAGCCCAAATTTGCATTTTGCACAACAAATTTTTTATAAATTTTCAGCTTCCGCTCTTAAAACGGCACGCAACGCATCAATACAAACCAATTCCTTATCGGCATTTTCGTAATACCAATAAAGCCAGCCGTTGCAGGCCGGAGCATTTTCGGCCGCTGCACCAACCTGATGGATAGATCCTTCGGCATTTTCGCTTTTTAAGGTTCCGTCGGAACGCACCACCGCACAATGTTTGCGACTGGCATCATACAAAATATCACCCGGCTCCAAAAGTCCGCGCTCCACAACATTGCCAAAGGGCACGCGCGGCAACTTTTTCTTACAGGAATATTCCAAACATACCTTGTTTTTAACAGACCTGACCGCAGCTATCCGCTCAACCGCAGCTTCAACATAGCCGGCATCCTTTTCAATACCGATAAAATGCCGCCCGAGTTTTTTGGCAATAACCCCAGTTGTCCCCGTCCCGAAAAAAGGATCCAAAATCACATCTCCGACCTTGGTCGAGGACATAATCACGCGATACAGCAATGCTTCCGGTTTTTGCGTCGAATGCAGCTTACCGCCGTTGTCATCTTTCAGGCGTTCTTTCCCCGTACAAAGCGGAATATGCCAATCCGACCGCATCTGCGTATCTTCGTTCAAAGCTTTCATGGCTTCATAATTAAACGTATATTTGGAGTTTTGACTTTTGGATGCCCAAATCAACGTTTCATGCGCATTGGTAAAACGCGTTCCCTTAAAATTAGGCATCGGATTAACTTTGTTCCAGATGATATCGTTCAATATCCAGAACCCCATATCCTGCAAGATCCGTCCGACCCGAAAAATATTGTGATACGAGCCGATAACCCACAAAGCGCCGTCATCTTTCAAAAGCCGCCGCGCCGCGCTCATCCAGGCTTTGGTATACTCATCATAGGCCTCCATGCTTTCAAAGCTGTCCCATTCTTCGTACACGCCGCTGACATTGCTGTTATCGGGCCTCAGTAAGGCCTCCCCGAGTTGGAGATTATACGGCGGATCGGCAAAAATCAAATCAACCGATTTTTCTTCCATCTCGTTCATCGCTTTGATGCAATCATCATTGATGACTGTATCCCAAAGCGCCCGGACTTGTTTTTTATTCATTATTCAACCATCCAGCTGTTAACGCCATTCTGCACCCCAGTATGACTTAAAGATGGTTATAAATTTATTAACAAGTAAAAAGGAAAAAATTAAAAAAAATAAAACTGTTGTTTTTCAACCGTCAAGGAAAAACTTAAGCAACCCGCGTCAAAATTTCTCGTACCGGCCGGTAAGACATCCGGTGCACACCGGCAACAACACCGTGCCGATACAAGCCATCAATATGCACTTTCGTACCGTAGCCGGCATTTTTTTCAAACCCGTAATACGGGTATTTTATTGCCAAATCGCGCATCAATCGGTCGCGAAAAACCTTAGCGGCGATTGATGCCGCCGCCACCGAGTACGAACGTGCATCGCCTTTAACCAGCGGCATACAACGGCACGGAAAATCTTTTGGCCTTTGATTACCGTCAATAATGGCATAATCCGGTATTTTTCCCAAAGCCTCAACCGCGCGCCGCATAGCCAAAAACGTTGCCTGCAAAATATTAAACCGGTCAATTTCTTCCGCCGTGGCCTGCCCGATTCCGATAAGCATCTTCCCCTGCGCCTGCGTTTCCAGCAACTTTTCATACAACACCTCGCGCTTTTTGGCGGTTACTTTTTTGGAATCATCAAGATTTTGCAGCAAATAAGCCTCAACATCCCGTGTCAAAAACACCGCCGCGCCTGCCACCACCGGTCCGGCCCAAGGCCCGCGTCCGGCCTCGTCCACTCCGGCAACCATTCCGCTCAGTTTATCTTCAAAAGCAAAATCAGGCATTTTACCAGCTCAGTTTAATCTGCCCGTTTTTAATTACGCAATGCCCTCCGAGCGGCAAGGTCGATATCGGCGTCGTATGCCCGAAATCCATATCGGCAATAACCGGCAAATTCTTCAATTGCGGAATATGATTAATGATAAAATCAAGTTTTTCGCGACTAACGTCCGATTCCTTTTGAAACCGGCCGATAAGCAACGCGCGGACATTTCCGAAATCTTCCCTCTGCGCTAAAGATTGCAAACGATTCATAAAACATTTGGCATCGGCAGCCGCCGCCACAAAACAATCTTCCAAGACCAAAATCGTATCCGGTGTAAATACCGGCTGATAAGGCGTTGCGCTCAGCAAAAACAATGTCTGCAAATTACCGCCCTCCAAATGCCCTTCGGCTTCGCCGGAGTGTAAGACACGCCAGCCGTCATTTTTGATAAATTCGCGCTTTTCCTGATCAATAAACCACAAATCATCGCTCCATTCCGCTGCCGCCTGCCAGTCACAGCCGCCCTCAAACAACATCTGCCGCAGCATTGCCAAAGTATATTCATTGCCGTGTTTCATACCAATAGAACTATAATGCGGCCCGTAAAAGGTCACCATCCCCGTCCGGCTGCGAATGGCGTTCAATAACGCGGTAATATCCGAGTAACCGCAAATAATTTTCGGATTCCGACGAATAATGTCATAGTCCAGAAAAGGCAAAACCTGATTGGAATTATAACCGCCGATAATCGTAAATATCGCTTTAACGTTCTTATCTTCAAACGCCTCCATAATATCTTCGGCTCTTTTGTGCAAATCCGACGAAGCCATCAGGTCAAAATTGTCGTCCGTGGTGTTTTTGCCAAAACGAACCTTAAGTCCGAGTGCCTCAAATCGTTCTTTGGCAATCTGTCGGCAATCCGGCCCGATGATTTTAATACTGGTCGACGGAGCAATAACCCTTATTTCGTCGCCGGCTTTTAATTTTTCGGGCACAATATTTTGCATTTTCTCTCTCCTTTACTGGCCAATGGTTACTTCATTATAAACATTTTTTTTGGATTTTGCATCCATTTAATAAGATTAAACCACAAGCACCCGCAGCATATACCTCAAAGCTCTGTCTTATCGGCATATGCCTCGACTTTCGGGTTATCGATCATTTTTATTCCAGCGGCAACAATGCCGCCCAACAAATAAAACACCCCGCCTGAATATTCCCCGTTAACAGTGCCTCACAATTTACCTATACATTGATAATCAAAACCGTAATTTTCCGGATTTTTGTCTTTGAGCATATTGCGCAAATCAACAATCTTCGGATGACGCATAATCGCTTTAAGCTCAGTCAAATTAACCTCGGAAAATTGCTTCCACTCGGTCAATATGGCCACGACATCGGCATCCTTGGCTGCCTCCAGCTCTGATGACGCATATTCAACCCTGTTGTCCAGAATTTTACGGGCATTACCCATCGCCTGCGGATCATACACACGCAAACACGCACCGTTTTTAAGCATTTGCTCAACAATTTGCAATGCCGGTGATTCGCGCACATCATCCGTGCCGTCTTTAAATGCCAGACCCCAAACCGCAATTTTAGCCTGTTTTATATCCTTAACTTGTTTCAAAACACGTTCGGCCATTTTCGTTTTACGCAAATCATTACCGCGTATGGCTGCCTCAATCAATGTCAGCGGCACACCGTATTTCCGTCCCATACAAGCCATGGCATTGGTATCTTTCGGAAAACAACTGCCGCCGTATCCGGGCCCCGGATTCAAAAATCGGTGACCGATACGCTGGTCCAACCCCATTCCTCTGGCCACATCAAAGACGTCGGCTCCGGCTTTTTCACAAAAATCGGCCATCTCGTTAATATAATGAATCTTCAGAGCCAAAAACGCATTTGAGGCATATTTGATTGTTTCGGCCGAACGCCTTTTAACGAATAATATCGGCGTTTTATCCGCAAAGGGTTTGTACAATTCTTTCATCACTGCGGCGGCTCTGTCACTGTCCGTTCCAATAATAATCCTGTCCGGCGCAAAAAAATCATGTACGGCAAAACCCTCACGCAAAAACTCCGGCAACGAAATGACATCAAATTCCGCCCGCGGATTATTTTGCCGGATGATTTTTTCCACCTCATCCCCCGTACCGACCGGTACGGTTGACTTGGTCGCAACAACCGTGTAACCATCCAAATACGGTGCCAATTCGGCCGCCGCGGCGTAAATATATTGCAAATCGGCTTCTTTGGTCACCGGATCCGGCGGCGTACCGACGGCAATTAAAACCACGTCAGCCATTTTAACACCATCCGCCGTTGAGGTGGTAAAGCGTAATTTTCCTCTGCCGACATTTTTTTGAAAGAGATCAACCAGACCATCTTCAAAAATTGTTAATTGACCGGCCGTCAAGGCCTTTATTTTTTCCTCGTTTTTATCAATACAGACCACATCGTTTCCGAATTCCGCCAAACCGACGCCCGTCGGCAACCCGACATAGCCCGTTCCGATAATAGCTATTTTCATTGTCATACACCTTTTCTGAAAATATCGTCACATTTTATACAGCACCGTCAGGCTAACAAAAAGCCCTCGGCTTTTCAAGCCTCAAATTCACTGTTATCAACTGCAACAAGATATTGTATAAATTTTTAAGTTTTTCTATAATACAGACGTTTTTTACTCGGAGAATATTTATGAATTTGCGTCTGGCTTTTTTTATCGCCACTTTTTTTAAAATCGGTTATTCCAAAATTGCCCCCGGTACGATGGGGTCTCTGGCCACCTTACCCGTTGCTTTCGGACTTGCCTACTATTACGGCTTTTGCGGTATTATCGGCGGTGTCTTGATTGCCTCTGTCTTAGGGATTTTAAGTATCGGTAAAGTACTGACCCAAACGCCGCATGATCCTTCTTTCGTGGTTATCGACGAAGTTGCGGGACAATTGCTGACTTTTGCTTTGCTGGCAAACCACTTACAAAACAGGTCGGATACCTGGCTTATTTATCTTTGCGGCTTTATTCTGTTTCGTTTTTTTGATATTTTTAAACCCCAACCCGTCGGCTGGGCCGATCGCAAAATACGGAACGCCTGGGGCGTAATGCTCGATGATATTTTTGCCGGCGCCTATGCTATGGTCATCTTATACCTTTTATTCGTTTTCAATATAATAAACTGATTCCGTGCGACATCGGCTTTTCCCGAGTTCCGTCCGGATTTTTCCGATTGTTAAAACATTTCATTGCGTCTGCCTGAATTAGCCGCCTCACATCCTTCCGGATCAACAAAATCTTTCAAATTTTGCAAAATGCTCCGTATCTGCGGCAAAGTATAGGATCGCAGACAAAAATCCGCACGATAAAAATCCGCCCGCACATCAAAAGCCTTTTGGGCTGCGGCAAACGGCCTGGCGGCAAACAATGTCGTTTCGCAGTTTTCTGACAGAGCCCAATACGTCTTACCGTTTTTGACAAGCTCCGTCAACCTTGGCTGTCTGTCACAATTTCTGCAATCATTTTCCCGGATACAAACTGCCGATGTAAACAACGGCACATCCTGATATACAACCATCACCACCGGTAAGGGCGCGCACTGAGCCAAATCTTTAAGATTAACCAATGTATCCTCTACGGCCAAAGTCACGCGTGACGCCCCGATATCTTTAGCAGCTTGTACAGCCTGTGTATTAAACATATAGATCAAATTATCAAAGCTTATGTCCAGCTTTTTAACAGGCAAAACGCCAAGTCCCCAATAATTGGCGATTTCCCATTTTTTATACCCGGATGCCAGCAGTTTGGCAATCAACGGTTCAAAATCTTCCGTCCGGCGGCAAACCGCCGGCAGCGCCAGCCGCAACTTTTCTTTCGGCAGGCGGAATATCTCCTCGGCTTTCATTTTGGGATTAATTTGCAAAATCAGCTCCCGGGCATCAGCCTCAAGACCTGCCAGTATATCTATCCGGTCGGCTTTGATAATCCACTGTTTTGTCAAAGGCAGCGATCGCGGCATAATTTCCTCAAACCTCGGTGTTGTTTGGTCAGGTATAATCTGTTCCAACAACTGCCGCCGCAAATTATTCAGCACCGAGACCGGTACAAACCGCCCGCTTGAATTTTCAACCGTCAACTGCCGCAGTTCAAAAACCGTATCTCCCGTTTTGGCAAAAGCTTGCCGAACAGCCGTTTCCGTTTTATCAACATCTTTTGCCGCAACAAACACGCCTTCGATTTTTGCCTCTTTGCCGCAAGTCGTTGCCCGGATAACATCCGCACCGATATCAACCGTTACGTCAATCGGCTGTCTTTGCAAAAACTCTCGCGGTCGCGGCTTGGTATAATCATAAGCCCCCTTAACCGCCGATGATGACGCCAGATAAACCGCCGCACCTTTTTTCAAACCGGCAACCATCACCGGTAAAACAATCTCGACCTTATCGCCGGCCTCAGCCTGCCAGACCGGCTTTCCTTTAACTTTTAACTTCTGCAACGAAAACCCAAACGGTTTTTCCTGCCCCGCAATATCAATTTGAATACCATCATGCCGGGCAATATTATACCCGATATCAAGCGCGATTCTTTTGCCGTCTGTTTCACTCACTTTGCCGATAAGCAAACCCCTGTGCCCGACAAAATGCGTATCCGTTACCTCTTTGTTGCGTCCCCGTAAATGAAACTTGCACCATGGCCGTGAAAAAATCTGTTTAATATTTTGCGCCTTTTTCCGATCGGCGCCTTTGCCGTCCAAAATACCGCGATAATAGTCGGTTACCGCCGCCACATACAAGGCATTTTTCTTTCGTCCCTCAATCTTGAGCGAATAAACCGGCAACTTAAGAATATCGTCCTCCAAAGCCATGTCTTTCATCGAAAAACAATGTTCAAGCCTGCCGTTTCGTTCAAAAGCCGCCCGGCAGGGATACAGACATTTGCCACGATTGGCACTGCGGCCTTCCGTCATGGAGGAAAACTGACAAATACCGCTGTAGGAGTAACACAACGCACCGTGAATAAACACCTCCAGTTCCAGATCGGGAATTGTCGCAATCTCCTTAATTTCGGCCAAAGTCAGTTCACGTGCCAGCACCACCCGCACAAAACCCATATTTTTCAAAGCCAGCGCCCCGGCTTTATTATGTATGGCCATTTGCGTACTGGCATGCAGTTCAAGCTCCGGATAATATTGTTTAACCATGCGCGCCACGCCCAAATCTTGAACAATCACTCCGTCCACCCGGCAACGGCGGCAAATTTCCAGATTAACCGTCAAATCAGCTATTTCGTTTTGCTGCAAAACCGTATTAAGCGTCACAAACACTTTGCGTTTCAAATAATGCGCATAGCCAACAAATTCATTAAGTTCTTCCTCGCCGAAATTTTGTGCCGTAGCCCGGGCCGAAAACTGCTTCAATCCAAGGTAAACAGCATCGGCGCCATAATAAAGCGCCGCATATCCGGCCTCAATATCGCCGGCAGGTGCCAAAAGTTCTTTTGCCATGTTCACTCCCTCTTACACCGCCTTTTATACAATATCTCCGCTGCCTTGACAACAATATTTATACACCGCGGCAAAATTTTATTACCGTTTCGACCAATTTAAAACTATATTATAGAAAAATATAAAAATAAGGAGCTTAAAAATGTATGACCCGAAATCCGGTAAAGCCGAAGACTTTATAAATCATGAAGAAATTTTAGCCACTTTGGACTATGCCGCCCAAAATAAACACAACGCCGCTCTGATTGACGAGATATTGTCCAAAGCGCGCCGACGCAAAGGCCTAAACCATCGTGACGCCGCTGTTTTGCTGGATTGCGACATTCCCGAAAAAAACACCGAGATTTTTTCTCTGGCCGAACAAATCAAAAACGACTTCTACGGCAACCGCATTGTTTTGTTTGCGCCGCTTTATCTGTCAAATTACTGTGTCAACGGTTGTGTCTACTGTCCTTATCATGCCAAAAACAAACACATCGCCCGCAAAAAGATGACTCAGGAAGAAATTGCCCGCGAAGTGATTGCTCTGCAGGACATGGGACACAAACGCCTAGCCATTGAAGCCGGCGAAGACCCCGTCAATAACCCGATTGAATATATTTTGGAGTCCATCAAAACCATCTATGGTATCAAACACAAAAACGGCGCTATTCGCCGCGTTAATGTCAATATTGCCGCCACCACGGTCGAAAACTACCGCAAACTGCACGAAGCCGGCATCGGGACCTACATTTTGTTCCAAGAAACTTACAACAAAGAAAATTACGAAAACCTGCACCCGACAGGGCCTAAACACAACTATGCCTACCATACCGAAGCCATGGATCGCGCCATGCAAGGCGGTATTGACGATGTCGGGCTGGGCGTCTTGTACGGTCTGTCGACCTATCGCTATGAATTTGCCGGTCTTCTGATGCACGCCGAGCACCTGGAGGCCGTTTTCGGTGTTGGCCCGCACACCATCAGCGTCCCGCGTATATGTCCGGCGGACGACATTGACCCAAAAGCTTTTTCCAACGCCATTAACGACGATATTTTTGCCAAACTGGTTGCCTGCATTCGAATTGCCGTGCCTTATACCGGCATGATTGTTTCCACCCGCGAGAGTCAAAAATCGCGCGAACGCGTTTTACACCTGGGAATTTCACAAATATCCGGCGGCAGCCGCACGTCTGTCGGCGGTTACGCCGAACCGGAATTACCGGAAGAAAATTCGGCACAATTCGATATTTCCGATACCCGCTCGCTTGATGAGGTCGTGCGCTGGCTGATGCAGCTTGGCTACACCCCGAGTTTTTGCACTGCCTGCTACCGCGAAGGCCGCACCGGCGACCGCTTTATGGCTCTGTGCAAAAATATGCAAATCCACAACTGTTGCCTGCCCAATGCCCTGATGACCCTGCAAGAATACCTGGAAGACTACGCCTCCGAAGAAACCAAAAAAGTCGGCGCCGCCTTAATCGCAAAAGAAGTCGGGCAAATTCCCAACGAAAAAGTTCGTCGTATCTGCAAAGAACATCTGGAGCTGATCAAAAACAATCAACGCGATTTCCGGTTTTAATATTTTTATTCCGTAAGCACCCGTTTCTTTTGACAAAACTTTGCTTATATTAAATATTTGTTTATGGTTTTGTTGTTATAATGCGGATGAATAATGTATAAGAAATGAAAGGCCTGTATGAATCACCTGCCCGCGCTTATTTCCGACCTGGCGTTGATTATGATTTGCGCCGGTATCATCACCGTGCTGTTCAAAAAATTAAAACAGCCGGTGGTTTTGGGCTATATTCTGGCCGGTATTCTTGTCGGCCCGCATTTTGCCTTGTTTCCGAGCACGGCGGACAAAAGCAATATTCAAATCTGGGCCGACATCGGTGTTATTTTCCTTTTGTTTAGCTTAGGCCTTGAATTCAGCTTCAAAAAAATTGTCAACGTCGGCAAATCAGCCATTATTACCGCCAGTGCCAACATTTTGTTTATGCTTTTAATCGGCTACCATGTCGGCTTAGGCCTCGGCTGGTCTACCACCGAAAGCTTATTTCTGGGCGGTATGATATCCATGTCGTCAACCACCATTATCATTAAAGCTTTTGAGGAACTTAACCTCAAAGGACAAAAATTCACCGATTTGGTCTTTGGCGTTTTGGTGGTTGAAGATGTTGTTGGCATTTTGCTTTTGGTCTTGCTGCCGACCATTTCCATCGGCAAAACCGTCAGCGGCCTGGAACTCTTGTTCAGTTCGTCAAAATTGGTATTTTTTCTGGTATTATGGTTCATTACCGGTGTTTATCTGGTGCCGACTTTTCTAAAAAAAGTTATCTATCTCTTAAACGATGAACTACTCTTACTGGTATCCGTGGCTTTATGTTTGGGCATGGTCTGGCTGGCCACTTCTTTTGGTTTTTCTTCGGCTTTGGGCGCCTTTATCATGGGCTCCATCCTGGCCGAAACCGACGAAGCCGAACGCATTGAAACCATCATAAAACCGATTAAAGATCTCTTTGGCGCGGTCTTTTTTACCTCCGTCGGTATGCTGGTTGATCCGTCAATGTTTATCGAATACATGGTTCCGATTATCGTCATCACTCTGGTCGTCATGCTTGGTAAAATAATTCTGTCCACTTTTGGTTTTCTGCTATCCGGAAACCGTTTGGAAACCTCTGTTCTTTGCGGTTTTTCACTGGCTCAGGTCGGCGAATTTGCTTTTATTATTGCCGCCTCCGGCATGGCTATCGGCGTATTGGAAAATTATGTTTACCCGACGATCGTTGCCGTTTCGGTTATCACCACTTTTACCACCCCGTTGATGATCAATGCCGCCAAGCCTTTTTATAATTTTGTTTATCATCGTCTTCCCCAACGTTGGAAAGATTACTTAAACACGCACACATCATCAAAAAAAGACACAAATGCCGAGGAAGAATTATGGAAGCAACTGTTCAAAAAATATTTTATTAAACTCTGTATTTCTTCAGTTATTTTAATTGCAATCATCAACATCTCGTTTTATATCCTGCAACCGTTTCTGCTGACACATCTGCCCGAGCGTGTTGCGGCATTAAGCGCCACTTTGCTGACCTTGGCGGCCATGTCACCGTTTTTGCAGGGACTTTTGAGCGTTAACAGTGATCTCGCCCGTATCTATCTGACCCTCTGGCACAAACGTATAACCAACCGTCTGCCCCTTCTTTTGTGCACAATTTTACGTATGGCCGTCATTGTTATCTTTATCATGATTGTCATCAATCATCTGTTCACCAAAGATTTTTATGTAACCTATGCTTTGATGGGGTTATTCATCGTCATTTTATACAAATCGACCTGGCTGTCCAAAAAATACAAAAATATCGAACGGCAATTTTTATCCAACCTCTATCGCTACAAGGAAAAAGACACCACAACCAATGAAACCAAACCACAAAAGGAGAAACAATCATGAACGACAAAACGGTATGTATCTTATTGATTGACGGTTTTGAAGAAGTCGAAGCCTTAATGCCGGCAGATATTTTCAAACGTCTTGATATCAATGTTATTCTGGCCGGCGTCGAAACCACCAAAATTCGCGGTGCTCATGACTTTTTCATAACCACCGAAACGCTTCTGCGTGATGTATCCTTTGCCGATTTTGATGCCCTGATGCTCCCCGGCGGTCTTCCGGGAGCCATTAACCTGCGTAATTCTGCCGCTGTCACCGAGATTATCAATCAGGCCTGCGCCAACAACAAAATCTGTGCAGCCATCTGCGCCGCGCCGATTGTCTTGCGCGATGCCGGCGTTGCCAAAAACAAACGCATAACCGGCTATCCGGATACCGAACAGCTCTCGCACAGCCCCGATTTCAGATACACCGGCAGCGATGTTGAGCGCGACGGCAATATCATTACCGCCAAAGGTATGGGCAAAGCGGCCGCTTTTGCTTTTGAAATCGCACGCGCCATCGGCATCGCGGAAGAAAAAATCCGCGATGTCGCCGAAAATTCTTTTATCAAAGTCTGATACAAACCCCGCTTGTTACGGAACCGGCCGCTATTTTTTACGCGCCGGTTTTGTTTTTTCTTCCAACATCGATGTACATTGAGGGCAACGCACGGCATCCAACGGAATATCCGAGCAGCAATACGGACAGGCTTTGGTCGTCTTAACGATATTTTTGGCCTCCTGCTTTTCCATTTTCTCACGGAGCGTGTTGATGGCTTTAATCAAAATAAATACCGCAAAAGCCACAATCACAAAACTGATAACGGCATTAATAAACAAACCGATATTCAATGTTACCGCACCGGCCTCCTGCGCTGCCGCCAGCGAGGCATAGGGCAGTTCGCCGTTACCTTTGCTTAGCACCACAAACAAATTTGAAAAATCAACTTTACCTAACAACAGGCCGATTGGCGGCATAATAATGTCTTTAACCAATGAGTCGACGATTTTACCGAAAGCCGCACCGATAATAATACCGACAGCCATATCAATAACATTGCCGCGCATGGCAAATTTCTTAAATTCATTAACAAAACTTTTTAACACGATCTTCACCTTTTTTCGAATTTTATGTACAAACAAAAATGCCGCCCTTAGCAGACGGCATTCAAACTAAACTTTTTCAACTTGAGAATACTCAAGCTCAACCGGTGTCGCTCGCCCGAAGATCGAAACCGAGACCTTAACTCTGGCTTTCTCGGTATCCACATCTTCCACCAACCCGACAAACGAAGCAAACGGCCCGTCACAAACTCTGACCTGCTCACCGATTTCAAAATTAACAACCTCGCGCGGCCGTTCCACACCTTCCTGTATCTGGGTCATAATCCGCTGCACCTCAGCCTCGGTAATCGGATACGGCTTATTGCGCGAGCCCAAAAAACCGCTGACATTCGGGTTGTTTTTAATCAAGTGCCAGGCATCATCCGACATAATCATCTTAACCAGAATATAACCGGGAAAGAATTTGCGCTCGCTGGTAACTTTAGCACCTTTTTTAACCTCAACCACTTCTTCGGTCGGAATCAGCACATCAAAAATCCGGTCTTCCATCTTTTTGATAACGGCCTGCTCTTTAATCGACTGTGCTACCTTTTTCTCACAGCCGGAATGAACGTTTACAACATACCAACGGGCATCCATCTTATTTTATACTCCCAGCGAAAATACCAACCTGACAATCCAACCCAGCAACTGATCAACGACAAAGAAAAATGTCGCCGCAATCGCCACAATAACAATAACCATCACCAGTGTTTGGTTAACTTCTTTTTTGCTCGGCCAGGTAACTTTCTTGACTTCTTGCTTAACCTGACGAAAAAACTGCAACGGACTGACTTTTGTCATAAGTTGTACCTTAAATTTCACATGATTAACAAATTTTTCAACCGGGCACGCCGCGACCACGCCGCCGAACCGGCGCACCAAGTTTCATTGAAAGCCACCATATTAAATTATTTTTTATCTGTCAATAACATATTTGCACTTTGGCCAAACTTTCCCTTTATCCGGCTCATGCAAAGCCCTCATAGAATTATCACCATCAATAATTTGTCGGCACTTTTCTGAATCCTTGACAAAAAGACAAAACAATGCTTTATTTAGGAACATATTCTCATTATAAATCAATTATTAACCTTAAAATAAATATAGTTATGGAAATACTCCTTTACGTGAGTCTTGTGGTCAATGTCTTATTGCTGGCTCTGGTTTGTTTTTTAACGGCCCATGTTGTTTTTTTTACAATCATCTGCCACCGAAAGTTAAACGGTAATTTGACTCTTGACAAAAACATTTTTATTACCGAACAACCGCTCAAAACAGCGGAAAGTCCGAATCAGCAAGAGGCTGTTAATCTCTCGTTCCGAGAACTTGTTGCCGAATGCGAGGCCAAACTGCCGCCGCAAGAACGTGGTCTGATAAAGCTTTTGGTCGAAAAAGAAGATCCTTCTTTGCCGGCAATCTTACAAGTCGGCGACCTTAAGATCAGTCTTAAAAGATTTGGCTTTAACCGATCGTTGTTTGAGGCATGCTGTGTTTGGGATGCATTAACTATCGCCCGCGACGGCTACAATGGCACAACGCGCTACATTCCCGTTCCTAAAGAACTGGAATTTATTTTAAGCAAACGAGACGCCATAAATGTCTATCTGCAGGCTCTCGGCTTAGAAACAATTTCTGCCGAAAGCACCTTTTGGACCGTCGATATCGAAACCGGACGAAACACCGGCTGGAAACGCTTTGATTGCAACATTGGCACAGCCTTTCGCAAGCTCCGCTCACGTTTCCGACTACGCACGCCGGAAGGATACGATATCGCGTCCGATAACGCGCAGGCAAAGTTGCTCCTGTTGCTCAAAGGATGGGAACATTTGTTTACCGAAGTGTAACGCTTATCCTCTCTTAAACCCGCCGACGGCGGGTTTTTTGTAACAAAAAACCGCCTTTCACAGGCGGCTTCCGGAATTAAAATTCGAATAACACAAAAATTAAATTATGCAACTTATCTTATCATCTTCCGATTCTGCCATCATTGGCATTAACACGAGTTGCCTGTTGAGACGAAATACGGGGCTTGGACATTTGCGGTCCGTCCATTATATGCTTAAGTCCGGAATTATCCAAGTGCGGAGACAATGTTTTATCGGCGCCCTTTTTGCCCCCTTCGGCGAGCAATAAAGCGCTTCCCCAAATTTTCATAAAATCATTATCCGTCATACTAAAATTAGCTGAACCTCTCGGAGTGGTGGTCTTAAAATAAAATCCTGTTTCTGTATCAACTCTCTCCATAAAGATATCAGCTGCTTCGTTTGAACCGGAGCTCAACGAAACCTTTTTTGCCGCCAGACGATTAATCGTTGCACCACCGCTTGTTCGCAGCCAGTCTTCCTCTTTAGGCGCCCCGATCTTGCCATCGATAACAACCTGTTCAACATTCGCGACGCAACCTTCCGTCCTGAATTTTCGACAAACATCAGACAACACCAAAAGCTTAAACATTTTGTCATCGGCCTGAGGGAGCTCTTTATTTTTTTCTGCACATGTTTTAGCGTCGCCTTTTATCACATCAAGCACCTTATCGCTTGAAGCCGCTCCGACATCAGGAACATCCGCTCTCGGATAAAAATAAGCGTTTCGCAAAAAAGACATGGCCGGCGAATCTTTATCAATTCCGGCAAGTGCTGCCAAAGCACATTCGGCAGCTTTCCCCTCATTAAGTTTACGCTCTCCACCATCAACGGCAGGAACATTCTCATACGCCACCTCAAATAAAGCGTCGACCATTTTCTGACGAGATTCAGGATTACTTTGTTTAACGCGCAAAGATTTTAAGAAGCCGTTATAAACGCCCATTTTGTCTTCAATATCGTCACCGGAATAGACTTCTGCAATATTTCCGCTCATTATTACGCCTGCAGCTTTATCATAGCCGTCAGACATTTGAACATTGTTTTTATATCTTTCAATATATTCTTCTTTATTAATATTTCCATTAAGATACTCACAGGTATCATAACAGGCTGCTCGAGCACCCTCAAATTCCGGACTGGCAGTCATCTTGCTTCTCCTCATAAAATACTTACTGCATTAAGATATATCACAAATTTTCATCAATGACAATACTTTTCAAGCATAAGCCCGACCTTCATAAGCAACAAAACAATGTTTTTTGCTCATGACGGAAAATACCGGACAGTCCTTAGCCTATCTGCCTCTGTCGTTATTTTCGGGCGAACTGCCCCAAAAGTCGGTGCCGTATTGCGGGTAGTCTTGGGTTATGCCTTGATGATGATAGTTTTGCATAATCCGGTTTTCTCTCTGCTGCCTGGCTGTTTGATAAGCAACCTCATCACGCGTTGTAAACCCGCTATGATCAACACCATAGGCGTCAATCTGATTTTCACCTACCTGATAGCCAAGCGGCGATTTGTATTTACCAAAAATATCCATCTTTTTTTTCCTTTCATAAAAAAACACCCTGGCTTAAATCATAAGCCAAGGCGCTCGAGTTAAACAAAAAAAGCGGCCTTGTTTATTCAAGGTCGCTTTATGGCACACTTCTATACCATACCGATATTCTTACACCCACCCGACGGATATGTCAAGACAGGCACAATCTAAAAATTATTTGCTGCTTAAACTTTAACCATACATTTAAACAATATTCCTTATCCCTGCACATCCACAAGGGAGGGCATTTTGGCCTTGGTGATGCTGTTAGCTTAAAGTTTCAGGAATCTTCCCCAATTGCAAATTATTTATAGTCATTACAAAGGTTAGATTTATATATTAAAAAGTCAGTAAAATAGATATATCTTACCGGATAAAGGAGGCCGGAATAGGTAGAATTATATAGGCTTTTATGAGATTTGTTTTACGTTTCTTCCAAGCATAAACCGTAGGTGCAATTATTATCAACAATATTGTTAATATCATAATAGTATAGTTAAACCTATTTTCATATGCCCAACCTAATGCCTCTGCATTCCATGGCATGCTGTCACTTGTCACATCATCTGGATATGTTGCCGCGATGATAAAGACTGCAAAGGCATATAATCCTGACAACAGATAAGAAGGGATCTGTTTGATTATTTTCATAATTGCACCTTTGGTTAAAATTGCCTTTAGTAATTGAGCAGGCTCAAGCCATACTCTATAATTACCCCAAGCGGCTTGAGCTCCAGGCCGGGAACCAGCAGGAACTCCAAATAATTTAGTAATGCTTCCAATATAACTTTTAGCTTTATCTTTTAATGATAAATCATCAAAATTTTGAAAATTGGATTGTCTAACGATCCACTGTCCTTCAGGTATAGGACCTTTATTTGGAACATTTGTAAATTCTTTGCATTGGTAATCAGGCTGCCCCGACATTGCTCTCCATGAATTAGTTATCTCATTGTTTTGATGCCAGCGTAATTCTCGTCCATTAAAATCGGGATATGCGTCATTATTTTGCGCTAAAGGAGTGTCGTTCAGTCCCCATTGAGTAGAGTTATTGTTTTCCTGCCCAAGGTTTGATTTCGATTATGACTATCCTTTTCTAAGCTATGAACATTTTTTAGCCATAAAATAAATTCAGAGGGGCTTTATTGTAGCCCCTCTCTTCTATTGACATACTACTAATCAAATCTTCCTTTACAAATTTCCAAAGAGTTTCCTGTTTGCACACATTGGTTGATAAGTTTAGGCTTTTCAATGTATTCATATTTAAAAAAAGAAACTATTAAATAAAGAAAAAAAATCATAAATATTACACCAATTAAAATTATGTTTTTTTTTAATATATTACCACCTTTTGTTAATATATCTTTGTACAATCTCATCGCAATCTCCATTAGGGTATTTAGTTCCGAGTAACCTACCTATTTTATTAGCATATTGGTCAGCTTGACTACTGTCAAGTGTATTTCCACCTGATGAAATATCTCTATCTTCTTTAAAATTAGAAAAAGCATTTGCTAAATCATAACCAGCTTCACCAGATTGTGATGCACTACAATTAATTACGGCATGCTTATATTTATCTGTATAAGATTTTGGCTGTAATCTTAAGTAATTATAAAGAGTTTTAACCCCGCCAATCACACCAGACGCTCCATAACCAAGCATATTTTGTCTTTGAGGTTTGATATCACCTTCTTGCTGCTGAACGTAATTCCAAACTTTTTCACCATCAGCTGCCGTATCCCAATATCTGGGAATATTATTAGCTTTGGTTTGAACCTGATTTTGAACATTTGGCACAGGCGTGTTTTGTATATTCTCAATATTAGGAGATATTTGCGACGCGCCGAAGCCGTAGTTATTCTCAGAAGAGTGACCCCAAAAGTCGGTGCCGTATTGCGGGTAGTCTTGGTTGATACCTTGTCCGTTATAATTTTGCATAATCTGGTTTTCTCTTTGCTGCCTGGCTGTTTGGTAAGCAACTTCATCACGCGTCGTAAAACCGCTGTGGTCAACTCCGTAACTGTCAACATTATTGCCGCCCAAAGTATACCCCAACGGCGATTTGTATTTACCAAAAATATCCATCTTTTTTTCCTTTCATAAAAAAACACCTTGGCTTGAATCATAAGCCAAAGCGCTCGAGTTAAACAAAAAAGCGGCCTTGTTTATTCAAGGTCGCTTTATGGCACACTTCTATACCATACCGATATTCTTACACCCACCCGACGGATATGTCAAGACAGGGCGGAAAATAAAACAGGCCGGAAAGGAATATATCTGTTAGTGCCTAGTGTTTGAGCTGTTGGCCGGAGGCTTTCATCAGCGAGTTGGCAAAAGATTTTTTGGCCGCGTAGGTCATAAACAGCGCCTCTTCCATCTTCAAAGCGCCAAGTGTCTGCTCCAAAGCCTCAAAACTTTGATAGATTTTGCTCATCAAGGCTAAGTTATCGGTTACCACGTCATAAATAAAAGTCTGCTCTTGTTTGGTTGTCATCAGAACCTCCTTTTTTTGGGTTGACGAAAACAGTGTAAAGCAAAATCGTGCGGTTTTAAACATCCTAAAAACCGGCTTTGCGGAGTCAGTTAATTTGTACACCCTAAGTTTTAAGAATGACCGACGGAAGGGGTCAGATTAAGGCCGCTGATACCCAGAGAAGAAAGAGCTTTTTTCCATTTGTCATCGTCATCGGTACCCAATACAAGATCCGGTGTGGCATCGGCAACCAGCCACAGATTGTTGGCAATTTCGGCCTCAAGCTGATTGGGTGCCCATCCGGCATAGCCCAAGGCAATAAGCCTTTGTTTGGGGCCGCCGCCCACGGCAATATCACGCAAAACATCTAACGACGACGAAATCATAATACCGCCGCCGGTATCCAGACTGCCGGGAATGTGATAATCGCCGGAGTGCAGGATAAAGCCTTTGGCCTGATCTAAAGGCCCCCCGTGATAAAGACTTATCGGCGCAATGATATCGCTGTGAACGGCAAAAGGAAGCTCCGCCGCCAAATCCTGAAAAGAGAAATCTTTGACCCGGCGATTAATGATAAAACCCATGGCGCCGTCGCTGCCGTGAACACAGATATAAACAACCGCACCGGCAAATTCACCCGGTGTATCCGGTTGCGAGACAAGGCATTTGCCCGTTAGATTCTTGATGTCTATCTTATCCATGACAGGTCTTAGTGCTTTAACCATATATATACAATATCTGTTTTATAATATAGGTCGGGATTAAAAAAAAATCAATTTGGTTTTGCAGAAAAACAATGAAAAAAATATTTTTTTTGCTGTTGACGGCGGTATTGTTTAGCAAACCGTGTCTGGCTGATGACTTTAAGGGCGGCAAGGTTATTCTGGATTTGCAACCTGATGAGATCGCGGAAGACCGGGATCAAAGCGAATTTGAAAAAGTTTTAAATACCGGTGCGGCGTATTTCTATGATGTTAAAGAATATAACGAATTGCTGCAAGGAGATGCCGTTGATAAGGATTTGAGCGAGGATATCCGAGCCAAATATCCGCAATACAATGAACAAATGGTCCGGCAATGGCAAAAATACGTTAAACAGGGTATCAAAGCCTATCGCTTTTATGAAGACATAAAAAAGAAAATCGCCGGTTGGATTATGAATCAAAATGTGCCTTTGGTGGTGGCCGACGACCAATATGAAATGGGCGAAAGCGAAGGATATATCGAAACCGATAAGCCGTTGATTATTGAGGATTTTAAAAAAGTCGTCGCTTATTCGCATTCGGAAAAAGACCGCCTGGCCGCCAAAGAAAAAATAGCCAAAGATTATAATCTTGAACGACCGTCGGAACGGATTGCCAAAGCTAAAAAAGCATTGCTGGAACGCGATTGGAAAACCTTGTTTGACGTCGGATTCGGTCAGTTAATTGAAAATTTGTCCATAAAACCGGACGGCAAAAGTGACGGTCAGGGAACAGAAATCGCGGCGGCTATTTTATCGCGAACGCAAGGATTCGCGGCGGGAGAAAAGATTCGCGGGGTTATTGTTTTTGAACCAAAGAAACAGGGGATGATTCTGTTTAGTGATTATAAAAACGACAAGGGTATTACCGTTGATTTTACCAATTCCGAAAACATAGCCGAGGTTGCAACGTCTTTTGTACTGCCGCAACGGATTGTTATTGATAAAAAAGAAATGCTGTTCGGATACGGCGGTCGATTTGACGTTTATTTTGAGGCCGTGGCCAAGGATAACCTTAAACAGGTTGTGTTGCGGCCAGAAGCCCGTTTGAATTTTTGCCAAAATAACACTTGTAAACAGGTTGTGTTGCAACCGGAATTATTGCTTGAACCGATGAAAAAAAATAAGCGCACGACCTTTGCCGCTTATGTCGATACGGTTGCGTTGAACGTACCCCGACAAGGCAATGCGGAAAATTTTGAATTTACAGGACTTTCGGTTGCTAAAGATGATACCGGCCGCCCGACTGTTTTGCAGCTTGACGTAAAAAACGACAATGCCGCAAAGTTTAAAGTGTTTGTCATTGGTCATGAGGCCAAATATTTTGCCGTACCGAAAATTACAATTAACGGTGATGACATAACGGCCAGATTTGAAATTTTGGATCCGTCTTTTGATCCGGAAGATAAAGAGATAACTTTTTGGGTGGTAAGCGGTTTAACAAATCAGTACATTCACAAAATGAAAGTCGGCAAAAGTTTGTGGCCGGAAACTGGCGGTAAAAACACACTGCCTAAAGCTCTGCCACGGGCTTTTATCGGCGGATTGTTGCTTAATCTGATGCCGGGCGCATTGGTTTTGCTGCTGCTCAAATTAAAATCTCTCGGTGATTTTGGCAACATAAACGGTCATAAAATCAGGCGCCGTTTTATGAATAATGCGGCGGGCATTATCACGATGTTTGCCGTTACGGCTGTTGTTTTATCCGGTCTGAAAGCTGCCGGCCGGGATATCTGCTGGGGAATGCAATATCAAAATCTTTATATCGTCGGCCTGTTTATTTGGTGTGAATTATTATTGCTTTTGCATATTACCGGAATGACAAACCTCAGACCGCAAATATTTAACGCCAAAACATTACGCAACAATGTTGCAGCCGAAAAACGCTTTGAACTTTTGAGCGGGATGGCGGCGGTTCTGCTGTCGGTTCCTTTTTCGGCCCCGTTTTTGGCAACGGCATTCGGCGTGGCTTTGGGCGGCACGGCAGTCGGTATTGCTGCTACCTGCCTTTTAACCGGATTAGGTATGATATTACCGTATGTCTTCATCGCATTTTGTCCGCTGCCGTTTTTGCAAAAATTTGTTGCGGCCAATCATTTGGCAAATTTGCAAAAATTTTGTATCTGGGGTGTTTTGGCGGCCTTGATATGGTTAATATTTTTGGCGGCGGCCCAAAGTGCCGCGGCAGAAATCTGGCATTGGATATTATATTTGGCGGCAGCTTTTGTTTTGGCGGCTTTTTGTAAAGTTTTGAAAAACGAAGCCGACAAACTGGATAACATTCAAACAGCCGGTATATTGCGCCGCCGGTTTAATTTCTTTTTGGGAGCCGTTCTGGGACTTTTAGCCGTATTGAGCATATGGGACACCGTAAATTCGGCCGCACCCGAAAGACCTTTTGAGATCGATGTCATGCCGGAAAATTTTGAACAGGAATTTGTCAACAAAACTCTGCGTCGCGGCGGCAAAGTGTTGCTCAAAATAGATGCCGACTGGAGTTTGACCGGAAAATATAATAATCTGTTTGTTTTGAAAAACAATTACATAAAAGACTTATTACAGCGTTATAAGGTGACGGTGGTTGATATCAACTTAAACCGTTGTGATACAAAAATTTTGGATTTTATACAAAGTTTCGGCCGCTATGAATTGCCGTTCTATGCCATATTTTCGGCAGAATTTCCCAACGGCAAAGTCCTGCCCCGAATACTTAATAACCGCGAATTACAAACTTTGATTGAAATGTAGAATTTTTAATAAAAATTACTTGCACTCGCTCGGGCATTGTTGTATAAAGCCCCTAAAATCAGGGTAATTTACGTTTTTTAAGGAGTTGCAGAATGTCAGGACATTCCCAATTTAAGAATATTATGTATCGCAAAGGCGCACAAGACGCCAAAAAAGCCAAAGTGTTTGCCAAATTGGCGCGGGATATTACCATTGCCGCTAAATCAGGCTTGCCGGAACCGGATAAAAATCCGCGTCTGCGTTTGGCCATTGCCGCGGCCAGAGCCGAAAGTATGCCCAAAGACAATATTGAGCGGGCCATTGCCAAAGCCAGCCAAACGGCCGGCGGTGATGATTACGTTTCAACCCGTTATGAAGGTTTTGGTCCGGGTAAGGCGGCAGTTATCGTCGAATGTTTGACCGATAATAAAAACCGCACGGCCGGCAATGTGCGCACGATTTTTGGTAAACGCGGCGGTATTATGGGCGAAAGCGGGTCGGTAACCTTTAACTTTGAGCGAATCGGCTTTATTCAATATCCGGCGGCAACGGCGGCGGCCGATGCCATGTTTGAAGCCGCACTGGAAGCCGGGGCTAATGATGTATCAAGCGATGATGAACACCATGAGATTGAAACTCTGCCGGATGATTTGAACGCGGTGACGGAAGCTTTGGAGGCCAAATACGGCACGCCGGCAGCCTCGCGTTTGGACTGGAAGCCGCTGGTTAAAGCCGAAATTAATGATTTGGAAACAGCGCAAAAATTTTTGGATTTTGTAGACGCGCTGGAAGATGACGACGACGTCCAGCATGTTTACCACAATGCCGATTTTTCTGCCGATGTTTTGCAGAAGCTGAATCCTGAGGAATAATCGCAAATTTAAAGTGATTTCATCCGCTGTCCGGTCTATATTACGGACAGCGGATTTTTTGTTGAAGAGGAAAAATGGTTAAAATATTGGGACTTGACCCCAGCCTGTCGTCAACCGGTTGGGGAATTATCGAAACCGAAAATAATCGGGTGCGCTATCTGGCAGACGGTTTTATTCCGACCGACGCCAAAAAGCCGATTGCCGAAAGACTTGATGAAATTAACCTTGCGTTGCGGCAGGTGATTGAAACTTATAAGCCGGATGAAGCCGCAATTGAAAAAGTGTTTTTGAACACTAATCCGGAGTCCACCATCAAACTCGGTATGGCGCGCGGCGTGGTGATTATGACGCCGGCACAATACGGTATTTCGGTAACGGAGTATGAACCGAATAAGGTCAAAAAAGCGGTGGTCGGCGTTGGTAAGGCCGAGAAAAACCAGGTGGAAACCATGGTTAAAATCTTGTTGCCGGGATGTAAGCCCAAAAATAACGATTCCTCTGATGCTCTGGCGATTGCTTTGTGCCATTTTCAATATCGCGGCAGCTATGGGAGGATAAAATAAATGGCTAAATTGATTGAGGTTCGTCGCAAGGTCAAAGATTTGCTCGGTCTTGAAAATTCCGGACATGGATTTGATCATGTGGAAAGGGTAGAAAATTTGGCGCAAAAATTGGCTGTCGGTAACGATATTGATATCGACGTCGTGATACTGGCATCACTCCTGCATGATGTTGACGATTACAAATTATTTGGGCAGGAATCCGCGGATAATCTGACTAATGCCCGGAAAATTATGAAAGAATGCGGTATTGATATCCCAAAGACGGAAAAAGTTTGTCATATTATTGCCAATATGGGGTATTCCAAACTATTGGCCGGTATTCGTCCGCAAAGTCTTGAGGGAATGATTGTCTCTGATGCCGATATGTTGGATGCCATGGGGATTAACGGTATTATTCGTACATTACAATATGCCTTTATGCGCTGCCAGAAATATGGTAAACCGATTTTTGATCAAGAAGCCTGGCCGGAATTGAATTTATCCGCAGCCGAATATAAAAGGAACGACCGGCGCTCGGATAATTGTATCAATCATTTTTTTGAAAAGACGTTGCGGCTTAAAAACCTGATGATGACCAAAGCCGGCAAAAAAGAAGCCGAAATCAGACATCAACGGATGGTGATGTTTTTGGAAGGGTTTTTTGATGAAAATAATTTGCCGGAATGGCAAGCTTTTTTGGAGAAATATCTGCACAAAGAGGCTGCGGCCTGAAATGTGTTCTTTTTTTGTTCTAAAAAGACAAGAAACCGCTTGCAAGCTTTGAGGTTATTGTATAGTCTTAAAACAAGAATTATATCGGGAAGAGAGTAAATGATTGCCAAACTAAAAGGTATAATTGACACCATCGGCGAGGACTACTGTATTATTGACGTTAACGGTGTGGGCTATCTGGTGTTTGCTTCGGCCAAAACTTTGGCGCGACTTGCGCTTAAAGCGCCTGCGGTGTTATTGATTGAAACCGTGGTGCGCGAAGACAGTATATCGTTGTTCGGATTTGCCGACGCACTGGAAAAAGAGTGGTTTAATACGCTGACCAAAGTGCAGGGTGTGGGCGCTAAGGTATGTTTGAGCATATTGTCGGTTTTGTCGCCGCTGCAGTTGGCACAAGCCGTTAACGCGCAGGATAAGGCATCGTTTACCCGGGCAAGCGGCGTCGGACCAAAATTGGCGGCGCGGATTGTTACCGAGCTGAAGGGGAAAATTGTCAGCGTGCCGATGGCCGAAGTGGCAAAGGATATCAATATGACAATGGGTGAAAACATAACGCCGGCGGAAGAAGCGGAAATTTATCAGGATAATCTGGCGGCACGGGACGATGATCCGGCCAAGATGGAAGACGCTATTTCGGCGTTGGTGAATCTCGGTTATCAGCGCTTGGAAGCCTACAAAGCCGTTAACGAGGCAATGCTTAAAGCGCCGGAGGCGGAAATGAGCGAGCTGATACGTCTGGCGTTGAAAGAATTTGCGGCAAAGGACTGAATAAATGATTGACGAACGTATTGTGAGCCCGCAAAAACAAACCGAAGACGAACCGGAAAACAACAATATGCCGGTTAATCTGCGGCCGACGAGTTTGAGCGATTTTGTCGGGCAGCGGACGGTTTGCGAAAACTTAAAAGTATTTATTGACGCGGCCAAGAGCCGCGGTGAGGCGCTTGATCACGTGCTTTTGTTCGGGCCTCCGGGGCTTGGTAAAACGACGCTGGCTTCAATTGTAGCCAAAGAGCTCGGGGTCGGGTTTCGGGCAACCTCGGCGCCGATGATCTCAAAATCCGGTGATTTGGCGGCAATTTTGACCAACCTTGAGCGTAACGACGTGTTGTTTATTGATGAAATTCACCGTCTAAATCCGGCAATTGAAGAGGTTTTGTATTCGGCGATGGAGGATTTTCAGCTTGATTTGATTATCGGTGAGGGACCGTCGGCACGCTCGGTGAGAATTGATTTGCAGCCGTTCACATTGATTGGCGCGACAACGCGTTCGGGAATGTTGTCGACACCTTTGCGTGAAAGGTTCGGTATTCCGCTCAGGCTTGATTTTTATTCGCCGGAAGATTTGCAAAAAATCGTGCTGCGCGGAGCGAGACTGTTGAATATGCCGTTGTCGGACATCGGCGCGTTGGAGATTGCCAAACGCTCGCGCGGAACACCGCGCGTGGCGGGACGGTTGTTGCGGCGTGTGCGCGACTTTGGTGCGGTTTGCGGCGCAAAAGAAATTGATAATAAAATTGCTGACGGCGCCTTAAAAAGACTTGATGTGGACGACTATGGTTTAGACGCGTTTGACCGGCGCTATCTAAACTGTATCCTGCGCAATTACGGCGGCGGTCCGGTCGGTGCGGATACGCTGGCGGCGGCATTGTCGGAAGAACGCGACACAATTGAGGAAGTGATTGAGCCGTTTTTGCTCAAACTGGGGTTTTTGCAGCGGACACCGCGCGGGCGGGTAATCTCGGATTTGGGTTGTCAGTATTTGGGTGTTCCTAAATTGCGGAGAGATACGGTTTCGCAACAGCTTGATTTATTGGAAGGACAGGACTGATGATTGTTAAACCGATAGCGCCGGCCGGCGGCGAATTTGTTGACGGCGTTTTTTTGTTTCCGATCAGGGTTTATTACGAAGATACCGATGCCGGCGGTATTGTTTACTATGCCAATTATCTGAAATTTGCCGAAAGATGTCGCACCGAATATTTGCGGTGCTTGGGAACACGTCAACAAGACGGGTTGGAGGCGGAAGAAAAGACCGGATGGGTGGTCCGGCATTGCGAAGTTGATTATTTGAAGCCGGCCGTTTTGGATGATGAATTAGTCGTAAGTTGCCGGATAAGCAATCTTGGCGGTGTGACGGCGGTGATGCATCAGGAAATCAGTCGCAACGGTGAAGTTTTGGTGACGCTTGATGTCAAGGTAGCGCATTTATCGCTTACAACAAAAAAACCGGCGCGGATTCCGAAAGATCTGGCTCAAAAACTGGTTTAGACGCGACTACACACGCAAATGATGATAAAAAACACTTCTAAATCATCGAAGCGCGGCGACAAAAAAACTTTTAGCTTTTATTTCTTGCCGCCCACAATCCGGCTTCAAACAACAAATATGTCGGCGTTGCCAGCATTATCTGGCTAACCACGTCCGGTGGCGTCAACAACGCCGCAACAATCAAAATCCCGACCAAAATATAAGGCCGCTTGGCCTTAACCGCCCCATACGAGACAATACCTGATCGTATCAGCGAATACGTCACCAGCGGAAATTGAAACATCACCCCGAACACCACCGCCAGCCACAACGCCAGACCGATAACATTGGTCACTCCGAACATCGCCTGCATATCCGCCGAGGCAAAGCTGACCCCAAATTTGATAATCAGCGGCAAAATAAAAAATACGCAAAACAACGCGCCGACAACAAACAGCAACGTGGACGACAACACAACGGAACGCACAAAACGCCGTTCGTTATCATACAACGCCGGCAGCACAAACTTCCACACTTGCCGCGCAATATACGGAAAACAAACCAACAAGTCCAGCACCACCGCCGTCTTAATCTGCAAAACAAACACTTCCATCGGCGCAAAATAGTTCAACGCAATATTTTCTTCGCCGATCATCACCTTAATCAGTCCGTCAATACAATACGGCGCCGCAAAAAACATCGGCACCAGACCGAGTCCGATGGCTGCAAAACAACGTATCAGCATCCCGCGCAAGGCTTCAAGATGCTGTATCAGGCTTTCGTCTTTATCCTCGGCCATTATTTTTTGTTCTCGGATTTTTTTGCTTCTTCCGCCGCGGCTTTTTCCACGCTGTCTTTTAAGTCCTGCGCTTCGTTTTGCAGCATTTCTTTGGCCTTTTTGTACTCATACTGCGCCTTGCCTAACGCCTTGGCCAATTCGGGGATTCTCTTACCGCCGAACAATACCAGCACCACCACCAGAATCAGGGCAATTTCCGTCAAACCTAACGACATTTTCTTTCTCCTTTATAACAAAACTTTTTGCGCCGCAACCGTCGCCACTTTTATTGCCTCAACCGGACAAGCCTGCTCACACGCACCGCATCCGATACACTTATCGGCGCCAACCACCGGCACCGCACCGGCTTCGCGCGCCAACGCCCCGTTTGGGCATTTCATCACGCACAAACCGCACTTGATACATTTTGCCGCGTCAATCGCCGCCAGCCCGATTTGTGTTTTTTGCTTTTCCGCCAAACTCAGGCGCTTAATGGCACCGGACGGACAAACTTCCGCGCACTTATGGCAATCATAATCGCAAAAACCTTGCGAATAGTCAAGATGCACCGCCGGAAAATCCGCATCGGCTTTTTTTATAATTTTCATCGGACAACTCTGCACACACAAATTGCAATTCAAACACCGATTGGCAAAATCCTCCGCTTTGCCGGCACCCGCCGGTAAAATAACTTTTTTAACCTTAGCCGCCGCCTCCTTAACAAATCCGGCACCGCTTTTAACCGCCGCCAACACCACCAACGCCGCACCGCCGATAATAAGCTGGCGCCGCTTTGGGCTAAACGCCGCTTTTTTCACCGGTGCCAAACCGTAATGAACAGCGCCCTTATGGCAACGATTCAAACACCGCAAACACTTAACACAGGTTTCGTTGTCTACCGTCCGGTTACAAATATCAATACTGCCGGTCGGGCATTTGCCGGCACACAAATCGCAAGCGACGCAATCGTCTTTATTAAGACGGATTTTAAACAGGGCAACTTTTGACAACAGCCCCAAGACCGCTCCGACCGGACAAATATTGCTGCAAAACCAACGCCCCTTAAACCACACCAAAACCGCTATCGCCGCCAGAATAACCAGCCCGTACCAACCGCCGCCAAAAGCATTGCCGGACAGACTATACGGGTCGATGAGCCGCAACAAACATGCCGTGCCGCCGATTAAAAGCCCGAAAACCGCCGCCGCAACAAAATACTTATACGGCCGGTTTTTCCGCGCCGTCATTTTGCGCCAAAAAATCAGCGTCAGCACCTCCTGCAACAAGCCGAGCGGACACAATGTCGAACAAAACAACCGCCCAAACACCAGCGTCAACACCGCCATCGCCGCCAAAACAATGACCGTAACCGCGCTAAAATCAATCATCACTCGCTGCAATACCGCCGCCGGCTGCGCATCAAATACCTTAATCGGATAAGATATTCCGGCAAACCCCAAAATCATTAATACGCCGCAAACAACGGCCACACTTATCCGCAACAAATATTTTTTATTTATTTTTTGCATTTTTTTACAACCCGTAAACAATCGCCAGCCCGCAGACCATAATCGTCCCGCCGGCAATCTCGTGCGCATAAGCCTCTAAGCGATGAAATCTGAGAGCGCTGATACCGAGCATTCCCAACGCCACGGCAGCCATCATCGTCACAATCGTCGCCGCCGAAAAAATAATCGTGCTTGAAATCACCGCCGCCGCACCCAACACGCTTGACGCCGTCAATATCGGCAGCAGAGCCTCGCAGGGACCCAACACAAAAATAATAAACAACACCCACGCCGAAATACTTTTTTGCTCTCCCTGCTGCGGCAAATGATAATGAGCCGCCGCATGCCGGTGTTTCAGCCGGCGCCGCAAGGCCCACAACAAATACGCCGCACCGAAACCGATAAGCGCATAAGCCGCAACATTACCGCGGTTTTCTTCAATCCAGGCAAAATTTTCGGCACTCAGCCATTGCGAAAAATAAATAAACACCAACGCAATCAGCAACGCGCTGACAATGTGCCCGATACCGCAGACCAAAGTCAAAAGCAACGTCTTTTTAAGTCCGTAACCGCGGCTTTTGCCGATAGCGATAAACGGCAGATAATGATCCGGTCCCATAATCGTATGCAAAACCGCCGTTAAGAGCGCCGCCGCCCAAATAGCCGTTAACGTTGCACCGGCCGTCAGCTCAACCTGCCCGTGATTGCCATGCGCAAAAGCCGGCGTTACCATGATCACCGTTGCCAATAAAGTCAAAAATATTTTTGCCATCATCTTACCTCTTATCAAAACTTCCCGAACAAAAACCCTGCAAATCCAACGTTACATAGTCAAAACCGCAAGCCTCCAACGCCGCGGCAATCTCTTGCGCTCTGGCCGCGGCCTGTACAATATTTTCCGGCGGCACTTCCAGCCGTGCCAGATTACCGTGAACCCGCAACCGCATATCACGCACTTTCGGAAACATCCCGCGGAGTGTTCTTTCACCTTGAGCCACCCGCCGCACCGCCGCCGTATCAATCAGCGTATTATACTCAAACCGCGTCGCCAAACACGGCATGGCCGGCTTATCTGCCGTCGGCAACCCCAAGGCTGCCGACATCTGCCGGACTTCTGCCTTACCGATACCGAGCTCCGCCAGCGGCGAAACAACGCCCAGCTCTCTCAAGGCTTTTATCCCCGGCCGATACGCCTGCAAATCATCGGCATTGGTACCGTCCAACAAATATTTCAATCCATTGGCCTCGGCATATTCCCTAAACCGTACAAAAATCGCTTTTTTGCAATAATAGCAGCGGTCTTTACGATTATGACAAACCTCTTTCAATGCCAGCGGATTAAAAGTCAGCACAATCTGTTCCATTCCTGCTTGTCCGGCAAACATGGCGGCATCATCCGTATCGCGCTCATCCTGCAGCGGTGTTTGCATTGTCAGGGCAACAGCTTTACCCGCCTGTTTTTGTTTAATTTGTCCCAAAACCGCCAGCAACAACGTGCTGTCAACTCCGCCGGAATAAGCCAGCACCGCACCGTCTGCCACCAATTTTTGCAAATAAGCTTCCAATTTCTCAAGCATTATCCGTTTCCTCGGCCCTGCGCCGCGCCGCGTCAAAGACCTCGCGAAACGTCTGCCCGTTCTTTTCGCTCAGGGCTTTAACGCTCTCATACTCCGGATTATAGCGCACAATATCGCCCAAGCTGCATTTTTTGACCTTAACTTTGCCGTACGACAGCTCAACTTCCGTTATCTCCCGCGCCATACAGGTTCGCTCCACCGGATATTTACGCAACCCGATGGTCGACGTGTGGCGGAAAATAACGTCTTCAGCCGCCGCAAGCTTGTCTGCCGCGACAATGGCCCGCAAGATATAGGCCGGCCGGTTTTTCTTCATCAAACACGGCTCAAAATGCACATCCGCCGCACCGGCGGCAAATAATTTTTCCATCGCCAGCCCGAGTTCTTCCGGTGTCGAATCATCAATATTGGTTTCAACCGCATACATTTGCCCTTCGGCAACCGTATCCTCAACAATCATGGCGCGCAAAAAGTTGGCATGCCCAAAATCGCGTTTGCCCAAACCGATTCCGGTCTTGAGCACTCTATACGCCGCCGGCAACCTTTCATCCGTCCGAACCGCCGCCGCAATGGCAATTCCGGTCGGCGTGACCATCTCGCCGTCATTGTCCGTCGGCCGCAGCGTAACGCCATACTTTTCGGCGATATTCAACACCGCCGGAACCGGCACCGGCAACCGGCCATGTTGGCAATTAACAAAACCTTTGCCCTCGCTCAGGCCGCTGACAATCACACGGTCAATTCCCAAATCATCCGTCAACACTGCCGCTGCGACAATATCAACAATTGAATCAACCGCCCCGACTTCGTGAAAATGCACTTCCTCAACCGGACAACCGTGCGCTTTGGCTTCGGCTTCGGCCACAATCAAAAATATCTTTTTGGCCAGTGCCCGCGCTTTGTCCGTCATCTCGCCGCAATCAATAATAGCATAGACATCGGCCAAATGCCTGTGTTCATGATGATGTTCATGATACCCCGCCTCATGATGATGTTCTTCGTGATGCAGATGAACGTCAAAATCACACCCCGCAATACTGTAAGACGACTGACGCTCAATATGATAATCAAACCCGTCCAGATTCAGGCTTTTTAACACCGCGTCAAGCTTATCGCGCGAAGCTCCCAAATCCAGCAGCGCCGCCACCGTCATATCGCCGCTGATTCCGCCGGCGCCTTCCAGATAAAGATATTTAGTCATGATTATTCAGCTTCCTCAATATTCTACAGGCCGTCACCGCGGCGCCGAAACCATTGTCGATATTAACCACGGAAATACCTTCCGCACAGGAATTAACCATTGTCAGCAGCGCCGATAACCCGTGAAACGATGCCCCATATCCTACGGACGTCGGCACGGCGATAACCGGCGCTTCAACCAATCCGGCAATCACGCTGGCCAAAGCTCCCTCCATTCCGGCAACCGCAATAATAACATCGGCCTTGCGTATTTCTTCAATCTTGGCCAACAGCCGGTGCAAACCGGTAATCCCGACATCAAAATGCCGGTCAACCGTCGCGCCGAAAAATTCGGCCACCTGCGCCGCTTCCTCGGCCACCGGCAAATCGGCCGTGCCGCCGCTGCAAACGGCAATCTGCCCGTTGAGTTTGTATTCTTTCCCCGCCTTAAGGCTGATAATCCGCGACACCGTATCATACACAACCGCCATTCCGAAGGCTTTGACAAACTCTGCCTGCTCGGCCGAACAACGCGTACCCAAAACCGAGCAACCTTTGCTCCTAAAAGCCTGTAAAATATCCAAAAGTTGTTCTTTGGTCTTACCGGCGCAATAAATCGTCTCCGGCATTCCAGTCCGCTCCGGCCGGCTGATGTCCAGCTTGGCAAAGCCGATATCCGTAAAACAATCTGCCATTATTTTTTCAAACCTAATTCTTTAAGCCAGTCGGCAATTCCCGCCACCCGGCTGCCGTACCCGACCCAGCCGTCATCGTTCACCTTACAGCCCTTGCACTGAGCGGTCAAATCGGCTATGGTATTCTGCTGTCCGCCACCGCCATGGGTAACAAACGGAACAATCGTTTTACCGGACAAATCATAGCTTTCCAAAAAGCTGCTGACCTGCGGCGTAATTGTTCCCCACCAGTTTGGCGAGCCGATAAAAACAACATCATACTGCGCCATATCAGATACCGCCGTTGTCAGTTTCGGCCGGTAGCCGTCATTGATTTCCCGCTTGGCCTGATTAACCATTGCCTGATATTCTCGCGGATAACGACCTTCGGTTTTTATCTCAAACAAATCACCGCCAATCTCTTGCCGAATGGCCTCGGCCACTTGTTTGGTATTGCCGCTGTACGAATAATAAGCGATTAAAATCTTGGCATTTTGCATATCCATGGTTTTATTTTCCTCTTCTGTCTGAGCCATAACTTTATAGGCCGCCACGGCCAACAAAGCGACCGCAGCAATTCCTGATAGCCACCATTTATTCATATCTTTATCCTCTATGCTTCAAACACCGCCGCTATCTTTTTCATCCATTGGCTGATTTCGATATGCTGCGGGCAATTCTTTTCACACAACCGGCAGCTGATACAGGCCGAAGCTTTGCCGTGGTTTGCCGCCAACTTATCATAAGCCGCCTGCTGTCCTCTGAACGGATTGCTGCCGAATCCCTGTCTGCCTTTATTATATATGGCAAAATATTCCGGAATGGCAATTTTCATCGGACAGGAATCAACACAGTAACGACAAGCCGTACAGGGAATCTGCAGTTCGCTGTGCAACGTCTTGACCGCATTTTCAACCACCTGCGTTTCTTTGGCGTCAAGCGGCTTAAAGTTCTGCATATAAGAGGTATTGTCCTCAACCTGCTCCAGATTGCTCATACCGCTCAAAACCATCATCACGCCCGGCAGACTTGCCGCGTAGCGCACCGCCCATGAGGCCACCGACATATCCGGCTCGGCCTCCTTAAATATTTTTTCAACTGCCGGCGGCACCGCGGCCAGACTTCCGCCTTTGACCGGCTCCATCACAACCACCGGCTTGTTGTACTTTTGCGCAATTTCATAGCAGCGCCGGCCTTCGATTCCCGGATTGTCCCAGTCAATATAATTAATCTGCAGCTGCACGAAATCAATCTGGTCGGCATATTCTTTCATAACCTCTTCAAACATATCGGCACTATCATGGAAAGAAAAACCGACCTGTTTAACCTTGCCCTCTTTCTTTTTGTCATTAACAAACTTAAAGCTGTCAAAATTGCGGACATTGTCTATCGTATGGGCATTAACATTATGCACCAGATAATAATCAAAATACTTAAGCCCGGTCTTTTCCAGCTGTTTGTTAAATACTTCTTCCTGTTCTTCTTTACTTTTGATCATACCGACCGGCAGCTTGCTCGCCACGGTAAACTTATCCCGCGGATACCGCTCCACCAATGACTTTCTCAAAGCAATTTCACTTTCGTGTCCCATATACATCCAGGCGGTGTCAAAATACGTAAACCCGCGCTGCAGGAACAAATCAACCATTTTGTTCAACTCGTCATAGTCAATCGCCGTCTGATCTTTCGGATCCGTAAGCGGCAGCCGCATAAATCCGAACCCGAGTTTGTTTTGCGGGTTGATTTTGGCCTTAACCGCATCCGACACCGGAATTGCTTCACCGAAAGTCAGTTTCGGCAGCGCCGACAGCGCAAAGGCTGCCAACGTACTCATCAAAAATTCACGTCTGTTCATAAATATGTTTCCTTTTTTCAATAACTAAGCCACTTCAATCAGTTCATACTGACGATGCCCCATTTTAAGTTCGTCCATATACTCAAGCTGATGCAATCCTTTACGGGACTCAATTCTTTCGACAATATCATGTTTGTCTTTTTCCGGCAGGGCATAAACCATATCAATGGAAGCCTGATCAACGGCCAGAATATCGGTCGATGCCAAAATACCGATATCCGGACAGGTCGGCTTGGCACCGTGTGCATCACAATCGCAGTCGACCGAAATATTTTTCAATACATTGATAAAGGTAATCTGTCTGCCGAAGTGATCAACAACGGCTTTACCTCCCTCAACCATTCTTTCCAAAAACGCTTCACCGATCGGCCAACCGGCGCCGTGCAGTTGAGCCTTGCCGACCTTACCCGAGGCGCAGCCGATAGCAATATTTTTGAGCGACCCGCCGAAACCACCCATCGCATGACCTTTAAAATGGGTATAAACCACCATCGAATCGTAATTTTCGATATGCTTGCCGACCGCCACTTCTTTTAAGCGTCTGCCGCCGTTAATCGGCAGGTTGACATCGCCTTCGGCATCCATAATATCCACCGGACAAAATGTCCAACCGTTGGTTTTTAAAGTTTCCAGATGCCCTTCGGTTGTCTGCCGCGGGCTGGCGTATAACACATTGCATTCAACGATTGTGCTGTTCGGAATATCCGCCTGCAAAGCCCTCGCCAATTCTCTCGGCAGCAGATTCGGCCCGTGCGGCTCGCCGGTATGCAGCTTAATCGCCACCTTGCCTTTAATGTCCTGATTAACCATTGAGTAAATCTTAAGAAGACTTTCCGGAGTAATCTCTCGGCTGAAATAAACCTTGGCTTTTTCACCGGCGGCAGGAACGGCCGCCGCGGCATTTTTCAAGCCCAGACGTCCGCCCAAAATACCGGCTAAAACCGCGCTGGCGGACAATTTACAAAAATCCCTGCGTTTCATAATTGCGCCCCCTTTTTATATAAGACGCTTTATTGTATTATTTAGAGCTAACTCTAAGTCAAGTATTTTTTTCATTTGTGAAAAAAGGAGCCGAACCTTCGACATATCCAGTTGCAAAGCCGCTGCCACCGGCCCAAAACATTTAATACGCGTATTTTTTCATATCCGAGTTCAACGGCACGTTCTTTATCCATAATCATTTCCACACTGCCGAGTTTGTTAAAATTCAAAGACCCTTTGTTCCGTTTCAGCTTGGCTGCCTCTTTTTCAATCAGCGCCACTATTTCCGTTGATGAACGTTCCGTCATGCAGTTTTGCGTTCTAAACCCGTAACGATAAACAGCCGCATGTTCGCCCCAGTCGGCTTCTATCTGCAACAGCGGACAACCATGATAAGCGCCGGCTTCCAAAGCGCATTTAAACAGGATTTTTAAAATTTCATCAGCATCATAAACATCTGTTTCCCGAATATCCCAATACTCGGCAAAAGTTTTATTCGGCCGGCCGGTGTCATCTCCGTAACACGAAAAAACCGACCAGGACGGATATTCTTCCAAGCAATTCCGATAAACCGTCTTTCCGTTTTGATTCGTCTCACGATAAAAATAATTAAGGGTAATAAGGGCTATCCGGCGCCGTTTAAACATCAAAACGATATCTTCGATTCCGGAAGCATGAACAATTTTGACAATATTAAACAAATCCTGACAATGGCGCCGTTTATTCCAGACCTTAACTTTGCCGACACTCCCTTTTACGGTATCCAGCCGGTTATCATCTAAAAGCTTGGGTTCTCCCTGCCGGATTCTGACAATATCTTGCGGCAGATACATAACGATACATCCCAATTTCTGACACTGCTTTAAATCGCCTTTCGCCAAAATTTCATCACACAATCTGCCGTCAATCTTTTTCTGCGGACAAGGAATAAACCCCGTCCGATAATGATGCAAAAGACTGTTCCAGCTGGCAATCAGCTTAATTCCTTTGCAATTCAAATCAAACATCCGGTCAATGGCTATTTGTGACAAGATTTTTCCCAAACGATAGTGACGATCAAGCGTTGCCAGCAACGGAATATCCAGATAATTGTCTTCATCGACAAAAACCATACAATAACCGATGACATGATGCCGGCGGATAACAACTTTATACAATTCCGCATCATTGTCGGCCAGCGGCGAACAACGATAAATCCTTGCTTTATATTTATAAAGTTTCATCCGTGAATACACTGTCGTCCGGCCGGAAAGCCGACGTTTTTTATCCAGTTTTTCAATATCCAGCGGTTTTATCTCAACAATATTTGCCATAAAGTCCGTCAGCTAATTTTTAATGAAACAAGAGGCTTGTCGGCGGTGCAAATCAACAATTATCTGCCACCCTTAAATACATTAATGCCAAATATTGGTTAAAAAAATAATAAATATGCCGTCAAACCAATACCGTCATTTTTATTGTCCCCCATTTAAATCTGTCATCGCTGTGCATGTTAAGAATTTCGTTGACAGAAAAGCACCAGCTAAAGAAAAGAAAAAAAGCAAGTATCAATGAAAGGAAAAGACATGTTTAAGGGAACAGACATAATAAAGAATCAACTCAAAGCGATGAAGCGGTTAATTGAGGAATATGAACAGGTAAAAGCCAAGAAACATCCGCATTTTCGCTTTGCAAGCGATTTGTTCAAGAAACGGGGTATCAAGAGGCAAAATTTTTACAAATATTATAGAAGATACAGCCTTATTCAGGAAGAAAGAGCCTTATTGCCCTGTAAGAGAGGCCCCAAGAATCCGCACCGGCATCTTCCGGCTTTGATCAATGCGATCAAAGAGTTGCGGCAGAAAGGATTATCGCGTTTTGAGATATACGCAAATTTATCCCCAATATTAAAAGAGGCTTGTCCGAGTGCGAGCAGTATTTATAATATACTCCGTAAGGAAGGATTAAACCGATTGAGGCCACAGCAAAAGAGGTGTAAGAGGATGATTATCAAAGAGAAAGCCGGGGAATTAGGACATTTTGACTGTTATCATTTGCCCAAAGGCATTATCCGTGGGAGCACAGAAAAGTTGTATTTGGTTGGCGGTATGGACGATGCGACACGTCTGGTCTGGGCAGAGGTTATGCCGGATATAACATCATTATCCGTTATGTTTGGCGGTATGCAGATTATGCGCCTGCTGCAAGACCGGTACGGTGTGAAGTTTACCACAATTATGACGGATAACGGCAGTGAATTTAAGGGCAAGGATGTCCTTAAACATCCGTTTGAACGCTTGCTTTACATGCTTAATATCAAACATATTTATACCAAACCATACCAGCCTCAGCCTAACGGAAAAATAGAACGTTTTTGGCGGACGCTTTATGATGATTTGCTGGAAGAAGCCGAGTTTGAGAATGTCGATAAACTCAAAGATGAATTACAGCAATATTTGCTCTATTATAATGAGTTTAGACCTCATCAATCTTTGGATAATCTAACCCCGCAAAAATTCGCTCATGCCTGTCTGCGAAATTCTTGACTTGCACAATCGCTCCAATTTAAACCCGTCACCCCGCCTTGCCGTAAAACACACTCCACCCCGTCACCCCACCTTGCCGTGAGGCAAGGCTAAGGGGTCTTCCGCTTTCAGATGCCTTAGCCAAGGCAAGAATGCCTGTCTTGGCGGCATGACAGGTGAGGGTGAACAAATATCGGGTCCGGGATTTTGCGCGTATCAGCCCCGGCAAGCCGGAATCAGGTCTGTCAGCCTTATCGCCGTCTTGTCTGCGGCATCTTGTCAAAGATGCCAAGTTACGGCGCCTGATATGCCGGCACAGCCGGGGCGTTAAGAGAAGCGCTTATCCCGGCGGCTTTTGGTTACTTTTGTCCGCACAAAAGTAACGTTAAACGTCATTCGGAGCATTCTTTTTTCTGTCATTCTGAGGGACGTAAGTCCCGAAGAATCTATGAGATGTTTCGTCGCTTTGCTCCTCAACATGACCATAAAGGGCACCGTCATTCTGAGGGACAAGAGTCCCGAAGAATCTCCTCTGAGATGTTTCGCTTTCGCTCAACATGACAGGACAGATTCTTCATCGTTTTTGAATTACTTTTACCCGTACAAAAACAACTAATATCTCTATTCCAAAAACCCCTTTCCGGTTTTCCGGAAAGGGGTTTCTTTTTATCTCCAGATATCGTATCTTTGCTATCTTACTTCAAAATCTTCGATACAACACCCGCGCCGACCGTATGGCCGCCCTCGCGAATAGCAAAACGCAATCCCTCGTTCATCGCAATCGGGTGTATCAACTTCGCCGTCATCCGGATGTTATCACCGGGC
>CASFJS010000004.1 GCA_949295085.1 uncultured Pseudomonadota bacterium
AGAAAAATTATTCAGACTACCGATTTAAGCAGTTTTTCTACTGCCTCCTGCATCTTTGCAAGCGCTTCTTCGGCGTCCTGTTTGGTGTTTGCCTTTACCGAATAATAAATTTTCAGCTTGGGTTCGGTACCGGAGGGGCGCACGCATATAAAGCTGCCGTTTTCCAGCTCGTAATATACGCAGTTGGTGGTGGGGGAGCCTATTTCGGAAGTTTCGCCCGTGGCTACTTCCGTCTTTATATTTTTGGAATAGTCCCTTATATACGCAACTTTATAGATGTCGAACTTGGTTACGGGCTTTACTTTAAGTCCGTCTACTACGGCGTTCATCTCTTTCATTGCGTTCAGACCCTTATACTGTATGGATACGTTCTTGTCGAGCACGTAGCCGTAATCTTTGTAAATCTCTTCCAGCCTTTCAGAAACCGTCTTGCCCTTGTAGTCGTAGTAGCAAACCATCTCGGCGCACAGCATAGAGGCGACTACCGCGTCTTTATCCCTTGCGTGCGTGCCGCGAAGGTAACCGCAGCTCTCTTCAAAGCCGAACACGAATGTGTATTTGCCGTCCTTTTCCCACTGCTTTATCTTGTCGCCTATAAACTTGAAGCCTACGGGCACTTCAAACAGCGTAACGCCGAACTTGTTGCATATGGCGCGCGCCATACCCGTCGTCACGAACGATTTTACGACAGCCGCGTTAGCGGGCAGTTTGCCGTCCTCTTTCAGCCTTGTGAGGATATAGTCCAAAAGGAGTATGCCCACCTGGTTGCCCGAAAGCGCCGTAAATTCGCCGTCTTTGCCCTTTACGGCAACGCCCAGGCGGTCGCTGTCGGGGTCGGTGCCGAATACCACGGTCGCGCCAATCTTTTCTGCGAGGGCTATGCCCATCGAAAGCGTCTCTTTGAATTCGGGGTTGGGCAGTTCCACGGTCGAAAAGTCGGTGTCCTTTTTGGTCTGTTCGGGAACGACAGTGGCGTTTATGCCTATCTTTTTGAGTATGGTTGTTACGGGTATATAGCCCGAGCCGTGCACGGGCGTATACACAAGTTTAAGATTTTTGCCGCAGGCCTTTACCGCCTTTTTGGAAGCCTCCGGCAAGAGTATGATGGTACCTTTGTGTAAAAGTTCTAAAAAAGCCGAGGGTATTTATCTGGATGTCGACCATGTCAGGGCTATTTTAAAAGTTGCCAAAGACGAAAACAAACAAGATGTCGACAACCTTTTGGATTTTAAAATCAGGTTGTTGAAAGAACTAAAAAAACAAGAAGCTGGCAGAGCCAGAGAAAACCCAAAATATAAAACAAACTCCCAACTGGCTACCGAAATGGCAAATATGGAAGGCGACATCAGATTTACCAAATTTCAATCAACGTATCTTGAAAGATTGCAAGACTTTGTCAATGATGGTTTGGCCGGTAAATACGGCGAAAAATGGGATGTGGTTGATCGTGCCTCGGCTTATTTGGCGTTGCAGCATGTCGCCCAGGATATGACAGAGGGCAAACTTTTGGGTAAAGGCTTTGATCCGTTGGACAAAAAAGGAACAAATCTGGAAGACATGAAAAAATCCATGGCTTTTTATATGATAGCCGAAAAGCAAAACGTCATAAACAAGATTCATGACACAATTGCTTCTTCCGAAGACGTCAAAGAATCCAAAATTACCAGCGCCGTCAACAAGACCTGTTCCAATATTGAAAAAGATGTGATCTCCGATTATTTCGGCGGAACGCTTAAAAGCAGCTGCGGTGTTGAGATTAAACCGCATTTTAAAACAGATGCCGAACAATACAAACCCAGCAAATATAAAGAATTGGCCGAGGATGGGGATAATATTAATGAAAATGACAATCACTATAACCGGCGCATTATTGATTTGTACCGCAACGGCCGCGACAAAGAGCTCCCGCCGCCGTCATTTTCGGCCAATCCGAATGACGAACTGAATACGTGGGCGCGGGAAAAAGCGGCCTTTTTGAAAAGCTACCACCAGGAAAAGAAACAATCCGGACAAAAGCTTGCTTTTGAAGAATGGCGCCGTCGTCGTTACCATGGAGCCGATTAATCAAACAAAAACCCGAAAGATAAAAACTTTCGGGTTTTTGTTTGATAATTGCCAAATCAGCACGGTTTGATATGCCAGATCTTGTCGGCATATTCTTTGACCGAGCGGTCAGAAGAAAACTTGCCAATACGTGCCACGTTAAGCAGCGCTTTTTTGCCCCAGACATCTTTATTGAGGAAGTCTTTTTCGGCCTCATCCATCTTCTTGTCAAAAGCCTCCAAATCCGCCAGCACAAAGTAGTAGTCACGGTTGACCAGTTCCTCAAATATCGGCTTAAACAACAGCACGTAGTCTTTTTCGCAAAACATATTGGAATTGATGGTATTCAAAATACGTTTGATATAGTCGTTTTTCTCGTACAATTCACGCGGATTATAGGTTTTGCGTTTGTTTTGCACTTCTTCCTCGGTCAGTCCGAACAAATAAAAATTGTCTTTGCCGACTTCTTCGCGGATTTCAATATTGGCCCCGTCAAGCGTGCCAAGAGTCAGGGCACCGTTTAAGGCAAACTTCATATTGCCGGTGCCCGACGCCTCAAACCCGGCCGTTGATGATTGAATACTCAAATCTGCTGCCGGAATCAACACCTCGGCCAAAGATACTTTATAGTCGGGGATAAACACGACCTTAAGCATATCATAAACTTTTGGGTCATTATTGACCACCTCGGCCACGTTGTTGATAAGCTTAATGATAAGTTTGGCAAAGTTGTAAGACGGCGCGGCTTTGCCGGCAAAAATATAAGTCTTGGCCACCGTCGGTTTCTTGTTGTCTTTAATAATATCCAGATAATCACCGATAACCTGCAAAATCGTCATCAACTGGCGCTTGTATTCGTGGATACGCTTGGCGTGGACAATAAACATGCTGTCCGGGTCAACCAAAATGCCGCAGGCTTTATGAATAACTTTAGTCAGGCGTTTTTTGTTCTGCCGTTTGACGTTGTTGAAAGCCTTAATAAACTCCTTGTCTTTGGCCAAAGGCTCCAATTTTTTAAGCTTATCAAGCTCAATAATCCATTCGTTGCCGATTTTGGATGTAATCAAATCGGCCAGCGCCGTATTGGCATGCAACAACCAACGCCGCGGCGTAATGCCGTTGGTCACGTTGGCAAATTTTTCCGGCCACAGTTCATAAAATTCGGGCACCAGTTTATGTTTGATCAGCTCGGAGTGAATCTGCGCCACACCGTTAACCGAAAACGACCCGACAATGGATAAGTTGGCCATGCGGATAATCTGGTTGTCACCGGTACCTGAGACAATGGAAACTTTGCTCAGCTTGGCCTCGTTGTCGCCAAACTTGGAGCGGGCAAACTCCATAAAACGGCGGTTGATTTCATAAATAATCTGCAAATGCCGCGGCAGCATCCGGCCGATAATCCGAGCCGGCCATGTTTCCAGAGCCTCGGGCAGCAGAGTGTGGTTGGTATAAGCAAAACACTTGGTGGTAATTTCCCAGGCATCGTCCCATTCCTGGCCGTGGATATCCACCAAAATACGCATCAGCTCGGCAATGGCGATTGCCGGATGCGTGTCGTTGAGCTGAATAACCACTTTGTCGGGCATTTTCTTAAAGTCGTTGCTTTTTTCCAAAAAGCGGCGTACGATATCCTGAATCGCGCAGGAAACAAAAAAGTATTGCTGTTTAAGTCGCAACTCTTTGCCGGATTCGACGGCATCCGACGGATAAAGCACTTTCGAGATGGTTTCGGTCTCGATTTTTTCTTTCATCGCCTCAATATAGCCGCCCTCGTTGAAGATGTTGATATCAAGCTCATCATCGGTTTTGGCCGAGAACAGACGCAGGTAGTTGACTGACTTGCTGTTATAGCCGACAATCGGAAAATCAAACGGTACGCCGTAGATCGTTTTGGTATTCATCCACAAAAAGTCTTTGGAACCGTCGGGGTTGTCCAAAACCTCAACATTGCCGTAAATCGGGATTTTGACAATCCGGTCGTAGCGGACAAACTGCCAAGGCGAATTTTCGCCGCGCCAGGTATCGGCCTGCTCAATCTGATAACCGTTTTCAAATTTTTGTTTAAACAAACCGAACTGATAGTTAATACCGTAACCAAATCCGGCAATACCGACCGAAGCCATAGAGTCCAAATAACAGGCTGCCAGCCGTCCGAGGCCGCCGTTGCCGAGCGCCGGATCATATTCGGTGTCAAAAATTTCTTCCAGCGTCATATCGGGAAAACCGTCGATTTTGATACTTTTTAAAATATCAAACAGCCCCAGCGAATGCAGATTATTGGCCAGTAACCGGCCGATAAGATACTCAATCGACAAATAATAAACGCGCTTGGAGTTACACTTATTGTAACGGGCAATAGTCTGATACATTTTATCCATTGCAAATTCGCGCACTGCCAAAGATATCGCTTCAAGAGCCTCTTCGCGGGTAATTTCGCACACGCGTTTGCCGATAAAGTACTGGATATAATGTTCAATCGAAAACTTGAGCCGGGCTTTGTCAATTTCATTAATAATCGCTGATTTTTGCTTCACGGTAATGCTCCTTGCCAAAAATACTGAGTTATCCCAAACTTAGCGCCAATTGTTTGAGATATAGTTAATAAAATAAGCCTCCTTGCGCAAAATTTTATCAAAATCTTCATAAAATTTTTAATAAATATTTGTATTCTGCAAACAAATGATGTAATCTCGGAAACGAATTTTGAGATGTGTTTTGAGGAATAAATATGAAAAAGGAACTGATAAGCGGATTATTGTTAACAACGTCTCTGTGCCTTGCAGGCAGTGCGCAGGCCGAAGATATTTTTGAAATTTTGAGCCAGACTTATAACACCAACCCGACCCTGCAGTCGGAGCGGGCTTATTTGCGGTCGATTGATGAAAATGTCGCCATAGCCAAGTCGGGCTACCGGCCGACATTGAGCCTAAACGGCGGCTACAGCGATGGTCATAATGACATTAAAAAAGGTGTCGGCAGCGATGGCGGTTACAATTCTCTGGCCGGTTCGGCCAATGTTTCGCAGCCGGTATTCAGCGGCTTTTCAACCGTAAACTCGGTTAAGGCGGCAGACCGCACGGTTAAGGCGGCGCAAAACAGCTTGTCAAACGTCGAACAAAACATTTTGCTGCAGGCCGGCACCGCTTATTTGGATGTGATGCAGAATCAGGCCATTGTCGATTTGCAGAAAAACAATGAAAAATTACTAAAGACAAAACTGGATGAAACATTGGAGCGCTTTAAGGTTGGCGAGGTAACCCGCACCGATGTTTCGCAGGCGCGCGCCCGCCACTCGCAGGCCATTGCCGACCGCATTGCCTCTGAGGGGACATTGCAGTCTTCCATTGCTTATTATATCGAGCTTATCGGCTCCGAACCGGAAAAATTGGTTGAGCCGGTCAAAATGAACGACTTTTTGCCCAAAAGCTATGATGAGGCCTTAAAAATAGCACAAGACAACAGCTTTACCATCAAACAGGCCAAAAATTTATATGCCGCCAAAGGGTATGAGGTCTATGCCAACACCGGGGCTTTATTCCCGACAATAAGCTTAGACGGCACCATCGGCCGCAACAAAGCCGAGCAGGGCAGTATAGACACCACGACCGACAATGCCGAGTGGGGTGTTAACCTGAGCATTCCGCTTTATAGCGGCGGTGCCGACCGCGCCAAGATCCGCCAGAGCAAGTACCAGAAATGGCAGGCTCAGGAAGATGTTTTAGAGGCCAAACGTTCGGTCAAATCATCGGTTCAAAGCACCTGGGAAACAATGAAATCCAATGAATCGCAACTCAAAGCCATTGAGGCGCAGATCAAAGCCAACGAGATTGCTCTTGACGGCGTGCAAAAGGAAGAAGCCTTGGGCAACCGCACGATTCTGGATGTTTTGGATGCCTATCAGGAACTCTTGAACTCACGGGTTAATGATGTCAAGGCTCGTCGCACCTACTATGTTTCGGCAATGAATCTTCTGGCCGCCATGGGCAAGTTGACCGCCAAAGATCTGCATCTTGATGTTGAGCTTTATGATGCCGACAAATATTATCAGGAAACCAAAGACAAATGGTTTTCTTTGAATTAACGGTTAAAGAGACTTGCGAAAAAAAATTTTTAGGTTAACATAAAACAAAGTCGTAACAATAAGTTAAGGAAAAGCCGAAGGCCATGGCGGAAGATAATCAAAATACGGAGATGGAAGATATCCTCTCATCAATAAAAAATATCTTGGAAGATGATGAACAGAACAATGCTGCGGCGAAGTTGCCGGAAACGGGAACGGATGTTCTGGATGATGTACTCAAATCGCCGGAAGTTGATGATGTTCTGGAGCTTTCTCCGGATATGCGCGTGGCAGAAGATACTGTCGCCGCGCCGCAGGCCGAAATTGAGAGCATTGCCGAAAGCGGCCGTGCAACCGTTGTTTTGGATTCTGAGCTCGGTTCTTTGACGGATGATAACATCGGAGGAACCGACGCGCCTGCTGCCGATCCGCTGGCAGATTTGCAAAACGACACGCTCGTACCGCAAATTGAACCGGAGGTTGATTCGTTGCTGGGTGACGGTGATATGGCGATTGATCTTCCGGATGAAGAAACGCCTGCGCCGGAGATCGAAGATATTTTGGCTGCCGGGCCGGAGCCCGTTGCCCGACCGGCAGAACCGGCTCCCGTTGTTGAAGATCTTGCGCCGCAAGAGCCGGCAATTGAATCGGATAGCATTGAGGCGTCTGATCCGCTTGTTGCCGAAAAAATTGATGAAATCGTTACAGCACCGGAGTCCGAGCCGGTTATTGAGCCGGAGCCCGAGCCGGATGCGGAAAGTGTTTCGGAGCCGGTTGTCGAGCCGGAAGCGGCAGCCGATAATGCGGTTGATGTTTCGGCCGGCATCATCAGTAATTTTGCCAAAATGTTTTCGCACAACGAAACATCGCCGGCCGAAGAACCTGCCAAGCCGGCTGTCTCAATTACGGCTGCGGGCAATACGGATAAGACTTTGGAGCAATTTGTTCAGGACGCCGTCATGCAGGCAATCGGCAGTGAGATTCGTCGCCAATGGAACAACGGTGTCGAATTCAAATCTTTTGCCGAGGCCGAAGTTATTCGCCAGACCGAAAAATGGTTGAATGAAAATCTGCCGTTATTGGTTGAAAAAATTGTTAAACAAGAAATCGGCCGAGTTATGGCAAAGGTTGGCTCCTAAAAGCAACTTTGCCTGAGCCGGCCTCAGTTTGTTTATGCCCCCAAAAGCGAAATCTTTGAGGGCATTTTGTGCCTTTTTTGATAAGATAAAATTTAGGAAAAAAAGATGTTGGATAAGACTTATAATCCGAAAGATTTTGAAGAAAAAATTTATGACGAATGGGAACAGGCCGGCGATTTTAAGCCGGATATGAGATCAGACAAAGATGCTTTTTGCATTGTGATTCCGCCGCCGAATGTTACCGGCGTTTTGCACATGGGGCATGCGCTGGACAATATATTGCAGGATATCTTAATCCGTTATAACCGCATGCTTGGCAAAAAGGTTTTGTGGCAGCCCGGAACCGACCATGCCGGTATTGCCACTCAGATGGTGGTTGAGCGCAATTTGGCCAAAGAGGGTATCAGCCGCCATGATTTGGGGCGTGAAAAATTTATTGATACCGTTTGGCAGTGGCGTGCCCAATCCGGCGGCACGATATGCAGGCAGTTGCGGCGTCTCGGCGCCTCCTGCGACTGGAGCCGCGAGCGCTTTACCATGGACGAGGGGTTATCCGCCGCGGTGCGCAAAATTTTTGTTAAACTCTACAAAGACGGTCTGATTTACAAAGCCAAAAAACTGGTTAATTGGGACCCCAAATTTATGACTGCCATCTCTGATTTGGAGGTTGTTCAAAAAGAAACCGTCGGCAAAATGTATTATTACAAATACCCGATTGCCGGCGAAACGGGAGAATTTGTTCATATCGCCACCACGCGTCCCGAGACAATGTTCGGCGATACCGCGGTGGCTGTTTCCAAGGACAACGAAAAGCTGAAACATCTGATCGGCAAGAATTGTATTTTGCCGATTGTCAATCGTGAAATTCCGATTATTGCCGACGATCATGCCGACCCCGAAAAAGGCACCGGTGCGGTTAAGATTACGCCGGCGCACGATTTTAACGACTTTGAAGTCGGCAAACGTCACAACCTGCCGCTGGTCAATATCTTAAACCCCGACGCAACGCTCAACGAAAACACGCCTTTTTCGGGCATGGATACACAGACGGCGCGGCAGAAAACGATTGAAAAGTTAACGGAACTCGGCCTGATGGAAAAGATTGAAGATCACCCGATGGTTATTCCCTACGGCGACCGTTCCGGTGTGGTTATAGAGCCGTTAATGACCGACCAGTGGTTTGTCGATGCGCCTGTTCTGGCCAAAGAGGCGATTCGCGCGGTGGAAGCCGGCGAGATGGAATTTGTGCCCAAATCTTATGAAAAAACCTATTTTGAATGGATGAGGAATATTCAACCCTGGTGTATTTCGCGCCAGCTCTGGTGGGGACATCGAATGCCGATATGGTACGCCGAAGACGGCACGGTTTTTTGCGAAGAAACCGAGGCAGAAGCTCAGGCCGTTGCCGATAAACACTTTGGCCGTCCGGTTAGGTTAACGCGCGAAACCGATGTTTTGGATACCTGGTTTTCGTCGGGACTTTGGGCTTTTTCGACTCTCGGCTGGCCGGATGAAAACAGCGAATATCTAAAGACGTTTTATCCGACTTCGGTTTTGGTTACCGGTTTTGACATCATCTTTTTCTGGGTTGCCCGCATGATGATGATGAGTATGTACGCGATGAAAAAAGTACCGTTCACAAAGGCCTATATTCACGGTCTGGTTCGCGATGAGCAGGGGCGCAAGATGTCCAAGTCCAAAGGCAATACCGTTGACCCGATAGAAACCATCGAAAAATACGGTGCCGACGCGTTGCGGTTCTTTATGGCGGCGATGGAAACTCAGGGGCGCGATATCAATATGAGCGAGGCACGCGTTGCCGGCTATCGCAATTTTGCCACCAAACTTTGGAATGCCGCGCGCTTTGGCGAGATGAACGAGGCCAAACCGGTTAAAGGATTTGATGAGGGTAAAGTAACGCTGGCCTTGAACAAATGGATTATTGCCAAAGCCAAAGAAGCATCGGCTGCGGTTACCCGCGATTTGAACGCTTTTCGTTTTTCGGATGCCGCCAACGATGTTTACCAGTTTGTCTGGAGAACTTTCTGCGACTGGTATATTGAGATGATGAAGCCGGTTTTATACGGCGGGGACGAAGCGGCCAAACGCGAAACCAAAGCAACTTTTGCCTGGGTTTTGGATCGTATTCTGGTTATTTTGCATCCGTTTATGCCGTTTATTACCACGCAGCTGTGGAACAGTTTGTCGCCGCGTGAAGAAAAGCTGATTCATCATCCGTGGCCGCAGAACGAAACGATAGATAATCAGTCCAAAGAGGCGGTCGATTGGGTGATTGAAGCAGTTTCGGCGATTCGCTCGCTACGCTCGGAAATGAATCTGCCGGCCGGCGCCAGACTGAAAGTTTATTTGAAAGACGCCTCGGCACAGACACTCGGGTACGCCCGCGAATTTGCCGGTATTATTTGCTCACTGGCACGACTGGAAAGTATTGAGGAATTGCATGGCGAAGTCACACCGGATATGGTGCAGACCGTTTGCCGAGACGCGGCAATTTTGCTGCCGCTAAAAGGAGTGGTTGATTTTGCCGCCGAGCGTGAACGCCTGCAAAAAGAGCTGGCGCAACTGGATAAAAATTTGGCCGGTTATGCCGCCAAATTGGCCAATGCCAACTTTGTTGAACGTGCGCCGGCCAAGGTGGTTGAAGAAGAACGGAACCGCCAACAAGAAGCTTTGGCCAACAAGGCCAAAGTCGAAGCGGCGCTGGCCCGCATTGCCGATTTATAAACATAAGCCCCGAGTTTTCGGGGCTTATCAAGATATCGTTTAAGTTGTCTAAAATTTTAGACCATCCCGACGATGGCAAAAAAAAAGACGGCCGCCACCCGCCTTTAAAACCTGTCCTCCGCCTTTGGGCAAGCAATAAAACCTGTCATCCTAAGCACACGTTATTGTCATCCTGAGCGCCCCTTATTGTCATCCTGAGGGACGAAAGTCCCGAAGAATCCACACTTAAAGAGATGTTTCGTCACTGACGTTCCTCAACATGACAAAAGGAAAACGTCATCCTGAGCACCCTTATTGTCATCCTGAGCGAAGCGAAGGATCTCCTTTTTACCGTCATCCTCGAGGCGCGTCAGCGCCGAAGGATCTCTTAGATTCTTCGGGACTTTCGTCCCTCAGAATGACAAAAGAAAAACGTCATCCTGAGCACTCCTTATTGTCATCCTGAGCGCAGCGAAGGATCTCTTTAAGTATGGATTCTTCGTCGTTCCACTCCTCAGAATGACAGAAAACGCGTCGTCCCTCAGAATGACCTTAACATTTAAACTGTCATGCCGCCGAACGAAGTGAGGCTCAGGCATCTTCTGCTGTTTATAAAAATAAGGAAGACCCCTTAGCCTCGGGAAGAATGCTTCCCGAGGCGGGGTGACAAGATTGGTAGGAAGAATGCTTGGCAAGACGGCATAACGGTTTAAATGAATGTTCGGCGGTATGGCATTTTACCGTTTTCTAAGCCATTGAACCAACATCAAAAACAAAAAAAACTTTGGTAAGGGGGATAAAATTAACTTTTCTTTAAGCGGCGGAATGCTAATTTTTAATCACGGCGGAGAAGACCGCCGCTAAACGTTTAGAAACCAAATAAAAGGATACGACAAGAAGTGTTGTTTCAAGAATTGAACAGCCGGACAAAGAGGCTTTCTGCTGCAGGTGTGGCGGAAAGTTTTGTTGTATCTACCCCCCCCCCGAAAAATTAAGCTAAAACAAACCGATAGAGGTGCGCGATGAGCGGCGTCGCCTTAACATCGGCCATGCGGAACAATCTGTTGTCGCTGCGGCGGCTGTCGTCACAGATGGACAGGACGCAAGAGATATTATCGACCGGCAAAAAGGTCAACTCGGCGGTAGACAACGCGTCGAATTATTATCAGGCGCGCTCTTTGACCAATCGCGCGGCGGACTTGATGGAGCTTTTGAACAGTATGGATCAGGGCATCCGGACGATAGAGGCGGCGACGGTTGGTCTGGAACAAGGCGCGGCGTTTTTGGAACAGGCGACGGCGGTCGCGACCGAGGCCTTAACCACCGCCAAAATTCCGGCAAAAGAATGGTTTGAAGCAAGACAGGATGTTGCGACCGTGGTGAGTGACTGGAACGAGCTTAAAGCGGCCTTGGACAGCGGTATAACCGGCAACATTGTCATCTATGGCCAGATTGAATGCGAAGACAGCATTACCCTTAAGGATGGGCAAAATCTGGTCGGTGTCGGTTATTTTGGCGATTTTGATACCGAGGTTGACAAGTTCTCTGCTCTGTCAATCAGTAATAATTCTGGCACAACATCAATAACGACAATCAATAATACAATAATAAGCGATTTAGATATATTTATAGAGTTGGGTCGTTCGGGAGTAGATAATTGGGGAATAAAGGTTTGTGGAAAGACGTTAATAAAAGATGTTAATTTGGATGTTTCTTTGTCTCAGGATACAATGAATTTTGTGTCAGCAATAGAAATTTCGAATAAAGGGAATTTGGAAATTGATGGGCATTTAAATATATTTATGGCTGAAGGAAATAATATTTCAACATCGGGTATTTTTGTTTACGGAGAAGGGACTGTTACAACAATTCGTTCTGGGGCAAATGTTAATGTTTATGGTGCGGATATTGCTTTGCGGAATCATAGCAACAAACTATCTGGCGGTAAAATTATTATTGAATCTGCAGCCAAAATTTATACAAATGCTTTGACATTTCTTCATAATGGTTATCAATATGATGGTTATCCGGCAGGATATATCCAAATAGATTCTGGTGCAAAGATAGCAATACAGAGCGATAATCAAATAAAATGGTATGAACTAAACAGCGATTATCGTGATGAGAACAACTCAACCACGACCCACAACACCATTAAAACCGATAACATCACAACGGTTTTGGATTTGTCGGCAACATCGGCGTGGACTTTGCCGCCGGATTTGAATGAGTTGGTTGTTGCGGACACCTCGGATAACAATCGGGATGGTTTGATGGTCGCGGGACAAAATTTTAAGGACATTTTGAGCGAATACGACACAATGGTTGCCGACAGCAGCTATCAGGGGGTTAATCTGCTGACCGGTGGCAAGATGGATGTGACGTTTAACGAAACACGGTCGCACCGGTTTACGGTTGCCGGCCAGGATATGAGCGCGCAGGCTCTGGGGCTGACAACGCCGGAGTGGCAGACACAGGGCGATATCGCCCAAAGCCTGAGCGAGATTGCCGCGGCGTTGAACAGTATCCGCGGTTTTCAGGCGGAATTGGGCAATCATTACGGGATTATCCAGACGCGGCAGAGCTTTACCGAGGCTTTGGCGGATGTTTTGGAAACCGGCGCCGATGATTTGGTCTTAGCGGATATGAACGAAGCTTCGGCGGAATATTTAACGCTGCAAACCAGACAACAGCTGGCGATTAATTCGCTCTCGCTCGCCGCCCAATCGGCACAGAGTGTTTTGAGTGTGTTTTAGGACAATACATCCCGGCAATGTCATGCTGAGCACCCTTTATTGTCATCCTGAGCGCAGCGAAGGATCTCTTTCTTACCGTCATCCTCGAGGCGCGTCAGCGCCGAAGGATATCTGAGATTCTTCGTCGTTCCACTCCTCAGAATGACAAAAGGAAAACGTCATCCTGAGCGCAGCGAAGGATCTCCCTTACGGTCATCCTGAGCACTTCCCTCCCGGTCATCCTGAGCGCCCTTTATTGTCATCCTGAGCGAAGCGAAGGATCTAAGAGATTCTTCGTCGCTCTCGCTCCTCAGAATGACAGGAAAAGAAGCACTCCTCAGAATGACTTGGATACGTCATCCTGAGCGCAGCGAAGGATCTCTTTCTTACCGTCATGTTGAGCGTAAGCGAAACATCTCTTTAAGTATGGATTCTTCGTCGCTCTTGCTCCTCAGAATGACAGGAAAAGAAGCACTCCTCAGAATGACAGAAAAAGAAATGCTCCTCAGAATGACAGAAAAAGAAATGCTCCTCAGAATGACCTTAACATTTAAACTGTCATGCCGCCTTTGTCCAGACAGACCTGCCAAAGGCGGCATGACAAGTTTTGTCGTTCAACGGCATGACAGTTTAAATGAATATTCAGGCGGGGTAACGGTTTAAAATAAGTTTTTTAATTCGCCTTTTGCCCGTTGCCTTCACGTGCCTTTTTGGCGTTGAACATTGCCATAAAATCAATCGGATTAATCAACAACGGCGGCAGCCCGGCATTGGTTATGGTGGTGGACACAATTTGCCGTGCAAACGGAAACAACATGTGCGGAATCTCAATCATCAAGACCGGTTCGCGATGTTCTTCCGGAATATTCAATGTTACCACCGCGCCGTAGGACAACTCAAGAATAAAGGCTTTTTCCTGCTCAATATCACCGTTGATACGAATATTTAAAAGCACGCTAAACGTTTTGTCTTCGTCCAACTTTTGCGCTTCAACATTAACCTCAACGTTAACCTGCGGGTTATGTTGCCTCATTTTTTTAAAAATCGCCGGCGCGTGCGGAATTTCCATCGACATATCTTTAATATACTGGCTTTGCACCATAATTGCCGGTTGTTGCTGTTGTTCCATCAATATTTCTCCTTATGCTAAGCTGTTTTATACATTCATACATTCAAAATTTGTTTAGGTCAAATGATAATAAACAGTTGATAAAAATTTACGATAAAGCTATATTTGTACAGGTATAAGAAAAGAGGTAAAATAAATGACAAATCTGGATATCATCGTCTTGTTGATTGTTGTGGCGCTTATTTTCCAACGTCTGTGGCGGGTTTTGGGTACACGCCCGGAGGAAGAACCCCGCAAAATCAGAATGAGCCGCGAAAGCGCCGAAAAACTGTGCAATATCCTGCGGGCCGAGGCCGAACGTAAATTCAAAGAACAGGAAAAAGCGTTCGCCGAACCGCAAGAAATCACACCGGTTGAAACGGCTCCGTTGACCGAAACGGAGGCTGCTTTGCGCCGGATTCCGAACTTCCGTGCAGATGCTTTTATCAACGGCGCCAAAAAGGCATTTCAAGTGATCACCGAGGCCTTTAACAAAGCCGATACCGAGGCGCTCAAAATGCTGGTCAGCAATTCGATTTACAAAAAACTGCAAGAAGTGATTCGCCAACGTCAGACCGACAAAATGACCGCCGAAACCGAATTTATCTGTTTTGACAAGGCCGAAATTATTCACGCCAAAATTACCGGCAAAAACAAAGCCGAAATCAGCGTCGAGTTTGTTACCGAGCAAATTAATGTCTTGCGCGACAAAAATGACAAAGTTGTTCAAGGCGACGAAAACTACATCCAAACCATTACCGATATCTGGACCTTTGAGCGCCCGCTGGATGCCAAAACGCTCAACTGGGTGTTGGTATCAACCAAAAAATAATGCGCAAATACGTATTTTTGACATTGCTGTTGCTTGTTTTGGGCGCCTGCTCGGAGGAAAAAACGCCTCCGGCAGCAATATCTGATTTGCGCCTTGAACCGGTGTCTTTTGCCGACCTAAAAGGCTTTGAGGCCGATGATATGTCGCCGGCCTATGAGGCTTTTCGCCGCAGCTGTGCCGTCATAGCAGGGCAAAAAGGCGAATTTTTGGGCGGCGGACAGGCCTCAATCAAAATCAACCGTCACGACTATTTGGCGGCCTGTGCCGCGGCGGAAAAAATAACTCCGGCCGGATTTAAGGCATTTATCAAACAATATTTTCGTCCGTATCGGGTGGTTTACAAAGATTCGTCCGAAGGCAGGTTTACCGCTTATTATGAAGCCGAAATCAAAGCTTCGCTGACGCCCGATTCCCGCTACAAATATCCGGTTTACGGCCGGCCGGATGATCTGGTTGAGGTTAATCTTAAAGATTTTGATTCTGCCCTGCCGGCAAAAAAAATTATCGGCCGGGTACAAGAAGGCAAACTGGTTCCGTACTACACCCGTGCCGAAATCAACCGTCAGGGGGTTAATGCGCCGGTTATTTTGTGGGCCGACAGCGCGGTCGACCTCTATATTATGCAAATACAGGGGTCGGCAGTTGCCCTTTTGCCTGACGGACAACGCCTGCGCGTTGCCTTTGCCGAAAGCAACGGCCGGCCTTTCAAGGGTATCGGGTCGATTTTGCTGCAAAAAGGGCTTTTGGCGCCCGGTCAGGCGTCCATGGGCAGTATCAAAAAATGGCTCAAAGCCAATCCGGCTCTGGCACGACCGAATATGGATGAAAATCAACGCTATATCTTTCATCGCCTGGGCAATCCGGAGGGACCGGTCGGTGCGCTCGGCGTGCCGCTGACGGCCGGACGTTCGCTGGCGGTTGACAAATCTTTTGTGCCGTTGGGGGCATTGCTCTGGCTGGAAACATCCGCCCCTGACAAAAGCCCGCTGAATCGTCTGGTCTTGGCGCAGGATATCGGCGGTGCCATCAAAGGCGCGGTGCGCGGCGACTATTTTTGGGGTTCCGGCGGGGATGATGTTCTGGAGCTGGCCGGCAAAATGAATTCGGCCGGACGCTATTTTGTATTATTGCCCGCAACACAGGAGATGAAGTAATGTCTAAGACAAGCAACAAAGCCGATGATTTAATCTTTAAGGCGCTGCAAAAAGCAGTGGCCGAAGACCGCCTGCATATCTGCCTGATAAGCGCAAAGATTAATATTCCGGGCTCACCGGTGTATAATCCGTGGGAAGTTTTGCTACCCTCGCTGCTGCCGGTGTTGTTGGGGTTGTTTCTGATTTGGGCGGCCGGTATTTTGTGGGGGCTGGCGTTTATGATTGCCGGCATTATGTTATCATCCAATCTTGTAAAAAAGGAGCTGGAACAGCGCTTGTTTGAACGCACCAGAGCCTTGCTGACATCCGATTACGAAAATTGCTGCCGCTTGTGGGCGTTCGGCGGTATTGTTTTGGTTAATGCTGCGGACAAAAGCCAAGGCTGCGTTGCGCCGGACGGCAATTGGAAAGAATTTGTGGTCCTGCATTTTGCCGACTTGATGATCGATAAAAAAACAGACGAACCAGAGCAAGAGGCCGTTGATGAAAAAGCTGCTTGAAAAACAGCCTGAGGATATCGAATCCTGGCAGGAAGAAATAAGCGGCATACGGCGGTTAAAACAACCGGAAGAACGGCCGTCGGCACCGTTGGTGCTGGACGAGGTCAGGCTTTCTCCGCAAATGGAGGGGGTATATAATATCAATTCGTTTACACCGTTGGTTTTGGGTAAAACCGATTGTCTGGACCGCAACACGGCCGAAAAATTCCGTAACGGCCGTTTCAAAATTGATGCTAGGCTTGATTTGCACGGCCGCACCGAAAAAGAAGCTTTTGCCGCCGTGCTTGATTTTATTCGTTACAGTTTTAGCTTAAAACGACGCTGCGTGTTAATCATTACCGGCAAGGGAATAAAAAAAGAAGATGATGTCTGGTATGAGGCTAAAGGTATTATCCGCGAGGCTCTGCCGGGCTGGCTTAATCATGCCGATATTCGTCCTTTTGTATTGGGTATCACACAGGCTTTGCCGGCCGACGGCGGTTCCGGTGCTTTTTATGTTCTGCTTAAAAGACAACGTTTGTCAAACCAAACCCAAAAATTTTAAAATAATCCAAATTGCCATAAATTCGAGCACGATCATCAGGCGGTACATGTTTTGAAAGCTTTTTTTGGCGGTTTTGTGGCGGAAAATTTTTTGCCCCAGCCGGGCTCCGATCCAGCCGCCCAAAAACTCCAGCATGTGCAAGTCGTTTTCCGGCACGCGCCAGGCACGGCGGACAGCGGCGTGTTTATCAATGCCGTAAGCGATAAAAGTGGTCAGGTTGATACAAATGAGGTGAAACATCAAAAACAATAAAATAATTTTGTATGAAAAAATATTTTCAACCCGGAACAAATGATTCTCGGCAAAATAAGCCGCCCCGATAACAAGTGCCGCATTCAATAAATAAAACCGATTGCGCCGCAGAGGATACACCAAAACGGCCAGTCCCAAAAGAAATATCGTAAAAACCAGTGTCATTGTCAAAATCTCACCGTTGTTGATTTTTATTTCGTAGCCTAAACCAAATGGACCTAAAAAGCAAATAGTGAATAAGTAAAAAATATAATTTTCATTTTACGGCAATGCCGTTATAGTTAATACAAACGGCCGCACGGATGGAGAATAAAGTGATGCAAAAACAAATTATAACAGTCATAAGCCTTTTGGTGCTGACAGCCTGTAGCAACCGGACATCGACGGTGTTTGATTTTTTCAGCCGGAAAGATACGCCGGCGGATGTTGCTTATGTTGCCGATGAAGCAGGTGAAACAAATAGTCAAATTTCCGGTGCCGGCTACCATCTGGTAAAACGCGCGGATCGTTACGCCGCGGCAGATTATATCATCTTGCCGCAGGAATATGCCGTTGTGGCAACTCGGGCCGTCAATAAAATGCTGGCCGATGTTCCGGCAATTTTTGCGGCCGATAAAGATGCTCCGCTGTATATCGAAGACACGAATGTTATTGACCGTTATCTTCCGCAAGGTCGCGAAATGGCCGGAAAAACAGCCAAAGAAATTTTGATTAACTCGCAAATGTTTAATGTGACGGATGACAAAACATCTGCGGTCTATATTTTGAAAAGCAGTCTCAACAATACCAACACGCCGGAAGTTCCGGTTTTAATTTACAGACTGGAATTATATGACAAAGACGGCAATTTACAGGGCAGTTGGTGGGATACGCTGCGGCAGGTGCAAAATGATGATGGAAGCTGGTGGTAAATGACAAAAAACAGCTTGTATTTATTACTGGCAGCATTGTTCATAAGTCTTCCGGTTCGGGCGCAGGTCGGCGACAGCGAAAATGAGATATCCGTTTTTGCTTCCGGCTGTGAAACTTTGATTAATAACGAGAGTAAAGCATCGGCCAGAGTGCGTGCCACCGATAAGGCATCTTTTAAGGCCGTAGAAGAAATTCCGGAGCTGAGCCGTTTTCGCAGCCGGATGAAAACCCACGATTTTAATATCAAGATTTATCAACTTGTCGATAATTATCTGGAAGACTTAAAAATAACGGCGACCAGTCCGAACGATGATCAGGTATGTATTGAGCTCAGCGCATATCTTCCGGCATCGGCCGTTCGGGAAGTCTTTGCCGAAGAAAGCAATGCTCCGGCAGCGGAAGATATGGCGTTAGAAGTTGAAAATATCGATGATAATGTCAATATTACCGTTCCGCCCAAACCGGATATAACAATTAACCGGCAGATAGCTTACGAAAAAGCGGCCGCCGCACCTGTTGAAGCCGTAGAACAGGAACCGTTGCCGGTTGCAGAAAAGGCCGCAACGATATCCGAACCGGTGCAAAACAACAAAACAAAAGTTTTTATTGAACAAACAAAATTTTATAACGGAACTTCTACCGGAGGTTTTTTTGCCGAATTAGAAAAAAATTTGCGGACCAAGCCCGGCGTGGAGGCGGTGACCCGACAAGACAATGCCGATTATGTTTTAGAAACGGAAATCCTGAAAGCCCGGGTTGACAATATCAATTCGGAAACACGGCGGCTGCAGATTGTCGTGTCGTTAAAGTTAACCGATGTTGCGGCGGAAAAAACCACAACCGAACATCAAAACCGCTTTATTTTGTTCAACGCTTCGGATGATGCCCAAACCGTTGCCGCCGATCTGACTCGTAAGCTGTTGTCTGCCGGGGTTTCCAAACTGTTGCCGGATATAAAAACCTTTGAACAAACCTCCGTCATCACGCCTGATCGTCCTCATTTTCAAGCCAGGCCGGATGCAGCTTGATGTTAAACATCCTGAAAAACAAATCATCCAGCGGCGGTTGCTGCATACTTAAAAAATAGCCGTTGATTTTTTCCAGAAGTTGTTCCTGCATAGCCGCATTTTGCGGAACATCAAGTGAGGTGTAAAGCAGCAGCTCAACACCTTCGCCTTCATGTAAGGCATATTCCCAGGCACATAAACAGTTTTTCAAATTATCCGTCATAATTTTAATAACGGCTCGGTAATCCTTTACGGACATGTTTAAGGCATGTTCGGCGGCAAAGTCAAACAGAGGCCGTTCCTGTTCATAAACTTCCGGATATTCGCCAATTTGTTTAAGCAGGGATAATTGTCCCGATAACAAAGCATATTTTACCATAACCATATAAAAGGACTGTAAATTATCACGTATGTGATTCAATCTGTCCTGCAGCAAAATACCGGCTTTTTCAACTTCGCCGAGGTTGAGCAGGTTATCACAATAAATGAGCTCAAAAAATGAAGATAATTCACCGCCCAGGCTCCATATTTTGTTACTGAGAGCCAAAGCATTTGAAGGGTTGCCGAGCATAATATTAACCAACATCAAGCCAATAAGAGCATTAATGGAATCAGGACATTGCCGGTAAATTTCTTTCAATTTTTGTTCGGCGGGCAAAATATCAAAAGTTTGTGAGAACGGATATTCCAGCAACTCGTCAATGATAAGACGTGCTTGCTTGCGGGCTTCTTCTTTTTCCATGTTTTATCTCCTTTCCAGCATAAAGGTAACCGGCCCGTCATTCACCAGGCTGACCAGCATTTCCGCCTGAAAAACACCGCACCGGACATCAATCCCGTAGCCTCTCAGGCAGGATACAAAATATTCATAAAGCGGTTTGGCGTCTTCGGGACGGGCCGCGGTTTCAAATCCCGGTCGATTGCCGCGCGAGGTGTCTCCGGCCAACGTAAATTGTGATACCGCCAAAATTTGTCCGCCGACCTCCAAAACGGACAAATTCATTTTACCTTGAGCGTCTTCAAATATTCTCAAATGAGCAGTCTTTTTGGCCAGATAATCGGCAACTTCCGTTGTATCACCGCGTTCAATGCCGATTAAAAGCAAAAATCCTTTATGGATAGCCGCGACTTCCGAGCCGTTGACGACAACATTGGCCTGCGTAACACGTTGAATAAGTACTTTCATTTTCGTTTCTTTCAATAAAATAAATATGCCAAAACAATTGCCGCGCCGATTCCGGCAAAATCAGACAACAAAGCCAACGGAAGAGCCGCACCGGTTTTGCTGATTTTAACCGCGCCGAAGTAAACCGCCAGCACATAAAAAGTTGTTTCGGTTGACCCCTGAATGATGGAGGCGGTAAACCCGGCAAAGCTGTCAACGCCATAGGTCGAAAAGGTGTCCAGCATCATGGCGCGAGCGCCGCTGCCGGATAGGGGTTTCATCAAGGCTGTCGGCAAAGCGGCAACAAAATCCGTGTTAATATGAAGCCTCTCAAAGCACCAGGCAATCCCGGAACAAATATAATCCAATCCGCCGGCGGTTCGAAAAACGCCGATAGCAACCAGCATCGCCACAAGATAGGGAATAATCTGCATCGCAATTTTGAATCCGTCCCTGGCTCCCTCAATAAAAGTTTCATAAACATCAATTTTTTTAATCAGACCCGAAACAATAAATCCGAGCACCAAAGCAAACAAAATCAAATTGCTGATACAATAAGATACCCGTGTCCGGGCTGCCTCGTCCAGAGCGGCAAATCCGAAAGCCACAGCCGCAACAAACAAAATGCCGCCGCCGAGATAAGCCAACACCACCCGGTTGAAGATATTAATTCGTTGCCACAAAAGCGTTGCCAAAAAGCCGGTCAGGGTTGATACGGATGTTGCCAGCAAAATCGGAATAAAAACGGCCGCCGGATTTGTCGAGCCCATCTGGTAACGATACATCAAAATAGTAATGGGAATGAGTGTTACCGAAGACGAGTTGATAACCATAAACAGTATTTGTGCATCAGAGGCTTTGTCTTTGTGCGGGTTAACCTGTTGCAGTTGTTCCATGGCTTTGAGCCCCATCGGCGTTGCGGCGTTGTCCAGTCCCAAGACATTGGCGGCAATATTCATCATCATTGATCCAAAGGCCGGCGATTTTTTGGGAATATCGGGCATAATACGATAAAACAGGGGGTAAAGCGCTTTTGCCAACAAACCGGTCAGTCCGGATCTTTCGGCGATTTTCATACATCCGAGCCAAAAGCATAAAATGCCGGTTAAATTAAGAGCGATTTTAAAACCGTTGTTAGCACTGGCAAACAGACTGTTAACCAATTCCGGCCATATTTCCCAGTTGCCGGTTATCGATTGCCAGACAGCCGTCAGCCCGGCCAAAATAAAAAATGCGGCCCAGATAATATTCAACATATTTTATATTCCAGTACTGCCGTCAAAAGTTTGAAATACAAAAAACCCCTTTGTTAAACAACAAAAGGATTTTAACAACAGCGGCTTAAAATTTATTTAAGAAGACTTTTCCGAACGTGAATTTTTCAATTTCGTCAGTTTATCGCTGACCATGGCCGTATCGCGTCCGGCTTTGGCCAGACGGTCATACATACGGGCAATTTCTTTTTCCAGATAGGCCTTTTCTATTTCATCATGCAGAGTGCGTTTCTGTTCCATTGAGCCGTTTTGCTCAATTTCCTGCATCTCATTGATCAGGTGTTCGACCCAGATTTTGCCGATTTTCTTTTTAATAAAATAAGGCAATTCATAAGCCAGTTGACGTGCATGATAATAAGCCTCTTTAAAGCTCTCGCAGTCATTGTAGCGCAGTTTCAAAAGACGAAAGGCAATTTCAAGCTCCTCATTATTATCCACTACAATAAACGGCACCGGCTGAGCAAACCCCGATTTTACCATATCTTTAAGATACTCGAGAATATGGTAAAAGAATCCGTTGATGTTATAAACAATAAAAGGCTTGGTCTTGATAAAGCCGTCTTGCATGGCCACACAATCGTAAGCCAGCTCGTCAAGTGTGCCGACCCCGCCGGGGGCAAACACGATAATATCGGCATCAAACAGCTTTTTTTTGCGGTTTTCGATTGTATCGGTCAAAACGACATCGGTCACTTTTTCCAACAGAGCGTCTTTTTCATAAAGGTCATAATACTCCTGCGTGGTAATACCGACAATCGGGCTGACGGCGTCATAAAGATCCTTATGCGTTTCCCATTCATCCAAAACACCTTTGGCCACAGCCCCCATTACGCCGGAATTAGAAAATCCGTAGTCCAGCCTAAAGCCGAGCTTGGCAATAAGTCGTCCCATTTGATAGGTCTCTTGCTCATAAATCGGATCATTACCCGATGAATGTCCGCCGGAAACACAAACACGCAAATTTGTTTTAATCGCACCACAATTATCCGTCATGTCTCATAACTCCTCAATATCTCCGGCCTGCTGTTTGGCATAAAATGCGGCGGCAAAGTCATTCAGACGCCCTTGTTCGATGGCTTCGCGCAGCCCCTGCATCAAACGCTGATAATACCGGATATTATGCCACGATAAAAGCATTACCGCAAGCACTTCATTGCACTTTTGCAGGTGGTGAATATAAGCACGCGAGTAGTTACGGCACAACGGACAGTCACATTCGGCTTCCAGAGGGCGGGGATCTTCGCGATGCCGGGCATTGCGGATATTAAGGGTGCCTCGCGCGGTAAAAGCCTGCGCCGTACGGCCGGAACGCGTCGGCATTACGCAGTCAAACATATCCACCCCGCGCAAAACCGCGCCGACAATATCATCCGGTCGGCCAACCCCCATCAAATATCTTGGCTTGTCATGAGGCAGCATTCCCGGAGCATAATCCAATACCTTAAACATGGTCTCCTGTCCCTCACCAACGGCCAAACCGCCGATGGCATAGCCGTCAAAGCCTGTTTTCTTTAGTTCTTCGGCCGAAAATCCGCGCAAATCCTCATAATCGCCGCCTTGTTGAATACCAAAGATACCGTAGCCGTCGCGGTCAATAAAAGCATCACGCGAACGCTGCGCCCAGCGCATGGACATTTCAACAGATTTTTTAACCGTTTCGTATTTTGCCGGCAGCTTGACGCATTCGTCCATGCACATAGTGATATTTGCATCAAGTTTGTGTTGGATCTTAATAGATTCCTCTGGTGACAAAAAATATTTTTTACCGTCAACATGCGATGAAAAAGCCACACCATCTTCGGATAATTTGCGCAGTCCGGATAAGCTCATAACCTGAAAACCGCCGGAATCGGTCAGAATTGGCTTGTCCCAGTTCATAAACCTGTGCAGTCCCCCCATTTTTTCAACTAAATCCGCTCCCGGCCGCAACATCAGATGATAGGTGTTGCCAAGCAAAATCTCAGCTCCGGTTGCCGCCACCGATTCCGGCATCATAGCCTTAACCGTGGCACAGGTTCCGACCGGCATAAAAGCAGGAGTGTTGACAACGCCGTGACGGGTGTGGAGTCTGCCGCGGCGCGCTTTGCCGTCGGTTGTTAAAATTTCAAATTTCAAAGCCATAACCCAAATACCTCATTTTCCATTACTGCGGATAATGCCCCAGAACAAACGGAAAAGCAAGTTTTTAATTAGTCGGTGTCATCAGAGGTATCGGCTTGCGGATTGATATCAATGGCATATCCGGTTGCGCGAACCGTGCGGATATAGTCCTGTCCGTATTGGTTAAGCGCACGCCGCAGCCGGCGGATATGGACATCTACCGTGCGTGATTCAACATAAATATTATTTCCCCAGACATTTTTAAGCAAAAACTCGCGTGAAAAAACTTTGCCGGGGTTTTCCATCAGCATTTTAAGCAATCGAAATTCGGTTGGCCCGAGATGAATATAAGTATCGCCGCGAAAAACTTTTTTCTCGATTAAATCCATGCGGATATCTTCAAAGACGAGTTCCGCTTCGGTTTGCGGTTCCGGCGCCCGCCTGAGTTGGCTTTTGACTCGCGCCATCAATTCCGGCACGGAAAAAGGCTTGGTTACATAATCATCGGCGCCGGCATCGAGCCCCCTGACTTTGTCCTCTTCCTCGCCTTTGGCGGTCAGCATAATAATCGGAATATTTTTGATATCCGGCTTGGAGCGGATAAGCTTGCAAATTTCAACACCGGAAATTTCAGGCAACATCCAGTCCAAAAGAATAACCGACGGCTGATATTTTTCCGCATCGGCAATGGCCCGGCTGCCGCGCGATTGCACCAAAACATCATAGCCTTCTTTTTCCAGATTATATTTTAACATCAAGCCGATGGCTTCTTCATCTTCAACCACCATGATTAAATTTTTCATCAGGCCTCTCCTTGAATGCAGAGTACACTTTCATAGCCTAACCCTATATCGGGCAGGTTAAAATTATCTTAAGGCTTTAATATTTTTGGCAAGTTCTCCGCCGGCAAATACGGCCGTTCCGGCCACCAGCATATCGGCACCGGCAGCGGCGGCTTCGGCGGCCGTCATCGGATTAATACCGCCGTCAACACTCAGGGTAATGTCACGGGAGCCGATAAGCTTGCGTATTTTAGCGATTTTGGGCAGTTGGTTATCCATAAATTTTTGGCCGCCGAATCCGGGGTTGACCGTCATGACCAAAACCAAATCAAGCCGATCCAGAACATATTCCAAAACCGTCTCCGGAGTCGACGGGTTGAGTGCAATGCCGGCCTTAAGCCCCAGTGAGTGAATGGCATCAAGCGTCTTGTCCAGATGCGGGCATACCTCCGCATGGACGGTCAGCATATCCGCACCGGCCAAAGCAAACCATTCCAGCATTTCATCGGGGGCTTGGACCATCAGGTGTGCATCAAACGGCAGCTTGGTATAAGGTCGTATGGCTTTAACCACACAAGGGCCGAAAGTCAGGTTTGGTACAAAATGACCATCCATCACATCCAGGTGAATGGCATCGGCGCCGGCCTCATCCAGTCGGATAATCTCATTTTTTAAATCGGCAAAATCGGCAGACAAAAGACTCGGGGCAATCTTAACCATGTTTTTCCTCCGTTTGATAATGTTCGTAAAATCAGCATAACGGTAAAAATAAGCAAAAGCAACCTTGTTTTACAGCCGATAATGATTATTTGGTTCTGCTGATAACCGTTAATTTGTAAGGAGAAAAACAATGGCCCAAATGGCACAAAAAATATTGCAGGTCGATAAAGACGAACTTCTTAAAGTTTTAAATGTGGCCTTTGCCGAAGAATGGCTGGCTTATTATCAATATTGGCTGGGCGCCAGATTAGCCGTCGGGCCGATGCGTCAGGCGGTTGCGGCGGAGTTTGCCGAGCACGCGGCAGAAGAACTTGAACATGCCGGAAAATTGGCTGCCCGCATAATTGAACTGGGCGGTACCCCGGTGTTGAGTCCGGAAGAATGGCCGCAAACGGCTCTGTGCAAATATGAAGCACCGGCCGAGCCCTATGTCGAAACGTTGTTGGAACAGAATTTAACGGCAGAACGCTGCGCCATCACCCGTTATCAAAAAATTTGCGAGCTGACTTTCGGCAAAGATTTTACGACTTACGCTTTGTCGGCGGATATTTTACGCGAGGAACTGGAGCATGAAGAAGAATTAAACGCCTACAAAGACGATATTGAGGCCACTTTTAACCACCAAAACGAGAAATTGTGATAATGTATTGATTTATCTTGATATTATAAGATATTGATAATTACGTATTGACATATTTATTAAAATACGCCAAAATTTTGACAAAAATAGAATCGGAATGTGATTAATCAGACGAGTTTTTATCTGTCACAAGAGGCATTTGAACCAACAGACCATAATCACACTCCAAATAAACTTCAGAGGTCTGTTTTTTTATTTGCCGGAAACAGATAAAGAGGGAGCCCCGTTCTTTGCGGGGCTTTTCCTTATTTTTTGTTTTTAAGTCAATATGCAGGAATATAATACCGCAAAAAAATGCATCACCGTTCCGGCCAAAACAAAAAAATGCCACACGGCATGCGTGTATTTGCGGCTTTTCCAAACATAAAACAAGATACCAAAAGTATAAAACACGCCGCCCAAAACCAGAAAAACAAGCCCTGTTTGCGGAACGGCCGCTGCCAAAGAGCGCGAGGCAAACACAATCAGCCAGCCCATCAGCAAATACAGTCCGATAGACCATATTTTGGTGCCGCTGCCCGTTGTCGAGGCCAGCTTTAACACCGTACCGAGGCCTGCCAACCCCCAGATGATGCCAAACAGCACCCAGCCGGTTACTCCGCGCAGGTTAACCAATAAAAACGGCGTATAAGTTCCGGCAATCAGGTAATAAATTGAAATATGGTCAAATTTTTTTAAGCGTCGCTTGATTTTTTCGTTTTTAATGGCGTGGTAAAGCGTTGAGGCCGTATAAAGCAAAATCATACTCACCCCGAAAATGATTGTCGAAACAATCACCCAGGCATCGCCGTAGATGGCGGAAAACACCGCCAGCAACACCAGTCCGGCGATGCTCAGGCCGATTCCTATACCGTGGATAATGCAGTTCCACAATTCTTCTTTCGGCGTATAGCGGGACAAAACGGCTCCAGACATCACAAATCCTTTCACCGGACAATGATGGCGCATTTATGAAGTCTGTGTCAAGCAGGCACTTTTGCGTGCTATGGTATGTTTTGGGAAACTGTCGCACAACCGAAAAATTAGCTTGAAAAAATTCTGTTTAATGCTAAATTAGCTGTCGATAAATTTGAATATGCCCGTGCGGGGCTGTCCGCATAAATTAATCTTTTACAGAAAGGATAGATAACATGACAATTCGCGTCGGTATTAACGGATTCGGCCGTATCGGCCGCTTGGTTTTCCGTGCTGCCCAAAAGAGAAACGATATTGAAATCGTCGGTATCAACGATTTGATTGATGTCGAATATATGGCCTATATGCTGCGTTATGACACCATGCACGGTCGTTTTGACGGCACTGTTGAAGTTAAAGACGGCAAGTTGGTCGTTAACGGCAAAGCTATCCGCGTTACGGCCGAGAAAAATCCGGCTGATTTGAAATGGGGGGAAATCGGCGCTGAATACGTTGTTGAATCAACAGGCCTGTTCCTGACCAAAGAAAAGGCTCAGGGTCATATTGACGCCGGCGCCAAATATGTCGTCATGTCGGCGCCGTCCAAGGATGATACCCCGATGTTTGTTTGCGGCGTCAACACCGATTCTTATGTCAAAGGCACGCAGTTTGTTTCCAACGCCTCCTGCACCACCAACTGTTTGGCGCCGATTGCCAAGGTTTTGAATGATGCTTTTGGCATTACCGAAGGCTTGATGACCACGGTTCACTCCACCACCGCCACCCAGAAAACGGTTGATGGTCCGTCAATGAAAGATTGGCGCGGCGGCCGTGCGGCTTCCGGCAACATTATTCCGTCTTCGACCGGTGCGGCCAAGGCGGTCGGCAAAGTCATCCCGTCCTTAAACGGCAAACTGACCGGTATGTCTTTCCGTGTGCCGACTTTGGATGTTTCGGTGGTTGATTTAACCGCCAATCTGGCTAAGCCGACTTCTTATGAAGAAATTTGCGCCGCAATGAAAAAAGCCGCCGAAGGCGAATTGAAAGGTATCTTGGGCTATACCGAAGATCAGGTCGTTTCGTCCGACTTCTTGGGCGATCCGCACACCTCAATTTTCGACGCCAAAGCCGGTATTCAGCTGACCCCGACTTTTGTCAAAGTTGTCAGCTGGTATGACAACGAATGGGGCTATTCCAACAAGGTTTTGGATTTGGTTGCCCATATGGCCAAAGTCAACGGCTAATTTGATGATAATGAACCCCTGCCGGCCGCGCCGTTGCGGGGGTTCTGTTTTTTGTGCATAAGAAAAGGATAGAAAATGACAGCATACAGAACACTTGATGATTTGGGCGATTTGCACGGCAAGGTTGCCATGCTGCGCGCTGATTTGAACGTCCCGATGGACGAAAACTTTCACGTAACCAACACGGCACGTATCGACCGTACGGTACCCACAATTAAAGAGCTGATGAACCGCGGCGCCAAAGTCGTTGTTATCTCACACTTCGGCCGGCCGGAAGGCAAGGGCGACATGAAAAACTCTTTATCGCATATTGTCGGCGATTTGCAAAAATCTTTGGGGCATAAGGTTGTTTTTGTTGACGATTGTATCGGCCCCAAGGTTGAAGAAGCCGTCAAAAACATGAAAGATGACGAAGTTTTGCTGTTGGAAAATCTTCGTTTCTACAACGAGGAGAAAAAAGGCGACGAGGCCTGGGCCAAAGAGCTGGTTAAACCGGCCGATGTCTATGTTTCCGACGCTTTTTCAACGGCTCACCGCGCTCATGCTTCCATGGTGGCCGCGGTTAAGGAACGTCCTTCGGCTTTCGGCTTGCTGATGGCCGAAGAAGTCAACGCTCTTTCCAAAGGCTTAAATGATCCCAAACGTCCGCTGATGGCTATTGTCGGCGGTTCAAAAGTTTCAACCAAGCTCGACTTGCTGAATAATCTGGTCAAAAGAGTTGATAAGCTGGTTATCTCCGGCGGTATGGCACACACTTTTATGAAAACCGCCGGCATCGACACCATCAACGAGGCCAACTCGCTGGTGCAGATGGATATGTTGGACACCGCCAAAGAAATTATGGCCACGGCCAAAGCCAACAACTGCAAAATTGTTTTACCTCTGGATGTGGTTGTATCCAAAGAGTTTAAACCGATGGCCGAACACCAAACGGTTGATCTCGCGCATATTCCGGCTGAGGGCTGGAGCCTGCTTGATGTCGGCGACAAAACCATTGCCGCAATTAACGCCGAGATGGACGGCTGCAGTACTTTGGTCTGGAACGGACCTTTGGGTGTGTTTGAGATGAAACCGTTTGACAATGCCACCAACAAAGTTGCCGAACATGCGGCCGAGCTGACGGCTGCCGGCAAGTTGATGTCGGTTGCCGGCGGCGGCGACACGGTTTCGGCTCTGGCCAATGCAGGCGTTGAAAACAAGTTTTCTTACATTTCAACCGCCGGCGGCGCTTTTCTGGAATGGATGGAGGGCAAAGAGCTCCCCGGCGTTGCGGTTTTGAAAAAATAAGCTTCGGCATGATTTGCTGATTTAAGGCCTTGTCAAAAATTCTCGACAAGGCCTTTATCGTACTCCTCAAAAATCTTCCTTTTTTCCGTCGGGCAAGAACAGAGCAAATGGCGGGCCTCATCGGGAACAGGATGTTTTTTATTTTCTGGGTTCAAAAACTTCTCCGCCGATAACCTCTTGGACGGCTCCGGTGGTAAAAGGAAACGATGTCGGCATTTGCTGGAGTCTTCTGACCGCCAGATAAGCAAAAGCCTGCGCCTCAATTCCCATAGAGTTAAACCCGCATTCTTCCGCCGTACATACCGGAATATCCCTAAGCCGCCGGTGCAAAAAACGCAAAATTGTCGGGTTTTTGGCCCCGCCGCCGCAAACAATAACTTTTTTGGGGGTTAGCGGAATAAAATTATGGATACTTTGCGCAATGGCCTCTGTGACAAAGGCCGTTACCGTTGCAGCCCCGTCCTCAAGACTTAAGCCCTCCAAATGCTCCAGCTTGTTGTCAAAAGTCTGATTATCGGCTGCTTTAGGCGGCAGTTTGGCCAAAAATTTGTGTTTCATCATACTGGCCAGAACGTCTTCGTTAATTTGGCCGGTAATACCGAGTTTGCCGTTATAATCCATGTGCATATTGCCGTGCTTGTTGACCCATTCATTGATGGCGGCATTCCCCGGTCCGGCATCAAAAGCCGTCAGTTCGCCGTTTTGGCCGATAAACGTTACCGCGCTCAGGCCGCCGATATCAACAAACACCGTCGGCTTTTCTTCTTTTTGTGCCAATGCGGCATGATAAACGGCCGACAGCGGCGCGCCCTGGCCGCCGGCCAGAATATCGGCATTGCGAAATTTTCCCACCACACGCACACCCAGAGCATTGGCCAGTTTTTGTCCGTCGCCGATTTGGTAAAGAATATGTTCCGCCGGCCGGTGACAAACAATATGTCCGCCAAAACCAATCAGCGTTATGCCCTCGTAATCGGTCATAATCTCGCGCGCCGCACCGATATGAAATTCGGTCAAAGCATTCTCAAGCCGTTGTTTTTCGTCATCGTTCATGCCGGCAAAATGGTGGTGCAAATGCCGCAGTCCCTCGTGCAGGTTATCGTCATACGGAATATCAAACGTCTTGCCGAATTCAAATACATCCACGCCGTCGGTGGTAATGATTGAGGCATTAATGCCGTCCAGCGACGATCCGCTGGACAACCCGAGAACCTTGTATGTCTGTATCGGATTCATAAAAAAGCAAACTCCTTTCTTGCATTGCAAAAATAATATGCTAATATGCGTTAAAATTTGGTTATATCAGATAAAAGGAGAGAAAAAACAATGTCGGAATTCAAGTCCGAATTTTTGAATATTATGCTTGAACGCGGGTTTTACAATCAATGCACCAATATCGAGGGCTTTGATGTTTATTTGTCCGAATGCGAAAAATCGGGCCGTCCCGCAGTCGGCTATCTGGGTTCCGACCCCACCGGCGACAGTCTGCACGTCGGGCATATCGTGCCATTGATGATGCTGCGCTGGTTTCAGCGTTGCGGCCACAAGCCGTTGACACTGGTCGGCGGCGCTACCGCGCGTATCGGCGACCCTTCCGGTAAAGACAAATTACGCCCGTTTTTGGACGAGGCCACGCTGGCGCACAATATCGAAGGATTGAAAAAGTCGTTTTCCAAGTTCCTAAAGTTTGGCGACGGCGCCAATGATGCCGTCATGGTTGACAACTGGGATTGGTTTAAAGACGTTAATTATCTGGAATTTTTACGCGATATCGGCACCTGTTATTCGGTTAATCGGATGCTGACGATGGATTCGGTCAAGACCCGCCTTGAGCGCGAACAGCCGATGAGCTTTTTGGAATTTAACTATATGTTGTTGCAGGGATATGATTTTTGTGTCCTGCTGCAAAAATACGGTTGCCGCGCCCAAATTGCCGGTTCCGACCAATGGGGCAACATCACCTCCGGCACCGAGCTCGGTCGTCGCAAATACGATACCGAATTGTTTGGTTTTACTGCGCCGATTATCACCGACGCTTCCGGCAAAAAAATGGGCAAATCCGAGGGGAATGCCGTCTGGATTAATGAAGACAAACTCTCTTCTTATAATTATTACCAATATTTCCGCAACATTAGCGATACCGAAGTCGGCAAATGCCTGCGTATTTATACCGACCTGCCGATAGACGAAGTTAAGCGCTTAGAAGCCTTAAAAGATCAGGAAATCAACGAGGCCAAAAAGATTCTGGCCTTTGAGGCAACCAAGATCTGCCGCGGCTTGGCTGAGGCCGAAGCGGCTCAGGCCACCGCCGTCAAAACCTTTGAGCAGGGCGGCGCCGGCAACAATCTGCCGGTGGTTGAGGCCGCCGCCGGTACGGGCATTTTGGATGTCTTTGTCAATATCGGCTTTTGCGCTTCCAAAGGCGAGGCGCGCCGCCTGATTAAACAAGGCGGGCTAAAGTTGAATGACACTGCCGTTGCAGACGAGAACTACCGTCTGCAAACATCCGATTTCAGCAATGGTCAGGCCAAAATCGCCTTAGGTAAGAAAAAATTCGGCATTATTAAAGCCTGTTGATATTGATATTTTAACTTTTAAACCTTAAATTATTTTAGAAAGCTCAAATAAAAAATTTAAGGAGGTTGGCGGTGCCGGATAGTTTACCGGAATTGCGCGATATTCATCTGCCGGAAGGCGTATCGGCCTTTCCGCCGGCTTATGGCTGGTGGGTTATCTTGGCCGCACTTATCGGTATTCTTATTTTGTACCGCCTGTTTTTTTTGCTGCGCCGTAAGTCCAAGAAGCTTTATGCTTTGCGTTTGTTAAACAAGACTCAAAACGATTCGCTTTTTGCCGCGGCGCAAATGTCTGAAATTCTGCGTCGTATCTGCGTCTACAAATATCCGGAGGCCGCCGCGCTTGACGGGCAGCGTTGGCTCGATTTTTTAACTCATCATAGCAAAAAAGCAGCCCTTTCAAAAAGTGCGACCGCTTTGCTTCTGAATGCGCCCTATATGCCGGAAGACAGCCATGATTTTGCCGCGGCCGATGTCGTGGCACTGCGTGATTTTTGCCGCCGTTGGATAGGAGAAAATCTATGACGGTTTTGGCTTATCCTTATGCGCTGCTCCTGTTGCTGTTGCCGTTTTTGTTCTATCGTTTATTGCCGGCGGTTAAGGGTCTGCACGGCGATTCTTTGCGTGTGCCGTTTTTGGCGGATCTGCAGCGTATCAATATTGCTTCCGGCGGCCTGTGGCAGATGGAAACAGGCTCCGGAAAGACATCAAAAAAATTTTGGCCGCTGTATTTAATCTGGGTTTTGTTATGTCTTGCGGCGGCCCGGCCGCAATATATCGGCGAACCGCTGCCTCTTAAAAACGACAGTCGTGACATTATGCTGGTTTTGGATATATCAACCTCAATGCTGGAACCTGATTTTACTTTGGGCAACCGGCGAATGACCCGCCTTGATGCGGTCAAGGCTGTGGTATCCTCTTTTGCCGACAAGCGCGCTGACGATCGTTTGGGGTTAATCTTGTTTGGTACTCGCGCCTATTTGCAGGCGCCGTTAACATTTGACAAAGCCGGCGTCAAAGATATCTTATACTCAATGCAGGCCGGCATGGCGGGTGATTCAACCAGTATCGGCGATGCCCTGGCACTGGCCTTAAAAAATTTGAGCGGACAAAAAGGTGATAAGGTTATTATTCTGTTGACCGACGGCGAAAACAATGACGGTTCTTTGAGCCTCGGTCAAGCCATCAAAATGGCTGCCGATGAGGGCATCAAAACCTATACCATCGGTGTCGGCTCGCCGAATGTCTTTTTCGGTATGTTGCGGCTGGCCGCGCCGGGGGTGGATGAACAAGAGCTGAAATTGTTGGCCGAGGCCACCAAAGGGCAATATTTTCGTGCCGAAAGCACCGCCGATTTGCAAAAGGTATATGATTTGATAAACCAACTTGAGCCGACCAATAACGATGCGCGTTATGTGCGAGAAACCACCGAGCTTTACGCCCTGCCGCTGCTCTTGGCCATAATACTCGGCTTGGGTCTGGCTTTTGTTTTGCGGAGGATTGGCTGATGGCAGACTTCTGGCAGAATTTTCATTTTTTGCGGCCGTGGCTTTTGTTGTTGCTGATATTGCCGGCCTTGCTTTACGGATTTTATTTTCGCGGGCTCAACACGCAATCTTCCTGGCAAAAGATTATAGACAAACGTTTGTTGGATTTTTTGCTGATTAAAGGTTCGGCGGTTAAACGGCGGGTGTTGGTTTGGCTTGGTGGTATCGGGCTGATGACGGCGATGATTGCGGCAGCCGGTCCGTCATGGCAGAAGACGGAGGTTCCGGCCTATGCGCCGCAAAATCCGGTGATGATATTGTTGAATTTGTCATCCGATATGAACGAGACGGATTTAACCCCCTCGCGCCTGAGCCGCGCCAAATATAAAATCAAAGATTTTTTGACCCTGTTGCACGGTGTTGAAGTCGGTCTGTTGGTTTATTCTGCCGAGCCTTTTGTTATTTCGCCTCTAACCGACGATGTCCATATTTTGCAAAATTTGTTACCGGCCGTTAATTTGGACATTATGCCGACAAACGGTGACCGGCTTGACCGCGCCATTGATCTGGCAGCGGCAAAAATCAAGGCTGCCGGTTATCGCGAAGGGCGTTTGGTTATTTTTGCGCCGGATGTCGGCCAGGCGTTTGACAGAGCTCTGGCCGCGGCCGAAGATGTGCATCGCGACGGGTTTAAGATTGATATTATCGGTGTTTCGGCCGCCGCTAACGAAAAACTGGCCATGGTTGCCAAAGCCGGCGGCGGCAGTTATTGGCCGCTGCAAGCCGACGATGCCAAAATAGCCGCTTTGGCAGCCGAGCTTAATCAAAACAGCGACGATTTATCCGCAAGCGAGAATAAGCGCACCGTTTGGCTGGATGCCGGCTATTGGCTGCTGCCGCTGCCGTTGTTGTGTTGCTTGTTGTTTTTCCGCAAAGGTATCTTGGTTGTAGCTTTGATTCTTTTGTCATCAAACGCTTATGCCGGCTTTTTCTTAAACGCCGATCAGGAGGGTCTGCGCGCCTTTAACAACGGCGATTATCCGGCGGCGGCGGCCTCTTTTGCCGACGCTGACTGGAAAGCTGCCGCTTTATATCGGGCCGGCGATTACGCAGGCGCTTATAAGGAATATCAAAAAAGCAACAGTGTTGACGCTTTGTATAATCAGGGCAATGCTTTGGCCAAAGGCGGCAAGATAAAAGAAGCCATTGCCAAATATGAGGAGGTTTTGCGCCAGGAGCCGAATCACGAAGATGCCAAATTTAATCTGGAGTACTTAAAAAAACAGCAACAACAAAACCAACAACAGCAAAACCAACAACAGCAAAACCAACAACAAAACGAACGGCAAGATCAACAACAAAACCAACAGCAGCAACAAAACCGGCAAGCTGATGATAATCAACAAAATGCCGATAACCAAAACAATACGCCGCAACCATCCGAGGGTGAGCAGAATTCCGCGCAACAGCAGCAACAGGATGAATCATCGCCGCAGTCTGAGGGCAAACAGGATAAAAATTCCGATAATCAGGATAATCAAGCCGGGCAAGAACGCGAAAAAGCGGCGGATGATTTGCTTGATGAAAGCGAGCCACGGCCCGAGGGGAATAAAGAGCAAAAAGGAGCCTTGCCCAAACAAGGCGGTGAGCAGGAAAAATACGACGAACAAATGCAGGCCAAAACAGCCCGTTACCGCGAAATACCGGAAGATCCCGGCGGCCTGTTGAAAGCTTTTATTTATCAGGAATATCGTCAAAATCGTTATCAAGAGGAATAAAAAATGAAAAAGGTATTTTTATTTATTCTGGCATTGATGTTGATGGTGAAAACCGTTTGGGCGCAGAGCTTTGACGCCACCGTCAATCGCACAACCGTACCGGAGGGCGAAACATTTGTTCTAACGCTGGACCTAAAAGATGTTGATACCTCGTCCACGCCGGATATCGGCGCCTTAAGCAAAGATTTTACGGTGCTGTCTGTATCCAACGGCTATCGCACCAATATTATCAACGGAGATGTCAGCAAATCGCGCCAGTGGAGTCTGGTTTTGATACCTGACCGAAGCGGCAGTTTGACCATTCCGTCGATTGAGCTTGCCGGCTATCAAACGCAACCCATTACCTTAAATGTGATTCCGGCCGGTACGACCGATCAGCTGGTGCAGGGGCAGGCGGCCGATACACCGCGTTTCAAAATAAGCGGCGATATTGATAATTTTTCACCTTATGTTCAACAGCAGCTTAATTATCGGCTGACGATTTATGATGCCGGCGGTTTGCAGGGGGAGACGCCGTTTTTTGTAACCGATAATGACGACTGGATAATCAAAAGTTTGGGTGAGCCGCAGGTCGAGACTAAAATTGTCAACGGTCAAACCTTGCGCGAAATTACTTTTAACTATGCTTTATTTGCCCAAAGAAGCGGAGAACAGACTGTTCCGCCGGTGCGTTTTAACGGCTATTATTTGACTAAAGAAACCCGTACGGATCCGTTTGCCCGTTTTTTTGATAATGATCCGTTTTTTGCCTCTTTCGGTATGAACGATGTTTTTGCCTCGCGCACGCCGGTTGTTTTAAACACCAAGCCGATAAAAGTTAACGTCCGTCCGGCAAAGGTTGATACCGGTTGGTGGTTGCCGGCAGAAGAAGTTAAACTTTCGGCCGAATTTGCCGGTGACAAGCCGCAATTCAAATCCGGTGAGGCAATCAGCCGCACCATTTATCTGAAAGCGGTTGGTGTTTTGGATAATCAATTGCCGGAAATCAAGTTTGCCGCGGTTAACGGGGTTAAACAATATCCGGAAAAACCGCAAACCGATATGAAAGTTGAGAACGGCAAAGTTGTTTCTTATGCCCGCATGACCAATGTTTATATTCCGGAACAAGCCGGTGAAATCATTTTACCCGAAATAAGCGTCGACTGGTTTAACACCGCAACCGGTCAGGCCGAAACGGCAGTTATTCCGGCTTATCATACCGAGGTGATGGCAGGAATTCAGTCGTCGGCATCTGTTGCCGCAAAGCCGCGTCCGGAGCAGCAGCCGGTTTTGATGCCGGCCGCACCGAGCCGGACGGTCACGACAGTAGAGCAGGTTGATAACACGCAAATTATTTGGTATTTGCTGATAGCTTTTGTCGGCGGTATAATTCTGACATTGCTTGTATCAAAATTGATTACTTTCGCCGCGACGCCGACAACCAATCATAAAAAAGCCGTTTTGGCGGCGGCCGAAACCAAAAATTTGCCCAAATTGCGTGATGAGCTTTTGGTTTGGGCGGCAGCGGAATTTCCGCGGCACAAAATTTCCAATTTACAAGATGTTGCCGATATTTTCCAAAATTCGGCCTTTAATAAGGAGCTTGACAGGCTGCGGGAGGCTTTGTATGCTGAAACGGCCAAAGATTGGGATGATAAAACTTTTATCGAAATTTTCAAAAAAATATCAAAACAAACCAGAAAACAACGGAGAAAAACCGATGAGCCGCTTCCAAAACTTTACAGGTAAGATATATCTGCGCCCGATAGTCTATCCCGGGGATGATAAAATAACTTATTGCCTGCCGCAGGAAGAAGCTGATAAGGCCTTTGCCGCCGGTTTGCCGGAAATTGAATTGGAAGGCGTTGCGGCAAAGTCTTCCGCGCCGAAAATAGCCGTCATTCTGACCCGCGACCAACATCCGGATCGTCAATTACCTGATTACTCTTTACCTTTGGCAACGGCGGAGGCTGTCACGCTTTCCGGCGGAAAAATATGTCCGGTAGGCTATGACAAGGTTGCCGGACAATTGGCGGCCATTCATCCGGATGGTGTTTTCCTGCCCGGCGGTGTGTTTGACGTACCGCTTGATTGGGAAGAAAACGAACCGGAACATCCGGTTGATTTGCGGCGTTTCAATGTGTACAGAGAAGTTATCGATTATGCCAAAGAACACAAATTACCCTTGCTGGCGGTTTGCGGCGGCATGCAGGTTTTGGCATGCTGTTTTGGCGCCAAGATTGGCCGCATTGAGGGACATCGTACAAATATCAAAGATTTTGCGCACAAAATGGAAATTAAACAAAACAGCTTGCTGCAAAAAATTACCGGAGCATCCGAGATGGAGGTCAACTCCTGGCACACCTGGGCGGTAAGCAAAGATAACATCGGCAATAACCTGGCTCATACATCTCCGGATGGCATTGTTGAGGCAATTGAACCGGTCAATCCATGGCATCCGTTTGTTTTGGGTATTCAGTCGCACCCCGAATATTTTGTAAAAAAAGGTTATGCCGCCGCGGATAAAATATTCAAAAGTTTTATCAAAGCAGCCGAAGAAAAAGCCCTTTCCAAACAAAAGTCAGCGTTTAGCATGTTAACGGAAAAGGGTATAAGTCGTGGGTGAAGACTTAATCGAGATAAAAACCGACACACACTTTGTGGTCGATTTAATGTATGCCGGCACCACGCACAATATGACCGGACAGCCGGTGTATCAGGAAATTGGACTGGGTAATCATGCTTATGTTCACAAAGATTTATGGTTTTGTTTGCAAAAATTGATACCTTATCTGGATAAAACCGGTCGTCGGCTCAAAATTTACGAGGCTTTTCGTCCGGTGGCAGCACATAAATTGTTGTTTGCGGCCATCCCGCAAGACGGCTTTTTTGTTCCCGAGGCAGAACGTTCGCCGCATTGCCGGGCTGCGGCGGTTGATGTGGCGTTGCTTGAGGCAGACGGTGTGGAGCTGGTTTATCCGACCAAAGTTGATGCTTATGATGAAAATTTTGCCAAAGAAGTCCAATCCGGGCATTTGGAAAGTTTTTTCAAATATCTGCAAAAAGCCACGCTTGACTATCAAGATGCCTCAATACCGGAAGCTATTCACAATCGTGACGAGTTATACCGTCTTATGCAGAGTATCGGTTTGGTTCCGGTGCCCCGGCGTCATGAATGGTGGCATTACGAGCTGCCGGCTGCCCGTACGGACAAATATCCGCTGATTGAATTTTAAATAACCCCCATTTTTTGAGCGCGAATAACGGCTTGTGTGCGGTTGGTCGCGCCAACGGCACGCAAAAGAGCATTAATATGCAGCTTGACGGTAGCTTCCGATACGTCCATTTGGTAAGCAATTTGCTTATTGGATAATCCTTGAGACAAATATTTTAAAACTTCAAATTGGCGGTTGGTCAGTTTTTTGCCGTTGGCAAGATTCATTTTATCGGCGGCCTGTTTAAGCAGCGCCGGCGGAAAATAAGTTGCACCGTTTAAGATCAGGCCGAGTGCCGAATTAAGCACTTTGGTATCAATGTCTTTCGGCAGATAACAACAAACGCCAAGATTAAGCGCTCGCTTAATGGCGTGAATATTTTCCGAAGATGAAATAATGCCGATTCTGATATCCGGCGCGTATTCCTTAATACTTTTTATGCTGTCTTCCCAGTCTGTCTTTGTCATATTAAGATCGGTCAACAATAAATCGGTATCAGGTTCTTTTTTCAAAAGCTCCAAGAGTTCCGCAAAAGAAGCGGCCTCCGATAAGGTTGCCTCGGGCAGTATTTTATCAAGGTTCAGTCTTAAGCCGTCTCGGTAGAGTGCATGGTCGTCCGCAATTATAATTTTCATTGTCGTCTCCATAACTAAAATCTTCGGATTTTTGCGTCCAAACCGATTACCGAAAATATATGATCAAAAAGTCATATTTAAAGCTTTCTAATTTATTTATTGCAAATAAAGACAATCCACGCCGGCCTCTTTAAGCATTTGTTCGGAATAAGCCACTTTATCGCGCCAGGTTCCGGCCGGCTGGCCTTCCTGAGGTTCAAACTTGTAGGTTACCACCATTTTGATGCCGGATTGGATGATTGCCCGCGCGCAGTCAGGGCAGGGCATGGAGGTCACATAAATGATACAGCCTTTGAGCGAGGCACCGATAAGACAGGCATTATACACGGCATTACGCTCGGCATGCTCAAAGAAATCATATTTGGTCGGGCGCTCAAGCCTTTCGGGAATATCGTCGCTCACGCCGCGGACAATACCGTTGTAGCCGGTGGAGCGTATTTCGCGATCAGGTCCGACGACAATGGCGCCGACCTTGGTTGACGGATCCTTTGACCAACTGGCAACCAGCCTGGCCATTTCCATAAAACGATAGTGCCATTTATCCGAAAACATGTGCCTACTCCCCAAAATATGATTGACATTATTATAAAAATGAAAGATTTTAGAGGCAACACTTTTTTGTAATTTAATCAGGAGAAAAAAATGAGTGCGATTATAGATATTCATGCCAGAGAGATTTTGGATTCCCGCGGTACGCCGACGGTTGAGGCCGAGGTTGTTTTGCAATCCGGTGCTTTTGGCCGGGCGGCGGTTCCCTCCGGCGCTTCAACCGGGGTGCATGAGGCGGTTGAACTGCGCGACGGTGACAAAAAACGCTATGGCGGCAAAGGCGTCCTGAAGGCCGTTGAAAACGTCAATGACAAGATTTATGACGCTTTGGCCGGTATGGATGCCGAAGACCAGATTGAAATTGACAATGCCATGATCGAGCTCGACGGCACCGACAACAAAGGCAAACTCGGCGCCAATGCTATTTTGGCCGTTTCGATGGCTGTTGCCAAAGCTCAGGCCGAAGAAGCCGAACTGCCGTTATACCGTTATTTGGGCGGCACCATGGCTCGCACGCTGCCGGTTCCGATGATGAACATCTTAAACGGCGGCAAACATGCCGACAACCCGATTGATATTCAGGAATTTATGATTATGCCGGTTTCGGCCGCCAACATCAAAGAGGCCATCCGTATGGGCGCCGAAATTTTCCAGACTTTGAAAAAGAACTTAAAAGCCGCCGGCCACAACACCAATGTCGGTGATGAAGGCGGTTTTGCCCCGAACCTGAAGTCGGCCGAAGAAGCTTTGCAGTTTATCGTCGATTCGATTTCCGATGCCGGCTACAAACCGGGCGATGATGTCGTCTTGGCAATTGACGCGGCCTCCAGCGAATTCTACAAAGACGGCAAATATGAAATGACCGGTGAGGGCAAATCTTATACCAATGCCCAGATGGTCGATTTTTATAAAGATTTGTGCAACCGTTTCCCGATTTTCTCTATCGAAGACGGTATGGCTGAGGATGATTGGGAAGGCTGGAAAATGTTGACCAATGCTTTGGGCGACAAAGTTCAGCTCGTCGGCGACGATTTGTTCGTTACCAATCCGAAACGTCTGGCCATGGGTATTGAAAAAGGTGTTGCCAATTCAATTCTGGTTAAGGTTAACCAGATTGGTACCTTGACCGAAACCATGCAGGCGGTTAATTTGGCGCACCGCAACAAATACACGGCTGTTTTGTCGCACCGCTCCGGCGAGACCGAAGACGCAACCATTGCCGATATTGCCGTTGCCACCAACTGCGGCCAGATTAAAACCGGATCAATGTCGCGTACCGACCGCATGGCCAAATACAATCAGCTGATTCGTATTGAGGAAGAACTTGGCGATATGGCTGTTTATGCCGGTAAGTCGATTTTGAAAAACAAATAAGGCTTAAAGCCCGTAAAAAAAGGCCCCTTTTTGAACTGTCCAACTTTCCGGGGACAGTTCATAAGGCCGGGGAGCTTTTAGCGTATGCAATAGGAATCCTCGGATTCTAAAGGCTAAAAGAATCATTTTGCGAAATGTGATTTACGAACTCTCCGACCACCTTAGTGCTTAGGTGGTCTTTTTTTATGGAGATTTATTATTTATGGGGAAAATATGCGCTTTTTTTCGGACATAGAAATGTCTATGGCAATATTGACCAAGAATTGGAAAAGCAAGTAGAAAAGCTCATAATTCAGGAAAATATTGATACGTTTTGGATCGGCGGTTATGGTGAATTTGATAAATTAGCTTCTCGAACAGTTAGAAAAATGCAGGAAAAATATCCTGTAATACGGTTAATATTGATTATTGCTTATGCAGGGCAACTCCACCGCTTCGGAGATGAATTTCCTTTTGATGGTTTTGATTATCCTCCTGAAGCTGAAAATGCACCACAAAAATTTGCCATCTCGGCCAGAAATCATTATATGGCTGAAAATTGCGATATGGTTATCTCTCATATTGTACATGATTATGGCGGGGCCTATGACGCCGTTAGAACTGCTAAAAGTAAAGGTAAAATTATAATAAATTTAGTTAAATAAATATAAAATCTCTCCAAATAAGAAACTTAAAAAATATATACATTGACTTGCTATAAAAAATCGGCTTAGACTTTAATATAAAATAAATCAATATGGAAATTTTGACATTATAGTTTATTTTAATATTAGCTAATGGAGTTTTGAACGAGAAGCAAGTAAAAACTATTATAATTAGGAGTTGTCGATGATTTATCCAAATAAATTAAAGCCCGGATCTCATATTCGAGTTATTGCGCCATCAAGAAGTTTCAAAATTATTTCAGAAGAAACACGCGAAATTGCGAAAAAACGTTTTGCAGATATGGGAATTTCGGTAAGTTATTCCAAACATTGTGATGAAATTGACGATTTTGTTTCATCATCAATTGCTTCAAGACTTGAAGATTTGCATGAAGCGTTTGCGGATAAAAGCGTTGACGGTATTTTAACAGCTATTGGCGGGTTTAATACTAATCAGTTAATTGATAAAATTGATTATACTCTTATTAAAAACAATCCTAAAATTTTATGTGGATTTTCAGATATTACTTGCCTTTGCCATGCCATAACAGCAAAGACAGATGTTGTAACCTATTCTGGTCCGCATTTTTCAAGTTTTGGAATGCTTTATGGTTTTGATTATACATTGGACTATTTTAAAAAGTGTCTAATTGAGAGCAAGCCTTATCAGGTTGTCCCGGCCAAAGAGTTTAGCAATGATGAATGGTTTATGGATCAAGAGAAACGTAATTTTACACCCAATAGTGGCTTTTGGATCATTAACAAAGGAAAAGGGAGTGAATTTGAGGGAAAATTAGTTGGCGGGCATGTTCGTTGTCTGAGTTCATTGCAAGGTACAGAATTTTGGCCGTCTTTGGAAAATACTATTTTGTTTTTAGAAGAAGATGAGGAAACAAACGCCGTTTTATTCGATCGTTTGTTGCAATCGTTAATTCATCAAGCAGATTTTAAACATGTTAAGGCGTTAATTATTGGCCGTTTCAAACCAGAATCAAAAATTGACAGAAATTTGCTTGAACAAATCATTCATACCAAAGAAGCCTTGAAAGAGTTACCTGTAATTGCCAATTTTGATATTGGACACTCGACTCCGATTATTACCTATCCAATCGGGGGACGGATTTCTCTTAAAATGCGGGAAGACGAGTTGCCAGCTATTGAAATACTGGAGCATTAAAAAAATAGCGGGAAGTTTACTTCCCGCTATTTTTATCTTGATAATTTATTTTGTGTTAATGTAAAGATTATTGAATTGGAAGAGTTCTCTCCTGTTTGCTTTTGCTGGTTTTCTATAACTTCTGTATTTGATTTTTGATTTTGAGATGTTGGACATATAAAATCCATAATTTTTTGAGTATACTCTCCTTTATTAGATCCGTACTCTAATAATTCGTATTGATGTAGTGTCTTTCTTAACACCTCTTTGGGAAGATTGGTTTTATCGGCACATGCTTTCATTATCTCAAGATATTTTTTCATTAGACGATTGGTGTTGCCCTTATTAGACGGTTCCAATCCATCATTATATAAAGCCATGCTCGTTACAATCGTGTCTTCCATTTTTACTCGGATATTAGGATTTTGAATGTATTTATCTAATCCTAATACGGGGTGGCAATCCATAACATGATTTAATCCATAAATCTGTTTTAGTACCGTAGAGCTTCCTAAGGCAATCTCTATTCCGAGCTGCTTATCCTGATTTTCTAAAATAATAACATTTCCAATATCTGAAAACGTATCTTTTCCATAATCACGCAAAGCGAGATTAAAATTGCGTCCCCAAACACCATCAATACCAAGTTTATGACGATAATATTTAGGCTGCATAGTGTCTATTTCAAACATTTCAGATTTAAACATACTATGAGCCAAATCCATCAAATCAGTATCTCTGGCACTAATACGAATTTTTATGTCATTAGGATCAATATTCCATTGTTCTTGGATAAAGCTGTAAGTCTGTTTTGTAATATCTTCCAGCCGTTCCGGTTTAGTCAGTATTCCAAGACTTGGAAAATACGATCCCCAATTCGGATAAAAATCATCATTTTCATAATTTTTTAAATTTCGAGTACGAATACAGGGCTGCGACATAACATAACCGCCAGCAGGAATACTGTCATTCAAAAAATAAGGCTTTAAAACACTGATGTGCGAACCAATAAAACGAACAGATGGATCTATTCCGGACGATATTTTAACAGGGTCATGTTTTATACAAGAACGGTCCTGAAAATAGGTTAGAAAACCGTCAATCATATTTTGCATATGAAAATGACTTTCTTTCCTGTTGAAATCTGGCATATCTTTTATTTTCATTTTTTTTATCCTATTTTTTACCGTAACCCGACTTAAACTGGGCCATTATTAAGACGTTATTATGATCATGCTGTTTGAACAGTTTAGCCATTTGGACAATTCTTGTTCCGTACTTTTGACGTCCTTCTGCTGTCATGCCAATTTTCCAATTCCATTCCGGTGTTTTGCACTGTTCACTTAAAGCTTCACGCAGGAATTGAGATGGGATTCTTGGTGTTACCAGCCTTTCCGGGAAGAATAGCTGCGTATTATCTGAACTTTTTAGATAAAAATAAGATTCAACCGAAGTACGAGCAGAATCTTCATATATGACGTTATCTTTGATAAAATCTACTAAATTACGATTCCCGGAATATTGAGTTTCAAATTCTGAAATATTCCGTGATGATCCGTCATAATCAAGCAACTGAACATTCTTTTGTTTGAAAAAGTTATCCATATCATCTGTATCACATTTAACATTTGGAATAAAATGTAAATGTGCATGAAATATTGATTTAATATGTGGCGGCGTATTTAATTCTTCCGCCTTACTTGTTCCATGCTCAAACATAATAAAATTTTCTGATTTTGTTGTATTCTCCAAACGATCCAATATATAACCTACTTCTCGTCCTTGAGCGTCATTAAATTCTGCAAATGTGTTAATATGTTCTTTAGGGAGAATAATAATATGATTGGGAGCAATCGGAAATTTATCTGGAATAACCTTAAAGCTCTTAGTTTCAAATAAAGTTACATTACTCTGTAATTCTGGATATTGCTCTTTGATATTTTGAAATTCATCTTTCAAACCATCACATAAAACGCAATTTTTTATCATAAACTCGCCCCTCCAATGGCGTTTTTTGAGAATTTCATATAATAACCATTTTGTTTTTTACGAACATGATTAGCATGTTTTATAATTTGGAAAGCTGCCTCTGTTGCTGACAACTTAGTTACATCTAAGCGTAAAAGATTTGGATGTTCTATCTCTGGCAACCCCAAGTTCGCAATTTGCTGAACTACATCCGGATTTATTGTTTTTAAAAACTTTTTCCGAAAAGGGTTGGCGATTCTTTTCTTGTTCTCTTTTACATCACACAGTAACATTACAGGAACGAATAAAGCCTGCCGTGTATTGGCAAGCTTTTCAACTGGTTTATAATATGAATTTTCTTCCCCTAGGGAAATTACATTTGTAAATATAAAAGATTCACCTTTAGGACAAATTTCTCCCATGGCTTCAAGAACAATATTACGCACCTTTAGTCGATATTCTTCATGTTTGGGATGGGAATAATTTTTTGATACTGAAAAAATCGCATTTGTATACGAATGATTGTCAACTAAAGTGAATGATTGTTTTTTCTGGATTTCCTTTGCAATGGTTTGCTTTCCCACGCCTGGACCTCCGATTAAATAAATGATTGTATTCCTCATTTTAACCTTTATGCAAAATTAACATTGCGGCAATCAATTGACTTAATTTTGACAAAATATTTAGGGAAACAACATGATCTTCATCAAAATTATTTCCTTTAATTGTCTTGTTTTCTGCGCCTTTTGATTATTATCGGTTGTTAATATATCATTAACCATTATCGTGGTCAATATTTTTTTGACAAAATGTTGACTTTTCCCGATAAGAATGTTAGTGTTAATTGTTTTCCATTAAAAATTACCAGTTCAAGGATAAAAAATGCAAGCAACAAACTTATTCAGTCGCACAGTTCCATGTAAAAAAGAGCTAATTAAAGAAGATACCTCTGCTTATTTGGGAACGGAAACATATTCTATTATGAAAAATAGCTTATTACGCATATCCCCCAATGGAACTCTTGCAATTTCAGGAAAAACAATAAATAGTGTTTTATTCTTAGACAATGAAATGGTTGAGCTTCTTCAACAACCGACTTTCACGTTGAATGGAATGCCGCAGTCCGTCGTTCAGAATTTATTAAGCCATGAACTAATAGAACAAACCGACAGGCCTAATTCTTTTAAAAAAGTCCATTGTCTAAATAACGCCTTGCCATATTATGGCAGAATTGAAATTACCGACGCTTGCCAATGTGATTGTGATATTTGTTATAAAGCGGGAATTCCTACTCCTCCACCATCTCTGGATATTCTGAAAAAACGAATCAAGCATTTAAGAAAGCTGGGAATTACCAGACTTGAAATTTTAGGCGGCGAACCATTGCTCAGAAAAGATTTGCCTGAACTCTGTGATTTTGTAACTAAAGAAAACTTTTTATACACGATTGTAACTAACGGTGAGTATTTATCCTCGTTGGATAAAAGAGCCATTAACTCATTAAAAAGCGCAAGTGATGTAATTATAAGTATTGACTCATACGGAGAATTACACGACAAAAGCAGAAAACGTCCGGGACTTTTTGCTAAAGATATAGAGGGGATTCAGGTATTAAAAGAAAATGGTATCAACTGCTCTTTGTTATGTACTGTTAATCAGGATAATGAACCTGGCATTGACCAATTAGTCGAATACCTAAAACCCTTTGAAGTTAATTTATTTATCCGGCCGACAATAATTGCCGGAGCTGCTGCTAACAACGAATTGCAAAATGTTGATATGCGCCGCATTTACGAAAAACACAAAAATAATCCGTACGTTTTTCATAATACCGTTCATTTAGCTGACAAAATTCCAGAATCAAAATATTATGGTTGCGATATTCGACAACTGATTAATATTGATGTAAATGGCCGTCTACTAATTTGTCATATGGATCGTAAGCATAAAAAGGGGCCTATTGAGAAATATACTCCGGAAATGTTATTACAAGAATTGGATTTTACCCTGCGCTCACGCTTAAAAAAACAGGAAACCTGTAAGGATTGTGATGTTAACAGTTCATCAGAAGGAATTAAATGTGGGGGATTTTGCCAATTTTCAAATACTTTTATCAAAAATAAAATAAAAGAACGCTAATTATGAATGGAAAATTTTATGATGAGCTATTTATAGGTCATTTAATATCTATCAAAAAAAGCCTCTTAATTTTGAACTGTCCCCGGAAAGTTGGACAGTTCACTTCGGAGGGGCTTTTTACGATGGATAACGGTTATTTTTCAAGCCCGTCGATCAGTGGATTGTTTTTAACTTTTTTTATCAAAACCTGATAATCGCGCAAAACATCATCGCCGGCCTTGTTGTGCTCCAGCACCACAATCCGGTTGCAATTATTGAGGGCTTCAACAATCTTGGCGGGAATATAATCAAGCAGCAAAACATCATGGTCGTTTCGGAACAACGTTGCGTGTTTCCCGCCGTCATAAAGCAACAACGGCCTTTCCGGCTTCGCTCTTTCATAAGGCAGCACAAACACCGGCACACCCTCATCGCTCAAAACAATCTGATAATCCTTTGCGTGTTTCATTAACTGAGTCTTTCTTTGGCCTTTTTCTGCAAAGAGATAGCTTTGTCAATTGTCCAATCGGCGGCTTTAACGCTTTTGTCATACAAAAATTCACCAATGCCGAAATTCATCCCCGGCGCCATCTGGTCAGCCATATTTTTGGCGCCGCCGACAAATAATTTGGCCGTTTCGGCAGTAAATTTTAAGCCGTATTTTGCAGCCTTGGAGGCGATAATTGTCGCGCTCAGGCCGGCTTTTCCGGCGGTTTTTAATGTTTTTTCCATGGTCGGCATAAATTTTCTCCCAATTATGATAACTAAAGGTTAACACAATTTTAACTTTTTGGCAAGTGGCAAAAATTTACCTCCGGCGGTAATGAGGTAATCAATTAAAGAAAATGCACGTTAATTTCCGGTTGACTCTCGATATTTGTTGTATTAAATTCCTGCAATGAAGCCAATCGCAAGTTGTAAGGTTTTTTTGATATGTGTTTGTTTATGATCATAGCCGCCCGCGGCATTATTATCCCCTAGGGGGATTTACGCTTTTTTACACATATCGTTTTTTAGTTTTCAAAGATACAATCATTTATTTGTTTTTAAGGTGTTTTAAGAGATGAAACATTATGCGGATGTTAAGGCAAAGCCTGACTTTGTCGAATTGGAAAAAGAGGTTTTGAAGTTCTGGGATGAGGACAAGACTTTTGAAAAATCGGTGCACAATCGCGACGGCGCGGCCGAGTTTGTGTTTTATGACGGACCGCCGTTTGCCAACGGCACGCCGCACTACGGCCACATCATGGTGTCTTATGTCAAGGACGTCGTCGCCCGTTTTCAGACTATGAACGGCAAAAAGGTTGAGCGCCGTTTGGGCTGGGACTGCCACGGCCTGCCGGCCGAAATGTCCGCCGAAAAACAGCTCGGTGTTTCCGGACGCAAGCAGATCGAGGCCTACGGGGTTGAAAAGTTCAACAATTTCTGCCGTTCCGATGTCTTAAAATATTCCGGCATCTGGGTCGATATGTTCAAGCGTATCGGCCGCTGGGTAGATTTCAACCACGACTATAAGACCATGGACCTGCCGTTTATGGAAAGCGTCATCAGCAACTTCAAACAGCTTTATGACAAGGGCTTGGTCTATGAGGACTACCGCGTTTTGCCGTACTCTTGGGCCGCCGAAACTCCGCTGTCAAATTTTGAGGTCAATCAGGGCTATCAGGACAAAACCGACAACGCCATTACCGTGATGTTCAAGCTTGAAAACGGCATGAAAATTCTGGTTTGGACCACTACGCCGTGGACCCTGCCGTCCAATCTGATGTTGGCGGTGGGCGATGATATCGACTATGTCGTTATGGAAGAAGACGGCCAGAAGTATATCTTGGCGCGCGCGCTGCTCGGTCGCTATAAAAAGCAGCTTGAGCACGCCGTTGAGGCGGGCTCCTTAAAAGGGCGTGATCTGGTCGGTATGAGCTACGAGCCGATGTTCCCGTACTTCAAACACTTAAAAGACAAGGGCTGTTTCAAAGTCTTGTCCGGCGAGTTTGTTTCAACCGAGGACGGTACCGGCGTGGTTCATATTGCCCCCGGCTTTGGTCAGGACGACTTTGACGCCTGCCGCGCGTATGACGAGCATTTTCCGGTTGTCTGTCCGGTAGATGAGGCCGGCAAATTTACCGCCGAAGTGTCTGATTACGAGGGCAAACAGGTTTTTGAAACCAACGAGCCGATTATGCAGTGGCTCAAAGAAAACGGCCTTTTGGTCAAAAAAGAACAATACACCCACTCTTATCCTTTCTGCTGGCGTACCGACACGCCGCTGATTTACAAAGCAATGTCGTCGTGGTTTGTCCGCGTAACCGACTTCCGCGACGATATGGTCAAAAACAACCGGCAGATTAACTGGGTGCCGGAGCATATCAAAGACGGCCGTTTTGGCAAATGGCTTGAGGGCGCGCGTGACTGGTCAATTTCGCGCAACCGTTTTTGGGGCACGCCGATTCCGGTCTGGAAGTCAGATAATCCGGCCTATCCGCGGGTTGATGTTTTCGGCTCCATCGCCGAGATAAAGGCCAAAACCGGATTTGATGTCGTCGATTTGCACAAACCTTATATTGACGAAGTTGTTTACCCCAATCCGGACGATCCTTCCGGCAAGACGATGATGCGTCGCGTCGGCGATGTGTTCGACTGCTGGTTTGAATCCGGCTCCATGCCTTATGCTCAGGTGCACTATCCGTTTGAGAACAAAGAGTGGTTTGAGAGCCATTTTCCGGCTGATTTTATTGTCGAGGCCATGGACCAGACCCGCGGTTGGTTTTATACCCTGACGGTATTGTCAACCGCGCTGCACAATCGTCCGGCGTTCAAAAACTGCATTTGCACCGGTCTGTTGATGGCTGAAGGCGGACAAAAGCTTTCCAAACGCCTTAAGAATTATCCTGACCCGAACGAGGTTTTGGACACCATCGGCTCGGATGTTTTGCGTTGGTTTTTGGTATCTTCGCCGGTATTAAAAGGCGGCAATCTGGCGGTTGACAAAGAGGGCAAAGAGATTGCCAAAGCCGCCCGCGAGGCTTTGATACCGTTATGGAACGCGTTTTACTTCTTTACGCTCTATGCCAATGCCGAAAGCTACAGGGCCAAAGAGGTTTACGCCTCAACCGAGGCGATGGACAATTATATTCTGTCCAAATTGCAAAAAACGGCCACGATAGTCAAAAACGGCTTGGAAACCTATAATGTCGCTGTCGCTTGTGATGAGATTGCCGCATTTATTGAGGTCTTAAACAACTGGTATATCCGCCGTTGCCGCGATCGTTTTTGGGAGGGCGAGCCTCTGGCATTTGATGTCTTGTACACCGTTTTGCTCAATTTGAGCAAGATTGCCGCGCCGCTGATGCCCTTTGTCGCCGAATATGTTTACAAAACCCTAAGCGGCGGCGAATCCGTTCATCTGGCGGACTATCCGGATCTGTCGGCAATAAAATTTGATGCCGCGCTGGTTGAGGATATGGACTTTTTGCAGGATTTGTGCTCGGCGGCCAAGTTCATCCGCGAAGAAAAGAACCTTCGCAACCGCCTGCCGCTCAAGTCGCTGACCGTTGTCGGCCGTGATCTGCCGGCGGCTTATGGCGAAATTGTCAAAGATGAGCTAAACGTCAAAGAGGTTTTGTTTGACGCCAATTTGAGCGCCTATGCCGACAAAAAGATTTATCTTTATACGCCGCTTTTGGGCAAAGCTCTGGGCAAAGAAATGGGCGCGGTAATGGCTGCCTACAAGCAGGGGCATTGGAGCCTCAATGCCGACGGAACTTTGGCGATTGCCGGCCATAATCTGACCAAAGATTTGTTCGAAGTTCGGCTGGAGATGAAAGAGGGCGTTGCCGGCCGTGCCTTTGCCGATAACAAGGCCTTGGTCACGTTAAACACGACCGTAACGCCGGAACTCAAACGCGAGGGTATGGCGCGCGACTTCATTCGTCTGGTGCAAACGCTGCGCAAGGATAAAGACTTTAATATTTCCGACCGTATAGAGCTGAGCTATGCCACTGACAATACCGAGTTGGCGCGGGCGCTGGAAGAAAATCGTGCCTATATTGCCGAGCAGGTTTTGGCAGTAAAGGTCGATAACTCCTGCGCCGGAGGTACCAAAGCCGATATTGAGGGCGCCGCCGTTTGCTTTGACGCTAAGGTCGCCTGAACCAAATATTGGCCACTCAAAAAACTCGTCATCGCCGTGCATGCCCCTGGTAATGTCACGCCGCCTCGTTGTAGGAAAAAGCCTGAGGAACAGCTTTTGCTATCCTTTACGGTTTTTGCCTTTGACAATTTCCAATTCGCCGTTTAACACGATAATGTCCGCCGTGTCATTGTCGCAGATATCGCCGTTCAATATTTTAATCGCCAACTTGTTTTCGATATTGGTTTTAAGCAGGCGTTTGAGCGGCCGCGCGCCATAAACCGGATCATAACCGTTGTTGACAATCCAGACAAACGCCGTATCGTGAACATTGAGCTTGATGTTGCGCGGGCTCAGGCGCTTTTCGATATTGGCAATCTGAATCTTGGCAATATCTTTGATATTGTTTTTATCCAGTTTGTGAAAGATGGTAATTTCATCAATCCGGTTGATAAACTCCGGCCTAAACGACGCTTTAACAATATCCATCACCTGAGCGCGGATTTTTTTGCCGTCATCGGCGCCGGTCGCGTTGCTCAAAATATCCGATCCGAGGTTTGAGGTCATGATAATCAGCGTATTTTTGAAATCAACCGTGCGACCCTGTCCGTCGGTCAGGCGCCCGTCGTCTAAGACCTGCAGCAGGACGTTAAAGATATCCGGATGAGCTTTTTCCACTTCATCAAACAAAATCACCTGATACGGCCGACGACGTACCGCTTCGGTCAAAAATCCGCCTTCCTCATAGCCGACATACCCCGGCGGCGAACCGATAAGCCTGGCCACCGAATGCTTTTCCATATATTCGGACATATCAACCCGCAAAATAGCTTTTTCGTCATTAAACAAAAATTCCGCCACGGCTTTACTGAGTTCGGTTTTGCCCACGCCGGTTGGGCCGAGGAACAAAAAGGAGCCGATTGGCTGTCCGGCATCGGATATACCGGCACGCGAACGCCTGATGGCATTAGCCACGGCCGATATGGCTTCTTTTTGACCAACCACGCGTTTGCTCAAGAATTCTTCCATATGCAAAAGCTTTTCTTTTTCGCCGGCCAGCATTTTGTCAACCGGAATACCGGTGCGTTTGGATACCACATGGGCAATATCTTCTTCGGTTACTGTTTCGGTAAAGCTGTTGCGTTTGTTTTCAACTTTGCTTTCGGCCTCGTTAATCTTTCTTTCGAGCTCGGGAATAATACTGTACTGCAGCTCGCCGGCGCGTTCAAGCTTACCCTCGCGCTTGGCAATCTCAACTTCAATCCGTGCTTTGTCCAGTTTGTCTTTTAAGACCGTAAAGTCGGCCAGTCCCTGCTTATCTTCACGCCATTTGTCTCCCAAACCTTTGGCTTTTTTCTCCAGTCCGTCGATTTCATAATTAATCAGCTCCAGCCGCTCTTTGGATTTGGCGTCGGTTTCACGCTTAAGTCCTTCGCGCTCGATTTTAAGTTGCAAAATACGCCGGTCCAGTTCGTCCAGTTCTTCCGGCTTGGAGTCAATGGCCATGCGCAGGGCGCTGGCGGCCTCGTCCATCAGGTCAATGGCCTTATCCGGCAAAAAGCGGTCGGTAATATAGCGGTTAGACAGAGTTGCCGCGGCGATTAAGGCGCTGTCGGCGATTCGAACGCCGTGATGCAGCTCAAATTTTTCTTTAATACCGCGCAGGATGGATACCGTATCTTCCACCGTCGGCTCGGCCACATAAATTTCCTGAAAACGGCGCGCCAACGCCGCGTCTTTTTCAACATATTTCTTATATTCATTTAACGTCGTGGCGCCCATACAATGCAGTTCGCCGCGAGCCAGAGCCGGTTTCAACAAGTTTGACGCATCCATGGCGCCTTCGGTCGCTCCGGCACCGACCAGCGTGTGCATCTCATCAATAAACAAAATAATCTCGCCTTCTGATGCTTCAATATCTTTCAACACGGCTTTTAAGCGTTCTTCAAACTCGCCGCGAAATTTGGCGCCGGCAATCAATGCGCCCAGATCAAGCGCCAACAACCGCTTACCGACCAGACTTTCCGGTACATCGTTATTCACGATACGGATAGCCAGTCCTTCGACAATGGCCGTCTTGCCCACACCCGGCTCGCCGATTAAAACCGGATTGTTTTTGGTGCGCCGCGACAACACTTGAATTGCCCGGCGAATTTCCTGCTCACGCCCGATAACCGGATCAAGTTTGCCTTCCTTGGCCTTGGCGGTGATATCAATGGTAAATTTCTTGAGGGCTTCAAAATTGTCTTCGCTGGTTTCGGAATCGGCCAGCCGCCCCTTACGATAATCATTAATCGCCTGATTAAGCCGTGCCGCATCAACACCGCCGGCTTTCAAAATATCATAAGCACTGTTTCCGGCTGTCACACTCAGTGCTTGTAACAGGCGTTCAATCGTCACGAATTTGTCATTGGCTTTGTCGGCCAGATTTTCCGCAGCCATCATTACCGCGGTAAATTCCTGATTCATCAGTGTCTGCACGCCGGAACCGCCGACCTGAGGGAGTTTGGCAAAGCCGTCATCAGTCTTTTCTTTAATCTGGTTAAGATTTCCGCCGGACTTGACAATCAAGTCGTCAATCAGTTGATTTTTGCCGTCAAGCAAAACTTTCAACAAATGTAACGGCGTAATATATTGATTTTTATGAGCCGCGGCCAACTGCACCACGGCTTCGATAATCTCTTTAGATTTAGCTGTTAGTTTATCAAAATCCATAATTTCAATGCCTCCGCTTCCATAGATATAATATAGGAAATCACGGGGCATAAAATCAAGAGGTTGCTAAGTCGTTTTTTTCTTTAAGTGAATAAAGGCAATATCCGCCGGGGCCAGCAACCTCATGGATGGTCCCCATGTTCCGGCTCCGCGCGATACAAACAAATCCGTATCATTAACTTTGAAGACCCCCGCCAGATAGCGGTTGGCTTGTTTTACAAAAATATGAAACGGAAAAATCTGTCCGCCGTGCGTATGTCCCGACAATACCAGATCAACCAAACCGCTGCTCAAACTGTCAACAATATTCGGCGTATGAGACAACAAAATTTTGTAATCGTCATTGGTTGAGTTTTTAAGCGTTCTCCACAGGTTAACCCGCTCGTACATCGTTCCCAAATCAGGTATGCCGCAAAGAAATACATTGGCATGGCCGATATGGACTCCGCCGTTGAACAAAAAAGTTAAATTGTGGTCATTCAAGACACGTTTTGACGTATAAATATCGTTATAAAACTCATGGTTTCCCATAATACTATAGACACCGAACGGTGCGCTGAGCTCTTTTAAGGCGCTTAACTGCTGCTCGATTAAGACCGTATTATCATCAATAGTATCACCGGTCAGAACGATAACGTCGGGATTGAGCATATTGACCGCATTGACCAATTGCCGGATTCTGGCAACGGGTGTTGCCCGGTTAATGTGCAAATCACTGATTTGAATGATACTCATATCCTGGGTAATTTTGTCAGAATAAAAAGTAAGCTCTTTAACGGCAGGCTGTTTGTAGCCCTGATAGAGGGCATAACCGCCGACGACAATGGTAAAAACAACCACCAAAGCATTAGCCCGGCCGAGCAAAGATAGGTTTTTCGGGTGAATGTGCCAGCCGCTTCGTCCCATGAGCCGGGCAATACCGTAAAAGGCATACCAGACGATATCGCGCAGCATAATGGTTATAAATAAAATAAAAACAAACCCCATCAAGACATACAATGTATGAGACACAAAAGCGTAAACATCCAGCGGCAAGTAATCGCCGCCGGACAAAAACCACATAACCAGCGGGGCAAACCACCCCGCAATAACCACGACGGATACGATGATTTTATAAACAATTTTCAAATCACTGTAACCGACCAAAGTTTTAATGGTAATGGCCGAACATGAAATGGCTAAGATTAAAACTGCAAAAAAGAAAAACATAATATTCTTCCCTCCTGAGTTAATATCCGATATCGGTCAGAGTTTTGTTTCCGATATGTTTTGCTTCAAAAGACTGACTGCTGCGCGCGCATGGGGGGGGGTAGAACTTTTGTCAGAAATTTCAATAACCTTAAAAGATTTTTTTGTTGTTTTAGGTCTGGTTTCAATCAAAACTTCCGTCGTTTCCGCAGGCTCTTTTTCCGTTTTTGTCGTTGATCTTCTGTTGCGTTGTGTCGGTTTAGTCTCTACCAAAGTGTTTGAGGTCTCGTTGCTGTCGGATACCTGAGACTGCGGTGCTTCGGCAGGCGTCTCCGGTTGTTCGGCAGAAACCTCGGAGGTTTCACCGTCTTTGTTGGCAAAACGGGCATTTTTACGCTCGTTTATTTCCGTAATAATTTTACGGTAATGTTCGGCATATTGGCGAAACACCTCGGCCTCGACATAATTGCCGTTGCTATGGGCTTCCTTGGCCAGTTCATTATAGCGTTTGATCAGATCCAGCGCCGTTCCGCTGCATTTACCGGCCGGGGATATACTGTCAAATTTGTAATTAATGGAATAAACCTGATTGTTATAATTATTATTGTTGCGATATTTAATTTTTTTCATAAAACGATTACCATAAAAAAACACACCGTTAAAGATGTAAAATTAAAAACAAGATTGTTTGAGAAAAAATGTTTCGGCACCCAAAAAAGCGCGCCGCCCAACATACAACAGCCATCATAATCAATCTTTTATTAAATGCAAACTATTTTTTCAAAATTATACAGCGTTCAATGCCGTTTAGGTCTTTTGCTTTGACGGCGGATTTGAAACCGTTTTGAAGCGCGATACGGATAACATCATCGGCCTGGCCTTCGCCGCATTCAAAAATCAAATGACCGTTATCTGCCAGCATATGCGCCGAAATCTCGGTAATCCGCCGATAATCGCGCAGGCCGTCTTCGCCGCCGTCAAGTGCCGACAACGGATCAAAGTCCTTGACTTCCGCGTCAAGTGTGATGATCTCGGCACTCGGAATATAAGGCGGGTTGCTGACAATCATATCAAAACCATTTTGTGTTGTTGTGATGTTCGGATCAAACCAGCTGAGCTGATACCAGCTGACACGTTCGGCAACGCCGAGGTTTCTGGCATTAAGTTCGGCAACTTTTAACGCCTTGGCCGAAAAATCAATTCCCACACCGGCAGCCAGAGGGCATTCGGCCAGCAGCGATAAAATAATACATCCGGAACCCACCCCGAATTCCAGCAATCTGAAAGGGCGGTTTTTGTCAAGAAGTTTTAAGGCCTCTTCAACCAAAATCTCCGTGTCCGGCCGAGGCGACAAAACATCACGATTAACCGCAAAATCATATTTATAAAAACCTCGCCGGCCGATAATTTTGTCAACCGGACAATGCTCGGCGCGCTGTTTGACGGCAAAAACAAATTTTTGCCGTTGCTCCGTTGTCAGCGGCCGGTCATAAAAATAAAGCCCATTAACCGGAATATCCAAGGCATAAGCCAACAGCAGGCGCATTTCCTGCCGGCTTGTTTCAATTCCGCCGCGGCGTAAAAGCCGCAAATTTTCTGTCAGCAGTTCTTCAATATCGGTCATTGGCTCATATCAATAAAAAAAAGCACCTTTGTCATAAAGATGCCAGAAATAGCAAAACGGTGAGAAATCAGACCAAACCATGTGTTGATTGTAAAGAATGTTTCTTAAAAAAATCATATTCTTGAGAGCCGTCAACACCGCGCACTTTACTCAGCCGCTGCCGCATCCGGTCGGCAAAAGAAGACATGGTCCACCCTTTGTCATTCTTTTCATCTTCCGTCATCAAACGGGCAAAATCATCAGATTTGTTTGGCTTTTTATTCATTACAAAGCTCTCCTCCGGCCTGTTGAGCCATTATATCATTTTTTTACGGAAATCGCAAGCAAAACAAGCTGTTGTAATTTTTTGAATGCCGCCTCTTCAATCTGGCGCACGCGCTCCCGGCTGATACCGAATTTTTCGCCGACTTCGTTCAGCGTTTGCGGGTCTTCCGTCAACAGGCGGTTTTTAACAATATATTGTTCACGGTCGCTAAGCTGTTTTAAACATTGCTGCAAAACAGCCTTTTTGTAAGCAGCTTCCTGCCGTCCGGCAACTTTTTCCTCAATATTCTGGCTCTTGTCAACCAAAAGATCTATGCGCTCATCTTCGTCTTCATCAGAAACGCTGACATTCAACGACTTATCGCCACCGAGCCGCATATTCATCTCTTTAACGTCATTTTCATCAACAACCAGCTCCCGGGCAATGGCTTTAACTTCCTGCGGTGCCAATTCTTTGTTGTCATAAATGCCGAGGCGGGCTTTAATGCGTTTCAGATTATAAAAAAGCTTTTTCTGCGCGGCACTTGTCCCCATTTTTACCAGCGACCACGATTTCAAAATATAATCATTGATGGAAGCTTTAATCCACCAAATAGCATAAGTTGCCAAACGAACCTTTTTGGATAAATCAAATTTTTTGACCGCCTGCATAAGTCCGAGATTAGCCTCCGAAATAATATCGGCCAAAGGCAAACCATACCGGCGGTAAGTCATGGCAATCTTTGCGGCCAGCCGCAAGTGCGACGTAACCAAAACCTGTGCGGCCCGGACATCGCCGTTCTGCTGCAAATCCGTAACCAGTTTCTTTTCCTGCTCCTCGGTCAGCACCGGAAAAGTCTTGATTTTTTCAAGGTATGAAACCAGAGAGTTATCACTGACAACCGCCGGAAGCTGACACTTCCGGACAACAATCCCGTGACCATCCCGAGAATTTAAATTATTTGTAGTTTTATCTTCCATTGCTCTGTTAATATAGGTAAACCGACTGCCTTTGTCAAGATTCGACAGGCAACCATGATAAGACATTTTTATGCTTTTGGCAATAGTCAATCTCCAACAACAAAATTAGGTATCTCACGGCGGCTAAAGTTAATAATGTCAACTTTGACGTTGGCTCCGTCGTCATACATCAGCAGATAAAAACGCACCTTAAGTTCGGGACTGTTGCTTTGGCAAATCTTAAAATTATGGTCGGTCAGCGCATTGTTAATTCGCAACTCAACCATCCTTCCGGCCAGTTGAGGGTAAGTCTTCGGCATAACATCATCAATGTTCAATTCCGTAAAATCATCAATATTTTTCATAAGCAGCCGGGAGCGTCGTTTTTCGGCAATGCTTTTTCCTTTGGTTGATATATAGGGCCTGAGCGTTTCCCGCACCTGACGGAGAACCGTCTCGTCATCACAAGCCGGCTTGGGGTTAGGGGCAACTTTTGTTTTCTGCTTTTGCTGCTCAATAATCGCAACGACGGTTTTGTCAGGATATCCGAAAACATTGGTATCTTCTTCGGGCACGGTATCTTGAGCATAAACGGGCAGAGCCCCCGAAAGAAGAAACAGCAGTGCCGCCAGATATTTTTTCATACATCTTTTCCTAAAAATTAATTGACTTTGGCGTCCGCGGAAAAGGAATAACATCACGAATATTGCCGATTCCGGTAATAAGCATCATCATACGCTCAAAACCTAGCCCGAAACCGGCATGCGGCACCGACCCGTAGCGCCGAGAATCCAAATACCATTCGTAATCAGCCTCGGTCATCCCCATTTCCTCAATGCGTTTAATCAAAACATCAAGCCGTTCTTCACGCTGCGATCCGCCGATAAGTTCGCCGATTCCCGGTACCAAAACATCCATCGCCGCCACGGTGCGTCCGTCATCGTTCAAGCGCATATAAAAGGCTTTGATTTCTTTCGGATAATCACGCACGATAACCGGACGTTTGAAATGTTCTTCCGCCAAAAAGCGCTCGTGTTCGGTCTGCAGATCAATGCCGAATTCCGGTTTGTATTCAAACGCCTTGCCGGAGGCTTTCATAATATCAATCGCTTCGGTATAGGTAATGCGGGCAAAACCGCTGTTCATGATATTATTAAGCTTATCAAGAAGTCCCGGCTCGACAAACTTGTCAAACAAAGCCAGATCATCGGCACAAGTATTCATGACATGGCGGATGCAGTATTTGACCATGTCTTCGGCCAAATCCATATCATCATGAATATCGGCAAAAGCCATCTCCGGCTCAATCATCCAAAACTCGGCGGCGTGTCGCGTGGTGTTGGAGTTTTCGGCGCGGAACGTCGGCCCGAAAGTATAAATATCGCCAAGTGCACAGGCATACATCTCGCCGTTAAGCTGACCGGAAACCGTCAGGCGGGCTTCTTTACCGAAAAAATCCTGACTATAGTCAACTTTGCCGTCGGGCGTGCGTGGCGGATTGTTGATGTCAAGCGTCGTCACCTGAAACATTTCGCCGGCGCCCTCACAGTCCGAACCGGTAATAATCGGCGTATGAACATAGCGAAAACCGCGTTCGTTAAAAAATTTGTGAATGGCATAAGACAATTCCGAGCGCACACGAAAAGCTGCGCCGTATTTGTTGGAGCGCGGGCGCAAATGCGCAATGGTACGCAGGTACTCATCGCTGTGTTTTTTCTTTTGTAACGGGTAATCTTCCGGCGCCAGCGAATAAATTTCAATTGTTTCCGCAACCACCTCAAACTTCTGGTTGCCGCCCTGTGACAAAATCATCTCACCGGTTACCGCGACCGACGATCCGGTTGTGAGCTTTTTGATATCATCATAATTGCTTAAATCGTTGCGGGCAATAACCTGCATATTTTTAAGACAGGAGCCGTCGTTGATTTCAACAAAAGAAAAATCTTTGGCATCGCGGCGGGTCCGAACCCAGCCTTTGATAAGAACTTGTTTAATCGTCTGTTCCGATTGCAGCAGTTGAGCAATTTTAGTTCTCTTCAGCATTTTATTTATATCCTCAAATTCCGTTATGATTCTGCAAAATTACAGCCACTATATTACAGCTTTGTGCAAATGTCCAGCATTGACAAATTTTATTCTACAGTTTAGATTCAAACCAAAACAACCGAAACTTTAAGGACAACAGCGATGAAAAAACAATTTTTGACACTCGGCGCGGCGGCTGTGTTGCTGTCGGCCTGCGCGGCAAACATCAATTCCGATCATTACAATACGTCGGCCACCGGCGCGGTAGGGCAGGTTATGGGCTGTACGGTGGTGAACGTTCGCCAGGTTAATGTTTCTTCGGACGATTCGTCAGCCGGTGCAGTTTTGGGCGCCATCGGCGGCGGTGTTGCCGGTTCCACCATCGGTCACGGCCGCGGCAGTGTCTTAGGTGCTTTGGGCGGTGCGGCTCTGGGCAGCGTTGCCGGTAACATGGCGCAAAAAGGTTTAACCGGCCAAACCGGCGTTGAATATATTGTCCGTCTGGACAACGGCACCATGCGTACCGTTACTCAGGGTACCGATGTTTATATGCAGCCCGGCCAGCGTTGTTACTTGCTGTATGGCGAACAATCGCGCATTATTCCGGCCAATTAAACGTTGCAAATAAAAAAGCGGTCTGCGGCAGACCGCTTTTTTTCATGAATTATACATCCCGAAAACCCTTTGCAAGGTTGATTTTCAAGGCCTGAGGCGATTTGTAACATTCGGAAAATTTTTGTGTTTTGCCATTAAAAATTATATCCGCTAAATTGCAAACAGACAGCAAACAAAAATGAATTAAGGACGAATAATCAAATGGCAAATATACATCCGACGGCATTTGTTGAAGACGGCGCCAAGATTGCCGACAGCGCCGAGATAGGCCCTTTTTGCTGGGTCAGCGCTCAGGCCAAAATAGATGAAAATGTAAAGCTTATCGGCCGGGTAACCGTCTATGGTGATACCACCATCGGCGAGGGTACGGTGGTTTTCCCCGGAGCCTGTCTGGGAACGGGACCTCAGGATCACGGCAACGAGTTTGTTCCGGGCGCCAAAGTCATTATCGGCAAAAACAATGTCATCCGTGAAAATGTTACCATTCATCGCGGCACCCCAAAAGAGCATCAGACCACCGTTGTCGGTGACAACTGTATGTTGATGGTCAATTCGCATATTGCGCATGATTGTGTCGTCGGCAACAATGTGATTATGACCAACAACGCGGTTATCGGCGGTCATGTCCGGTTGGGCGACGGTGTTATCTTGGGCGGCAATTCGGCGGTTCACCAATTTTGCCGTATTGGTCGCAAAGCCATGGTTGGAGGTCTTTCCGGTGTTGATCGTGATGTCATTCCTTTTGGTATTGTTACCGGAGACCGTGGCAAACTGCGTGGCTTAAACCGCGTCGGTATGCAGCGTGCCGGCATGGACGAAAAAACCATTAAAGCGGTTTCACATGCTTTTATGTACATCTTTAAGGGCAAAGAGGATACATTTGAGATAAGGGTCGAAAAAGCCGGAGAGAAATACAAAGACAATGCTCTGGTTATGGAACAGTTGCAGTTTATCAGCGATGGCCTGGCCGGCCGCCGCAAGGTGATGACTGCTGCCGAATAGTTTTTTGGCCGGCCTCGGGAAAGGTCCTCAGCTGCCGGCCGCAAAATTGGTTTGGACATTAAACCAATTTTTACAAAGCTTGATATAGGATATTTTTGGCAGGATAAAAACGGTCGCCGGGTCTGCCTTACGGGACAAAAAGGCCGCTGTTTTCAGAAACAATGCCCAAAATAACCGAATATCAAGTTTTGTTTTTTATGAAAGTTGAAAAGATGACAAACACACACCGCAAACTCGGTATTATTGCCGGTGGCGGCTCTATTCCCGAAATGCTGGTTGGACAATGCCGGACCGAAGGCAGAGATTTTGTTGTTCTGGCAATTGATGGCAATGCCGATAAAAATTTTTTTAATGATAAAGCAGATTTTCCGTTTCGTTGGATTCGCATTGGTCAAGCCGGCACCGGTTTCAAATATTTTGCCGAACACGGGGTCGAAGACGTCATTATGATCGGAACCATCCGCCGGCCGAGCTTTTTTGATCTGGTACCGGATTTGCGTACCACGGCCTTTTTTGCGCGTATTGGTGCCAAGGCTTTGGGAGATGATGGTATTTTGCGCGCTCTGGTCAAAGAGATAGAAAGCGATGGCATGCTGGTCAAGGGCATCCATGAGGTTATGCCGGAATTATTGGTTAAAGAAGGCTTGTTGACCAAACGTAAACCATCCAAACGGGATGAGGCGGACATCCGCCGCGGTGTTGAAGCCGCTCTGGCGTTGGGGCGTTTGGATATTGGTCAGGCAGTTGTCGTCCAACAAGGGTTAGTCCTTGGCGTAGAGGGAATAGAGGGGACCGATGAGCTAATGCGCCGTTGCAAAGAATATCGGCGCAAAGGCGGCGGCGGTGTGTTGGTTAAGTTGCGTAAGCCCGGGCAGGATATGCGTATTGATTTGCCGACCGTTGGTCCCCGGTCGGTTGAGCGCGCACATGAATGCGGGCTTGAAGGGCTGGTTGTCCACGCCGGTAATGGTCTGATGGTTGACGAACAAGAAACCATAGCTTTGGCAAACAAGTATGGTATGTTTATTGTCGGAGTAAATCCCAATGACTTCAAATAAACTCAGAATTTATCTGATAGCCGGTGAGCCGAGCGGTGATTTGCTCGGTTCAAGGTTAATGCGGGCCTTAAAACAAAAAACAGATAATCAGGTAGAATTTTTCGGCCTCGGCGGAGATACCATGGAAGCCGAAGGGCTGCCCTCTTTGTTTGATATTTCCGAATTGGCGGTTATGGGTTTGGTTGAGGTCGTTCCGAGTATTCCGCGGGTTTTACGGCGGATTCGCGAAGTGGTGGCCGATATAGAGCACCGCCGTCCCGACATTGTCGTTACGATAGACAGCTGGAGCTTTTGCAGCAGAGTTCACAAAGCCTTGCGCCGCCGCCATACCGGTATTAAGCAGTTACACTATGTTGCACCGCAGGTCTGGGCCTGGAAAAAGCGTCGGGCCAAAACCATGTATCAGTATGTTGATGAATTGTTGACATTATTGCCGGCCGAGCCGCCTTATTTCACCGGGCACGGCTTAAAAACCGTTTTTGTCGGTCATCCGGTGATTGAAAGTGCTGCCTTGCAGGCTGACGGACAGGCTTTTCGCCAAAGATTTGCCATTCCGGACAATAAACAGATTATCTCGGTTCTGCCGGGGTCGCGTCATACCGAAGTTTGCCGTCTGTTGCCCGATTTTTTACAAGCGGCAGGACTCTTGCACGAACTTAATCCGGACATGCACTTTGTTTTGCCAACGGTCAAAACCGTTGCCGCCCGTATCCGGCAAATGACCGAAGATTGCAATTTGCCGCTGACGGTTTTAGAAACCGAGGCGGACAGGTATGGTGCTTTTCAAGCCTCCAGCGCCGCAATTGCCGCTTCCGGCACGGTCGCGCTGGAGCTGGCAATTTGCCATATTCCGCATATTATTGCTTATAAGGTGGCGCCGCTGACTTATACGTTGGCCAAACATTTGGTTAAAATTAAATATGTTAATCTGACCAATATCATGTTAAACCGCCCGGTGGTTCCGGAATTGTTGCAGGAAAAATGCACGCCGCAAAACATTGTTCACGAAATTTTGGAATTGTTAAAAAACGGCAGTGCCTATGAAAAGCAAATGCAGGGCTTTACCGAAGTGCGGCAGTATCTGAGTTGCGGCAACCAAACGCCGAGTCAAAATGCCGCCGACGAGGTCCTGAGGCTGATAAGATGTTAAAGGCTTTCGGCGGATATCTGCGAGATAATTTTTGCAAAGATAAAACGCGGCTTATTTTATGGTATCCGGTACTGTTGGCACTGGGCATCGGGTTTTATTTTACCCTGTCGCGTGAGCCGTCAAAATGGATCACTCTTGCCGTTATCGAGAGTCTGATTATCGTGGCGGTTATTTTTCGGCGTCGTCTTACGATATTAAAAATATTGGGCGCGCTGGCCCTGGTTGTTGCAGGCTTCACGTTAATTCAGGTTAAAAGTATTTATTTATATGCGCCGCCGCAAAATTTTCCCGACAAAACGTTTTATTTTAAAGGCGAGATTGCCGCCATTGACAGCAATTATCAGGGGCGGCGGCGCTTTACACTGCAAAATCTGGAGGATTTCGACGGCAATATTTATCCCGGCAAGTATCGTATTGTTCAACGCTCCAAAAAAGGCGAGGCCAAAGTCGGTGAATGTGTCGAGATGGTTGGCAGGATAATGCCTCTGGCCAGGGCGGTGGTTCCCGGCGGATATCAGTTTGATCGTAAAAGCTATTTTACCGGTCTTAAAGGTTCAGGTTTTGCCGAAAGCCGTTGGTTCAGGATTGATTGTCCCGAGGGTGGTCGTCACAAGACTTTTGCAGCCTATATTGCCGATATCCGCCAAAAGATTGTCGGACGGATAGCCGAGCTTCTGCCGCCGGATGAGGCCGCTGTTACCGCCGCGGTTATTGCCGGCGAACGCAGTTTGATCGGACAACGGTTAAATGAACAATATCGCGATTCCGGTTTAGCGCATTTCTTGTCAATTTCCGGGCTGCACATGAGTATGCTGGCCGGTCTGATGTTTTTTCTGGTGCGTTTTGTTTTGGCTTTATTTCCGCCTTTGGCGTTGCGGCTTGATACCAAAAAGATTGCCGCCGTTTGGGCTTTGTTTATGAGCTTGGTCTATTTACTGATATCCGGCATGGAAATTCCGGCACAAAGAGCGTTTATCATGACAACCGTGGTACTTTTGGGCGTTTTAACCGATCGTCGAGCCATATCCCTGCAAACGATAGCTTTGGCAGCGTTTATAGTTTTGTTGTTCAATCCGGAAGTTTTAACCTCAGCCAGCTTTCAAATGTCGTTTGCTGCCGTTCTCGGTTTGATAGCATTTTATGAAAAAGTTGAGCACCGGGTGCGTCGGTTTTTGCATATCGACGGCATGAATAAATGGCTGCGAGGCATTGAACTTTATGTGATCGGCGTGGTGGTTTCGGACTTTATTGCCTCGCTGATGACGTTGCCTTTTGCGGTTTACCATTTCAATATGGTGGCGCTTTATACCACTTTGGGCAATTTTCTGGCCGGGCCGATTATCGGCCTGATAATTATGCCGTTTGTGCTGGTGAGCTTGCTTTTAATTCCTTTCGGACTGGATGCGCCGTTTGTTAAAATTGTCGGTCTCGGCATCAAATGGGTCAACGACATAACGGCCTGGGTGGCATCTTTGCCCGGCGCCGGCTGTCAGGTTCCCTCAATGCCGTTTTGGGGACTGCTGCTGATTGTTATCGGCGGTTTATGGTTGATGCTGTGGCAGGCTCGGTGGCGTTTGTGGGGCTGGCTGGGAATAATGGTTGGTATTTTGAGCCTGCTGACGGTAAGAACACCGGACATTCTGGTAAGCGCCGACTTGAAAGCCGTTGCTTTCAAAAACGATGACGGCCGCTTGGAGTTGGTATCATCACGCGGCGCCCGCTTTGTCAAAAGTTTTTGGCAGGGCAAATATCCGTTTGCCGAAACCAAAACCACATTGCAGGAACATCCGGAACTGGTTGTTGCGGAAAGCAAAGTGAGCCTCGCCGGAAAGACCTACGACCTCGGGCAGACACTAGGCATAAATTTCTATAAAAATCCCGATGGCAGTTTTTCGGCCGAAACCGTCCGCGACGCAATCGGCGACAGATTATGGAACCAATAAGATCAGACACTTTTTTGTTTACTTTTGTAACAAACCATGTATAAAATGATCCGAATTCATGCTTGATATATGTCGGAGACCTCTTTGAGATGAACGGAAAAGCACCTTTGGTATCGGTTATCATACCGGTTTACAACACGGCCAAATACTTGCCGCAATGTCTGGACAGTATTGTTAATCAGACACTCAGGGATATTGAAATTATCTGTGTTGATGACGGCTCGACCGACAATTCGCTTGAGATCTTGCAACAATATGCCGGACAAGACAAACGTTTTACGCTTTTGCAGCAGCCAAACCGGTTTGCCGGAGTGGCGCGTAACGCCGGTATGGATATTGCCAGAGGCGCATATTTGTCATTTTTGGACAGTGATGATTTTTTTGCGCCGGATATGCTGGAAAAATTATATCATGCGGCCAAAGCCGAACAAGCCGATATGGTGGTATGTGACTTTAAGGAATATAAAGAAAGCCGCTGGCCTTTTTTGCCTCCGCGTGTCTGTGTTATGAACAGCTCTCAATCTCAGACATATAATAATGAGGAGGGGCTCCTCCCCCCCCCCTACGAATTTCTTAATCCCTCTACCGAAAACAAACTGTTTGACCGCAACTTTATCGTAAAAAATCACATTCGCTTTCAAGACATTAAATCTTGCAACGATCTGGGGTTTACTTTCTGCGCGGCATCCGTCGCCGGCAAAATAGCCTTTGTTCGAGAGGCCCTGGTCAATTACCGGTGCAAACGCCCCGCAAACATCAGCCATAGCCGAGGGCGCAAAGATATTAACATTATCAAAGCCTATCTTTACGTGAAAGATTTTTTGTCCTGCAATCGTAAAGAAAACATGATTGGATATTTAAAAAACAAGCTATATGGCAACATTGCTTTGGAAATATCCAAATACGATGCTCCGGACAGAGATACTTTGGCTAAAAAAGGCCGTGCCCTCTTGGGGGAAGATTATCCGTTTTTTGCCAAATGTTTTCATTATGACAAAAAAGATTATCGCTTTCTCGGTCTGCCGCTTTTTGAGCGTATCCAAACAGCATCCAAAACAACTTATGTGATTTTCGGTTGCCTTAAAATTAAACGAAAAATCAAAACAAAGGAAAAACAGTCATGATTTTTTCAAAGATAAAGAAAGAAAACAAACGAAGCATATATTTTTTGGGAATTAAACTTTTTTCGTATACAAAAAAGACAAATCAGACAATAAAAGACGAGTTACGGTACTTTCGGGATTGGCAGACGGACTTTTATAAAGACAGACCCGAAAAATTTCCGGTTGTTTTAACGGAAGCCGAAAAAGAAACACTTATTCAATACCTGCGGCAGTCAAAAAACTATCTTGAATTTGGCGCCGGCGGGTCAAGTTTTTTGGCGCTGTTGAACTCTGATACGACCGTTTATTCCGTTGAGTCCGATAAAGATTGGGTCGACTACTTGCGCTCCTGGACTTTTATGCGTAACAAAGAAACCGAAGGAAAAATTAATTTTTTTGTCGCAGATATCGGCCAAACAAAAGCATGGGGTTATCCGGCGGATGAAAGCCGAAAAAATTCATATCCGGACTATTCTTCAAACATATTCGCCCGGATAACCGATACGGATATTGACACGGTTTTTGTTGACGGTCGGTTTCGCGTTGCTTGTGTTGTGGCCTCGGCCATACATTACCCTGACGCCGTTATTTTGGTACATGATTACACAAAACGCCGGCATTATCATATTGTTGAATCATTATTTGATGTGACGGATATAACGGATACCCTCGTCGCCCTGAAACTAAAAAAAGCACAGGAAACAAAAGCCCTGCAAAATTTGTACGACGAATATAAATACAATCCAGACTGATCAAAATTCCTCTTTAATACCGAGCATCATATTTTCACGGTATTCGGCACCCCAGGCCACCATCGAATCAATTACCGGCTTAAGGGCATAACCGACCGATGTCAGCGTATATTCGACCCGCGGCGGGATTTGGGCATAAACCTTGCGGATAACCAAACCTTTTTCTTCCAGCATCCGCAGATTTGATGTCAAAACCTTTTGCGTAATGTCACCCAGCGATTTTTTGAGTTCGCCGAAACGCTTGGTTCCGTCCATCAGTGTTTGGATAATTTGCATTTTCCAACGATCGCCGATTAGTTTAACCGTCATTTCCGCCAGGTATTTTTGCACATCGTCTATCATCAAAAAATCTCCCGCAAGCCGCAAATTCCTTTGTTGGTACCCTCAGAGAAACTAGAGCACTTTCAAGTGCTTACTTTACTTTTATAACAGAAACGGTTTATAAAAATCAATATAAAAAGCAAACTTAATGTATAAAATTTTAACACGGCTTTCTTATTATTATACACCACACAACACACACAAACCAAAAAACCGTCCGGGTTATTGAAAGCCTCCGGGCGGTTTTTTTAAGATTTCATTGCGCCGTCAATCGTCAAAACATTGAAATTTATGTTGCCAAGGGCATGTTTTGGCATTAAACTCAAAAATTACTGGCTTTCGCCGATTCTGGTTCGGAGGCAGCGGTAATTTGATTTTATATAACAGAGGAAAACATGCCCAAGAAAAAGCAAAATAGCAAAACGCCCGTTGTATTGCAGGTTTTGCCGGAGATGAATCACGGCGGCGTTGAGATGGGAACGGTCGAAATTGCTTCCGGTCTGCAGGCCGTCGGCATCAAAAATTTTGTCGCTTCCGCCGGCGGGCGTATGGTCTATGACCTCAAAAAACTTAAAGTAAAACATTTCGAATTGCCGCTAAAGACCAAAAATCCTTTCAAACTATGGTCTAATGCCAAAAAGCTCGCGCAGATTATCCGCGACAACGGTATCAACATTGTCCATGCCCGCTCGCGTGCACCGGCCTGGAGCGCCTATTGGGCGGCCAAACGCACCGGCGCCGTTTTCGTCACCACGTTTCACGGCACCTACGGCCTCGGTCCTTTCGGTATCAAAAAGCTCTACAACCGCGTTATGACCTACGGCAAGTTGGTGATTGCCATCTCAACCCACATAAAAAATCACATGATGAAAGAATACAAAGTTCCGGCCGAAAAAATCCGCCTGATTCACCGCTGTGTGAATATCGACAACTTCAGCCCCGACAAGGTCACGCAGGAGCGTATCATCAAAGCTCTGCAGGATAATCACATCCCCGAAGACAAACCGATTATCTCGCTCATTGGCCGCGTTACCCGCTGGAAAGGCCAGCACTTGTTGATAGAGGCCTTGTCCAAGGTAAAGACCAAAGACTTTTATTGTCTGATTGTCGGCTCTGATCAGGGGCGGGTGCATTATACCAACGAGCTTAAGGCGCTGGCTGCCAAATACGGCCTGACGCCCAAAATCCAGTTTATTGATCACAGTTTTGATATTCCGGCATTGTTGATGTTGTCCGACGTCGTCTTGTCGACCGCCATCGAGCCGGAGGCCTTCGGCCGTGCCGCCATCGAGGGGCAGGCCATGGGCAAAATCGTTTTGGCCTCAAATATCGGAGGCTCGCTTGATAACACGATTGACGGTGTCACCGGCAAACTGTTTGAGAGCAACAACGCGCAGGCTTTAGCTAAAGCTATCGACTGGGCGTTAAATCTGTCGCCGGCAGAAAAAGCCAAAATCTCTGCCGCGGCAATCAAAAATGTAAAAGATAATTTTACAAAACAAATCATGTGTGATAAAACAATAGCTGTTTATCACGAATTACTCAACGAATAGAAAGGATATTTAATATGGTTGCGATTAAATTGCCTGATGGCAGTGTGATGGAAATGGCAAGCGGCGCCAGCGGACTGGACGTCGCCGAAAAAATCAGCTCCGGCCTGGCCAAAGCGGCTTTGGCGGTAAAAGTAAACGGCAAACTGACTGATTTAAGCACTCCGATCACGACCGACGCAACCGTAACCATCATTACCGGCCGCGACAAAGAGGGCTTAAACATTCTGCGCCACTCCTGCTCGCATATTATGGCCGAGGCTGTCAAAGAGTTGTGGCCCGATGTTCAGGTCACCATCGGCCCGTCGATTGAGAACGGTTTTTACTATGACTTTGCCCGCAAAGAGCCGTTCACGACCGAAGATTTTGAGAAGATTGAAGCCCGTATGCACGAGATTGTCAAACGCGACGAAAAGATTGAGCGCAAAGTTTTGCCGCGGGCTGAGGCCATCAAATTCTTTAAGGACATGGGCGAAAAATACAAAGCCGAGATTATTGAAGACCTGCCGGAATCCGAAACCATTTCGCTCTATACGCAGGGCAATTTTACCGACCTGTGCCGCGGGCCGCACGTCCCCTCAACCGGCAAAGTCGGCGACGCCTTTAAGCTCATGAAAGTTGCCGGTGCCTACTGGCGCGGTGATTCAACCAAAGAAATGTTGCAGCGTATTTACGCCACCGCCTGGGCAGATAAAAAAGACCTCAAAGCCTATCTTGATATGCTGGAGGAAGCCGCCAAGCGCGACCACCGCAAGCTGGGCAAGGAAATGGATTTGTTCCATTTTGAGCCCGAATATGCCCCCGGCGCCGTTTTTTGGCATGACAAAGGTTATCGTATCTACCGCAAACTGATTGAGTATATGCGCAACCGTCAGGAGCACAACGGCTATATTGAAGTTTCGACCCCGCGGGTCATGGATCGCTGTCTGTGGGAGACCTCCGGCCACTGGGAAAAATACGGCGCCCACAACTATTCCGGCCAGACCGAGGACAAAAAATGGTTCTGCATCAAGCCGATGAACTGCCCCGGCGGCCTGTTGGTCTACAAACAGGGTATCAAGTCCTATCGCGACCTGCCGCTGCGCATGGCCGAGTTCGGCAAGGTTAACCGCTACGAGGCTTCCGGTTCTTTGATGGGGCTGATGCGCGTCCGTGAGTTTACGCAAGACGACGCCCATATTTTCTGCACGCCGGAGCAGATGGAAGAAGAATGCATCACCACCTTGAAGCTGATTTTGGATATTTATAAGGACTTTGGCTTTAACGAGGTTAAAATCTATCTGTCCACCCGTCCGGAAAAACGCATCGGTTCCGATGAAATCTGGGATTTGTGTGAAAAATCTTTAGCTAATGCTTTAACTTCGCACGGCTATGCTTATGAAATTAATGAGGGTGAGGGCGCTTTCTACGGCCCCAAGCTGGAGTTTATTTTGCGTGATGCCATCGGTCGCGAGTGGCAGTGCGGCACCATTCAGGTTGATATGAATCTGCCGCAGCGTTTTGACATCAGCTATATCGGCGAAGATGGCGAAAAACACCAGCCGGTTATGTTGCACCGCGCCTTGTTCGGTTCAATTGAGCGCTTTTTGGGCATCTTGATTGAAAACCATGCCGGACGCCTGCCGCTATGGCTGTCGCCGGAACAGGTCGTGGTTTGTCCGATTGTCAGCGAGTTTGACGACTATGCCGAAGAAGTTGCCTCTGCCATGAAAAAGGCAGGCTTGTTGGCCAAGACCGATTTGCGCAACGAGAAAATCAACTACAAGATTCGCGAACATTCGGTTGCCAAGATTCCGGTGATTGCGGTGGTCGGCGCCAAGGAAAAAGAAAACCGCACCGTCACGGTTCGCCGTATCGGCTCCGACAAGCAGGAAACTTTTGCTTTGGATGAGCTGATTAAATCACTGGTTGACGAGGCCAAAATGCCGCACGCCGACGAATAGGCAAGGAAATAGAACAGGCGGCCGGTAAAAACATCGGCCGCTTTTTTGTGAGGAGATAAAAGATGAATTATAATGAAGCAGATATTGCCCGCCTGCGTGAGGCTGTTGAGATGTCGGCAATTTCCGGCAACAGCGCGCAGCCGCTCGGCGGACCGTTCGGCGCGGTGATATACAAAGACGGCCGCTGTGTTGCCAAAGGCTTTAATCATGTTCTGGCCGAAAACGACCCCACTGCCCACGCCGAGGTCTGGACGATTCGTCAGGCCTGTGCGGCACTGAACAGCTTTGACCTCTCGGGGTGCACGCTTTATAGCAGCTGCGAGCCCTGTCCGATGTGCCTGATGTCGGCCAAATGGGCCAATATTGATAAAATCTTTTTTGCCGCCACCCGCAAAGACGCCGCCGATATAGGCTTTCGCGACGACGAGCTTTACGGCCTGCTCAAAAAAGGCGTTTATGCCTGCGCCGTTCCCGAATGCCGCGATGAGGCCGTCCGCGTCATGCAACATTGGCACCAAAAATTCGGCACCGATAAGGGGTATTAAAATCCTCGTGTCGGCGGTTCAATCCCGTCCCTGAGCACCATTTAAATCAAGGCCTGGTGATTTTTTTCACCGAGGCTTTTGTTTTTATCCGGACACTCTATTCTTTGATGCGACCGCCGCCGGTGTTCCAGGCACTTAAAAGGCCTGCCTCTATACCGGCGGCAAAAAGCTGGCGCGGATTGCGGGGACTATTTTCCCTCAAAAATTTCATCAGTTGAAACACAGATACACTGCTTACCGGACAAACGGGCTATTTCTTGAGCCTGTAAAGGATCAGATTCAATAAAGCATACAGTATCTTTCATCTTTTTATAGATTGATGCCTTATAGGCAGCATGACATTGAAGGTGTCGTCGTTCTTCAGCCGAATTTACATTAAGCATAAACAAATTTTTGTATTTGACATTATGCGCGGCCAGCCAATTTTCCGTTTGCGGGCGATATTTTTCCAAACGTGAAGTTACGATAGAATGAATTTCATACCGCGGAATAAATAAGGGTTTTGCCGAAGATAAAAATTTTAGATACTCAAAGCCGTCGTCATTTTGTTCTGCCATAGGATCAACACATAAAACACCATCAAAATCAAAACAGCATTTTGCTGCAATAGCATGGTTCAGATAATTCCATTGAAACAAACGCGGATGTTCGACCGTTTCTAAAGCATAATCGACCAGCTTTGATGATTCATCGGTCGTATAAACGGCCGCAAACATAAACTCTTTTTCATTCGGAGAAAATTTGTTTGCCAGCATCTCCTTTGTTTTGTGCATTGCTTTTCCGGAGGCAACGGAATCATCAACGACTAAAATTTTTTTATATTTACCATCGGTGTCTAATACTCTTTGCCCGTTAGACGGTAAAATATCATTGAGCAGTTCCGGTAGCGAACAAACCGGCTTATTCAAAAACAAGCCGATTATATAGGCAGGGATCATACCTGAACGAGGCACGCCGACAATCAAATCAATATTTGCCGGAAGTTTGTATATGTTTTGTCTTATGGTTGAAGCCAGAGATTGAAAGGTTTTAAAATGTATTTTGGCTTTTCCTCTTGATTTCAGGGAAATTTTAATCCCCAAAAAATATAAGATCTTTTTGCCGTTATGCTTTTTAATACCGAAAAGTTTCATTTTTTTTCCTCATTTTACTGCTCTTAATCCAAGATTTATCCACCCGTGGTCATACCCGCGGCATTCGGAAGATTTCATACGCCCAATATTTGTAAAACCGCTTTCTTTTAAGCATTCTGTTAAATATCTTTCGGAAAAGGCGGCCTGATGAGAATTCCAATGCCCTTTGATTCTATTGCCGTCACCATAGGTAAAAATTCTTCCACAAAACCATTTACAAACATCGTGCTCATCATTAAATTTCCACCAACCGTCATTATAAAAGTCCTTGCCTTGATATAATTCTCCATCGACAAAGGCTTTGGCTATTTTTAATCCATCAGGCACCCACAACTCCAACACGCCGTCTTTTTTCAAAATTCTGTATATCTCTTTAAGTACAAATTTGGTTTTATACCATTCAATGTGTTCCAGAAAATGGCTACTGTAAATCAAATCAAAACTGTTGTCTGCCAATGGTATGCCGTTAGCGGCATCGGCAATATAATCCGTTGCCTTATTTTTGACTATGTTTAGCCCCTCAAAGCCCGGAATTCTTTTCTTTCCGGGACCGATTTCCAAATAGCGGACACTTTTGCGCCTGTTGGCCAGCCGTATGAAAGGCTCAACTCCAAATTTGTATAAAATTGTTTTTAGAAATATTGTCATATCACTTCCTTTCTTTTAATTTGCTAAAGCATGAAATTATTTGCTTTATTTTGAATTTGTAATATTTTTGGCGCAGCCGGAAATTGTGGTTGAATAAAGTTTGATATTGCCGGTATAAATCTTTTGAGTTCATCTCATTTTTGCCGATGAAGCGTTCTATTAAAAAATTTTGTAAATATTTATATTCAAAATCTGCAAGACCTGAGGATTTGGCACATTCCAATGATTTTTTCAAAGCAGTTATTTTATCGTGCTGTCGTTTACTCAATTTGTCCTTATGATTGGTGGAAGACGATGCGTTACTACACCAATAAAAATAGCCGCTGTAATCAATAAAACAGTAAAGAGGTTTTAAACAAACCGTTTTGACGTTAAATAAAATATCCTGATAAAATATGCCGTCATAAAATAACATATCGTTTTGTTGCAAAAATTCTGTCCGCCATATTTTATTCCAAACATAACACTTCTTCATATTATCAAGAATACGGCAAAAATCGCTACTGACGAGAGGCTTTTCCCTGATATCCTTTTCTGTTGCGGTATCGCTGCATTTATAATAACCGCACTGAACAACATCTGCCCTATAAAGTTCCGCCGCCAGATACAACTGTTTATAAAAGTCATTTTTGATATGGTCATCGGCATCGACAAAACCAATATATCTTCCGGCTGCTCTGGCAATACCAGTATTGCGCGCCAAAGACGAACCACCGTTCTTTTGAATAATAACCTTGATTCGCTCATCCCGAATCGCATACTCGTTAAGAATCGCGGCACTGCCGTCGGTTGAACCGTCATCAACACAGATAATCTCAATATCTTTGAGGGTTTGATTAACAATACTGTCCAAACACCGCGGCAGATATTTTTCACTGTTGTAAATCGGAACAATAACACTAATTTTAGGCATATCTTATTCCTTTTTATTTTCGTCTGAATTTAAATTCCCAACCCAGCAAACCGACAACCTTAAATTTTTGTCCGGCGATTTCGCGGTTGTGAATATTGAAAAAAGCATGAAAAAAGTTTTTAATCTTTTGGCTCTGTTGGTATCGGAGGCAAATGTCTTTGATATCTTTTTCAAAAGCCGTCAGCGGAACATACTTCCAAAACGCCTCACCACCTAAGATATCAGGATTGTTCCAAGGTTTGTTGTTTCCACCGCCACAATAATGCAGAATACAAGCATTGGAATACTCAGGTATTTTTTTGGGAATAACACAATAACAATTATCAAGCTGCTGATAACAATCTTGAAATATCCTATTCAATATATCCATATCCGGCAGCCGCAAAGCATTTTGTCCAGACAACAAAGCCGCGGTTAGTTTGATTTGTTGAGAAATATTTTGTAGATTCCACAGGCAGTTATTAATGAGTAAAAGTCCTGAATTAAAGTTTTTTGCAGGAATTAAACGCTCATTATAGCAAGGAACCGCGCCGATTATTTTATCGCCTAAATCTTCATTATAAAGTTTTTTAATATCATCAACAAACGCGACATCAACATCCGAATAAATCGCCTTTTCGCAGTCCGGCAGAATATCCGGAATTAAAAACCTTGAATACATATCGCGGCTGATATGCTTAAGCCGCGGCAGGTCACCGAATTCTTTGTCGCAGTCCACCGGAATAAAGCGCACGCTGAAGTTGTCAAAATACTGCCGGGTGTCGCAGATTTTTTGCCGGTTCTTTTCGCTGATGCCGGAATCCAGCACATAAAAATCAACGTACTCTTGCGTGTTGGCAAGGATACTGGCCATTGTGGTGGCAACAAAGGGGGCAAACTTGTCATTGCTGGCCAAAAATACCGGAATATGAGACTTATTTGGTGTATTCATCTTTAAAAATTCCTTTCAATCCGACCGGATTAACCGAAATGATTTCGACATCGGGATAAAATTTTCCGGCAAATTTTTTAAATTGCTTATAAGCGGCAATCACCTTTTTGACGGCCAAAGAGTTTTTTTCTTTTGCGTTATAAACATAACCGCCGGTGGTGCAGTCGCAGCCGACCAGATAAATTCTTCGCGGATAGGTCCACAAAGCAAATTGCAACGCCGAAAAGGTGGTGCTGCCGAAATCACCGAGCGGGCAGCAGGATATATCATAGGCAAACTGCGGCTTAAACCCCAACATCCAGTCAGTCCGATAACGCAACGCGCCGGCTTTGATGGCGCAGGATTCGGGAACCGTCCACGGTTTTTCATAAACATTTTCGCGAATAAGACCATAAAACTTGGTGCATTTTTTCGGCTCATACGCGGCCACGTCGTCAATATATTCCGGCGTTTTGCCCGTATAATCCTGAATAAAAATATAATCCAATTTGACCGGCGCCACGGCAAAACTGCGGTTGACGCCGATATGCACGGCGCCTTTGACGGGTTTGTAGTCTTTGGCGGTCGGGCCGGAAGCAAAAATAACAATATCCTGCCCGATGTGCTTTTCCTTAAACGGTAAAAAAGTTTTTTGGTGCAGGGCAAAAGTGCTCAGGTTGTTTTGCGTCATCCGGTTCAAAATACGGGTAATGTTGCCGCCGTCCGGATTTTTGAGCTTAAATTTCAATCCCAGGAAATAAACGATTTTGTGGGTGTCAAGCCGCTGAATACCGAATAGTCTGCTCATATGATCGTCCTCATTTTGGTCAAAAACAAAAAAGCCACCTGATGAAGGTGACTGGAAGTTGGAAACTATTCATACGAAATAGTGCGACATATTAGCCAATACAGCCATATATCACTAGTATATATACGGACTATATGTTCATATAGCCTATTTTGTCGCCTTCCAGTCTTGTGAACCAGAAGGCTTGCAAAATTTATCGTCTTTTCGACGCGTATGAATGAGGTTTCCACACCCCAGAACATTCATCAAATGTTCCGCCATCAAGTCTAAGGACTATTTTACCAAAAGTAAAGTTAAAAAAATTGCCCTATAAAAAAATCCCGACACCATATCGGGATTTTTAATGAAAAAGCTGAAATTTTTATTTAGCCGCGACCGGTGTTTGTTGTGCCTTAAGCTTGGCCTGCAAATCGGCAATCAAGGCATCAACCCCGCCGGGGTTGTTTTTGATAAAGGCGGTGTATTCGCTGCGGGCCGACTGCGCCAGACTGACACCTTCAATTACGATATCAACAATCTTGTAGCTGCCGTTTTTTTCGCGCACCCGCCACAACACCTGCGCCGGCGCGCCCTGATCCATCGGCACCTCGGAGTTCACAAAAACCTGCCCTTTGGAAGAAGACGGCGTCGTCCCCTTAAACACAAAGTTGCGCCCCTTAAACTCGTTAAAACGCTTTGACCATGTGGCAATATTCAAATCACGATAGACGGCAATAAACTCTTTGCGCTGCTGGGCATTAGCGGTGCGCCAGTTGCGCCCCAGCACAAACTGACCGATAAAATCCAAATCCAGCGCGTCATTCAACAATTTGTAAAAACGTTTGTCTTTTTCCGCCTGACTGATATTGGCATTGATAATCTGTTCAATACCGGTGGCGGTGGTGTCTTTGATGAATTTTTCGGCCGCTTTGGCGTCAACTTCGGCTCTTGCCGCGCCGCTCATCAGCACAAAGGCAACGGTTAAAATGCTCAGCAGATATTTTTTCATGTTCGGATTCTCCTTATCTCAGGGGTTAAATTATTCTTCCATCTCCGCATCAAAATCAAAATCATACATCGGCGTTTCTTCTTCCGTGGCAAACCGACATTGCACCTGCCGCTGGTTTTGCAGATAGGCGGAACGAATGGCTGCATAAGGATCAACCGCGTTTTTCGTCAGGCCCAGATACAAGTCCATATAGCTCTCAAGCTTCGATACATACTTGACCGCGGTGTACGGATACGAAATCTTGGCGCTGTAATTGGCGTCGTTATAGGTCATCCAATAAACCGGATCGGCGACAAAGTCTGCCATTGATCCGACAAAATTGCGCGGGTTTGACGGCCCAATAAACGGCACAACCAAATACGGCCCGTCGGCAATGCACCAGCTGGCCATTGTTTCGCCGAGCGAGGTTTGATCCTGCACCAGTCCCCAGCCGCCGGCAACGTCAAACAATCCGGCCAAACCCAGAGTCGAGTTAATGACAAACCGGCTTACGCTGATGGCAACCGCCTTTGGGTTAAGTTGCAAAATATAGTTAAAGGTCGAGATCGGTTCGTCCATGTTGTTAATAAACGAACTGACGCGGTCGCGGACGGTCGGCGTGGTAATCTTGCGGTAGCCGCGCTCAATCGGAAAAACGATATGCTCATAAAAACCATCGTTAAAGGCAAAAATCTTGCGGTTGACGCTTTCATACGGATCAGCGTCCGTCATCGGGCGGTGGATATCGGTTGCGCAGGCAGAGGTCAGGGCAATGGCCGCAACCGCTGTCAATAGTTTTATTTTATTCACTTTTGCCTCCGTTAAATGGTCATAATCTAAGGCGAATATAGCATTTTTATTCTTAAAATCAACCAATTTTTGTCTAAAAAAACAAAATCATTTGGCCTCCGCGCAAATGTTACAAAACCGACATATTTTGTGTTTTGCGTTTGGCCTGTTTTTCTTTTAGTATCGGCCGCAGAAGTTAACTGTTAAATTTGAGGACAAAAAAGAATGTTACAAAAACCAGAAAAATCAATTCCGTTGTTTGACTGCAAAACAACTCAGGAAGTCATCGGTCAGCAGCGCTTTTTGGATGCGTTCACCAAAGTTTTGAACCACGGCGGCTACTGCCAGGGGCCGGAGACCAAAGAGCTTGATAAGGCTCTGGCCGAATATTCAGGCACCAAATATTGCGCCACCTGCGGCTCAGGTACCGATGCTTTGACTCTGGCTCTGATGGCCTGGGGTGTCGGCGCGGGCGATGCCGTGTTTGTGTCGTCGTTCACGTTCGTATCTTCGGCCGAATGCGCGGCGATTGTCGGCGCAACCCCGATTTTTATCGATTCCGATCCCGAGACCTATAATATGGATCCGGCTGATTTGCAGCGCGCAATCGACGATGTCAGAAAAGAGGGCAAACTGACGCCGAAAGTCGTTATTCCGGTTGATATTTTCGGCTCGCCGTGTGATTATGACACGATTGTAAAAATTGCCCATGACAACGGTATGAAAGTTTTGGCCGATTCCTGCCAGTCTTACGGTTCAACCTACAAAGGTCGCAAAGCCGGATCTTACGGCGATATGAGCGCAACCTCGTTCTACCCGACCAAACCGCTCGGCGGCTATGGCGACGGCGGCGCTGCTTTTTGCAACACCGAAGAAGAAAATGCCCTGCTGCAATCCTGCCGTGTTCACGGTATGAGCCCTGAGGATCACTATGATAACATCCGTTTGGGGATGACCGGCCGTATGAACACGTTTCAGGCTTCGGTTTTGTTGTTGAAACTCACGGTGTTTGACAATGAGTTGGAGGCTCGGGACAAAGTTGCCGCCCGCTATGACAACGAACTGAGCAGCTATTTCCGCAAACAGCGCATTTTGCCGGATTGCCGTTCGGCGCGCGCCTTGTACACCATTAATTGCGACAACCGCGATGAATTGATGGCTTATTTGAAAGAGAAGGGCATTCCCTGCGGCGCTTATTATCCGAAACCGGTTAATGTCCAGACCGCCTATGCCAAATGGAACACCCGCAAGGTTCCGGTCTGCGAAAAACTGTCCAAAACGGTCTTGAGCCTGCCGATGACGCCGTATCTGGACAAAGAGCAGATGGACTATATCATCGGCTGCATGAACGAGTTTGCCGCCGCCAAATTGGGCAAAGCGGCCTAAACAAGCCAACGCCATAGGCTAAACCTCAAGAAGCTCCGGCTTGCCTGCGCAAACCGGAGCTTCTTTACTGGTAAGGGGGGAGTCTCAACCAACGCGATAATAAATACACTCAGATACCGGCTTTGAAATTATTTCTCGGCTTTGAATACCAAATACAATCCTCTGTTATTAATATTTTCCGGCTCGAATTTATCCAATCCTATTTGAAAATATATTTCAATATTTTTAAATCCGACATTTTGCAATATTTTTAAGATTTCTGCTTTAGTATAGTGTTTACAGTGATATTCATTGGTGATTTTTCCATCAATAATGTATGGTTGGGCTTCTTCATTAGGGGTAGAACCGATGAATAGACCTCCGGGTTTTAACCAATTATAAAAATTCAAAATCATCTGTTCCATACTAACTTCCGGTACATGTTCAAGTGTTTCAAACGAGACAATCTTGTTAAAACTGTTATTACCGAAAGATTCCTTTGCCAAAGCATCTGCTTTGATATATGAAAGTCTTTCATTTGTATTGAGCCGATTGGCAAAGTCAACAGCATATTGTGCTATGTCTGCTCCGATAATTTTACCTTTTGGAGCTTTTTGTGCAAGTATTTTTGTACCATAGCCGCTACCAGAGGCCAAATCAAGAACCGTATCTTGATCTTCAATATATTGTGTGGCAAACAAATAACGGTATATGTGCTCTCTAAAAAAATCAGGATATAAATCATAATTAATAAGGACATCTTTATAATTATCAAACACAACTCTTTCCATGCCATAGCAAGGATGCAGTTCTATTCCGCCTGACAGATATTTAAAAATCAGATTATTATCTGCCTTTATCAATCGCTCAACTCGATCAATCCGCTCTATAATATCTTCTATGTTAGTTTTCCTCATTTTTGAGAATTTTATGCCTAGAATTTTATAGATTATTTTGTTTTCCTTTTTGATTACTTTTACTAATGACATTTGAATATTCCTCTTATTTTCTCTATAACATTGCCTTTAATCTTGGGACGATATTTATTAAGATCTTGAATAAATTGAGGCCTATTATATAAAACATCTGGCCGCTCATTCATTTTGTCTAATCCTTTAGAAACAGAAACACTAAATAATGTATCGCCCTGAAGCTTCCGGTTTATGTGCGGACAATTTTTGAATGGGTATTCGTACAAAAACTTGGTATTGTTTTTTCCTCCGGTATATGAGTCAAAAGTTGTAAAACACTCTTCTTGAAAACCAAATTCATATAACAACGCTTTTAGCATCAAAGGCGTGTATTCTCTTATATGCATATTTTGTATTTTATCTGTAAAATCAGAATATATCATGGGAAATACCATCTTTTTCAAATTGCAGTAACACAGGGCAGAGGCGGAATTAGGCGATGTTAGAAAAAATTCCCCCCCCCCCCCCGGGTTTTAACAAAGAATGAAATTTTTTAAAGGCATTTACAGGTTTCCATAAATGCTCCAGCACCTCTGTAAAAATTATTTTATCAACTTTAATATCTGGTGGTAGTTTTGATTCATCAGCGTCCAAATCTATATCATATACTTGTTGCGTATATTTATACCCGGCTATTTCTTCTGTTCTAAGTTGTACCTTTCCTGTATTTGATATTTTATCAATTCCTATAATATTTTGATAGCCTAAATATTTTTGCAAAAATAAAGAAAATAAACTAAAACTACCAATCTCCAGTATTACCTCCCCTTTTTTAGCTTTGGGAATACGAGATAATGTGTGGGCAAAACGCCATATATGATCATGCTGATATTGATACAGCTCTATATCGTCTTTGGAAACATTATCTGCCGCTTCCCAAACAATTTTAAGACAATCATCAAAAGGAAGAAAGTCATTACCTGTGTTGGGTAGTCTCTCCGGAAGATTTATGTAGCTTTTGTATATGCTGTCAATCATTTCTTTCATTTCGGTTTCCTTAATTAAGATCTTATATTTTCCCTCTTATTACATCTATAATTTTTTGTATTTTTTTACTTTTCTTTGATGGTTTGGTGTATATTCTTTCATTGTAGAGTAATATATTTTCGTCTTCCTCTCCTAATTGTTTTGAATATAATTCATCCATATTTTCGCTCACAGGACTGGTAAATTTCAATTGATCAACATCTATATTGTATCCTTGAATAACATCACCGTATTGTTTATGAACTCCACTGCCATCTTGTCCGATATTGGTAATGATAGATCGGGGAGGAAATATATTTATAAGTCGAAATTTAGATGATGTATAATTAAGATATACAGCCCAGGTATTTCTATCCCCTTTATAATTCATATCTATTTGTGAGGCAACATTTAACCTGTTACCTATATTAATTCGTTTTCTTAAATCCATATTTTTCAAATCATAAAAGGCTTTTTCTTTGTTTCTTTCGTATAAATCCCAACGATCTTTCCAAATAGCCCATCCCCAACAATTAGTTATTTCGGACATTAACGCCTTATTTTCCTCACTGTAGCAATCAACGGGAACTGATGCGCCTATCGTAAATACCTTTTTATCATCTTTGTAAAAGTCTAAAGCGTTATTCATAAATTTTAATAAACATGGAGTTGCAACTATGTCATCTTCAATTACTATGGCTTGTCCATATTCATCGCAAACTTTACTAACGCCATCAATAATGTTCAATGCCAAACCATAATTTGTCTTGCGATTAAAAATCTTAACACTTTTAAAACCAGATATTGTTTCAATGTATCTTCTGACCTCATCTACTTTTTTAATATCATCAATTCCCTTTGCCCCATCTGAAAAGATTATCAAGTCCGAGTTCTTTGCTTCATCGCACTGCTGCAGTGCCTCAACAGTTCTTTTTGTATGTTCTTTTCTGTCATAAACGAACAAAGCTATTGGTGCATAATTCATTAATAACTCCTATTTTAGTATTTTACCAAATACTTTTCAGCATATTTGAAAAAGTATCTTTGTGACAATTATATATTACAAAACCTATCCTTTATATTATTTATATCCTCTGTAAATGATGAAACATCCCCAAATCTTACATGCTTCATTTCCGATAGCGGAATATTCCACCATTGTGTTTTTTCAAGTTCTTCGCACGTTTCTTTATCAAAACGATATTTTAAAATTTTCGCCGGAACGCCTGCGACTATGGAATACGCAGGAACATCCTTAGTTACTACGGCTCCTGCTGCAATAACTGCTCCATTACCTATTGTTACACCACTCAATATAATAACATTTTCTCCTATCCAAACATCATTACCTATTGCGACATTAAATTTTTTATCATTTTTCTTTTTTCCTTTATTTGATGCAATAAATTGTTTCTTATAATCTAAGTCAACATAATCAGAATACTCGCCAAAGAGAACATTTTGCTGTATGAACGGATGGGTGGTTACTAATTTATAATCATGATTTAAGATTCCTGCTCTTAAACCACGAGCAATAGAACAAAAACGTCCTATTTTTGTCGGGGAATATATTATCGCGTCACCCGAAAAATATGTATATTTGCCAATAAAACTGCCTTTCGCTATTATTGTATCTTCGGAAATACATATAGGATCTTCTCTGGTGTATTCTGTTTTTTTACGTATATATTTTGACCGAATCTTCTTTCTTATTCTTTGTGATGGAATAAAACCTAATAACAAATTTAAACAAAATTTACGCATATATTTAATTCCCTTATTATTTAATAGTTAAATATTATGCCTATGTAATTATAGGTCTAACATTTTTCTAAATACTTTTTTTACAGCATCTTCGGAATAATATTTATTGATAAAATCATGTGATTTGCCGGCTATTTCTTCCAAGTATTGGTTATTTTTATAAAGTTTAACGAGCTCGTCGGCAAAAATGTTTGCATCATCATAGACACTTATCAATCCATCGCTGTTATCAATTCCTTCAACTCCTATTGAAGTTGTAACAACCGGAACTTTATTATATATTGCTTCAATAACTTTACCCTTTACTCCTGCGCCAAAACGCAACGGAACAACGGATAGTTTTATATTGCGATATATATTGTCGAGTTCCTCATCTGTAACATACCCTGTCACAATCACATCCTCGCTTTCCAAAGCCTTAATTTCCGGCGGGGGATTACTTCCTACCAAATAAAACTTTATATCCGGAACAGCCTTTTTAATTTTGGGAAATATATCACGCAAAAACCATTTGATACCATCAGCATTCGGGTTATGATTAAACCCGCCAACAAACATGATATCCTTGCGCGCCTTTCCCTCATAAACAATATTCTTTTTTAATTCTGTATCAAAAATAAACAAAGGAACAACATATCCTTTGATATTCGGCAAAATTTCCCTAATTTTTGCGATTTCAGTATCTGAAAACATGCAAACGACATCAGATTTTTGCATTACATCCATTTCAATAACTTTATATTTTTCGGAAGATTGCAATGCCGCTTTGTCTTCCGAGGCTTCATATCGTCTCATCTCTCTGAGGAAGTGCAAATCGTGTCCTTGATAAATGATTTGAGCCTTTGTATATTGGCGTAACAAATCAATATATTTGCATGCAACATTGGGGCGATTTAAATATACATAGTCTATATATCTGCCGTTGTCTTTTAACCATTGTTCTATGTGTTTGTCAAAATACTCCGATGACAACACTTCAAATCCGTGTTGTCTCATTATTGTCAGATAATTACCTTTTGTTGCCTTGTTGTCAGGCAAATATTTAACATTTAAGCCCATCCTTTTGAAGAAGATCATATACTGCCAGCTAACTCTAGACCCCGTATCCCGATCAAAAGTAAGCAGGCCGTGATCAATAAACAGCAGCGTTTTCTTATTTACACTATGATCTTTAGCTAAAAATATATTATCTTTCGCGGTATGTTCTTTTTGCAAGATATCCTGCCATCGCTCATAAAATTTGGTTGCATTAATTCTTTGATAAGCCTTGAGCCCCTCATTGAGGTTCGTGCCGCATGTCTTCCCCTCAAAATGAACGACAACAGAAAGCGGCTGATAAACGACTTTAAGCCCTTTTTCATAACGAATTCTAAAAGCTAAGTCAGTATCTTCATAATATGCCGGAGAATATCTTTCATCAAATCCGCCAAGTTCATCCCAGAGCTTTTTAGAAAGCATGATGGATGCTCCCGAGATATAATCGGCTTCCTTTAAATAATTACAGTCGTCAGCTGATATGCTGCCGTTTCTTCCCCAATTCCACGCCGAACCATCACTAAATACTATTCCGCCGGCTTCTTGTATGGTGTTATCGGGATATACTAATTTTGAGCCGACCAGGCCAACATCTTGGTGATTTTCCAGAATTTCAACAAGCGGAAGCAACCAACCCGGTTGGACTTGTGTGTCGTTATTCAAAAAAAGAACATATTTTCCTTTAGCTTGCCGTGCTGCCTTATTACAATTTTGCAAAAATCCCAAGTTAGTAGTATTACGAGAAATATTCACATTCTCAATACATTTCTCAATACCGGTTGTTTCATCCGTTGAGACATCATCAGCCACAATAACTTCATAATCAACATCATGAGTATGTTGCAAAATTGCCCATAAACATAGTTGTGTATATGCGTAATTATTATAAACCGGAATTATAATAGAAACTTTCGGGGCAGAACAAAAAGGCAATGAGAATATTTTAGGCGCTTTTTTAAATACAATAACTTTATCTGCTTTGATACTCGCTAAAAAAGTTTTCCAATCCAGGTTTTTTTCTATATAAATAGCCTTCAAAACCCTTCGGATGTATTTTCGTTTATCCTTGTTGGGAATAAGAAAAGTCACTGCATGAATTAATCTTTTCTTTATTTTTTCCATATTCATATTTATGTTTTCCCTCTAAACTTGCATGTAATTATTTCTTCCAATTCTGTAAAATCCATGAAGAAGAATTAGCCTTATTCGTCCCTCCGACGCCAAAAGCCAATTCCACATGACATTCTTTACATACTTGAATCTCCGGAATATTATCTTTTCTGCGATCACCACCGTTAGCAAAGATCAAACGCGCCTCAGGATATTTTGCCCGCACTAAGCGGATGCCCTCAGAGGCTGAATTATCACTGTCATCAAAATCCAACACATCTATAACATTTTTTATATTTTCCAAAATAGCCCGGCGAGTATATATGGTTTGAAAATTTTTCCCTTTTTTTCGTTGCAACCAGTCATCAGAGTTAACCAAGACAATCACACCATCAGAAGCCTGAGCCGAGGCTTTTATCAGCGCAATATGGCCTTCGTGAATAGGATCAAAACCTCCGGATACGATGTAATATGTGTTCATAAATTAAGCCTCCCTAAAAAGCAACATCTCAAGACACCTCTTTGATTTTAATGACAGATTTTAAGCGGCAGAGCAAAATAAAGCCCAATAGATAAATTTTGGTTTGGTTGGCTTTTGTAACGACCGTAAGCAACGGAATAAAACCAAACAGGCGGACAAAGGTCGTGTGTTTGGCTTTAAGCAAAAATTCGTTGTATAGCACCGGATGTTGCGCTTTAACGAAAGCCCACACGGCAAGGGTTGCCTGTTGCATTTTGTCAAATTGGGTGTGAGATGTATTGGTCGCATGATCGCGGTAATGCAGCAGAATCTCATCATTGATGTTGTAAAAACCGGTGTGGGATATCAACCGGCAAAACAAACAATAATCTTCCGCCGGCGAAAATTCTTTTTCGTAGCGGATATTGTGCTCGTCTAAAACGGATTTGCGTATCATGGCTGTTTGGTGCGATACGGCGCAAGTCCGCATCAAAGCCATTTTGATATCGCGGTCTTCGGTCGGGTTAGATGAAACGCGTTTGCGGATGATGGTCTTGAGCTTGGTGCCGACAACGCCGGTTTCAGGGTGCGCATCAAGATATGCGATTTGTCTGGCAAACCTTTCGGGCAGAGACACATCATCATGGTCAACAACAGCCAGATATTCGCCGCGCGCCATATCAATCAGCCGATTGCGGCTTTCGGCAATGCCGAGGTTACGCTCATTTTTGTAATACCTGATACGTGGGTCGGTATAAGATTTGATGATATCTTCTCTGTCATCTTCCGGACAATCATCAACAATCAAAAATTCAAAATCAGCAAAGCTTTGTCGTAAAATACTTTCGATCGCCTGCCGCAAAAAGTCCTCATTGGTTCGATAAACCGGCATCAAAACCGAAATTTTAGGCATCTTTTCCCCAAAAGTAGCATAATCAAAAAAACGTACGATAGATTCTTATACTATTTTTATGCCTTCGATGTCAAGTTCTAAGATGTAT
>CASFJS010000005.1 GCA_949295085.1 uncultured Pseudomonadota bacterium
AGCAGAGAGCGCTGTACAGAAGAAGGATACACCAAGACTTCCGGCAATTGTCCGGAGGGACAAGACCGTATCGATTGTCCTTACGATGCCGAATGGTTCACGTGTGGAATACCGACCACAGGCGTCAAACCCGTTGATCCTGATATTCCCGATGTTCCCGACACGGGTCCCGTTGTTCCTGATCCGGATCCCACGAAACCCCTTGATCCTGAGGAAAAGCCGGTTGAAATCGAGACTCCTGAAGAGGGCGGTATTTTCTAGTGCCGTATTGGAAGTTTCAAAAAAATCCGGACATGCTCTGTCCGCGAAACTGTATAATGGGAGGGGCAAAAGACGATAATTTATATTTTTGCTTGCAACAATCAAAAAATATGCTAAGTCTTGAAAAACAAGTTTAATTGCGACGCAAGGCAGCTATATGAGACCGACTTCTATTTTGGGGCGTTATTTGATCCGGCAGATTATTTTTAATTTTCTGGCAGTGTTGCTGATTATTCTCGGTATCATTTTTTTGTTTGAAATGGTGGAGCGGTTGCGACGGATTGCCGGGCATCCCGAGCTTGATATATGGTTTGCCGTGCAACTGGCGGTGGCCAGACTGCCCAAAACGGCCGAGCAGGTTTTTCCGTTTGTGATGATGATCGCGGCGATGGTTACGTTTTGGCGCTTAAGCAAAACCAACGAATTTGTGGTTATGCGTTCGGCCGGTGTGTCTATCTGGGGTTTTTTAACGCCGGTGTGTCTGGCAACGTTTGTGGTCGGCGTGCTTAATGTGGCTTTGGTTAACCCGGTGGCGGCGGATTTGTACAATTTGTTTGAAACACTTGAGCGGCGTATGGATACCAAGGATCCGACGGCTATGTTGTTTTCAAATGAGGGGTTATGGATGCGCGAGGCCGTTGATGATGATAAGATAATGATTTTGCAGGCCAAAGCATTGCGCCCGGATAAAGATGAACTGATGTTGCGCGGTGTCAGTATTACCGAACTTGATAAAAAATCACAGCCGTTGCGGCAGATTGAGGCTTTTGCCGGAATGCTTGACAAAGGCTTTTTTGATTTGAAAGACGTTAAGGTGTTTGTTGCCGGAAAGCCGGTTGAGCATTACGGCAATATGCAGTATGAAACAACGCTGGATATGGGTAAAATAGAGGATAATTTTGTTGAACCGGAGGCTATTTCGTTTTGGAAACTGCCGGAGGTTATCAACTTTTATGAAAAGTCCGGTTTTGCGGTGCAGCGGCATCAAATGCGCTTTTGGTCGCTGGTGATTTCACCTTTGTTTTTGGTGACGATGGTATTGATGGCGGCCGTATTTGCCCTGAGGCCGAATAACCGGCGCGGCGGTGTGATGTTTTTGATTGTCGGCGGTATTGTTACCGGATTTTCGGTATATTTTCTGACTCAGGTGGTTTATGCCATGGGCAACAGCGATAATCTGCCGGTCGGGCTGGCGGTTGCGGCGCCTACGGTTATAGCCGGATCGATAGCGGTGTCTCTTTTGCTACACCTTGAAGACGGGTAAAAACGCGTATAACACCTCATCTAAAGCCAAAACAGCAGAAAAAAGAAAATTCACGTACCTTATGTTGTACGCTAAAATTTTCTTTTTCTTTATTTTAACTTTATTTGAGGCGTTCTCCGCGTTTTTATATTTAATGCGTAACACCTCATCTAAAGCCAAAACAGCAGCGACTTATTAAACAATTTTGTGTTGCATGATAAAAAATGCTGGATTTTTAAAATTTTTCTGTTATATATGCTTGCATATTAGATGTGAGTTGATTGAAGCGGGGCCCTGAAAAGCTCTGCTTTTTGTTTTGAATTTTGAGGCTTGAAAAAGGAATCGATATTATGCAAAAAAAGCATCCGCTTTATGATTTGCTGGCGCCGGTGATTGAGCAGACGGGGTTTGATGTTGTGCGAATCATGACAATCGGCACCGTGCGGCCGACTCTGCAAATTATGATCGAACCTAAATCGCGGGAAAATCTGACGGTTGATGATTGCGCCACGGTCAGCCGCGCCGTTTCGGCCGTTTTGGATGAAAAAGACCCCATAGAGGGAGAATATTCGCTGGAAGTGAGTTCGCCGGGGCTTGACAGGCCGTTAACGACTTTGGAACATTTTGTGCGCTTTGCCGGATATGAGGCCAAAATTGAAACCGATGAAGCCGTTGAGGGACGCAAACGTTTTAAGGGGATGATTATTGCGGCAGATGATGACGGCAATATAGATTTTGAAATGGAGGGTAAGGAGTATCGTATTCCGTTTACCGCCGTTGCAAAAGCCAAATTGGTTTTGACGGACGCTTTGCTTAATGAAGCAGCGGCGGCCGTTGATAACAAGTAATTTTTGTACTAACTTTGATTTTTTGTTTAGAGGATAAAATGCAAACACAAGAAAATATGCCCAGACCGGAAATTGTTTTGGTTGCCGATACCGTAGCCAGAGAAAAAAATATTGATAAAGAAGATGTTTTGGAGGCTATGGAAGTTGCCATTCAAAAATCGGCTCGTTCCAAATATGGCGCCGAACACGATATCCGGGCGCATATCGACCGTAAAACCGGAGCCATTTCGTTGGCGCGTTATCGTGAAGTTGTGGCTAAAGAAGAAGATATTGAAAACGAATCGACCCAGATGACGCTGGATGAAGCTCAGGCATATAATCCGGATGTTAAGGTCGGGGAGTTTATTGTTGATGCCCTGCCGCCGATTGATTTCGGGCGTATTGCGGCTCAGACGGCCAAACAGGTTATTGTGCAAAAGGTTCGCGAGGCCGAACGCAACAAGCAGTTTGAAGAATATAAGGAGAAAATAGGCACAATCGTTAACGGAACGGTTAAACGGGTTGATTTTGGCAATATTACGCTGGATATCGGCAAAACGGAAGCTATTTTGCGCCGTGATGAAATTATCCCGCGGGAAAAGTTTAAGGTTGGTGACCGGGTGCGGGCGTATGTTTTGGATGTGCGCCGTGAAAATAAAGGACCGCAAATCTTTTTGTCGCGCACTTGTCCGGAATTTTTGGCCAAGTTGTTTACCTCGGAGGTGCCCGAAATTTATGACGGCATCGTTCAGATTGTTGCGGTGGCGCGTGATCCGGGTTCAAAAGCCAAAATTGCCGTTAAAACGGATGATGTAACGGTTGACGCCGTTGGCGCCTGCGTCGGGTTGCGGGGTATTCGCGTGCAGGCGGTGGTTAATGAGTTGCAAGGCGAAAAAATTGATATTGTGCCCTATTCGGATGACAAGGCTCAGTATATTGTCAGCGCGCTGGCTCCGGCCGAGGTTACCAAAGTTGTTATTGATGAAGAAAACAACCGAATCGAGGCTGTCGTACCGCAAGAACAATTTTCGATTGCTATTGGTCGTCGCGGCCAGAATGTTAAATTGGCCGCCCAGCTTTTGGGGTGTGATATTGATGTTTTGACCGAGGAGCAGGAACAAGAACGCCGCTCCAACGAGAATAAGGTTCGTTCGCAGCGCTTTATGGAAGCTTTGGATGTGGATGAGATGATTGCGCATCTTTTGATTGCGGAAGGTTTCTCAAATGTTGACGAGATTGCAATGGTCGATTTGAGCGAGCTTTCGAGTATTGAGGGCTTTGATGAAGAAGTTGCTCAGGAACTGCAGACCAGAGCCAGAGAATATGTCGAAAAACGCAATAAAGAATTTGCCGAAAAAAGCAAGTCTTTGGGTATTGATGAAAGATTGCAGGCTATTGAAGGGTTGGATAAAGACATGCTTCTGATATTGGCTAACAACAATATTCGAACCATTGACGATCTGGCCGATTTGGCAACAGATGAGCTGATTGAAATTTTGGGCGAGGAAACCTTGTCTACCAAGGAAGCCGAAAAGGTTATTATGGCTGCCAGAGCTCATTGGTTTGAGGAAGAATAAAACGACGGCGGGCAGGCTTTGTTGAAAGGTCTGCCCGTCATCAAGGATTATAAGATGTCCGAAGAAACAAACAGAAAATGCGTCGTCAGCGGCGAAATTAAATCCAAAGAGCAACTGCTCCGGTTTACGGTATTGTCGGATGGCCGGGTTGTGCCTGATTTTAGGAAAAAACTGCCCGGTAAAGGTGTTTACGTTACCGTGGCAAAAAGCGCTTTGGAAAAGGCGGTCGCCGCCAATTTATTTGCCAAGGCTTTAAAAATAAAGACTAAGGTGAATGAAGAACTTGTTGAGCAGACGGAGAGCCTGCTCCGTAAACAGGCGTTGGATGCTGTTTCGTTGGCACGCAAGGCCGGCGTGTTGGTTTGCGGTATGGATAAGGTCGTGGATGCCCTTAAGAGGGGTAAAGCGGCTTTTCTGATAGAGGCTAAAAATGCCGGAGATGACGGACATCAGAAAATCTTGGCTTTAGCTAAAGAGTTGGAAGTGTTCAGTTTGTTTGAAACAGAGGAGTTGGATAAAGAACTGGCAAGAGATAATACGGTTCATTTGGCTTTGTTAAAAAGTCGTATGGCCAATGCAGTCAGAGAAACGATCGTTCGGTTGACTTCATTTTTGAACAGTTAGAATTTTTGATAACGGAGAGCAAGATACATGACAGAAGATAGCGCCAAAAAGAAATTAACATTGTCGGGAAAGCCCACTCTTACGCTCAAACTGGGTAACAGTGCCAAGGCAACGGCGTCTGACGGCAAAAAGATGGTGCAGGTAGAGGTAAGAAAAAAAAGAGTTATCGGCACTAAAGCCGCTGCAGAAACAAAAAAAATGCAAATTGACGAGGAAACGGCAGCCAAGTTAAAATTGATTGCCGAAGCCAAAGAGTTTGACAATAAGCGGCGGCAGGAAGAGGAAGAACGTTATCAGCAAAGGCAAAAACAAAAAGAAGCGGAGCTGCTCAAACAAAAAGAACAGGAAGCCGAAGAAAAACGTTTGGCAGAAGAACAACAGGCAAAACGGACGGAAGCCGCCGAATCTCATGAAACCGAAAACAGAGCGCTGAGTAAGTTTAAGGAACGTCAGAGGCGCAATTTTGATGACGATGACGACGAGGACTATGATCCTCGCAGGGTCAAAAAGGCCATTTCTCGTGAGGAGGTTTTTGAACAAGAACGCAAAAAACAAATTACCAAACGTTCTTTTGAGCCGCAGCGTCGCCAGGGTAAGGTTAATATTCATAATATCGGCACGGATGATGACGATGATGATTACGGTTTCGGTGCACCGCGGCGGCGGTTTAAGAAAAAACAACCTAAACCGGTTGTGCCGGTTGCGCCTGCGGAAAAGGTTATTAAAGAAGTGGTTATTCCGGAAATTATTACCGTTCAGGAATTGGCCAATCGAATGGCGGAAAAATCGGCTGATGTTATCAAAAAGCTGATGTCACTGGGTGTAATGGCCACGATTAACCAACCGATTGATGCGGATACGGCACAGATTATTGTTGAGGAATTCGGACACAAGTTTAAGCGGGTATCCGATAGTGATGTCGAACAAGGGCTTGCCGGTGTTGAAGATCGTCCGGAAGATTTGCAACCAAGGGCTCCGGTGGTGACGGTTATGGGACACGTTGATCATGGTAAAACGTCGTTGCTGGATGCTTTGCGTGAGACTAATGTTGCGGCTAAGGAAGCCGGCGGTATTACGCAACATATCGGGGCGTATCAGATTACCGTCAAATCGGGACAAAAGATTACTTTTATTGATACACCGGGGCATGAGGCTTTTTCGGAAATGCGTGCCAGAGGAGCCAAAGTTACCGATATTGTGGTTTTGGTGGTGGCGGCCAATGACGGTATTATGCCGCAGACGATTGAGGCTATCCGCCATGCTCAGGCGGCGGAGGTGCCGATTGTGGTGGCTATCAACAAGATTGATTTGCCCGGTGCCGATCCGATGAAAGTTAAAACAGCTTTGTTGCAGCACGGAATCGGTGTGGAAGAAATGGGCGGCGAGTGTTTGTGTGCCGAGGTCTCGGCCAAAAAGCGCATCAATATCGATAAACTGGTTGATGCCATTTTGCTGCAGGCCGAAATGTTGGATTTGAAAGCAAATCCGAATCGCCATGCCGAGGGTGCGATTATTGAAGCTAAGATGGAAAAAGGCCGCGGTACGGTGGTGACGGCATTGGTGCAAAAAGGTACTTTGAGAGTCGGCGATATCTGCATTGCCGGCAAAGAATGGGGCCATGTGCGTGCCATGTTTAACGAAAACGGCCAAAAAATGCAAGAAGCCGGGCCGGCAATGCCGGTTGAATTGTTGGGTCTGCAGGGAACACCGTCGGCCGGCGATAATTTTGTGGTGGTGGCCGATGAGGGTAAAGCCAAAGAAATTACCGGTTATCGTATTCGTAAAGAGCGTGAGGCCAAGTTGGTGAAGTCGGCTAAGTCGGCGATGGAACAAATGCTTGATAAAATTAAGTCGGGCGAGATGAAACACCTGCCGATTATTATTAAGGCCGATGTTCAGGGATCTATTGAGGCCATTGAGGGTGCTGTTTCAAAACTATCCAATGACGAGGTTAGTGTGCAGATTTTGCATTCGGCGGTCGGCGGTATTTCCGAATCGGATGTGACGTTGGCCAAGGCTTCGCATGCGTTGATTATCGGATTTAATGTTCGTGCAAATCCGCAGGCGCGTGATATGGCGCGGCGTGACGAGGTGGAAATTAAGTATTATTCCATCATTTATGATGTCCTGGATGATATCAAAAAAGGTCTGGAGGGTATGCTTTCGCCCGAGCTTAAGGAAAAGCTGCTGGGCTATGCCGAAATCCGCGAGGTCTATAATATTACCGGGGTCGGTAAGGTTGCCGGCTGTATGGTTACCGAGGGTATGGTTAAGCGCGGCGCCCGGATACGCCTGTTGCGGGATAACGTGGTTGTCCATGACGGAGCCATCGGCCAGCTCAAGCGTTTCAAAGACGATGTTAAAGAGGTTAAAGACGGCTTTGAATGCGGCATATCTTTTGAAAACTACAACGATATCCAAAAAGGCGATTTTATTGAGTGTTATGAGATAGAGGAAATTGCTGCCAAATTGTAAAAACTCGTCTAATGGGCAACTCATACAGAATTTTCGGCAATGGCGGCTCGGTTGAACGTATTTTTGTATGTCCGCGGGGTTGTTTTGGTTGATAAAGTATAGAAAAGCCGAATTCGTCGCTTGACTCTTTGTGACGTTTTGTCTAGTCTGTAAGCATTAAAAATACTAATTTTTAATTCTTAAGCTTATGGAATGGGTTTTATTAACAGCGTTGCTGGCTATGTTTTTATGGCAAAGATATGGCGGTATGCTTACGCGCAGAGTCTCAGACTTTAAAATCATCTCTACAGACAAAGAAAAGGCCATTGGTTATTGTTCGTTTGTATGGCGCGGCTGTGTCTATGAAAACGGATATTTTTCTTTGGATGAATATCATGACAACAAAGTTTTTTTAGTCAGGGGTTATGATGCAGCCGTCGGCTACTGGCTTTTAGAACCTTTAAAATAAAGATGTATGACATTGATTTTGATTATTTTAGGGTTAATAACAGCCTGGTTGGCTTTTATTAACGACAGGCCGTATCCGCTTGAATTTATTGACGGAATGTCAAAATGGATGAAAATTATTGACGCGATTGCTTTGGGGATTGCCGTAATCGTTGTTGTATTTTTTTCGGAAAAGACATCCGTGCAAATTGTGGGCGGCGCAGGTCTCTATGTGGTCTTGTTGGGAATTCAGCAGGAGATTTTCAAAAATATGCGTGAAAAATTTGTTGTGTATGTGGAGGAAAAATCTTCTGAAATGGTATTTGTTCCCAAAATGATCATAGATGGCATGCCAATGTTGGAAATGATCTTTGATGAAGATGATTCTTTTACCTATCTGGCGGCCTATATAGGGGAAGATGAGCTGGAACTGGACAAGGCTTATAAGGGATTGTCCGTTTGTGTCGTCTTTAACCGCCGCGGCGAACCGGATTATGTTTGCTGCCAGTAAAATTTATGAAACGGTCGGATATTAAAATCCGGCCGTTTCGGCTGTTTAAAAAATCCTTGAAAAATAAAAATTTTGCGTTATAACAGGGCTTGTCGGTCGGCACCCCTGGAGGCCGACCGGTGGATAACAACTTATAAAAAAGGATGAAAAAATGATTACTTTTAATGCTGAAAAAAGAGAGAAAGCAGGTAAGGGGGCAGCTCGGGCATGTCGTCGTGAGGGTCGAATTCCTGCCGTTGTTTATGGCGGAAAACAGGAGCCTGTTATGATTTCTTTGCATCCGGTAGAGCTGGAAAAGGCCCTGGATACCAGAGGCTTTTACGAATCGGATGTTGAGATCGTTTTGGATGGTAAAAAAATTGCCGTTATCTGTAAAGACGTCCAGTTTCATCCGGTATCGGATAAGCCTATTCATGTTGACTTTATCAGAAAGTAAAAAATTCGTCTAACGGGCAACTAGTGTAGAACTATCAGTCAGGCGGCACAAAGATATTTGTTCTTGTGTCGCCGATTTTGTAAAATGAGATAACGATGTTTTTGATTGTTGGTCTTGGTAATCCTGGGAAAGAATATGAAAATACACGCCACAACGCCGGTTTTATGGTGGCGGATGCGTTGGCGCAAAAGTTTGGTTTTGGCGTTTTTAAGGAGAAGTTTGACGGATTGATTGCTGAGGGAAAAATAGGAACAGAAAAAGTGTATATCTTAAAGCCGCAGACTTATATGAATTTGTCCGGTAATGCGGTGGTTAAGGCAGCCAATTTTTATAAAATTCTGCCGCAAAATGTCATTGTGATACATGATGATATGGATTTGCCGCTGGGCAAAATAAAAGCCAAATTGGGCGGCGGTGCCGGCGGTCATAACGGGTTAAAGTCGATTGATGCGGCAATGACGCCGAACTATAATCGTATCCGAATCGGGGTCGGGCACCCCGAAGGCCGAGGCGAAGAGGTAGTTAACCATGTATTGTCGGGTTTTGGCAAAGCAGAAAAAGAAATTTTGCAAAAGGATATTGAGCTTATTTTGGAAACAATAGAGGTTTTAATTGGCAAAGGAATGGCTGAGTATTCGTCCTGTTTGGGTATGAGGCAAAAGGCTTGGATATGAGTTTTTTATGATTATTATTAATCTTATAGATTGGTTGAATTATAAACAGACTGAAAATTTGGAGCCAAAAATTTGCAAGATGGCGCAAAAACAGGAAAAAATTAAGAGAAAGGCAAAACGTCATCGAAATACTTGAGCGTATTGATAAGAGAAAACTGTTAACAAGACCGCTTAATGTTTGGGATGTGCGCTTTCAAAAAGTTATTCCGGCGGTGTATAAATATGACGAGGCTTGTGAGATTTTGAGCACGTATGCCCATGTTTGTGATAGCTATTTTGCCGGTCTTAGCGATGAGGATATCTGTCTTGAGTTACAGCGCAAATTTTGCGAGGTTGAGTATAATAAATATCGCCAAAAATACTGTCTCAAATATTCTAACTTGCTTTGCGATTGTTTAAGAAAGTGGGATCTGGCAGAAGAAATTAAACAAGAGCTTTTTGATAATCCCAAGTATCGAGATGTTGTTCGTTGCTACAAGTTGTTTAGGAAAGCTTAAATCGGTTCGTAAGAAAAAATGAAAACCGCTTTTACGTTTTGCGTAAAGGCGGTTTTTGCGGTTGAAAAACGCGTAATTATCGTTTATAAGAAAAGCAAAATTAACAATATGGAGTCTGAAATGGGGTTTAACTGCGGGATCGTCGGACTGCCCAATGTCGGCAAATCGACGTTGTTTAATGCTTTGACGCAAACAATCGCGGCACAGGCGGCGAATTTTCCGTTTTGTACGATTGAGCCGAATACAGGACGTGTGGCGGTGCCTGATGAGCGCTTGCAAAAGCTTGCCGATATTGTTAAGCCCAAACAAATTGTGCCGACACAACTCGAGTTTGTGGATATTGCGGGGCTGGTCAAAGGCGCCTCCAAAGGCGAGGGGTTGGGCAATCAGTTTTTGGCCAATATTCGTGAGGTCGATGCCATTATTCATGTGTTGCGCTGTTTTGACGATGACAATATTACCCATGTCGAGGGCTCGGTTGATCCGATACGCGATGCCGAGATTGTTGAAACAGAGCTGATGATTGCCGATTTGGAATCCTTGGAAAAAAGATTTGACCAAGCCCAGAAAAAAGCCAAAGGCGGTGATAAAGAGGCCGTTTTGAACGTGAGTGTGATGGCGCCGGTGATTGACGCCTTGAAATCAGGTAAGCCGGCCAGGGTCGCCAAGCCGGATGAGGCCAACAAAGACGCCTGCAAGGCTTATAAAATGCTGCAATTGCTGACCGCCAAGCCGGTGTTGTATGTTTGTAATGTTGACGAGAGCTCGGCAGCCACCGGCAATGCCTATTCGGAAAAAGTTTTTGCCAAAGCCAAAGCGGAAAATGCGCGGGCGGTAATTATCTCGGCAGCTATCGAATCGGAAGTGGCGCAGCTTGAAAACGAGGCGGAAAAGAAAGAGTTTTTGGCCGCGCTGGGTTTGGAAGAAACGGGGTTGTCCAAAATTATTCGCGCCGGATATGATTTGCTCGGTTTGCAAACCTATTTTACCGCCGGACCGAAAGAAGTGCGCGCCTGGACATTTGTTAAAGGTTCCAAGGCTCCGGTTTGCGCCGGAATCATCCATTCCGATTTTGAGCGCGGATTTATTCGCGCCGAAACCATATCGTACGATGATTTTATACGTCTCGGCGGTGAGCAAGCCTGCAAAGAGGCCGGCAAGATGCGTTCCGAGGGCAAAGAGTATATAGTGCAGGACGGTGATTTGTTAAACTTTTTATTCAATGTTTAACGGGTTCCTGCTTGTATGTTTGCTCCTTGTGTACCTCTTAATTGTACACGGTGTCGCAAACATACGGCGCATTAACCTCGTTAAACATTGAATAAATAAAAAAGGAGGGTTCCTGGTTGTATGGTTGCTCCTTGTGTACCTCCTAATTGTACACGGTGTCGCAAACATACGGCGCATTAACCTCGTTAAACATTGAATAAATAAAAAAGGAGGGTTCCTACTTGTATGTTTGCTCCTTGTGTACCTCTTAAAAAAAAGGTAGTTTCTGTTTGTATGTTTGCCGGTAACTGGAGAATGTAAAAAATGCGTTTAGCTTTGTTTCAACCGGATATTCCGCAAAACACCGGCACCTTGCTGCGGTTGGGAACGTGTTTGGATTTGGCCATAGATATCATCGAGCCCTGCGGTTTTGTGTTTAATGACAAAGCCATGCGGCGTGCCGGTATGGATTATCTGGAGATGAGCAATTGTCGTCGGCATGACAGCTGGCAGGATTTTTTACGCTATCGGGCGGAACACGGCGAAGAATACGGGCGGCTTGTGTTGATGACCACCAAAGGCAGTATTCCGTATACCGAATTTGAGTTTAGGCCAAATGATATTATCCTGATGGGACGCGAATCGGCCGGTGTGCCGGAAGAAATTCATCAAACGGCGGATGCGCGCATTGTGATACCGATGAATGAAAAAGCGCGCTCCATCAATATGGCGGTTTCGGCGGCGATGGCTGTCGGCGAGGCTTTGCGGCAGACAGGACAGTTTCCGACGACACGTTAACTTTATACAAAAACGGCTTGACGTTTTGTCTAATCGTGTTATGCTTCCTTTCACTTAAAAATTATGAAAATATTATTGGGTCAGGTTTCAGGCACGCAAAGATGCTCTTTTTAGGCTCGATGTCATTAAAAAAATTTATCCTATGGCACAACAGTACAATTGGCGGAATGGTCTGTTTCCGTCGATTCATCCCAACTATTGGTTGGGCGGTGAAAAAAGCAAAATTAACAATCTTTCGTCGTCAGACGGCGTTTTTATGTCACGGGCGCAAAAGATTGAAGATGCGGAGACGCATTTTGCCCGCGCTTATGAAGCAGAAAACGGGCGTGTGCTGCCGAAAGAGGCTTGCGGGCTGGTTTGTATCCAACTCGGAATGTATCCGTTCGGACGCGAGATTTATCTCAACCCGACATTGCAGTCCAAATGCGCCAAAATGGCTATGGATATGGATCGCCCGGTTCGCAGAGAGTATGTTTTTGTTTCGCGCAGTTATTATCTGCAAGACGGAAAAATCGAACCTCTGCTTGATGCAACAGCAGTGCTTTATGCGCGGTCGTGTGCAAAGGTTGCCGTAAAACTCAGAGAAAAAATGCAATGGTGCGTTTTTGAGGATCTCGGCAATCTGCGAATTAAGACCGGCGATGATTTTTACCCGTATTGGGTTTGGCGGGTCGGCTCAGAAAGAAACAGGCAGTATCTTTTGATGAGCGTGATGAACGGCGGTATATTTTTGTTGGACAAACTGCCGGAGCAGAAACCGTGTGAGGAAAGATTCTGGATAGGACCGATTGCTTTCCTGCACGACAATGATGCCTGGAGGCGTTGTTAGGAAGAGAATTTAACACCGGTTTGCCTTGAGAAAGGCTGCCGGTGTTCTGCTTTTTAAATATTGACTAAAGTTGAGGGTGTAAAGCTTCGGACAAACGATTATCTGGGAAACAGAAACTTTGGTTTCAATAATATAAAAAATAGTTTTATAACCGAATTGTTAACTTTTTTGCGTTATAGTTATTTTTGTTATTGAAAATTAAGTTTTTATTGCTTAAGTTAAAACTGTATTAGTTGTTATGCAACTATAGCAAATTAAAACCCATATGGAGATTATGATATGAAAAAGCTTTTAAGTATGTTTTGCGCTGTGTTGGCGTTGTCGGCTTGTTCGACGATGAGCGAAAGCTCTTTGTTCGGCGGCAGCGAATGCGAATCCAAGATGGCTCGTGACTTTATGGAAAATGCCGAAGACAGAGTTTTCTTTGCTTTTGACAGCTCTGCTATTTCGTTGGATTCGGCCGAGGTTTTGGATACTCAGGTTAAATGGTTGAAGAAACATGAAGAAGTTAAAGTCATCGTTCAGGGTTACTGCGATGAGAGAGGCACCAGAGAATACAACCTGGCTTTGGGTGAAAGACGTGCCAACGCCGTTAGACAGTACTTGGTTTCCAAAGGTATTGCCGCCAACCGGATTTCCATCATTTCGTATGGTAAAGAAAGACCGGCCGTTTTAGGCAGCAACGAAGCTGCCTGGGCTCAGAACCGTCGTGCCGTTACGGTTGTTGCCGGAAACTAATCTGATAACAGGTTAATTTAAGATATGCCTCCGCCTGTCGGTTGGGGGCATATTTTTTTGCGCTTGTGCTTTCATGGCTTTTGTTTTAAATTAACGAAAGATAAAAGCAATTTAGATAACGGAGTGTTTGATGATGAGACAATCGGTTTGTTTTTTGACGGGAGCATTATTGCTGGCGGCAGCGCCGGCGTGGGCAGTATCGGACAATGCTTTGCAACGGCAGATTGATGCTCTGCGCGAAGATATGCAGGTGATGCAGCGGCAGATGTATCGCAGCCAAGGCGGTGAGGCCGGTGAGAATATTACCGTTAGGGTCAGCAACATGGATGAAAATTTGCGCGATCTTATCGGTCGGGCGGATATGCTTGAACATCAACTCAAAACTCTGGATGAAAAAATTAATATGATTAATAAGGATATGGATGTCCGCTTGAAAATGATTGAGGGCAAACCGATTGAAAGCGGCGGTATGAGCAAACAAGCGCCGGTCAAAAAATTTGATGCGCCGGTAGCCAAGGATGCGCCGGCCTCAATTATCGGCGGCGCGATTGAAAAGGGAAGCGATTTGCCGGAGGTTAAAACCAAAACGGCCGAGCAGATTTATCAAGAGGGATTGGACGCCATCAACAGCGGCAAAAACGATGAAGCGGCGGCCAAGTTTAATATCGTTTTGACCAAATTTCCCGATCATAAGCTGGCGGCCAATGCACAATATTGGCTGGGCGAATCTTATTATGGCAAAAAGGATTATGCCAAGGCGGCGGTCGCTTTTGCCAAGGGTTATGAAAAATATAAAGACAGCAATAAGGGTGCCGATAATATCTTGAAGCTCGGTATGTCGATGCAGATGCTCGGCAAAACGGAAGAGGCCTGCACGGCGTTTGTTAATCTGCCGAAAGAATTTCCTAAGGCGCCGGACAACCTTAAGAACAAAGCGGCACAATTAGCCGCCGAATTGAAGTGTAAACAGTAGGGATGCGTGAATTTATTGCAAAATATCATCTGAAAGGGAAAACGGTTGCCGCGGCGGTTTCCGGCGGGGCGGATTCTTTGGCGCTGGCCTTAAGGCTTAAAGAGGCCGGTTGCAAGGTGGTGGCGTTGACGGTTGACCATGGGTTGCGCCAAGAATCAGGGGCAGAAGCAGCTTATGTCGGTGAGCTGATGAAAAACAATGATATTCTGATGAAAAACAATGATATTGAACATCATATTTTGGTGTGGAATGCGCCAAAGCCGCAAAACGGTATCGAAGAAGCCGCCCGACAGGCCCGGTATCGGTTGATGTTGGAATTTTGCCGGCAGCGGGGAATTAAATTTTTGGCAACCGGACATCATCGGCGCGATCAGGCAGAAACTTTTTTGTTGCGGCTGCAGCGCGGCAGCGGTGTTTTTGGGTTGAGCGCAATGTTGCCGATAAGTTACCGCGACGGGATTGCCCTTATCCGGCCACAGCTTAACGAGGCACCGGAAGATTTGCGCGACTACTTGCGGCGGCGCCATATTCGCTGGGTTGAAGATCCGATGAATCAGGATGATGATTTTGCGCGGGTTAAAATCCGCCGTTTTTTGCCGCAGCTGGCGGAAATCGGTCTGGATGAAAAACGGTTGGCGGATACGGCAGCCATCCTTTGCCGGACACGCTTGTTTATTCAGGAGCTGGCGGATAAATTTGTGGCGACATCGGTGCGTTTTTGGGCTGACGCGGCGGCCAGTCTGTCGTACAGAAAATTAACGGATTTGCACGAAGAGGTCGCGCGGCCGGTGTTGGGACAATTGATAAACAGAATCGGCGGTGGCGATTATCCGCCGGAAGCGGATGAGGTTCGGCGTATTTTGACGGAAGGTGATGATTTTAGGGGTTGCACTTTGGGCGGCTGTGAGTTATTTATAGCGGCGAAACGTTTGTGGATTGTGCCGCAAGATAAAAAAAACCGCCTGATGAGCAAGGCGGAATGGGAAAGTTTTGCGGCGGTACATCCCGAGTATCGCAACACCGGGTTACCATATAAAGTACGGCGGGCTCTAAAAGAAAAATTGAAAGACTAAGATGGCAAAAGCAAAGAAAAAATCAGATTTTATTTCGAGCGGTCTGGTGGCGCAAAACCGGCGGGCTCATTTTGATTATCTGATTGAGGAAAAATTTGTGGCCGGTTTGCAGCTTTTGGGAACCGAAGTTAAGTCGCTGCGGCTGGGGCATGCCAATATTAATGACGCTTTCGGGGTGGAGCATGACGGCGAGATTTTTATGGCTAATATGTTTATTGCCGAATATGCCAACAAGGGTTATAGTTCGCATGCCGAAAAACGCGAACGCAAATTGCTGTTGAAGAAAAAAGAGATTATCGACATTATCAACGCGCTGGCGCGTAAAGGTGCGACATTGGTGGCGCTGCGGTTGTTTTTTGATAACCGCGGGCGGGCGAAGCTGGAGGTCGGGCTTGGTCGCGGCAAAAAGAATTATGATAAACGAGAGTCTATTAAGAATCGCGAGCTCGACAGAAAAATCCGGCTCAAGGATTTCTAGAGCCGTTGTGAAATGACGGCAGAACTTAAACTCTGTTACTGCTTCTTTTGGGGCATTTGTTCAATTTAACCCCGTCATGTCGCTTCAAGAGGTATTTCTCTTATTTAAACTGTCATGCCGCTAAGGCAGGCATTCCTGCCTTGGCTCAGGCATCTTCAACTGTTTTTAATATAAGCGGAAGATTCCTGATCCTCGGCCAAAGGCCTCGGAGGAATGACAGTTTTTTCCTCACTCCGTTCAGGTGATGACAGTTTAAATTTTACGGTCATCCTGAGCGCCCTTTATTGTCATCCTGAGCGCAGCGAAGGATCTCTTTCTTACCGTCATGTTGAGCGTAAGCGAAACATCTCTTTAAGTATGGATTCTTCGTCGCTCTCGCTCCTCAGAATGACAGGAAAAGAAGCGCTCCTCAGAATGACAGAAAAAGAAGTACTCCTCAGAATGACAGGAAAAAAGAAAAGCAGAAGATGCCTGAGCCTTGCCAAGAATGCTTGGCCAAAGGCGGGGTGACAGGTCTATTCGCAGGTATGATGTTGTCGGGCTGAGGGCGCGGTGTGTCGGGCTAGCCGGCAAGCTGCGTGAAATCTTTTAGCGTTGAGGCTTCAAGATACGGGTTGCAACGTTTTTCTTCGCCCAACCCAAAGTTACCGGCGCAACCGGTAATCCTTCGGCCAGGCGTCGGCGTGCGCGATCGAGATAATTTTTGATATCGTCATTGCCATGATTGTATTGAAAAGCAAACATTGCGCCGCCGGAAGTGTATTCGTGTCCGGGGTAGAATAAAACATCGTCCGGCAGGGCTTTAATCTTGTTCAGAGCGGCAAACATCTGTTCCGGCGTGCCCTCAAAAATGCCGCCGACGCAAAGGTTAAACAAGGTGTCTCCGGTGAATAAAATTTTATCGTTTTTGAAATAATACAAAATATGACCGATGGTGTGCGCGGAAACATCAATTATTTCGGCCCGGGCTCGGCCAAGATTAAAAATCTCGCCGGGGGTCAGACAAATATCGGCGCCGATGATACGTCCGGCATCAGCCACATTGCAAACAATTCGGGCAGCATATTTTTCTTTTAGTTCCAAATTGCCGTCGACATGGTCAAAATGATGATGTGTGTTGAGAATAAACTGCGGGGTTATGTTTTGTTCGGTGCACTTGTCAATAACCGGCGCCGCCTCGGAAGGGTCAATCACTGCGGCGGTTTTGGTTGTCTCGTCAACAATGATATAGGCATAGTTATCCATATAGCCGGCACGGCACAAAACGGGGTAAACCTGCAACATTTATAAAAACTCCTCGGGATTAATGTCGTCAATTTGTTCTTTGTCGATGTATTCTTTGGCGTAGTCCATATAAACACCGCTTTTGATAAATAATTCGTATAAGTCAGGGTCAAGATGACCGCTGTTTTTCATATCGCGCATGATGGTTAAAACCTCGGATAATTTTTTGGGCTCTTTATAAGGCCGGTCGCGAGCGGTTAAGGCCTCATAAACATCGGCTATGGCCATAATCTTGGCCGGAACGGACATCTGATCGCCGGTGAGGCCGTTGGGGTAGCCTTTGCCGTCAATCCGTTCGTGGTGGGCACCGGCATATTCGACAATATTGGCAAGCTCAGGCGGAAAGGGCAGATTTTTGAGCATATTGATGGTGGTGACAATATGTTCGTTAATTTTTTCGCGCTCGGCTTTGTTGATGGTGCCCTGGCGAATTTTGAGGTTGACTAATTCGCCTTGATTATAAGGGCCGGACAATTGCTCCGGACGGTCTTGCAACAGATGTTCAACCTCCGGCTTGGTATAGGTCGACGGGGTGTTTATGAGCTTCTTTTCGCCCCAAGACAATCCGACCATTCGATTGAAATAACGCATGAAAGTGTGCTCGGCAATTTTGTCAAGACGCTTGATGTCGTCATCAGTCAGCGGGGTGTCGCCGATATTACAGCGGCCGATAAACTCAAAGTCGTCGGTCAGTTGTTTGACGGCGGCTACAAATTCGGCTTGCAGGTTTTCCTGAGTATCAATATTATTCAGGCGCTTTTGCAGATATTCAATATGCGCGTCGCGGCGCAAAATCTCAAAACGATTGCGGATTTCATGAATTCGGTTGTTGATGGTTTCAAGCTTGGCCGATTTGTCAATGATATATTCGGGCGTAATGATTTTGCCACAATCATGCAGCCAGGAGGCAATGTGAAGCGCGTACCAGTCGTCATCCGACATTTCAAAATTTTTGAACGGGCCTTCGGTTTCCTGTACGGCGGCAGAAGCCAGCATTCGGGTAATAATCGGAACTTTTTGGCAATGGAGCCCGGTGTAGGGTGATTTGGAATCAATAGCTTTTGCCAAAACATCAACAAAAGATTCCAAAAGCTGAGTATAAGATTCCGACAATTGCTTGCGCTCAAGCGCCAGAGCTGCCATTTGGCAAACGGCAATCATTTTTTCTTGATCATCAGCCGTAAAACTAATGATCTTACCCTTGGGGTCACGGGCGTTGATAAATTGGACAACGGCAATGATATTATGCTTGCTGTTGAAAAGCGGAAATATTAAAGATGATACGGTTGTGTAGTTATTTGCCTCGTCAAATTCTTTGAGGGAAGAAACATCGAGGCTGGGTTCGTTGAAAATATTTGACGAATTGATAATCTCTTTGTTGACGGCGCAGGCTTCGGCAGGGCGTTTGTTTTGTTTGTTTTTGATGTCCGGCAAATAAACCGACGGAAACAAGGCCATATTGGAAGTTCCGGATATAGATGTATTGAGACTGTTGACGTGGCTGTAGATCAAATTCATAAAACGGGTTGGGGTGATGTGAAAGAAAAAACAACCGTCGGCATCGGCAATGCGCGAGGCTGCCTCAACAGCCAGAGCAACAATCTCGGCAGGATCACACCCGTCGGACATTTTGCCGGACAAAGTTATCATGTCTTGCAAGAGTATGTCGTTTAGATTTGCCACGGTGAAAATCCCTTTATAATTTTAGATAAAGGGTATTGTAAGTATATTTTATTAAAAAAGTTATAAATTAGTTGATTTTTGAGACCAAATATTTGATGTCATCAGGTCCCAGTTCGTCGTTGTTTTGGGTAAAGCTTAAAATACGTTCCACAACTTTGTGGCCGAAAGCTTTGCGACTGGAACGACCGCAGTCAAAGCGGATCTCGCGAATCACTTTCAGGGCGCTGAAAATGGCCGGAAAAACGCCTTTGGGAATAAAGGCTTTGCGCAAGAGATTGCGAATCATAAAATCGGCCTGTTCGTTGAATAAAATTTTGCGCACCTCGGCAATCGGAGTTTCGGATAAATAGACAATGGCATATTCAAAAAACTTGAGGTCGCCCAGACATATGGAGCGTACTACCAGACTCGGGGTCAGGCGATTGGCTTTGTAGAGCTGGTGGACAAGTTCTTCAACCTGTTCGTCGGAAGAATATTCTTCCGAGATGCTTAAGGTTATTTTTTCCTTGACCTCGTCAACTAACTGGGTGGCTAAATTTTTGGGCAGGTTGTGATAAAGCATCAAATGTGTTTTAAGTTTGTAAGAAAGTTTATCAATAATTTTCTCAACCACGGATGCCGGGAGCTCCGAACGATAAACCAAACGTTGCTTGATGTCGTCGGATTCCGAATATTTGGTGACGATGGTGTTAAAAGTGTTTTCGCGGATATCGGCTTGCTCGTTGGATACAAGCTCGCCAACAACTTCATCCGAACAACGTTCGGCGATGTATTGTGAAACCTCTGCCGAAAGATTGGCTCGTTTGGCAACGGCTTTTTGACGGTTGAGGCCGGGCATATTTAAAATCTTGATTAAATCGTCGTTGGTTAACGAACCATAGTACTGGACAAAGGGAACGGCAACACTGTCTTTGTCATTGATGATGGCGGTTACGACATCTTGCGGCAGATCGACACAATGCTTCAGGCTGTCGGATAAAACTTCGCGAACTTTAAGTTCGGTGTCGTGAACCATAATGCGGAAAATGTCTTCGGCCAGACGCGCCGCTTGCGGTGAGATGTCGGCACCGGAGTAGTAGGCACTGACTTTGCGGGCAATCGTTGATTTATTGTCAACGCTTGCTTCATGAGCCAGATTGGCGACATCTTGCCTGTTTAGCCGGTTCTGATCCATTGTCGGCTCCCGATGTTGTTTTGCCCATACTTTAAGAATATAACAAAAACAGTCTAATAACCAATTACATTTTTGTTACATATTGGCGAAAGTCTTTTACGATATCCGTCGATATCATTGTATCGTCCAAAGAAGATTTGTCAATGCTTTGTAATTCATAATACGCCAGAGTATAATCAAAAATGCCCGCATAGTTTTTTAAGACAGAATTACCGTAAAGATATGGTGCCAATATCAGACCGGATATGTTGCCGGTGCGCTCGCGGCGTTCGCGGCGGAAGTTGCGTAAGGCGGCAAAAGCCGGATGAGAGTTTATTTTTAGAGCAAAATCTTGCATGGAGGCGTAAAGGTTCGGGTAGGTTTTGATGCGGTAACTGTCATCTGTTGTTTCGCCGACGGGTTTCAGCCCTTCGTCGGTGTGCCAGACGAGTTTTTTGTAAAGCGCATTGCCTTCCCTGACAAGGCGTGACAAACCCCAGTTGGTTTCAATGGCGGCGGCGGTTATCATGATTGACGGCGGAATGCGATCAACCCGGTTTAAAAGCTCGGTCGTCAGGTAATGATAGCGTTCGTTGTCTTTAAGGCGGCTGAAAATGTCGTATTTGGTTGCTTTTTCTTCAAGGAAGTCAATGTCTTGAGCAGAGAGTTTAGCGTTTTGAGCGAACCGCGCGGCAACGGCTTCAATTTCGGAACGTTCGGACAGAATATCCTGATTGAGACGCAACGCCAGAGGCGCCAGGATTTTAATAAAAACAGCGTTGCGTTTATCTTCATCGGGCATATGATTGTAGTCTGCAGGAAATTTTTTTAAAAAAATCGGCGGATATTTGTATGACGGCAACATCAAATAGCCGCGTACGCCGTCATAGCCGCACCGGTTGTAGAGATTTTGCAATTTTTCAAGAGGGATGTCGTTAAGCCATAATTCTCCGGCAGCAGCAGGAAATGTTGCCCAAAAAAACAGAAAAAACCACAAAAAAAGTTTAAGCGTTGTTTTCTTCAATATTACGAACCTCCCGTACTTCCGGGATATAGGTTTTCAGGATACGCTCAACACCGTCTTTTAAGGTGCGCATGGCATAAGGGCACCCCTTGCAAGCGCCTTGCATCTCAACCAAAACAATGCCGTTGTCAAAACGTATGAATTTGATGTCGCCGCCGTCACGCTTAACGGCGGGGCGGATGCGGGCGTTCAACAAAGATATTATTTGGCCGACAATGCTGCTTTCATCCGTCGTCGTTGCGGGGACAATTTCTTCGCCGGTGGAAAGATAGTCCATGATTTCGGCCATAATCAAAGGCTTGAGTTCATTCCAGGATGCTTCCGGCGTTTTGGTAACCGAAATCATGTCTGCCGTGATGAATAATGAGACAATACCGCCTAAATCAAAAATCTGTTCGGCAAGCGGCGAACGGCGAATGGATTTGGCATCGACAAACTCAGCCGTTCCCTGACGTAACAAAGGTTGCGGCGGAAAAAAATTGATGACGGAAGGGTCCGGTGTTTCTTGAATTTCTATGATCATTGCTGAGAATCCACGGGTTGATTAAGGCGATAAATTATGTTGTTGAGCAAATTAACGGCTCGGGCGCCAAAGTAGTTGATTGTTATTAAATGATTGGGCGCCAAAGAGGAATTTAATTTGCCATTGCGGATAATTGTCGGATTGAGGTCTGAGGCGCATTCCAAAAAGTTTTGCATCCGTGTCCATTGCGGGTAGATGTCGCGGCGGATTAAAACATCTTTGTAATCCTGACTTAATGCTTTGAATATTTGCGCATAACCATAGAGTTTGCCTAAGGTAAAGTAAAAGATATCATCGGCTTTCAGGTCAACAAAAGAATCGTGTGTTTCACGGATATGAGCATCGGTTTGCGCCAGTTGACGGCTGATATCCCGGCGGGCAAACCGTAAAAAGGTTGACAAAGAGGCTTCATCCCGGCTTAGGACAATGCGGCCGGCGGCAATTTGATCATTGAAGTTGTTCAGTTTTTTGCGGCCTTTTTTGTATTGGGTGTTTGACGAGGGAACCGGCATCAGTTTGTTTTGTGGTGAAAACAGCCAGATATTTCCCGGATATTGCAAAAGCTCAACGGCTTCATGCCGTTCGGTTTCGGCGTTTGGCAGGGTCGAGGTTATCGGCAGACGCTCCAAGGCGGCGGCCGTGCGGCTGACGGCAGACATCAGGCCGAGTTGAAAGTTGGGCATATTATCAAGAAAATATGACGGGAAAATAAAGGGCAGGTTGGGTGTCCACATCTTGTGATGAACTTCGCGGTTAATAAGATGGCTCATCATATCAATGGTGGCCAGACTGCCGTTTTCGCTTTGAGGATGGTAGTTGTTTGAGGTATCAATGCTGTGAACCAGCCAACCGCCAATCGGATAATAAAGAAAGACCACCGCAAATACAAAGATGAGCACAATTTGCCACCAGGAGGCTATCTTGCCGCGAACGGCCGTCACACACCGCGAGACGGTTAAACCAAGCTTTTGGGTGCAATGTTGCCAAAAATGCTCCAGTGTTATGTAAAATTTTTGCCACTTTGGGCGGTTTATGATGTTTTTTCTTTTTTCCGCAGACATGCCATAATCTCATTCAAATTTAAAAGATGACAAAGCTTAGCACAAAAAACAAAAGTTATAAAGCCAAAAATGCAAATCAACGTAAACAGCCCGAGTTTGGGTAAAATGCTCAGGTGCAGCCAATTACCGAGCCACAGATTAAGTATATATTCGCAAATAATTAAAACAACACCCATGATAAGGGAACAACAGAGAATTTTGGCTGTTTTAACCAATAGTTCATGCGGGCAATTCCAGAATCCGCGCTTCTTGAGACCGCGACCGTATTGCCACAGCGAAACAAAAGCGGCAATGGTGGTGGCCGAGGCAATACCGACATGGCCGAACGGCCCCATTAAAATAACCGAGAAGCAAAGGTTGGTCAGCAAGACAATAATACTGTATTTGACCGGAGTTCTCGTATCGCCGCGGGCAAAAAAGTTTGGCGCCAGCGCTTTGACCAAAACATAAGCCGGCAGGCCGACAGCATAGGCAATAACGGCTTTGGCGGTCATGACGGTTTCGGTGTAGCCAAACTTGCCATGCTGGAATAAGATATTAATAATCGGCTCGGCCAAAATAATCAAGGCGACGGCCGCCGGAATTGATAACAAAGCACCATATTCGACCGCTTTGGTTTGTACGGCTTGTGCTTGGTCGGTTTGGCCGGATTTGATATGACGCGACAAAATCGGCAGTACCGCGACGCTGATAGCGGCACCGACGACTCCCAGGGGTAATTGCTGCAGACGGTTGGCATAATAGAGCCATGAGATCGCGCCGGTACCGACCAAAGAGACCAAAATCGTGTCAACAACCATATTGATTTGATAAACGCCGGCGCCTAAAACACCGGGAGCGATGCGCTTAAATAAGGTGCGGATTTCCGGATCTTTGGCAATGTCCGGCATGTTGTATTGCGGTTTGATGTAAACCTGCTGGCGATGAAGGAAAAAAGTCAACCACAAGATCTCGATAAAGCCGGCGGTGGTAACGCCAAAGGCAATGCCGTGGGCGGCGGTCGGACTAAACGGTATGAAGATAAAAACCGAGGCAATCATCATCAGATTCAGAATTACCGGCGCGGCAGCCGGTGCGGCAAATTTGTTGAGCGAATTTAAAATGCCGGACTGGAAAGAAACGATTGAGATAAACAGCAAAAAAGGAAAAGTGATACGCGAGAGCTCGGTTGCCAGTTCCAGCTTGCCGCTGTCTCCGGCAAATCCGGGAGCCAGAACAGCCACAACCCAGGGCATCAGAAGCTCAATCGCCAGCACAAACAAAGTCAGCGCAAAAGCCAAAAGCGAGATGGCGCGGGCGGCAAAAAATATGGCGTTTTTTTTGTCGCCGCCGACCAGCTTTTGTGACAGCATGGGGACAAAGGCGGTAGTAAAAGCGCCCTCGGCAAACAACGAGCGAAAGAGGTTCGGCAGTTTGAAAGCCACAAAAAACGCGTCGGCAACCAAACCGGCGCCGAGATAATTGGCTAAAACCATATCGCGGAAGAATCCGGTAATCCGCGACAACAACGTAAAGCCGCCAAAAGTGGCAATAGACTTAAATAAATTCATGGCAACAGCCGGTAAAACATTTCTGTTAATCTGATTTTAAGGGATTATAGCGTATATTTCGGATAAGAAAATACAAAAAATGCAGTTATCGGCGATATATTTTGGTTGAGAATCCTGCTTTTAAGGTTGACAAAAGACAAAAGCATTGGAATAATGGACAAAAATTTTATCAGGGCGCTTGCGGCGTGCTGCTTAAGAGGGAATGGATAATAATGACTTCACAAGAAGAAACAACCGCACAAAAAAATAAGAAAAACGAACCTCGGTTCAAAGAGGCGGGCGGCGTTTACGGATGGCTTTTGAAAAAGGCAAAAACCTTTATGTGGGACGCTGCCAGTAACACGTTAACCCTGCCTAAAGGCGTGGTTCTGACCAAAGAAGAAAAAGAGGCTTTGGAAGAGGTTATCGGCGCGGTTAAAGAAGATGCCGTCGAGGTTGCCAAAAGACGCCAAATGCACATGGCGGCGGCGCAGAAAGCCGGCGTTAAATTTAAGGCCGATGTGGTTAAGGGTTATACGGTGTTGTTCAGCGGTTCTTATCGCGAGCTGACCGGAATTTTGGCACAAAAAGTGCATGAGAATCTGCAAGGAATGTTGCAGGTGAACAATCGGTTTTTAAGCGGGGTGTGGAAAGTGATTTCCGGCGCGCCGGGAGTGCAAAAAGAAGAAAAAAATTCTGCTCTGGTGATGTCGCGCGGACGCGATGGCCGATAGGGTTTGACATGGTGGATAAAAATTGCTATAATGGACAAAAGAGCAGTTGAGGAGAACGAACATGGGTGGTGAGATAAAAACGGTGGAAGGATCAAAAACAGCAGATTTTGTTCGTGACGGGTGTAAGAAGTTGGGAAAAGGATTGTGCCGGGAGGTGGAAGGAAAGCCTGCCAAAAGAATACATGATACGTTGCATGGTATATTATCCGCTGAAAAATATAATGAATGGAAAGTTATTTCTGCTCCGCAAAAGCTTTTTTCTAACACGCGAAAAACTTCTTCTGATAAAAAAGAAACTCTTTTGCCTCCTCCCCCGGTTAAGTATACGCGCGGCGGTCGCTAGGTGTTTGGTCGATTTAATAAAAACCCCTTGGATATGAAATTCCAAGGGGTTTTGTTTGTCTACATTATATCCGGTTTGGCACGCTTGCGGGCCAGCGGGTCGAGAATTCGTTTGCGCAGGCGCAGGGTTTTGGGTGTTACCTCCAAAAGTTCGTCATCCTGAATATAAGACAAGCCTTGTTCCAATGTCATTTTGCGCGGCGGTACCAAATCAATTGCTTCGTCTTTGCCGGCGGCGCGGATGTTGGTCAGCTGTTTGGCTTTGCATGGGTTAACCTCCAGATCGTTCGGTTTGGTGTGTTCGCCGATAATCATGCCGGTATAAACCGGAACCCCGGGGTCGATAAACATCGGACCGCGGTCTTGCAGCTTCCACAAAGAATAGGCAACCGCGGTGCCGGTTTCGGAAGATATCAATACGCCGTTGCGGCGGCTTTCAATCTCGCCTTTGTAGGGTTCGTAGTCTTTAAACAACCGGTTCATGACGCCGGTTCCGCGGGTGTCGGTTAAGAACTCCGAATGGTAACCGATAAGTCCGCGTGACGGAGCGTTGAAAATCAGGCGGCATTTGTTGCCGGCCTGAGAGGGTATCATCTCCGTCAATTCGGCGCGGCGGCGACCGAGTTTTTCAACCACGGCGCCGGAAAATTCTTCGTCAACATCAACCACAACTTCTTCAATCGGTTCGAGAAGCTGGCCGCTTTCGTCTTTTTTCATCAAAACCCGCGGGCGGGAAATCGACAGCTCAAAACCCTCGCGACGCATGGTTTCAATCAAGACGCCGAGTTGCAGTTCGCCGCGGCCGGCAACTTCAAAAGAATCACTGGAGTTGGTGCGCGAAATTTTTAAGGCAATATTACCCTCGGCCTCTTTACACAAGCGATCCCAAATCATGCGCGAGGTAACCTTGTCGCCTTCGCGGCCGGAAAGCGGCGAATCGTTAATGGAAAAAGTCATGGCCAAAGTCGGCGGATCAATCGGCTGCGCCTTAATCGCTTCGGTGACTTCCATAGCGCAGATGGTGTCGGCCACCGTACCTTTGACAACACCGGCCACGGCGACGATATCGCCGGCATGGGCAACCTCGAGGCTGTCGCGATTCAAACCGCGGTAGGCCAGAATTTTGGAAATTCGCACACGCTCAATTTCTTTATTACTGCCGTCTAAGATCTTGACTGTGTCGTTGACGTGCAAGGTGCCGGATTGAATTTTGCCGGTCAGCAGGCGCCCGATAAATTTGTTGGATTCCAGTGTGGTTGCCAGCATTGAAAAAGGCGCGTCAGGTTGGCAGTTTGGCTCCGGAACATAAGAACAAATCATTTCAAACAGCGGGGTTAGGTCTTTCTTTTCATCGTTTAAGTCTTTAACCGCCCAGCCGCTGCGACCCGAGGCATACAAAACCGGAAAGTCAAGCTGCTTGTCATTGGCATCTAAACTGACGAAAAGATCAAATACCTCGTTTAACACTTCATCGCAACGAGCATCCGGTTTGTCGACCTTGTTAATGACGACAATCGGGCAAAGGCCGAGTTTCAAAGCCTTACCGAGCACAAACTTGGTCTGCGGCATCGGACCCTCGGAAGCGTCCACCAGCAGAATAACGCCGTCGACCATTGACAAAATACGCTCAACCTCACCGCCGAAATCCGCGTGCCCGGGGGTGTCAACAATATTGATATGCATACCGTGCCAGTTAACCGAGGTACATTTTGACAAGATGGTAATGCCCCTTTCGCGTTCCAACTCATTGCTATCCATCACGCAGGTTTCGACCTGTTGGTTCGCCCGGAATGTTCCGCTTTGTTTCAACAGACCGTCAACCATTGTGGTCTTTCCATGGTCGACATGGGCTATGATGGCGATATTTCGTATATCCATTTCTTTTTCTCCTAAATACTCGTCATGTCATAAATCGGCTCTCTTGTGTACCTCTTAATTGTACACGGCGCTCGCCGATTTATTTCCAGCACGAGCATTTATGAGAAAAAGGCTCGTACCGGTAAATACTCGTCATGTCATAAATCGGCTCTCTTGTGTACCTCTTAATTGTACACGGCGCTCGCCGGTTTATTTCCGGCACGAGCATTTGTGAGAAACCCGTGCCGCAACAATCCCTCAAATATTGCAAAGTTGCCCACACAATACACTTTTGAAATTAAATTTCAATAGCTTAATTGCGGCGGAAATAAAAAATTTTAGGCTTGTTTGCCGTAAGACAGCAGTTTGTTTCTGACCAAACCGCGCAAGGATACTTCCGGCCGGGCACCGTAATGGGTGATAACCTCGGCCGCGGCAATAGAGCCGATAATGGCACAGGTGCCAAGCGAACGGCCTTGGGTCAGTCCGTAAAGAAAGCCGGCGGCGTATAAATCACCGGCGCCGGTGGTGTCAACGACGTTTTCAACCGTTTCGGCCTCGACAAAGGTTTTGGTGCGGCCGTTGACAATGACCGAACCTTTGGCACCGCGGGTTATGGCCGCAATTTCGACCATCGGCTTAATCAAATCAAGACATTTATAAAAATCTTCACCTTTAAATAAAGCGCAAATTTCGGCGTCGTTGGCGAATAAAATATCAATATGTTCTTTAACAAACGCGACAATCGCTTCTTCTTTGCCGGTGACACAACTGACATCAGACAACGAAAAAGCCACCTGACGGTTATATTTATGAGCTGTTTCGGCGGCTTTGACAGCGATTTCCATACCGTGTTTGTAATCCAAAAGATAGCCTTCAAGATAAGTTATGCGGCTGGCTTTGATGATGTTTTCGTCAATATCGGCGGCGCTTAAATAAGCGCTGGCACCAAGGTAGGTGAACATGGAGCGCATAGCGTCCGGCGTGACCAAAACGATGGAACGGCCGGTAACCGGTCCTTCATTCAACGGCGGTGTGAAAAAATCAACGCCGGCGGCACCGATGTCGCGGGTAAATTCCTGTCCCAGGGCATCATCATGAACTTTGCCGATGAAAGCCGGTGCGCCGCCCAAAGAGGCCAATCCGGCAACGGTGTTGGCTGCCGAACCTCCGGGGACTTCGCGTTCGGGTACGATATCGGCATAGATTTTGCCGGCGGTTTGGGCGTCGAGCAGCGTCATACAGCTTTTAGAAAGATTGCGCTCGGTTAAAAAACGATCGCCGACTTTGGCCAAGACATCAACGATGGCGTTGCCGATACCGACGATGTCATAATAGGTGGTGGTTTCGGTTTTTTGGATCATGAGTTTGCCTTAAAATTTAAAGAACCCCTCTTTTGTCAATAAAAAGAGGAGTTCCTGCGATTAATCTTAAAAATTAAATATTACTCATTTGCATTGGGCAAATTTTTGGCATTTTCCTGAGCATATTTAATCCATTTTTCGTCAGCTTCATCCTCAGAAGTGATGGCTTCCTGCGGGCATTCGGAAATGCAGACGCCGCAGTCAATGCAGGTATCGGGATCAATAACCAGCATATTCTCAGCTTCATGAAAAGCGTCAACCGGGCATACTTCGGCGCAGGATTTGCATTTAACGCAGGAATCATTTACAACAGATACCATTTTATTTTTACTCCAGTTGTTGATTAAAAATCAGCCCTTAATTTAGCCGTTTTGGAAAATAAATCAAGCATAATCTTGCATTGGATGAAAAAAATCACTAACTAAGAGGATAACTTGATAAAAATATTTTTTAACAGGAGGGTGTTGTTATGGCCGATAAAATAGCTTTTCAGGCCGATGTGAGCAAAATGCTCGATATCGTGATTAATTCATTGTATTCGGAAAAACAAATCTTTTTGCGCGAGCTGATTTCAAACGCGTCTGATGCCTGTGACAAATTACGTTATCTGGCTTTGACACATCCGGATATTGCCAAAGCATCGGGCGCTTTTAAAATCATTATCACACCGGATGAAAAAGCTAACACTTTGACCATTGCCGATAACGGTGTCGGTATGAATAAAGATGATTTGATTAACCATTTGGGAACGATTGCCAAATCCGGTACGGCGGAGTTTGTGAAAAACGCCAGCGAGAACGGGTCGGTTTGTGAGCTAATAGGCCAGTTTGGTGTCGGGTTTTATTCGGCTTTTATGGTGGCGGACAAAGTGGAAATCCTGACGCGTAAAGCCGGTGAGGACAAAGCCTGGAAATGGGTATCCAACGGGATAGACGGCTTTGAGATTACCGAAGCCGAAAAAGAGGTTAACGGTACCGAAATCAAACTTTATTTGAAAAAAGACGAGAAAAATTATGTCGATACCATCTATTTGCGGCAGATTATCCGGACTTATTCGGATCATATTGCTTATCCGATTGTTTTAAATCTTGGCAAGGCCGGCGAGGAGACGGTCAATACCGGTTCGGCTCTGTGGACGCGCAATAAGGCCGAGATTACCAAAGAGCAGTATCGCGATTTTTATCGCCATATTTCGCATAATTTTGATGAACCGTGGTTAACGTTGCATTTTAAGGCTGAGGGTAATATTGAATATACCGGTTTGTTGTTTATACCGGAAACCGCGCCGTATGACTTGTTTCAACCGGATCGCAAAACATCGCTTAAATTATATATCAATAAGGTGTTTATTTCGGATAAGATTGAGGAATTGATGCCGAATTATCTGCGGTTTGTCAAAGGGATTATTGACAGTGCCGATCTGCCGTTGAATATCTCGCGCGAGATGTTGCAATATTCGCCGCTGTTGGAAAAAATCAAAGCCGGAACAATCAGCCGCCTGTTGAAAGAGCTTAAAAAGCGCACCAAAGACTATGATGATTATATCAAATTCTGGCGCAATTTCGGTATTGTGTTGAAAGAGGGAATCTACGAAGACTTTAAAAATCGCGAAGAAATTGCCGGAATATCTTATTTTTATTCAACACATGATGTTGAGAAGCTGGTCAGTTTGGATGACTACATCAGCCGCTGCGGCAAAGATCAGAAAACCATTTACTACATTACCGGTGATGATATCAATGTTTTGCGCAATAATCCGCAACTGGAGGCCTTTAAGCAGAAAGGAATCGAAGTCCTGCTGCTGAATGATCCGATTGACGAATTTTGGCCGCAGGTTTTGCCAAACTATAAAGGCTATGCGGTGAAACATATTGCGCAGGCCGATGCCGATATGACCTGGAAGAGGGAAGAGAAAAAAGCCGATGAAGGCAGTTTAAATAAACTTTGTGGATTTATGCAGGATTTGTTAAAAACAGAAGTCGGTAAAGTGCAGCCGACCGAAAAATTGACGACATCGCCGGTGAGCCTGACGGTTGAAAACGGACAAATGAGTTTGCATTTGGAACGCCTGATGCGCAATCACCAGCAACAGACGGCGTTTGCATCCACACGTATTTTAGAACTTAATCCGTATCATCCGCTGATTATCCGCTTGGCGGATATGTTGACGGATGAAGCAAACAAAGCAAAAGTTGAGGAAGTATCCAAAGTTTTGCTCGACCAGGCTAAAGTGGCGGAAGGTGAGGCGATATCCGATCCGTCGTTTTATGCCGAAAAAATCAGCGGTTATATTTTAAGGGACATTGCGTAAGTCTTTGAACCGGATAAAAAGAAGAGCTCCGCGGATGGCGCGGAGCTCTTTGAGTGTCCGAAAAATTATTGGTTTTCCAGATCTTCTCCGGTTTCCTGATTGACCCGTTTGGCCGAAAGTTTAATTTTGCCGCGGTTGTCAACGCCTAAGCATTTGACCCAGATTTGGTCTCCTTCCTTGTAGAAGTCCGAAACTGAGGCAATGCGCTCGTTTTTAATCTCCGAGATATGAACCAGACCTTCGGTTGTGCCCAGGAAACGGACAAAAGCGCCAAAATCCATAATCTTGGTAATGGTGCCGTGGTAGATTTTGCCGATTTCCGGTTCGGCCACAATGCCCATAATCCACTCCAGAGCGGCATCGCCGTCTTCTTTTTTCATCGAAGCAATTTTGACCACGCCGTCATCGGTGATATCAATTTTGGTATGTGTGGTGTCGACAATTTCACGGATGATTTTGCCGCCGGTGCCAATGACCTCGCGGATTTTGTCGACGGGAATTTTAATGGCAACAATGCGCGGCGCTTTATCAGATACGTGCGGACGTGCTTCGGCAATGGCTTTGGCCATTTCCCCCAAGATATGAATACGTCCTTCATGTGCCTGAGCCAAGGCTTGTTGCATAATCTCTTTGGTGATGGAAGTGATTTTGATATCCATTTGCAAAGCGGTTACGCCGTCTTTGGTTCCGGCGACCTTAAAGTCCATGTCGCCCAAGTGGTCTTCATCGCCCAAGATATCGGTTAAAACGGCAATACGGCCGTCATCTTCCTTGATTAAACCCATAGCAATACCGGCGACCGGCTTTCTTAGCGGTACACCGGCCGACATCAAAGACATTGATGAACCGCAAACCGTGGCCATGGAGGAGGAACCGTTTGATTCCATAATGTCCGAAACCACGCGTACGGTGTACGGAAAAGCGTCTTTGTCTTTGGGCATCATCGGATGAATGGCGCGCCAGGCCAGTTTGCCATGGCCGATTTCGCGACGTCCGGGGGAGCCCATGCGTCCGCATTCGCCGACCGAGTACGGCGGGAAGTTATAGTTGAGCATGAAGTCTTCTTTGCTTTCGTCAAACAAGCCATCAATAATCTGGGCATCTTCGCCGGTACCTAAAGTGGTAACAACCAGAGCCTGCGTTTCGCCGCGGGTGAACAGAGCCGAGCCGTGAGTGGTCGGCAAAACATCGACTTCGCATTGAATCGGGCGGACGGTTTTGGTGTCACGGCCATCAATGCGGCGGCCGGTGGTTAAAACTTTTTCGCGCACGACTTTGTGCATTAATTTTTCGATGACATCGCCGATATAGCGGTTTTCAAGCTCATTTTCCGGATCAACGGTGGCTTTGACTTCTTCGGAAACCTGACCGACCAGCGTGCCGCGGGTTAATTTGTTGGTTTCTTCAAAAGCTTTGGCGTATCCGGCCTCAAAATCTTTTTCGACCCGAGCATACAACGCATCAAACTCCGGCGGAAAAACCGGTGCCTCCCAAGGCTCTTTACCGGCTTCTTTTTTGAGTTCGTTGATCATATCAATAACCGGTTGAAAGTTTTCAAATCCGAACATAACCGCGCCGAGCATGACATCTTCCGGCAACTCGTTGGCTTCGGATTCAACCATCAAAACCCCTTCTTTGGTGCCGGCTACAGTCAGTTCCAGATCCGATGTCTGGATTTGCTCAACGGTCGGGTTCAAAATATACTGGCCGTTTTTATAGCCGATTTTGGCTGCGCCGATAGGGCCTAAGAACGGAATTCCGGAAACGGCCAAAGCCGCAGAGGCCGCGATCATGGCCGGAATGTCGGAATCGGTTTGTTTGTCGTGAGCCAAAACGGTACAGACAATTTGAACTTCGTTTTTGAAAGCATCCGGAAACAGCGGGCGAATCGGACGGTCAATCAGACGCGAAATAAGAACTTCACGCTCGGAAGGTTTGCCTTCTCTTTTTAAGAAACCGCCGGGAACTTTGCCGGTGGCATAATATTTTTCCTGATAATTCACTGTTAAAGGAAAGAAATCCTGATCAGCTTTTACCTCTTTTGCGGCGCATACCGTTCCGTGAACAACTGTTTGCCCATAGGTAACAACCACCGAACCGGCAGCCTGTCGTGAAATTTTTCCTGTTTCCAAAACTAATTTGCGTCCGCCCCATTCCATCTCTTTGCGGACTTCGTGAAAATCGATCATATTTCTTTACCTTTCATATTCCATATAACCTCTACCTGCCCCATGCAGGATTTTTTGTCTTAATTATACAGCTTGCGGAGCTTTAATTTATCAAATATGAAGCCCCGCAAACTTTTTCATCTTTTCTAATTATCGTCTGATATTCAGTTTAGTGATGATGTTTTGGTATCTGCTCTCGTCTTTTGTCTTCAGGTAATCCAGAAGGTGACGACGGCGGGCGACTTTTTTCATCAGGCCCAGACGAGAGTGATTGTCTTTGGCGTGAACCTTAAAATGCTCAACCAGATTGTTAATCTCGGCCGTCCAGATAGCAATTTGAACTTCCGGAGATCCGGTATCATTCGGGTTCAGGCCATAGGTTTTGACTAATTCTTGTTTTTGTTCGTTTGAAATCGACATCGTTTGTTTCCTTATATTAAAGATTAAACACGCGGATTGGCGAAATTTTGGTTTCTTCAATCCGCACCATTGCTGCCAACTGGCCGTTGAACGTTGCTGCCGCCTCACATCCGGTGTATTTTGTAAGATCATAATGCTTTGGCGAAATGCTTTGTCCGAGCCTTAATTTGGCCGCATCTTCCCCCCCTACGGCGATGACCGTGATGTCGCACAGACATGTCAAAAGGGGACGCAGATATTTTTTGCGTTCCTCAACATACTCTATATTTTTTAAATTTTCCAGTAAAATCGTATCCCGGATATCAAAATTGCCGCATTTTAGGCGCCGGAGAGCTGTCAAATGGCCGTAAGTGCCTAATTTTTCGGCCAAAGAGGCGCCAAGAGAACGTACATAGGTGCCTTTGGAACAAGTGACGCGGAATCGGGCCTGCGAATCGTCAATCATTTCCAGAAAATCAAGCCGGCTGATGGTTATGCTGCGTTCCGGAATATCGGTAAGCTGCCCGCTGCGCGCCAGATCATAAGCGCGCCGGCCGTTAATTTTTAAGGCAGAGTAAATCGGCGGCGTTTGTTTGATTTGGCCAAGGAACAAAGGCAGAATCGTTTTAATTTCCGCCTCGGTCGGCAGGAGGTCTTTTTGAGCGGTTATTTGTCCGGTCGGGTCAAGCGTATTGGTTGCGATACCAAATTTGACGACGAATTCATATTCTTTATCGCCGTCTGTAACATAAGGCAACAGCTTGGTTGCTTCACCGAAAGCGATTGGTAAAACGCCGGTGGCAAAAGGATCAAGTGTGCCGGCGTGACCGTTTTTTTTGGCATCAAACAATTTCCGGGTTATGTTGACAACCGTGGTTGACCCCATGTTTACAGGCTTGTCTATTATCAGCCAGCCGTTGATGTTTTGACCTTTCCGGTGTTTCATAATTTGTCTCCCGTTGTTGTTGATAAAGTAAAAAAAAGTCGGAGTCAATCTTTTCGCAAAAGATCTTGCCAAGAAGTATATTTGTCTTTATATCTATAGCATATTGTGTTTATGAGGAGATCGTCCATGGCCGAAAAAGAACCCTCGCAGAGGCAGCTTCGCGTTGCCGGGGAAATCAGAAAGATTATTGCCCGTTTTATCGATCGCGGCGAAGTGCATAATCTTGAAGGAATCGATACGATGGTCACCATAACAAAAGTTACGGTGTCGCCGGACTTAAAGTATTGTACGGTGTGGTTTGTTACTTCCGGCGGTGATTTTTTGCAGGAGGTTTTGGGCGGTTTGCAGCTGGCAGCCAATTATTTTCGCAAACAAGTTGCGTCGCAAACGTCGTTGCGGTATGTCCCGGAAATTAATTTCAGGGTTGATAAGTCTTTTGAAGAAGTGGATAAAATAGAAAAGCTTTTAAATGATCCGCATGTTGCGCGGGATTTGAAAAAGTAGTCATCTTTTTGTTTCTTTCTGTAGAAAACTGACGCAATTTTTTTGCGTTTTGTTGTTTTTTTCGCTACCTTTATAAGCGGAAAATTATAGATATGTTTACACTTATAAAAAATTATTTTACCCATGGAACAGTTGAAATATAATCGCTTGCGCGATATTACCCAAGGTGATTTCGCCATTCGTGGGGGAGCTCTTTTGTATAACGGCAAAGAAGTTTCTTCTCACGGCAAATTGATTTTGTCTTCTGTTGAAGAAGCGTTTTTTATGTTTGAGGTTGAACGTCAGGATGAAGATAAGTTTCCTTTTCGGCAAGTTTTTTTGCTTAACGGAAATTATCCTTATTTTTATACCAGTCGTGAGTGCAAAATTGAAAGCACGCGTTTTCAGTTTGTTTCGCCGGAAAATATCAAGCATGCGTTTCATTTAATTTCATACAACGGCTGTGTCTTGCAGACCAAAATTGTCGGAGATGCGTTTGTCGAGTAAGTGTGATAAAAAAACGGGTTTTGTCGATGAGACAAAACCCGTTGTCTGTTTGATAAAACATCAGATCATGGCCATGCCGCCGTTGATATTGATGGTTTGGCCGGTGATATATTGAGCTTCATCGGAAGCCAGGAAGACCACAACATTGGCAATATCTTGTGCCTCGCCGAGTTTGCCTTCGGGAATTTTGGAAAGCAGGGCTTTTTTGACATCTTCCGGCAGGACATCGGTCATCGGTGTGCGGATAAAACCGGGGGCAATCGAGTTGACGGTGATGCCACGGGAGGCAACTTCCTGAGCCAAGCATTTGTTCATGGCGATCATACCGCCTTTGGAGGCTGCATAGTTGGCCTGACCGGCATTGCCCGTTACGCCGACAACCGAAGCAATACCGATAATGCGGCCAAAGCGGCGTTTCATCATGCCGCGGATAACCCCGCGTGCCAGTTTGAATCCGGCAGATAAGTTGACATCCAATACCAACTGCCATTCTTCGTCGCTCATACGCATAAACAGATTGTCGCGGGTTAAACCGGCATTGTTGACCAAAACATCAATTTGGCCGAATCTGGCTTCAACATCGGCAACCAGTTTTTTAATGGCTTCGGAATCCGATAAATTGGCAACAAAAACCTCAACATCGCCGCCGAGTTCGGCTTTTAATTTTTCCATCGGTTCGGCGCGCATATCGGTCAGAGCCAGTTTGGCACCCTGAGCATGTAATGTACGGGCAATTTTGTCACCCAGACCGCCGGCCGCGCCGGTGATCAAAGCAACTTTACCATCCAGTCTAAACATATTTATTCCCTTTTCAGCTAAAGTTTTCACTGCTCTTAAGATTGCGGGAAGACATTATAAAAGTCAAGTCTTTTGCAACAGTTATAAAATATAAAAACATTAAGGGATTATTGATAATTTGAGCTTTATAATGAGGCAAAAGACAAGATAATTTTTATCCGCAGAGGAATGTTGATGGTAAAACGTAAAAAGGAAAAGTCGCTCTTGGCTAAATTTTCGGTTATGGGGTTGGGTGTCATTGTTGTGGGGTTGACCTTGGTTGTGTTGGCGGCTCTGGCATCTTACCATGAAACAGACAGCGGCTACAATATTGCATCTTCGGCAGCGGTGCATAACTGGCTGGGCGAATTCGGCGCATATACGGCAAGTTTGATTCTGAGCTGGTTTGGTTTGGCTTTGCCGTTGTTTTTAATTGCGCCGTTGGTTTGGGGGTATGAAATTATCCGTTACAAAACTTTTGTTCATCCGTACGGACGAATTATTGCGTTTTTGTTTGGGGCGGTTTGTCTGGCCTCGTGTTTTGAATTGTGTTTCGGCGTTGCGGACGGGTTTAAAAGCGGTGGTAATTTGGGCGCCTTTTTTGCGCGACAACTCTTGTTGACGGCGATCCGCATTTATGATTTTTCATATAACGACTGGATCATGGCTTTTTTACTGTTTGTTTTGGCGTTTGTGTCATTTAATTTTGCTTGCGGTATTACGTTGGGCGGTTGGTGGCGATTGGTTAAAAAGACAGGGGCGTTTGTTGTTTTGTGTTTGCTCACGCTGTTGCGTCAGGGACAAAAAATTTTGAAACCGGCCAAAAGCAAATCAGCGGCCGCGCGTCCGCCGCGGCAACATCGGGAAGCAAAATCCAAAGAAGATAAAACCGTTTTGCCGGCAAAGAAAAGCGGCATAAAGCAAGTTAAACCGGCCGCTAAAATTGATGACGGTTATTCGTTTCCGGATATTGAGCTTTTGTCTGTCGGCAAAGACAAGGCCACGCAGCACATGAGCCAAAAAGAGCTGGAAAAGGTGGCGGCAAAACTGGAAGAAGTTTTGCAAGAGTTTGGTATCTCCGGTAAAATCGTCCGTATTCGTCCCGGACCGGTTGTCACCCTTTATGAGCTTGAGCCGGCACCGGGAACCAAAACGGCCCGGGTTATCGGGCTGTCTGACGATATTGCGCGATCCATGAGCGCCGTTTCGGTGCGTATTGCGGTTGTGCCGGGGTCTAACACCATAGGTATAGAACTGCCGAATGCTACAAGAGAAATCGTTTATTTGCGGGATTTGCTGGATAGTGACGAGTTTAAAAATTCAAAAGCGGCCTTAACCATCAGTCTGGGCAAGGATATCGGCGGCAAAAATACTTATGCTGATTTGGCCAAGATGCCGCATTTGCTGGTTGCCGGTACCACTGGTTCGGGCAAATCCGTCGGCGTCAATTCAATGATTATTTCATTGTTGTATAAAATGCGGCCGGAAGATTGCAAGTTTATCATGATCGATCCGAAGATGCTGGAGTTTACGATGTATAACGGCATTCCGCATCTGTTGACGCCGGTTATTACCGATCCGGCCAAAGCGGTTATCGGCCTTAAGTGGGCGGTTAAAGAGATGGAAGATCGTTATCGCGCAATGGCACAGCTTAATGTGCGCAACATCACGGGGTATAATCAGAGGCTTGAAGAACTGCGCTCCAGCGGTGAAAAAATTACCCGTACGGTGCAAACAGGTTTTGATATGGAAACCGGAAAGCCGATTTTTGAGGAACAAGAGCTTGATTTGACGCCGATGCCGTATATTGTCATTGTGGTTGATGAGATGGCGGATTTGATGCTGGTGGCCGGCAAAGATGTTGAGGCGGCCATTCAACGTTTGGCTCAGATGGCACGTGCCGCCGGGATTCACCTGATTATGTCAACGCAAAGACCGTCGGTTGATGTTATTACCGGTACGATTAAGGCCAATTTCCCGACACGAATCAGTTATCAGGTTACTTCAAAAATCGACAGCCGCACCATTTTGGGCGAACAAGGTGCCGAGCAGCTTTTGGGTATGGGCGACATGCTTTATATGCCGGCGGGGCAGCGGCCGTTGCGGGTTCATGCACCGTTTGTCAAAGATAGTGAGGTTGAAAAAATTGTCGAATTTTTGAAAAACCAGCGTCAGCCGGAATATGTTGAAGGGGTGACTGACGGAGAGTTAAGTGAAAGTAAAAACTCCGGCGGCGCCGTGTTTGATAACGGTGATTTTGCCGCCGGCAGCGATGACGATCTTTATCGCCAAGCGGTGCAGATTGTGCAGAATGATAAAAAAGCCTCCATCAGCTATGTTCAGCGGCGGTTGCGCATAGGTTATAACCGGGCGGCGTCAATTATTGATCGGATGGAGGAAGAAGGAATTGTTTCGCCGGCAGATCATGTCGGACGACGCGAGGTATTGTAAAAAGGAGGTCTGCAAATGATTTGGGTTGTTGCCGGATTTATCGTCGGATTGTTTATTCCTTATACGGCAAGGCGGTTTGCGAAGTTTATGCCGGCGACGTTTGCGGGGGCGGTGGTCGAAATATTCAGACCCGGACGTAAAACCAGAGCTTATCGCCGGACAGCCTTATATAAATCATTTGTCTGGCATTCCGTTTTGTGCGCTTTGTTAACGGCAGGAATGACGTGGGCCGCGCAAGAACATTTCGGAACATTCGGTTTTGGTTTTACGGCGGCGTATTTGTGGGTTGTGGTGCTGCTGGCCGAAATTGATTATCGGACGTATTTTTTGCCCGATATCTTGACGGTGCCGTTGCTGATACTCGGTTTTGCCGCGGCAAGTATGGATATGGGCTGGGTTAGTGTGGCGGAAAGTGCCGCCGGCGCTGTTGCGGGGTATTTTTTGCCGGTATTGGCCAGTTTGCTTATTGTTTGGCATAAGAAAGATGCTTTTGGCGGTGGTGATATTAAAATGTTGGCGGCGCTCGGTGCCTGGTTGGGCACAGAGGGGTTGTTGTATGTTATTGCGCTGGCTGCGGCATCCGGAATTGTTTACGCGCTTTGCCGCCGGCAAAAAGCGATTGCTTTCGGCCCGATGATCGCGCTGGCGGGAATAGTTGTTGCATTCTGGCTTTTTTAAGTTAAGATGAAAGCAATACGATTTTTGGGATGGAGGAAAATATGGCAAACAGAAAAATGACGGCAAAAAAGCTTATCGGCCAGCTTTATTATAATGATGATCAGCGGCGCTTGGCCAAATTAGTGACCGGTTTCAGTTTTGATATTTTTATCATGACGGTGATTCTGGCGGATGCCGTTGTGCTTGGGTTGATGACATCGCCGACAATAGAGTTTTATTTTGATAACGGTTTGTTTTTGCTTGATCGTGTATTTATGGGGATTTTTTTGGCCGAGATGTTTTTAAAAATCGTGGCTTTGAAAAAAAAGTTTTTTGCGTCAGGGTGGAATATTTTTGATCTGGTTATTGTTCTTATTTCGTCGTTGCCGTTTATGAGCGCGTTTATTGTTTTGCGAACGTTCAGATTATTCCGGTTGCTTAAATATATCAATCATTTTTCGAGAATGAACAGTTTGGTAAAAGTGTTTTTGGATTTATTGCCGTCGTTTGCATCATTTTTGGCCATATTTGCCGTGTTCTTTTATGTTTTTGCCATTATCGGGGTGAATTTGTACGGCGATACTTTCGGGGCTTTCGGCAGCCTGGGTGCGGCGGTGTTTACGTTGTTGCAGGTGTTTACGCTGGATGGCTGGGCTTCAACCATTGCGCGTCCGGTTATGGTGGTTTATCCCGATGCCTGGTTGTATTTTCTTAGCGTGGTGTTCTTTTCGGCACTGTTAGCGGTCAGCTTTGCAGCTTCGGCTGTTGCGCAGGTTGTCGAGTGTATCAGGAAGAATTCATAGTAAGATATTGGTCATTTTGAACCGGTGAAAATTGCCCTTGGTTGATTAAGGGCAATTTTTTTTGATTAACTCTTGACAAGACCGCAAATGATAACTAACTAAGGGTTTAGAAATAAACCAAAGGAGTAAGAAACTATGAAAATCAGACCGTTGCATGACCGTGTGTTGGTCAAAAGACTGGAAGAAAACACAAAAACAGCCGGCGGAATTATTATTCCGGATACGGCAAAAGAAAAGCCCTCGGAGGGTTTGATTGAGGCCGTCGGTGACGGCATGAGAACCGAAGACGGCAAGATTATTCCCCTTAACGTCAAAGTCGGAGATAAGGTGCTGTTCGGCAAATGGTCGGGTAGCGAAGTTAAAGTTAACGGCGAGGAAAGACTGATTATTAAAGAATCGGAAATTCTGGGTGTGATTGAAGAATAATTTTTTTAGAGTAAAAGGATATTAACAATGGTTGCAAAAAGTATTGAATTTGGAACAACAGCGCGGGAAAAAATGCTTAAAGGCGTTGAGACTTTGGCTAAGACGGTAAAGGTTACATTGGGGCCGAAAGGGCGCAACGTTATTTTGGATAAATCGTATGGCGCGCCGAAAATTACCAAAGACGGCGTTTCGGTAGCCAAAGAGGTTGAGTTGGCCGATAAGTTTGAAAATATGGGTGCCCAGTTGGTTAAAGAAGTGGCGCAGAAAACGGCCGATAAAGCCGGTGACGGTACGACAACGGCCACGGTTTTGGCCGAGGCCATTATCAAAGAGGGGTGCAAAGCGGTTGCCGCCGGTATGAACCCGATGGATTTGAAGCGCGGTATTGATATGGCGGTTGAGGCCGTGGTGAACGATGTTAAATCGCGTTCGGTTATGATTAAAACTTCGGCCGAGGTGGCTCAGGTCGGTACAATTTCGGCTAACGGAGATACGTCAATCGGCGAATATCTGGCTAAAGCTATGGAAAAAGTCGGTAACGAAGGCGTTATTACGGTTGAGGATGCCAAAGGGCTTGAAACCGAGCTGGACGTTGTTGAGGGTATGCAGTTTGACCGTGGCTATCTGTCGCCTTATTTTGTGACCAATCCGGATAAGATGATTTGCGAATTTGATGCTCCGTATATCTTATTGTATGATAAAAAAGTATCCAATCTGCAGCCGATGATTCCGATTTTGGAAGCGATTGTGCAGTCCGGCAAGGCTCTGGTTATTGTCGCCGAAGATATTGAGGGCGAAGCTTTGGCAACATTGGTTGTCAACAGACTGCGCGGCGGCTTAAAGGTTTGTGCGGTTAAAGCACCGGGTTTTGGTGACAGACGTAAAGCTATTTTGGAGGACATTGCCATTTTGACCGGCGGACAGGTTGTGTCGGAAGATTTGGGTATGAAGCTTGAAAATGTTACGCTGGATATGCTCGGCACGGCCAAGAGAGTTGAAATTTCAAAAGATGATACGACGATTATCGACGGTGCCGGCGCCAAAGACATGATTGAAGCGCGCGCTAACCAGATTAAAAAACAAATTGAAGAAACAACTTCGGATTACGATCGTGAGAAGCTGCAGGAGCGTCTGGGTAAATTGTCCGGCGGGGTTGCGGTTATTAAAGTCGGCGGCGCTTCGGAAGTTGAGGTTAAGGAAAAGAAAGACCGTATTGATGACGCCCTGCATGCAACAAGAGCCGCGGTTAAAGAAGGCGTGGTTGCCGGCGGCGGTTGTGCATTGTTGTATGCTACCAAAGCTTTGGATAAGTTGGAAACGGCTAATCAGGATCAGAAAGTCGGTATTGATATTATCCGTCGTGCTTTGCAGGCCCCGATACGTCAGATTGCCGAAAATGCCGGTACCGACGGGGCTTTGGTTGTCGGCAAATTGTTGGAGAGCAATGACAGCAACTTTGGCTATAATGCTCAGACAGGCGAATATGTCGATATGGTCAAAACCGGTATTATTGACCCGACCAAAGTGGTCAGAACGGCCTTGCAGGATGCGGCATCGGTTGCCGGTTTGGTGGTTACGACCGAAGCGATGGTTACCGAAATTCCGCAAAAAGAATGCTCTTGCGGTCAGGGAGCCGGCGCGCCGGGAATGGGCGGTATGGGCTTCTGAGACCAGAGCTCTTGAAATTGTAAAAAAAGGAAAGCGGTTGCTTTCCTTTTTTAATGGCCGAGATAAAACCATTCGGTACCGACGACAGCTTTGGGGTTGGGCATGATGATATAGCCGTCTGCCGGTGCTTTTAGGGATGAGCCGTTGTCGTAAACAGCCAGAATCTCGCCGCTTTTTATTTTATCAAGATGTTTGAAATTGCGGTTTAAGTGTCCGGAAAATTGCTTGATGATAAAACTGTCAAGCGTGATAATTCGTTGTTGTTGTACCGCGGGCTTTGGCGCGTTAATGATATGGTAAAAAGACAACAGGTTTAAAATAGCTTGTTCGGCAATATTGGTTGCCTGAGGCGCGTGATGATAGCCGCATTCAACGGTTATTCCTATTTTGTTTCGGATATGGGCATAAGCTTCGGTGCAAAAATTATCAATAACGCCGCCGGTGTAAATTGCCGGCCATCCGGCCAAAGCCGTTTTTACCGGCATAACTGATAAAAGATTGAGATTGTCCGGCTGCGGATAATCAATAAAAGCAAAAGCCTTGTCTTCGGGGCAATGGGTTGAGTGCAGGTCGAGCATAATATCACAGTCATCAATTTCTTTTATTAGTTTGTCGGCAATTTTTTCTTCATTGTTTTGGGGCGTCGGATGAAAGCAGACAACCCGGTTAAGATTAACGTCAACAAAACGGGCTCTTAGCCGGTATGCCGCCTTGTTGACGATTGGAATAAAAGTTACTTTTCCGCTCTTGAGGTTGAGCCGGCCGGTTTCAAGTTGCTTTATAATACGGCGCTGGGCGATTGTTCCGGCGGTTTCATCACCATGAACAGCGCCTAAAATCAGGCATTTTAATCCCGGGATGTTGCTGTCAAAGATGTATTTTTTAAACACGATTAATGCCTCTCATTTGTTTTAACGGTGTCGGAAAGATATTGAAACGACCGGTCTCGCGCGAATAGTTTGCAGATGGGATAAAAGTGATGGAAGCGTTGTCACGGTTATAGGATTTACCGATAAATCCTTTTGCCAAAAGGCGATCAATAATATCAAAACGCTGATAGGGAATGCTGATGCCGGAATGCGGTGTTTTCGGGGGTTGATTATCAAAAAGATCGTGATGTAACAGGGAAATGGCGCCGCCGTCCGACGGGTCAATGCCGGAAGCAAACATATTAAAATTGTTGCTAAAATAAGGCGGCATATTCCAGTGATTGCGGCGGTCAATAATGGCAGCCGCATCCGTACAGCCCATATCTTTGGCCATTTGTATTCTGCAAGAAATCATAATGGCGTTGAGCTCATTTCCGCGGTATTGCGGACGAACACAGTCAGCGCCAAGTGCGGCAATAAAAGCATTGTTCCGACGCTTGAAAAAATCAATCGGGCTTGCCGGAATTTCCGTGGCAAACTCCTGTCTGGTGCGGCAAAGCGTGAGATTTGACATGGCAATTAATTGGTCGCCGCGAAAGACACCGATATAAACGATGTTTTGATTGTCGGTAATCCGGTTGTAGTAAGATTGGTCGTGATGATGAATAAAACATTCTTCCCCGCGATTCAGATGTCGGTAGATATCAGCGGAAAGTTCGCCCATCGCCGCAGCATCTTTATGGCCAAGAGGCCTGATGACAAAAGACGCCGGTGCGGTCAGGCTGTGACCGTTGATTTTATTGAGGTGACCGCGCCAAACCCGACGGCCGTTTAATATGTAAGATTCGAGGTTATTCATTCGTGTTTCTTTCCTGTAAACATAAAAAAGCGGGATATTTTATCCCGCTTCAGCTATGTATCCGCTATGATGGCGTTCGCAAACAGCTACGACGGGAATGATGATTCCTGACGTTTAGATTTGAGCTGTTTGAGGGCCGTTAAAAGCATTTTTATATCCTTAAAATTCTGACTCTAAGGGCAATATTAGTGTAAATATTCGATGAGGTCAAGATTTTTTATTTTTACTTATAAATTTGTGTATCCGATGGATTTAAGAACGGTTGTTTTTGATTCCAATCAAATTGTTACAGAAAAAAAGGGGGAGGTTAAAGCTCCCCCTTTTTCAGGCCTTAAGCAACTTTGGCAATAAAACGGTAAATGGTTGCCCGGTCAACCCCCAGAGTGCGCGCCGCTTTTGCTTTGCTTGTACCGTTTTCAAGCATATTTTGCAGGCGATGTTCATGATGGCTTAGTTTGAGAGTCTGATTTTTGCTGCCCATCGGACGTCCGAGGCGCCGGCCTTCCGATTTCAGGCGCAACAAGGCTTCCTTGGTGCGTTGCGAAATCAATTGTTTTTCTATCTCGGCAGAAAGGCCGAAAGCAAAAGCCAAGACTTTTGATTGAATATCACACCCAAGGCGGTAATTATCCTTAATAGTCCAAACCTGAGCCTCAATGTTCATACAATGATGCAAAATGCTCATGATTTGAAGAAGATTGCGGCCAAGGCGCGAAAGTTCGGACGTAATGATGACATCGCCTTTTTTTATCTTGCGTAATAATTTACCGAGTTTGCGTTTTTCAAGACGTTGTCCGGAACTTATGGTTTCCATAATCCATTTGTCGATGATTACTTGTTTTTTTTCGACAAATTGTTCTATTTCAAATTTTTGATTCTCGGTTGTTTGTTTATCCGTGCTTACTCTGATATAACCGTATATCATTTTACCAGTCCTTTCAGTTAAAGTTTAAGTTAGAAAGTCCCAGTATAGCGGTTGCTCATAACATATTGAAAAGCCATATTTTTTATGTTAATTATGGGGAAAAATCTTTTTTAGAATCGAAAAAGACAACTATTGAGATATAATCTTTCGGCTGGGTTTAATACGGAATATCTGTTTTTATATTATGCGTGAATTAAATAAAACATAAAGGTTGCAGATGGTTTGGAAAACAGGGATTGTTTTGACGGCGGGAATATTGTTCGGAACGGTGTTTCCGGCATTTGGGCTTACCACGATTGTTCCTGCCGGCGAAACGGTCAGCGGCGGGGATGTTAATACCATTATAACGCAGGAAGTTTACGGTACGGCCGATAATTTTACGGTTTCCGGCATTCAAAAAGTTATGGCCGGCGGTGTAACGCACAACAGCACGGTTTATAACCAGCAGGATGTTTTGAGCGGCGGCCGTGCTTATGATACGTATGTCTATACGTCGGCGATGCAAAATATCAGCGGTACAGCTTATGATTCAACGGTTGTGAGCAGAGGAAACATTAATGTGAACTCCGGCGGACAATTGGCGGGTGCGGCGATTAACGGCGGGACATTGAGAGTGTTGAGCGGCGGTACGGTTGAAGATGCCGTTGTTAAATCAGGGTATGAGTATGTATACGGTACGGATAAAAACAGCCGGATTTTCGGCGGTACGCAGGAGGTACTCAGCGGCGGCGGAGCCATCGGCACGCAGATAAACGGCGGCAAACAGATTGTTGATGCCGGCGGTACGGCAGAAAACACTGTTGTGGCGAGCGACGGACATCAACAGATATATGGTTCTTTGAGTAACGGCACGGTGGCAAAGGACGGGATGTTGGATATATTGTCCGGCGGTATGGCAAAAAATCTGCAACTGACCGGCGGGGATATTTATCTGGCGGCCGGAGCCACAAATGACAGCGCAATTGTATCTTCAGGAACGTTTGATGTTTACGGGACGGACAGCCACAGTGTTCTTAACGGTGGTTTGCAGAATATTTGGAGCGGCGGGGCTGCCAATAATACGACGGTTAATGCCGGCGGGGTACAGCGCGTTTATTCCGGGGGAACGGCAAACAATACCACGGTTAACAAAAACGGGTTGCTGGCTTTGTATTCCGGAGGTATTTTGGGCGGACAGACAACGGTTAACAACGGCATATTAAGTGTCTTTGGCAATAACAATATCGACTCTTTGACAATGGATAATTCGTATGTCAGTTTGCCAAAAGTAACAAGTGATTATACGGTATTATCCGTCGGTGAGCTTAACGGCAGCGGGGTGTTTGGTATAAGCAGTAATTTGGCGGCCGGCAATGCGGATAAAATTAATATTCAGAGCGGCAGCGGAAATTTTGGTTTGATTATTTATGATTACAGCGCGGATGATATTTTGCCGCAAAGGTTTGATATTGTTAATGAGGCGGCAGCGGCGGCGGATGATTTTTATTTGGTCGGCGGCGCGGCTGATGTCGGGGCGTTGCGTTATGTTTTACAGCATGACGGCGAAAACTGGTCGTTGGTGAGAACAAGTAATGTTACGGACAGTGCGGTTTTGGCTAAAAATACTTATGCGTCTCTGGCCTCGTTGTTTTATGCACATCTGACGCCGATTTATAACCGCTTGCGCGTGTTGCGCGGGACGGATGAAAGGCAGAATGATTTTTGGATTAAAGGGTTCGGGAGGCAGATTAAGTTTGATTATGATGATGAAAGCCGCAGCGAAATCGAAGTTTATGGTACGGAGGCCGGATATGACAGAGAAATTTGGGCCGGTAGAGGACAAAAAATGTTGTTGGGTTTTTACAGCGGTATCAGCAGCTCGCAACAGGAATATGACCGGCGCGGCAGCGGTAACGGCGATACGCAAAGCCTGGGTATTTATTCATCATGGCGGACTGTCGGACGCTGGTTTGCCGACGTTGTGGCCACTTATTTTTATCATCGGCAAAAGATCAACAGCTATACGCCGGCAGGAACGACAGTTGCCGGAAAGTACAGCACCGATGCTTGGCAGGTTTCGTTGTTGGCCGGCAGACGATTGATGTTGCCTAATGGGTGGTTTGCGGAACCGGCGGTTGAGGTTAATTATATGCATATCGACGGTGCCGATTATCGAACCAATTTTGATACGCCGGTTGAGGCGGCCGGGCTGGATTATGCCGGAATTGGTGCCGGCGTGGTTTTGGGTAAGAACTGGGATTTTGATGATGACGGCGAAATGAGCGTATACGGTAAATTGGGCCTAAAGCATGATTGGAGCGGTCAGGCGGAAGTTGAGGTGGCCGGCTACGGTTTTAAGGAAAAGATGGATGCCACCCGTTTTGAGATTGGCGGCGGTACCAGCATATCGCTTAATAAAGACAGTTTATTGTATCTTGATGCCGCAACTTCGTTCGGAGATGGTGTCAGCATTCCGTGGGAGATCAGCGGCGGAATACAAATCCGATTTTAGAAGACGCTAAAAACCGCCGATAGAGGTCGGAACGTAGTTGCCCTGCGGATTGTAGCCATAGTCAATACGGCGGCCGCCGACGGAGGTTGGGACATAGTCGCCTTGCGGGTTGTAGCCGTAGTCAATTCTTTCACCACCGACGTTGGTCGGGACATAGTCGCCACGGGCATTGTAGCCGTAATCAATGCGTTTGCCGCCGATATTGGTCGGGACGTAGTCGCCGCGGGCATTGTAGCCGTAATCAATGCGTTTGCCGCCGATGGAGGTTGGGACATAGTCACCGCGGGCGTTATAACCATAGTCAACACGCTGGCCGTCAATTTCCGTCGGGACATATTCGCCACGGGCGTTGTAGCCATAGTTGATGTTGCCGGCCAAAGCCGATGACAAACCGAAAAATGTTATTAATAAAAACAAAGATAAATATTTCATGGGCCGCCTCAGGTAATTTTTTTTGTTTATTATAAGGGCAGGAACAAAACAGTCAACGATTATCAAGGAGGCTGGTATTATTTATTTGCTGTTGGCGAAAAAAATATTATTATGAAAGTTGTTTTAACAGGAAGATGAAAATGGACAGACAGATTATTGAGATAACAAACAATGGTTTTAGCTTGTCGCTGTATCGCGGATTTTTGGTTGTAGAGAATAAAGAACAAAATATAAAGCAAGATATTGCTTTGGACAATATTTTATCGTTGGTTTTGTCGGCTGAAGATATCGTTCTTTCCAAAAATATTGTTGATGCTGTTTGTGAGCAAGGCGGTAATATTATATTTTGCGGCAAAACCTATTTGCCGACAGCAATGGTTATGCCTTATGTCGGACATTGGCTTATGGCACCGCGGGTACGCAGCCAAACAGAATGCTCCAAGCCTTTGCAAAAAAATTTGTGGAAGAGCATCGTGCAGAATAAAATTTTGAATCAAGCTAAAATTTTATCCTATTTTTTTCCGAAAAGCGCTCATGTGGAGAGGCTTAAAAATCTGGCTAAAAGCACCTTGAGTAATGATGCGACCAACAATGAAGGTTTGGCCGCCGGCATATATTTTAAGTCGTTGTTCGGCAAAGATTTTAAAAGAGATCGGTTGAATGATGATGCCAATCTTTTGCTAAACTACACTTATACGGTTTTGCGGGCAATGGTTGCCAGAGCTGTGGCCGGAAACGGCTTGTTGCCATATTTAGGATTGAAACATTGCACCAGGGCGAATCCACTACCGTTGGTTGATGATTTGATTGAGCCTTTTCGAGCCGTGGCCGACAAAATAGTGTTTGAAGAACTTAACCGAATGGTTGATGTTGAACACGTAGAGTTGACACCTGATATAAAACGCCGGTTGGTAAAAATTGTTATGTATCCGGTCAAAACGGCCAAAGGAGAAGTATCGCTCAGCGACGGGATATCCGAGTTTGTTGGCAGTTTGGCGGCGAGTTTTGCCGCAAAAAAGGTGATGTTGAAATATCCGAATATCTTAATTGAAGAAATGCTGTCGCCTGGTTATCGTTGGCCGTTTAATTAATCTCTGATATGCAAGTTTCGCACCGGCATGGAGTATACTGCGTTATAGTTGACCGTTTAATTAATCTCTGATATGCTAGCCTTCCGGATTTGCCGGAATGGGACTCCGTTATAGTTGACCGTTTAATTAATCTCTGATATGCTGGCCTTTACACACTGAAAAAAAAGGACCTAGTTATAGTTGACCGTTTAATTAATCTCTGATATGCTTTGAAGTATGGTAATATGATGCCAGAGGCTGTTATAGTTGACCGTTTAATTAATCTCTGATATGCTCTTAGTTAAAATCACTCCCATAGGGAAATAGTTATAGTTGACCGTTTAATTAATCTCTGATATGCTAAAAAAAGCGAGTAAAAAAAGTAAGTTTATGTTATAGTTGACCGTTTAATTAATCTCTGATATGCTTTGGCCGACCCCGAATACGCGGACCAGGCAGTTATAGTTGACCGTTTAATTAATCTCTGATATGCTTAATGGTAAATGGTACACCACATTGCGCATGTTATAGTTGACCGTTTAATTAATCTCTGATATGCTCATTTCCCTGAGGTAAAATTATTTTCATGAGTTATAGTTGACCGTTTAATTAATCTCTGATATGCTAAAGAAATCGAAAACGCACTTAAAGAAGTAGTTATAGTTGACCGTTTAATTAATCTCTGATATGCTAAAACACAATAAGAGAATCTCGAGGAAATAGTTATAGTTGACCGTTTAATTAATCTCTGATATGCTATTATGCAGGTTAAAGCCTTAAAAAAACAAAGTTTTTTGAGGCTTTAACTGTTTAAAAAACGCTATAAAATTGGCTAAAATAAAAGCAATTGGCCGTTTTTTTCGCGGGTTTCTTCTTCGTTTTCGCTAAAGTTTTTTCCCAGATAATTTTCAGTCATCAGGTATTGTTTGTCAGTAATAAAAAGAAATGATACCGAAGAATTATCCGGAATATATTTAGCCAGCGTTTTGGTTGTGGTTTGGCCGACGCTGAGGCTTTTAACCGGTTTTATGTAAACCGAAAATTGTTTCATGCTAAAACCGTTATCCAACAGCAGATTTCGGAATCGGGTCGCTTTGCGCATTTCGGTTTTGGTTCTGACCGGAATATCAAACATACAGATGATCCACATCATTGACCAACCGGTTAGAGTTTCAAGCCGTTGTCTTCTGGCCATGCCATAAAACCTTGTGTTTCTTTTTAACTTTGCCAAAGGGCGTTAATTCAATTTTGCGCGCTTGGTTTTTGGTGAAGAAACTCAGGCCTCTGCCTACCAGGCTGTCAACAAACATATACTTAAGGTTTTTGTCTTGCGGCGAAGTCATACGGGCATCGGTAAAGTAATCTATGCTCAGATGTCCTTCGCTGAACTTTTTGATACGGGCGATGCAGCGTTTTTTGTCAGTATAAATTTGCCATTCGTCCGGTGTGTTAATCTCAATTAAATCGCCTTGTTGGACAGACCAGATAATCTTGGCGCCCTCTTTTTGCCATTGCGGTCTGAAATCGGGCTGATTGGCATCAAAACGTTTGATAATCTCCCAGCCGACTTTGCCGTCTTTTTGATAAAAATCAACGCAATGGTTGTTACGTCCTTCGTAGGCAAGTCCGTGTTTAGGGATATAGATTAAGGATGAATTGTTTTCATAACACTTAAATTTGTCGCCCTGCCAGAGCCCTTTTTCGCGGATAATGTAAAAAGCTTTGGCGATGATGCGGCCTTCGGTGATTTTGATTTCTTTTTTGCCCTCGGCGATGCCGGCTTCATTTTCGGCAATTAAAATCTGCTCGGCCGTGTTGATATAAAGCTCAAAGTTTTTAACTAATTCGGCTTGTTTTTGTTTGTCAGAGGCAATGTCCGGGTGCCACTCATTTTTGATGGTTTCCGGAATAAGCAATTTTGATAAGTCTTTAAAAGATTTGACGACTTGCAAAATTTTGCGGCGATAAACCGTAATCATATTGTTTGAGTTTTCAGGATTTGTACATAAAACAATTCTGCCCGTTTCTTTATGAAGCTGGCCAGACTTGCTGTGGTTTGGTTTGTGAGAAACCTTAATGTCTTTCAGGCAGTTTAGAACGGTTTGCCGAAATTCGCCAACCGAGGCAATGCCGGTTAAGGGCAGAGGAATAATATGTTCGGGGTATTCACCGTGAGCCAGTTGTTGTACCAATGAACGATTAATACAGGCGATGGTAATGGCGTCCATAGCGTGATGGCGGTGGTCTATGCGCGGCTTGGCTTGCCATTCTTTGTTTTTGGCTTTGTCAAAAAATTTCCATTGGCCGTCAATATCCGGTTTGGCGGTGCCGTTGATGATTTCTCCGGTGTTGATTTCCAGCCAGTAGGGTGGGCAGCTGATATAGCGCGGAATATCCAGCCCCATTAAATCGTATTCCAACCCCAGAAGATTCCATGCGCGGCGGAGCTTGGCCGTTTGTGCGCCTTTGACGGCTAATATGCGTGAATGGATAACCTCATCGCTGTCGTCGCAATTAACAATGGCGCGCAGATAACGGCAGGCCATTTTGGCAACATAACGTGTGTCCGTCAGGTAGCGATTGGTTGCCTCTGCATCGCCATAATCTTCAAAATGCTCGCGGGCGTCCGGTTCAAAACGCCAGGCTTTGTCCGGAGTGCGGTTGCGGGCATTTTTTAAGATTTCGCGGATGATTTCCGGATTGTCTTTATACTTTGTTGCAAACCATTCATAGGGAAATTTGTCGCCTTTGGGGAGGTTGCTGTTGCGGTCGACAAGGCACAAGTTGTTGTAAGTATCGGAACCTTTGTCGGCTTGCGGGCACATGTGGTCGATTTCCATACCGCTGAAGTTTTGCGAGATTTTTATTCGAGGGTCGTAGGCATCTGTCCAACCTTGTTCTTCGGCCAACTTATACTTGAGGATATTGGTGCGGTTAACGGATAGTTTGTGTTCTCGCAGGTATTGTTTGGCTTTTTCGTTCAAACGTTCGTTAGCACGTTGACGCTGTTCAAGTTGTTTTTTCCTTTTGGTTGACAGGCCGACATCGCGGCCGACTTCAATGTTTATGTCGTAGGGCTGACCATAGATTTTGATAATCTCGTTAACAACCAAACGAAGCTGGTTGAGAATCATATGAACGGCCGGGTTGGCTATCTTGCCCCAGTTTTTTTCATCCGGATTGATACTGTCCGCGTGCGCCAAAACCAAGGGCGGTATGGGCTGGGTATCTGTTTGTAAAATTTTGCCATAATAAGGGAGACAGGCGAATTTTCCCTGAGTTTGACGAGCAAATTCTTCCTCAGCCGTAAAGCGGGGATCCGATTTGGCTAGATTGTCGGTAATTTCTCGGTGACTTTTAACGTCTTCACGCAGTTTTGCAAGGATGACTTTGGTGGCGGACAAACCCAGCATGCAGCGTCCTTTGGGAAGTTTGGTTAATAAATCGCCGATTTCTTTGTCGTCGTTAATTTTTAAAAGCGGTTTTAGTTTGGCAATGAGCTTGTCTTCGCTGTATAATCGGCCGTTTTTGTCCGCCGGATCTGTCGGCTCGGCTAAAAATTCGGCAAATGAAGCTAAATTTTCGGCAGATAGGTTTTTGATATATTCAATTTGTGCAAATTCAGGACGCGAATAAAGGTATGCTTTGATGGTTTTGTCCTCTGGCAGAGATATTTTTTGTTGTGCTGACAGATTAAGCAGTTTTTTGACAGATTGTTTGCCTGCGTTTTGTCCTTTTAGCAGTAACTCATTTATGATTTTGTCACGTTCCGGCAACGTAAGTCTGCGGGTTCCCATGTCATCAAGAATGCGGATATTGTTGGTTTCTTCATAAATGCGGCGCATTTCTGACAGCGGATGAGCTTTGAGCAGGCGGTTTTCATCGCGAAAATAGATACATTTTCCAACAGCATACGGGACAGGCGGCCGTTCATAAAACAAAATGTCATAAATTTCCTGCTTTAAGCCCGTTTTTTGCATTTGCGGAAAATAACGGGCTTGAGTATCCCATATTTTGTTGAACTCGTCTTTTACCAGATAACGCGGAACGGCATAATCAACAATATTTGAGCTGAGAGCATATTCATGCTGCCGAATAATGCGATGATCTTTATCTTGAAGGCGTTTATAAAAAAATTCGCCAATGGTTTGTGAGCCGGTATCTTTAAGATGTTTGAGCATCATGTCGTAAGCGGAAAGTTTCTTTTTTGGCCGTTCGTCAATATCTAAGGTTTCTTCGGTAAATTCTTCGGCTGCAGAAACAAATCCGGCGCCACGATGTTTGGCTAAATGAAGAATGGCACGACCGATATAATTTGGGGAGGACAGCTTTTTGTATAGAGCGTCATGGCGGATTTTATACGGGGATTTTGATTTTAAGTTATCCGAGCCCTCAGGAGATGTGTTTATCCAGAGGTTGTTTTCATGAAGCTTTTGTGCCAGAAGTTCAAGCCGTTTGCGGGTGCGGATAAGGTTCTTGCGGGCTGTTCGTTTTAGACGCCGGTCTTCGGCGCCCTCGGACACCTCGAATATGCGCACGCCGGCATCTATAATGTTTTTGGGGTTGTTTTGTTCATCCAATTCAATAACGGCGCTGCCTACGGAGCCGACGCCCAAATCTAAGCCAAGGCGGTATTTCATTTGTAAAATCTCCGAAAAGTAATGATGCATAAATGGTATATGATTAGATTTGACTTTGCAATGTTTTTATGTTATAAAACGAAGTGTTATATGTTGGACGGATTTTCAGAGATTAATCAAACGGTCGACATATATATAATAAGGCTGAAAATGCCGTAAGATGAGGGGATGAGAAATCGTCCCCATTAATTTTTGGAAAATTTATTTCAAAATCTTTGTGTCGGTGTTGTGCTTATGCGGTTGACTCTTTTGTAAAAGTTGTTTAAAGTGCGCCGTGTAATAATTTATAATTTGATGTATTATGAGACATACCAAAAATCCGTTGGTCGTAAAAGATGAATTTATGACCGTTTTGATCAGCACCGGACAAGACATTACAAGTCTTGGGAGATTATTGGACTACTTTTGCGATGTTGTGTGGCAGCTTGATGATGAAAGATTTGTTTGTTATGAAAAATTAAAAGATCTTATGCTTTCGTTGCCGTCGGAACTCAAAAAAGTGCAGATCCCCCGATTGATTGATTCAAGCAAAAGCTATCCTTTTCTGGTCTTTTTAGCTGAAGAGTTATTTAATTCGTTGGATTTTGACGCAAGGAAAGGCATTAAAATTTCGATGATATACTGGACCAAAGATGATAAATATACTTCAATCTCTGAGAAAGAGTATCTCTATCGGCAGGCTAAAGGTCAGAAAGTTTGGATATCGAACGGAGATTATCGCCGTCCGGTAACGAAAGAGGACTTGATATGCTTTGAAAAAGTTTTGGAAATGATGTTTATGTCCGGCAACAGTGAATGTTTTTATCTTAACGGATATGAAGATTGATTAAAAAAGGCTAATTCCTTCCGGAGTTGGCCTTTTTTAATGGCTTGAAAAGGTGTGTGATATCCAAACAAACGAGCGAGCGTTTTCTCTTATCAACAGCGGCTCGCCGTTGTTATGGTTGACCGTTTAATTAATCTCTGATAAACATGTTTGAACGTGGTCGGGCTACACAAAAGAGAGTAAAGGAAAGAAAATGAAAAAATTTTTATTGATTGTTCTTTGTCTGCTGAGTTTTAATATATCCTATGCCCGTAGTGATGAGGAAAATGGACAAAATGAAGCGGCTGATGTTGTCCAACAATTTAAGAATGCCGTAAAAACGGATAATCCGGAGATTATAGCGGATTATGTCGTTTATCCGTTCGAAAGGCGGAATCCCTTGCCGGATATTCAAAATAAAGAAGAATTTATTAAAAATTACGAAATGATTTTTGATGATGATCTGAAACAGGCTGTTAATGATTCTGAAATTGAGGATTGGGAAAGTGTCGGTTGGCGCGGTATTATGCTTTATAATGGGTTGTTATGGATTGATGAAAACGGAAAACTGATTGCCGTGAATTATGGCACCGATAAAGCCCGTGAATATGTCGCAAAATGGCTCCAAAAGGATAAAGAGAGAATATATGAACCATTAAGAAAATATGATGCCAATGTTTATATTTTTAAGACGACTACAAAATTGGGGCGAATCGATAGGATAAGCCCGGAAGGATCGCGTAAAAGCCAATATCGTCTAGCTCTTTGGAATCGTGACGGAGATATGTCCGGTAAGCCGGAAGTGTTAATTGCGGACGGATATGTTGAATATCGCGGATCGGCAAATAATACGGAGTATCATTTCAAATCAGATGAATACGAATATGTGTTTTTTGTGAATTATGTCGGACCGGTTGATATGCCGCCTTATAGATTTGGAATTTATGAAAAAGCTGAAGATTTTTATGATGCCAAATCTATTGTTTTTGAGGAAGCGGACATTGTAAAGTAGCTACTTATTAGGTTTTATGAGAGGATGCGGACTTGTAAAAAGGACAAAGCCGTAGGCTGATAATGGCTGGATGTGTCAATACCAACCCATAAAACCTTGTTTTGCGTAAAATCAATAACTTACCTAAATAACGTTTGGGGTGTAAACCTCAAAGTTATTAGCAGTTTTCATTAGCACTGCTAATAAAGTATATTAGCACAAATTCGCTGTCAATGTAAAATACATTTTACAAATTGTACTGACTTCATATTACTGTTAAATGTGTTTAACAAAACTATTGACTTTTATTTCTTTGTTAATTATATTTAACAATATAAGGAGAGTTCATATGCAAAATGGATCGGAAATAATAATAGGAAGACCACAATATTTAGAACAATTAAAAAAGTGGAAAAATCAACCTGATTTGATTAAAATCATAACAGGCGTTAGGCGTTGTGGTAAGTCTAAACTTTTTTACTTATATCAATTTGATTTGCTGGCAAATAAAGAAGCGGATTATGGCCAAATTATCAATATAAACCTAGAAGACCGTTTGATGACAAGAGAAATAGGGTTAACGCTTGAGGCTAATAATCGGTTGAGTGGAGCAGATGCGTTATTGGATTATATTGTTAAAAAGCTTCAGCCAAACAAAATGAATTATGTTTTTCTAGATGAAATACAATTGCTCAACGATTGGCAAGTTGTAGCAAACACATTGAGACTGAGAGATAATATAGATGTTTATCTGACAGGTTCAAATGCGTATATGTTTTCTAGTGATTTAGCCAATCAACTGGGGGGAAGATATATAGAAATCAAAATGCAACCTCTATCTTTTAGAGAATATTTTGATGCATATCCAATGTTCGCTCAACTTTATGTGAGAACTAGAAAAGATATTGAAAATTTGCATCACCCTGTATATTTGTATTCCCATTATATAAAAGAAAGTGGTTTCCCTCAAACATTAAGCCTTGTGTATGATAAGCAGTTAATAAATGATTATTTAATGGATACGGTATATTTAAATACTATTCAAAAAGATGTTGTTCGTCGTTTTGGTATTGCAGATGGAAATAAGTTAGAAGGTGTTGTTCGCTATCTATTTGACAATATTGGTAATGAAACATCTATTCGAGGAATAGAACGCGGTCTAAAATCTACGGGTTTTAGTGTTTCAGTGCCAACTATTAGTCAGTATATTCAAGGCTTGGAAGACAGTTATTTGCTTTATAAGTGTGAACCTTTTGACATTAAAGGTAAGCAACTTTTAGAAACAAATGCCAAATATTATGTCGCCGATATTGGCTTGAGGACAGCGTTATTGGGAAAAGAGGGTGCTGATTCAGGTCATATACTTGAAAATGTCGTTTATCTTGAATTAATAAGACGAGGGTATAAAGTCTCTTTGGGTAAAGTTTATTCCAAAGGGCGGTTGGTTGAAGTAGATTTTGTTGCGACAAAAAGTGGCGGTATTGTTGAATATTATCAAGTATCTTTGAGTGTTCAAGATACTCAAACATTAGAGAGAGAATTAGAGCCATTGCAAGCAATTGATGATAATTTCCCAAAATTTTTATTAACGATGGACTATGATGAAAGTGATAATAAAGGAATTAAACACATAAATGCGCTTAAGTGGTTATTAGACTTTGATTAAGTTAATTTTAGTTCATTATTTAAACTGGCTTGGCTATAAATTATTTTAATGTTGATTTAATGTAAAAATAATGCTATTTTAATGTAAAAATAACATTAAAGGAATTGTCATGGCTTTTAGTCCTAAATATACGGTAACTTCTCGGATGCTTGCAAATCTTTCAAAAATCGAAGTTATTAAGCAGCAGTTTGAAAATCAGCCCATATCGCCGCAACTTTTGTTATCATTGCGGGAAAGTGCAAAAGTGGCCACAATTCACTATTCAACGCAAATTGAAGGTAATCGTCTGAGCGGAAAAGAGGTTGCCGAGGCTCTGAAAGGCCGGAAACTGCCGCAAAGAGAAAAAGACGAGCAGGAGGTTAAGGCTTATTATAAGGCTTGGAATGCAATGGAAGAAGCCGTTGTTGCTAATCATTCTTTTGATGAAGAGCTGATTGCACATATTCATAGTTTGGTTGAGGCCAGCCAAAGTATAATACCATACCGAGATAATCAGAATGCTATTTATGATAGCGAAATCGGGGCTAAAATTTATTTGCCACCGGAAGCCAAAGATGTACCGGATATGATGAAAGAATTTTGCCAATGGGTGCAAAATGCAACGAATTTACCGGTTCCATTGGTGGCAGGAGTTGTGCACTACCAGTTTGTAACCATACACCCTTATTATGACGGAAATGGCCGAACTGCACGACTATTGACAAGTTTTGTTATGCGTAAAGGCGGTTATGGGTTAAAAGGGATTTATTCCTTGGAAGAATATTATGCTAAGGATTTAATCCGCTATTATGATGCTTTGCAGACACATCCGCATCACAATTATTATTACGGACGAAATGAAGCTGATATAACCTCATGGTTGGAATATTTTGTGGCCGGTGTGGCTGATGCTTTTGATAAAGTTAATCAACACGCGGCAAATGAACAAACCAAAGGCTATACCGCAGATAAAAGCCCGATATTGCGCGAGCTTGATATTAAACAGCGGAAAGTCTTGGAACTGTTTGCAGAATTTAAAGAAGTCAACAGTACGCAAATTGCAGATACATTAGGCATTTCCGCCCAATCAGCACGATTTTTATTGCGTCAATGGATTGCGGAGGGTTTTTTGCAATATGCGAATGAGTCAAAAAAGGCAAGAACTTATAAACTGGCTGAAAAGTATGAAATGATTTTTTAGTAAATATATTGTTTCCCTTCGTTTTCCTGCATTTTGAGTGGAGGGATTGATTTTTGATGATATAAACCAACCATACCGGCCTTGGCTGACCAGCCAACGCACAAATCGCAATTTATATACAACGCGTCGCAAAATTAACGCGATGACATTGATGATGAAGGAAAAAATAATAAAATTGGTGAAATTTTATAAATCTGTAAATAATTTTTTTGCTCTCGTTGAATTTTGTATTTAATCTATGATAAAAGATAAAATAAAAGGTATTTTATAAGGTTAGTATCATTGCAGACCTGATATTTGCAATCTTTTTATCTTTGGTTCGTAAAGCATGAACAAGCCTCCGGTATTTAAGGCTAATTCCAATGAGATTTATTAGCAGAAGTTATTAGCAGTTATTGACTTATAAAAAGAAAAGCCCTGTAAAAACAAGGCTTTATACTGATAATGGCTGCCCAATTCGGACAATATTCGAACCAATGTCATTGATTTAACACCATACCTTAACCGCCGTTCTGACATTATTTCCTTAAAAGAAAAACTTAACTCTCGCCGCATAATAAGCGCTTGACTCGCAAGAGGTATTTTCATATAAAGAAAAAGCCAAGGGGTCGAGTCCCGAGGCTTTTTTTCCAAACTTGGAAAGAAGTTGACCAACACAACTTCCTATCCTTGTATTGGAAGTATCGCATAGAATAATAAAAAAGTCAAGTACTTTTTGTTTTTCATGCGGTTAAGGTCAGCTTCTTTCCCAACCGCCCGCTAAGGGCTGAAAGGGTAAGATGATGAACTTAGTCAAAGGTTTAAGCATCTTAATAATGGTGCTTAAAATCATCATTATTATTTTAAGATAATATGATGAGGCGGGATTGTCAAGATCCCGCCCTTTGATTACTCATCTCTTTGATTGCCTTGTCCTCTCTGAAACACACCCGGGAATAAAACTCTGATTTTTTACCGTGGTTGTATTCCGAAACTGGCCGATAATACCCCATTACCCGCGTCCATATCTCGCAAGGCTGACGTTCTTCGTCTTTCAAATCAGCTTCTTTAATCATTCGCACAGCTCCTCGTATTTAAGATTGTTCCGTTTGACAGCGATTCGCTGATTGTCCGGCCGAATTTGTGATGCTCCGGCAACCGGCGAATATATAAAGCAGAAACTGTCAGTCATATTTTGATGGCATCCGGTCAATATCATCACTAGAAAGGTCATCAATACGCTTAGCAGAAGCAATCTTGTTAAGCGTCTTTTCAGTCTGCGCTTCCTTCTCATTTTGCTTTCCGTCCTTTTTTCCGAGCCAATATACGAAAACGAGGGCGATTACCGCCCCCGTAATCCATTCAAGACACGATTTAAACCACGTCATTTTTCCAGCTTCTCGGCATCTGACTTTTTGAAAGCGGTGCTAAAAAAGTCAAGAAAGTTGATAATTTTTCCGATGATCTCATCGTCTTTTGTTGAGGGAGTGAATTTGACGACGGTTGTGCAAATAGCAACGAGCCCGCCATAAATAGCCAAAACATCGTCCCAATGTTCAGTGATCCAGTCAAGCATTGTTTTTTCCTTTCATTAAATCGGCGAGAGTTTCAGCGCGCTGTCCAACCTGTCTCGCCCAAAGGCTGTCCAGCATTTCACGAGCGGCCAGCTCGTAATCCTGTTTTTCGCAAGCGGCAAGCATCTTCCTGAAGCCCTTAAAGTTTTTAAGCCCAAGATTAAAATCCATCTCAATAATAATACCCTGCCGGATGTCGTCGAGATTATCAAACCAAGAGAACGCTTGGCGACATTCCGCTTCGCACCGCTTTAAGTCGTTGTCCAATAAAAAAGAGGCTTCCGCCTCTGTAATTCCATTATTTTCGATGTTTCTGCCATAACCGATCGTCAATTTTCCGGCAGTGCAACGATAAGGCTTTTCTCTGAAGCCTTCGTGTTGTTTAATCCGTTCTTTGCAATTTATCATCGATGCCGCTCCATAATTAAATGATAGATGTCTTTAATGTCTTTCCCGGTCTCTTCGCTCTGTCGCAATAAGGCATCAAGTTTTATTTCTATGCCCGACACCCTCGTTTCAACTTGAGTATATCTTGAATCACAAAGCCCGACGCGCTCTTCAAGCTTTGTAACGCGAGGCTGAAGCATTATCAGGCCTTGTACAAAAGCGCACGCCGTAAAGAAAACCATAATTAGCCAGATGATATTTTTTATTTTATCTATCATTATGCACCTCATTCGTTAGAGGTTTCGTCGTCTGCACCAGTTATCGAGTTATACTCGGCAAGTGTAATTGTCCCTTTTTCAACCCTTGCGGCCAGCGTTTCGCTGTCAATCCGCCCTTGTTCATAAAGCCTTTTAAGGCTTGCAACAATAGCTCTCATCACAAAACCCCCTCTTCAATTAATTGCAATGTGTAGTCGTCGACGATTTCTGCTTCTCGACGCAGCTCTGCCTGATTAACAGCGAGCCAAGCGGCATATTCTGCGCCAGATGCTACTGCTTCGTCATATACCCATAAATCAAAAGCCGCTCCGTTTTCATCGGTGCGGCTTTCTTTTTCAATATTTCGGCGGATCAAATACCGACCGCCGGAAATTTCCTGTGTGCTGTCAGGCTGCACACGGCTTTCCGTCCGTTTGTATTGCATTTAACATCCTTTCTTTTGCAAGTTTAGCCAATTTTTTATAATGCCGTGAAACACGCTTCCGTAATTCACGAATGTTCACATACGGGGATATATCCCGCTTAAACGCCGCATAGGTGTTCGCGTGTTTAAATCGCCCCATATAGCTTAAAATCCTTAGGCAGTCATGGATTGTCGGTTTAGGTTTTTCTGCAACACGACGAACGGCGCGGACGGATTTTAGAAATATTCTGTCTCGCAAACGAACCAAGCCACCTCGTTTGAATTGATAGCCTATAAAATTGACAGACACAAAACGGTGCACCTGCCACGTTGGCTTCAAATTCATTTTTATTTTTTCGACATAATCCTTAATCGCCAAGCAAGCCCGCTTGAGCTTGCGTTTGTTAGGGCTAAACATAATTATATCATCCATATATCGGACATAAAATTCAATTCCAAGCTGCTCTTTAATCGAATGGTCTAACCGATTGAGTAAGACATTCGCAAAGATAGGGCTTGTATAAAATCCGATAGGAATTCCTCCTTTGATAATATTTTTACCAATAATCTGTTTATTGGCTCGTAAAATCAAAGCAAAGAGCCGCAAAACTCTTTTATCGCGGATCGTCTGCCTTAATTCGCGAAAAATAAAACTAGGCTTTGCATTGTGAAAAAATTTTTTAATATCCAACTTTGCAACATATTTTGTTCTTGTTGGATATTTTCTAATAATTTTTTCAATGTACTTTTTTGCTTGCTCTCCGCCATGACACTTAACGCTGCCGCAAGAATATTCATAAAACTTTTTACGAAACAATGGCTCGCAGATATTCATAATGGCGTGATGAACGCATTGTTCGCGAACAAAGTTCGGGCAAACAATATATCTCTTTTTAAGCTCTACACCATCGTTTATTTTCGTTGTCTGATGTATATCAATAGGTCGCCAAGTTCCATTTCTTAATTGTTTGCTTAAATCAAGGGCTATATTATCAATATTTTCTAAAGCTCTTTTAACGCTTGACTTTTTGCGTTTACCTAAAGATGCTTTCAAAATAGCTTTCTTAATATTCTCAGGATCAACAATTTGTTCAAATAAATGATTGTAAGTTTTCATTTTCTTATAGCCTCACGGACTTTCGCCATTTTGTTACTAACCCGTGCCTTTTACAGCTTAATTTTTGCCATACCTAGCAGGGAATTGATAGGGCATTTTAGAAAACATCTATAAGAATAAGCGAGGCGCCGTTGTTCCAATTCGAGTTCGAGGGTGCATTGTTAACATTGAAACAGAAGACACCACAGATTGCACCGTTATTCACATTGCCGCCAAGGATCAGCGAAAACGGCACGGAGAACGCCGCCCAACAGATCGCCCACACAATCCCCGATTATTCAAGGGGGATTTCTCCCCCTTTTAAACCCCCTTAAAGGTTGTGATAAGAAAGCGAGGCGCCGATGTTCCAATGCGAGGCCGAGGGTGCATTGTTAACAGAGAAACAGAAGACACCACAGAGAGCACCGTCATTCACAGAGCCGCCAAGGATCAGCTGATCTAATTGTCCGTTGTTTGTCCACATACCATCGCAGTAGAATGTGCTTGAACTGCCGCTAGTCGCTTTCGGAACAATACCATATTTACCACCGCCTAAAGGCTCATAACGATTAATATAGCTTTGACTTGCTTCTGGTGGTCTTACGCCTGTTGATATATAACCATCACCAGCGCGGTTAAAACCATCAGAAGTTGAACCGTCTATCGTTGAGTGTGTCATCTTCACTTTTATATTGCCGCTTGCGTTCATTAAGCCGTTTGGTCTTCTCCAGCGATGACCGTACCAGTTATGCATACCAAGATAATTAATGCCATAAGCTGAACCACCGCTTGTACCATACATTAACCCCTTTGTTACAGCCGCGTTATTATTTACCGTCAAACCGGAAGTTGAGCCGCTGCCGCCATATCCAAGCGTTGATTGGCTATCCGTAGACTTGAATAACAGCGGGAACAATAACATCATTAGCATTTCATCGGCCCAAAGAGTGGTATTCCAACCGGTACCGTTCGCCGTCGCAAGCGTGGCCTCAGTTTCAGCGTTAGTAGATGCAGTCGGTTTTCCTGTCGTTGCAATCGAGCGAAGCTTGCTGTCTATATTTGTTCCTTCAAACATCGGCAGATAAAAGTTTGACGCATAAGTCCCATCAGATTTTTTACAGCTCCAGCACTCAAAGTCATCATCCAGCTTAACGTTTGAGAAAAGAACGTTAATATAGTTGTTCTCTTTGAACACCTTAATAAAGATTGCTGGAAATTCGCACATAAAATTGCCGCCATAGCTAGAGTTTGCCACATCCGAAGCCGTCCCGTCTTCTTTGAGTGTAAAGTTGTCAGGATCCAGATAATATTCAACTGTGCCGTCATATTTCAAAGCGCAAGGTTTCGGAATAAAAAAGGCATTGCGCCAGCTTCCCCAGTTGAACGTGTCAGAAACAAAATCCATAATACAAGGATCATAAAAATAATTATCGCAATAAGGCAGGTATTCAACGCGTGTTGACGGAACCGGATCTGTTTCATTAATCCGGTACCCGAACAGAACAACCCCAAAACAATTTCTTTTATCCAAACAATAAACACCGTTTACCGATAGCGGAAAAGCTCGATAATACCAGTTCCCCGGATTCTCTTGTGTATCTGTAAGCGGACTGTCCAAATACTGGTTCCGGGTGGTTACAGTCGCAACAACTGTCCCGTCGTCCACATCTTCAGGATAAGATCCTTGTTTTTTAACAATCGTCGTTGATGCCCAGCTTGCCAGAACATAGCCGTCAATAATAGTGTCGCGCGGATCCTGCCACCATAATTTGACAGTGTTTCCCGACACTTCAATTCTTTTCTGTTCAATTACACTCATAGGAACTCCCTCGCTTCTTGTTCGTTGTGCATAAATTTCGGCCTTCAGCTCGCTTTGCTCGGCAGCGTCGGCGCTTTCCGCAGCCGCAAAAGCCGATCCGGCGGCGGCTGTTGCAGAATCAGCCGCATTTTGTGCTTGCGTCGGCGCATCCAAAACGGCATCCATATTACTATGCACATCGTTTATTGCCTCGGCATTTGCCGCAACCGTATTAATGTTTGTAGAATTTGCCGCAACAGAATTAATATTGCTTTCATTGGCCACTGCTGCGTTAATGTTTTCTGTGTTCCCCTCAACAGCTTTAATACTTGCCATATTAGCAGAAACATTGTTGACGCTTGATATATTCGCCGCGACAATATTTACATCGGAGATATTTGTCGCCGTGATATTTATATCGTCTATATTGTCGGAAACGGTGTCAACAGATATTATATTTTCCGAAACAGTATCAATATTATCAATACTTTGATTAATACGCTCAACGTATCCGATAATAGTGTAAGGATCAACACTTGACGTCATATTAACCTTTGGGGCGCGGTCAACCTGTTCTTGCACTTGCTGAAGGAGCATAAGTGTCTTATCCATATTACTTTCAAGCGTCGGCGCCGGAAAAGAATTGTAATCCCGATATTCAGAACCTTGCGTCATAGCATATTCACGATAAACAATGAGCGTCCAGCTACTGTCTTTTGGGTCTGTAACGGTAACCGTCCCGCCGATTCCGGAAGCGCCGAGATCAACCGAATAATCTTTTCCATATTCAAGGATTGTTTCCGTTGTGCCGTCGGAAATAGCAACTTTGATCGCCTTTTTGGCGTCTTCCGCCGTCGGATCCTGAGATAATCTTTCAAATCCGAAGTCATAAGTGTATGCGCCCATGACTTGAGGATCGGTTTTACTCCTTTGTGTAGCAACCGTCATTTGGTTTTCCTTTCTGCTGGTGGTTAATCTTTTCGCCTCAATGCCTTATTGGCGTCGAAAGCGATCTTTGTTATTTGTCTTTCGAGTGCAATAATTTCTTTTGTTTTTTGCTCTGAAGACATTTTCGGGTCATCATACAGGCGGTTAACCTGTTTCTGGACACGGCGAATTTGTTTTCTGTAATTATCAAGCCTGTTAAAATCAGCCAGATCTTGTCGATGTTCGATCCGGTAGGCTGCCTTTTCTTCTCCGCTCTTTGACGAATACGCGGCCTTTATCTGTGAAAGGCGTCTGTAATTTTCGGCAAATTCTTGATAAGAGTTGCTTCGTGTTCCATCGGGAAGCCTGCCGACTAATGCGCCAACGACAGGAACATCTTTTTTTATAGAAATATCCTCGGGGACTTCCTGTCCATTCCAACGCTTAAATTTGTCGCACATATCTTCTGAAAAATCTAATGTTTGTTTTCCTGCGGTAGATAAAATACCTCTGAAAGCATTATCTAGTTTAGCAGGGGACACTTTAAGATGTTTTCCTAAAAATTGTGCTGTTTGGGATGTTGTTTTAAGACTTCTTTCTTCCGGTGGAAGACGATCCATCCACACCGGATAAATTGAACGCCCTTGAAAGAAATTATAATTTGTCATTGATTCTATAGCAACTTGCCCAACCGGTGTCAGCAGCGAACCGAGAGTTTGAACGGGGCTAAAAGATCCCGCTGCACTTAACATAAGCTCCCACCATTCACGGGCGGCAGGTTTATCCTTATCATAACCCCAAATTAAAATGTCTTCGAAAATTGTCCCCATATATCCTACAGTAAAAGGCTTAGGAAACGTCACAAGCTCCCCGTTTTGGAAAATACACCAGTTGTTATCTCGGACATAATCGGGTATTTCTAGCCACCGCTGGCGTTCTTCTTCCGGCGCGGCATATAAATAATAGCCGGTAATCATAATCGATGGGAAGGCTATTGTTGCTAAAGAGCTGAATAAAAAAGCCGACGGATTAGATTTAGCTGTTCGGTAAAGTTTATTAGCCGATTGCATACCAACGTTAAAAAACGGAACAAATCGGTTTATTAATTTACTGGCGTCTCCGCCTCGTGCAAAATCAACAGTAGCCTCACGGCTGGCAATACCAGCTTCAATATCAGATAACCCAGCTTGTTTTGCTTTAATAAATGCTCCCAAACGTGTTGCTTCTTCTACAGCTTGAGAAACCTTTTCAACACCTTTGAAATATGTTTTTGCGGGTAACATGACCGGAGATGTCGCTAAATTTATTACTTTCTTCCATAAAGCATCATTTTCCAGCCAAGAAATAGCTTTCCAAAATCTACCGTCTTTATTATTGAGCTCTTTTAAGAATTTGCGCGATCCTTCTTCCGACCAATCATAATAACCGCTTCCGGATCCGCCGGATTTTTGCCACTGATTATAAAGATCTCCATGTCCCGCTATTTCAAATAACGCTTTGGCCGTCTGAAGGGGAGTCGTTTTCATTCCTTTTTCGGTTTGGACAAAGGCTGTGAACTGGTCTTTCATGAAATTTCGAACAATAAAGTTTGGCGTTGTTGTCGCGCCCCATCTTAAAATCTTTGCAGGCATGCCAGCAATCCGGAATATTTTTTCCAGCCATCCGACTTGAATCGGGTTAAGCTGGTGCATGGCCTCATAAATAGGTTGCGCAACTTCAATATATTTCTTTTTGCCGTTTTCGTAATATTCAATAACATTTCCATAGGGTTTTTGCCTTGAAGGGATCCAGACATCCTCTTCGATTTCTTCCATTTTAGAAGATGAAGACGGAGCAATGCTCTTAAGAAAACGTAAATCTTTATTATCGAAAAGCTTTTCAATATAGGCATAAGTCTTTGGAGCGGTTTTCTTCAGATAATCTCGAGAGGTAAAATATAAATCAAACATGTTTGCCATAAGTTCGCGGGGGCTCTTGATATAATCTTCTCTAACCCTCTCGAGTTGCTCTTCGGTAAATTCTATTTCACCCTTATCATTTCTGCGCGTTCCAATGTTGACAACACTGTAGAAGCGATCTTCTGCAAGTTTTTCTATTTCTTTTCTCAATTCTGGATTAGATAATATATTGACGGTGTCAAAGGTAAAGTCGAGCATGTGGCCGAATTCATGTGCGAGTGTCCGATCTTGTGTCCCGAGACGTTTCCGAATAAGTCTTTCGTTCGGGTTGTAATCCCCGAGAACGCCTTTCCCGAGAGCTTTCTTATATTCAAGTTTTCCGCCGAAAACCTTAATAGCTTCCTCAAGCTGCTGCCGCAATCTCGGATCATAGGCGACCTTTATTTTTGCTTTGCCTTTCTCAAATAACGGTTTTTTAGGCTGGATATACTGAGGCAAAAAGTTTTGAAGTCCGGCTACAGAACGCGCTATCTTATTTCTGTATGCAAGATCAAGAATGTTTGCTGCATTCATTTCGATAGAAACAAAGACGTTTTTAACGGCCTTTTCTGATCCGCGGATCCTTTTTATTGCTTTGCTTGTTCTCGCCTCATCAAATACCGGTCGGCTAGGAATGCCGCCGCCGACATTTTTTTCTTCCAAAACACGTTTAAACGGAACGTAATGCTTATGTTTCTCTACAATTTCATTGAATTGCTCTTCAGAAAGATTGCCGGAATCGACTAAGTTATGAAGAATGCGCTGTTGATAACCATAAATCCGATTAGCGAAATCCTCAAAAAGATTGTAATTCTCGCCGTATTTTTCCTGAAGTCTGGCGATAGAAGCCACAGCATCAATTTTTTGCTGCTCCGTAACCTCTACACCTTCCATTTCATCGAGATCTTCAATATAGCGGACAGCGACAAGATAATCGTTAAAATCGTCAAGAGCTGCATTTTTCCGCGGTTCAATCATGGCAAAAGTAGACGCAAAATCATTGAGGATAGGGACAAACCCTTCGCCGGTGTTAACCTCGTTTCCGTTCTCATCAATATAGTAGGTCTGATCCGTAATGTTTTTTTCAATCATCATGCGGGAATATTGATAAGTTCTGGCAAGAAGATCAGGACGTTGGCCTGGCTTTAATTGGTCGGCGACCAAGTCAGAAATGTTTTGCAACGGCGCGACGGTGTCAAAAAGATGGCGATTCCAATTATCGATCCAGCTTTCATCGTTGTTTATCTCTATCGGTTCAGTGTCGGCCGCTTTATCGGTAGTTTTATTGTCGTTTTCTCCCGAGGAGTCCCTATAAGGACGAAAGACATCCGACGGCATATCAAAAACCGGCATATCAGCAAACACCTCGTCTCTGCTTTTTGTCGGTTCACCGTTTATTTTGCTACGATAATACTGCATAAGTTCGGGAGATGAATAGAAATGATCGAGCTTATATATATCCCCTTCAAGCCGCTCAATCTCTTTTCCGATGTTTTCAGGTGTTACAGCAAAGCGCAGCCCCATTTCTTCAGCGGCTTTAGGATTGTTTGACGCCCCTTTGACAGCACGGATTTTGTCGTTAATCTCCTTTTTATCTTTTGCGACAAGCTTGGCGATAGCTTCTGCTTCCTTTACCGCGCTATTGTCAAAGCCAAAAAGATCTCCATCCGCCGTTTCTTTTGGCTTTTCCAAAGATAAAACAGACACATAGGCTTGTAGTTCTTCCGGACTTAGCTTCTTTGCTGCCTTTATTCCTGCAGCTTGGGCTGCCTCGTTATTTGGGGCTCCGCTTGCGATTGCCGCTGCTTTTGCTTCAGATATTCCGCCGTTGACAAATCCAGCATAGAGTGGATCTGTTCCATCTTTTGCGATACTGAAGGCGGCACGTCCTTTAGCTCTTCCCAAAAGTCCTCGTCTGTAGGCTTCCTCGTGCGTGATATTGTTGTGTTTGAAGTATCTTGCATAATCCCTAACACTCCCTTTTTCATCTTTTATATTCTGTTCGACATCCAGCATACGAGCCATTGTTGCCGTGAAGCCGTCCGATTCTTTCAAAATCTGTGCGGGTATTGTATCTTCACCGGTTCTTTTTGCCAAGTCAAATCTATGACGACCGGTTATAATCTCAAGATGTCCATCATTTCTCTGCCACAAAACAATCGGCGGCGTGCCGATCCTGTCATAAGTCCCCTGAAGCTGCTCTCCAGCAACAACGCCGTTTTCATTAGCGCCTTCTTTAAAGTTTGGAATATCCGGCGATAAAGATATTTTGCTTAAAGGCACTTCCTCTATTTGCGGCGCAACAAGAGGACGAGGAGTTTCTTTGTTGATCTCATTTTCCACAAGTCGATCTTGTTCGGCGGTTGATAAATTTTTCAAAAATTTTGCGGGAAAACCTTTGCTATACAGATAATTAAGACCGCTACGGGCGCCCCCAGCAACCGAGATAACGCCAGCTTCAATCATAAATTGCTCCCATCCAGGAAGCAACGCATTGCCAATACTGTCAAAATAAGTGTCTCCCTGCGGGTTTAATCCCGTAACCGCACCAAGCAAGGATTCAAGCCTTTCTTCGCCAATCTCACCAAGCAAATTACTATATCCGCCTTTACTGAACATCTGCGAGATAGGCGTATCTTTGTATTTATCCGTCTGTCTGGCGAGTTTTACAATTTCATTGCGCACAGAAACCGGAAGTTTGTTGAAAATAGGGGACACGCCTTTCTTAACAAGAGATGTGATTGCCTCGCCGGAATCCTCGGCTAATGCTGTAATTGAGGTTAGGGCAAAAGCTTTTAAGACCATAGTTGCCTTGTTTTCCGGATTGTCATTAAATAATGTTTGTCCGTTTTCTCCGAGCGAGTAAATATCATTTAATCGAATGTCGTTATAGTTATTATAAGTAAACGACGGCATAAACATTGCCCGTCCGGCTGCCGTTCCTGTTACCTTAGCGGCCTTAACGGCAATTTGTCCGGCTTTTCCCGTGCTTGAAATTTTTGTGGCTGCGTTTCCGGCGACAGTAGCAAGTTTTTTTCCGACTGCGGTTTTGGCTGCCACACCCGAAACTTTGCCAAACATCCCTTTAGCGAGCCCGTATTCAATCATAAAAGCAGGCATACGAGAAACCCCGTCAACGATTTTTCCACCGAAAGAAGTCCCGCGGATTGCAAGCTCGATCTGGTCGTCTAAATATTCTTTAACAGTTTCATTTTCGCCGTCCGATAATTCTTCCCCGTCTCTGATCTTTTCCATGATGTCGGCGATTCTGCCTTTTTTATATCCCTCAACGAAACCGCCCGCGAGAGGGACGTTCTCCCATTTGATATTTCTTTTCGCGCTTTCATAAATACCGACAGCCCCAAAATCTTTTATTTCTTGGAAGCGTTCCGGCGTCATAGTGCTTTTGATGAGCTCTTCGTTGGTTTCCAATGCTGAAATCTGATCGTCAAGATATTTTCTATTCTTTGCAACGCTCGATCCGATCCAGCTAAGCGGATTATACCACTCCCATTTTACGTCGCCGTTTTCATCCATAGATAGATCCGCCAGCATATTTGAAATTGATTTTTCTTCTTTTTGTGTTTTTAATTCTGTCAGCCGCTCATCGTAAAGGCGAGATGTTTCTTTATATCTGTCAATATCAAGAAGCTTATTTCCAAGCCCTGTATTCGTTTCTGCCGCGGTCGGCGGTGTAATGCCGTATTCAGCAAAAAGATCTTTCGGCTGATAATTTATGCCGTATTCCTTAAATAAGTCAGCCATTACATATTCCCTTTCAGTCTGTTGATAACTTCTTCTCGAGAAATGCCGTATTTTTGCGCCGTCTCGTCAATATCTTTATTGATTGTCTCAGTATCGACGCCACGTTGAGAAGCAAGACTTGATATGAATTGATCGTCTGACGCGGCAGTAATGTTCTGATAGGCCTTTTCGGCGTTTAATCTTCCGTTCTTGAGGATATTGTTCGATATTTCAACAGCCTTTTTTTGATAAATACGATCAATTTCCTTTTCGCTTTTGCCGTCAAGGTTGAGATCTTGCGTTGAATAAAACAAATCTCGGATAGCCTCGTTCTGATATTCTGGCGGAAGAGTGGTTTTGAAATAGTCCCGCGCGTCATTGAATTTATAACTAACATCGAAAGTTGCTTCCGCTACGCGTGCTCGAGTTGCGGTGCTTATCTGATTGTTCAAAGACATTGCGTCTTTTGTTGTTATTTCTCCGGAAGAATGCAAGTCAACAACGGATTCTCGAATAGAACGTATGCCGTTAAGGTATTCTGTGCTGTCTGCCGCACCGCTGTTAAGGTCGTAAACCCTTTGTAATACATCGGCCATTGATTGAGCGTTAGATACTCGCTTTTCGGCATCGGGCTTAAACTGACGGATTGCCCGCCGCGCTTTAACGGCAAAAGCGCCGGAAATGTCGCCGGAAAATTCTTTGTTGTTAATATATTGCAATTTTTCGTCATAAGTAGAAGACCCATAAATAAAAGCGGTTGTTTCGCTTTCTCCGGCGTCCTGCCGAGCCGTTTCCTCATACTGATCTAAAAGTTTTTTATTGGTCTTAATGCTATTAAGATTTGTTAATAAATCATTCATATTTTCAGGTTTAATATTATAATTTCCGCTTTTGAGATTGGCAATTACAGCCTCGGGATCCGTTTCGGCTTCTCTCAAAACCCTATATTGCTCCCAGTCGTCGACACTCAACGCCTGTTTTGTCTTTTCTTCTTCGCTGAGATATCCGGCTTTAAAAGAGTTTTCCAAGTCGGCCAGATAACTATTTTTATACGCTTCATTGCCGGTTGAAACATAAGCCTTCATATTGTTTTCTTTAGACAAAGTAAGGTTTGCGGCGTTGTTATCAATATACTTGCTGCGAAATATAGATTTTAACTTTTCCGAGTTTTGTGCCATTGTTAATTGATATTCTGCCGAAAAATTAGAGGCGTTCATATCATTTGTAAAGCCGCTCGTTACTTCCGGAAGAATACCGTCGAGCTTTCCAAGAAGCTCGTCTTCCTTGCGTTTTAGATCCGCCGGGGTTTTATATTTTGTAAAGTTTTCGGCCTCCTCCAAGACATCATTTGCCGCTGCAATCATGCGATTTTTACCATCAAGATTTTCAGCTGCGTTTTGCGTCTCCTGCCAGCGAACAGCGAGCTCGGTTCCGATTTTGGCCGCTTTCCCGGCTTCGTCCCATGTTTGGTTTCCGGTAATTTTTACGGGATCCGCAACACGAATATTAGCTTCGTTTGTATATACTGGTAATCTCGCCATTTCTTTATCCTATATAACTCGAATTTGTAAACATGACATTTCCGCCACTTCTGGCCGTCCCGGTAACATCGCGAACCGGAGTTCCCCAATAGTTTTGATAGGTCGAATAATTTGCCAGAGCATTCGCGCCAGTGCCAATAAGGCTTGATAAAAAACGTTGCTTCGCTCGAGCTTTTGTTGCTTTGGCGTTATAATTAAGATTGTTTTGCTCCATATTAATATTAAATTTGCGATAACTCTCTTCCATGCCGAGTTCGGTCAGGCTGGTATTAATGGAGTTCGCCACACTTCCGGAAACTTTGACGCCGCTTGCTCCGGCTTTGGCAATAGCCGATCCTTGAAGCTGATTGCGTTTTGTCCGGTATTGATCGGATAAAATGTTTTTCTGAAGCTCAAGCTGTTGCGACTGAAGATTATATTGTCTTGCCTGTTCTTTGCTCGCCTGATAATCAGAATATGATCCGGCAATAGAAGAAATAGCCTGTATCCCCGCGGCTGCGGCAAAAGCTGCTCCTGCTCCCATGTAAACCTCACTTGTCTTGTTCGTTAATCAATGGCGCAATAGCCAAAATGTTCATCGGCAACGGTTCGCTTTGTTCCACTGTAACGCTTGCGTCCCATGTCCAACCCTGATTGTATTTTATGTTTGGGATAATCCCTGTAAAAAGCGGCTGCGGCACGCCCATCGGCGTTTCCGGATCTCGATATTTGACTTTTTGCATATGGTCGCTGTCAAAACCGACACAGCAACCTGAAGTCCGCCAAACCCTAAGAGATAGCTCGTTAACGCGCTTTCTTTTACCTACGGCCGTTCCGTTTTGAGAACCCGCTTCAAACGGCATTGTTTTTATATATGATTTGTAGCCAAGACCGGCTATTATATAAAAAGCGTCCAATTCGAGCCGGATAGAACCGTTTGTAACGGTTTTTTCCGACTGAACAGCCCCATCCGCTAAAATTTGAACCGTTTTCCCCTCAAGATGATTAAGGCCGGATATATCAACAACGGAAATTCCCCAGCTCCCGCCATCAATCGATAATGACGGAAAATCTTTTTTAGTAATTCCTTTTATTTGTTTTTCTGATATAAACTCCGTAATCTCGGCTTCTCCGAGAATATTATAGGCCTCGTCAATCATTCTGACGCGCTTTCCTGTCATTCCGGAATTGAAAATATTATTTTCCGCTGTCACGGTAATATTGCCGGATGCCCCAGATAACGTTATGCTGTTTCCTGACGTTGCGGCAAAGGCTGAATAATAAAGACCGTCGCGAACATACCAACATAAAGTTTGTATTTCCGGCGTAATAATATCCTGCACCCGTTCAATATGACGGACGGTTTCCCCGTTAATTTCCCGGCGCACAATCATGTAGGTTTCATCATACAATCCGTTATATGAAGGGATAGTTTCGACACTTTCAACAATTCCGTCGAACTCAAGCAAACACCACGCTTGCACTTGCTGATTAGCTTCGAGAGTAAGACCAGCCATTTTGCCGTCTTCGCGTAAACACCATAAAATACTGTCGGGGTTCTTTTGATAAGTAATGCTGACAATAGGACTTTCCGAGAATAGGTGTTCCGAAAACAAACTGACATCAACGGCTTTGTAGCTGTCCAAATAATAGTCATACATAAATTGTCTGACTTTTTTCCCCGTACGTTGTACAAAATGAATTGTGCTGTCTATCGTTATCGGCTGTATACTTTCAACACCCCAGTTTGATCGGGCCCTTGCCGACGGCGCTGTTGCAGCGTCAATGCCGGAATCTCCGGATCCTTTTACAACAAATTCGGATCCATAAGTCCCGACCAGCAAATAATTCGTGCCGACAATCCACCGAATATCGGATCCATCGCCGCTCGAGTTTGTCGCCAGTTCAATATTGACAGCACCGTCCGCCTCATTGTCCACGGCAGGCGTAAAGTCTTCATAAGCATAGGGGCGGCTTCCGTAAATATTACGCGGGCTGTTCGGCGTCCGCCCATAATACAGACGTCCATCAAGCAAACCTATGCAGGCAGGATAACCCCGAAAATCTCCCCATGCACCCTCAGCCCATTCTTTTGTGGCCGAGGCCGTTGATAATTTCCATTGTACAGTTGCGGAAACGTGCGTGCTGTCCGTGAAACCGGTTATTTTGAAAAAGCCCTGTTTTTCGAGATTATCAACAGTGGTCTTCGCGCCGAGCCACCAATAAGAGCCGACGTGCTTTGAATTGAAGATCGGGGATGACGCCGAAACTGTTATATTTCCCTCAGTTCCGGAGGCCATTAACGTCGTATCCGTCAAATTTTCTTCCAAAAACGGCGTACATTTGAAAGAAACTTCTTTCAATTCCCAATCATTCGATGCCTTGCGAATAAGCTCAAGAGGCTTATTTGTATTCCCGGCATCGTCTTTGTAAGTAATTTTGATAATATCATCGAGCTGGACGTATTGAATTGTTTTGAGTTGCTCTTCTGTAAAAGGATTTGTAATCTCGTAGACTTCGCCATCATCATCGACAACATAGCCGCCATTGTTAAAAAATCGAAAATATCCAGCCCCGCATTCAATCATGTAGCTGTCTGTTGCCGAAAAAACAAATTTAAGCAGACGAGCCTTGCCCTTAGCTGTTGTAATATATTCGGATCCGGCAATCCGAGAAACAACGCCAAACGGGCGTATCCAGCAATTTCGACATTTGTCCAGACAAGAACTGTACGGCTCTATATCAACGCGGCCAAACATTAACGGCGAAACTTCACCGCGGGCGAACGTCGGATAAATAGGAGAAACTCTGGCCATTAATCCCACCTCGCACTATTTACAGAATTGATCCAATAATCATCTGAAGCCTTTTCGGGCATTCTGTCTCTGGCATCTGCCGAACGGGCGATGGGCAAAAATTCGCCTTTGTAAAGTCTCAATAAGCTTTCTTGTTTTGAAGAACTGTTTGTCAGGTCAAAAGACATGTCATAAGCCAAACGACAGGCGAAAGCGTCAATAAACTGCGGTGTATAACGATTTGTGTCTTTTTGTAAAAAAGTATAGATAACGCCTAGTTTGTCGGCATACGACAGCAGATACTCTCCCTCAAACTCCGCGTCTGCTGTTTTTTTGAATATTCGGACATAATCTGATGGCGGTTGAAAATAATTTCCGCCGCCGAAAGCCGGTTTAATTGTCAGCATATTAAGCCATGCTCTTTTTTTGGCAAATCCCCAGCAGCATTCTGATAAAATGCTTTTAAGACTTCCCTCATACATATTGTTTGCTGATTGAGCTTCCAGTGTCTCGTCGGATAATGATGTTATTTTGTTTGCTCCGATAAGCGCAAGCGCCCGGTTAACGATAGAAACATCGCTCATTTTATACCTCAGAAGTAAAAAAGAGAGGGTTTTTAGCCCTCTCTTTCAGTTTTTTGTTAGGCATACAATATGGTAAAATGAATTTTACCGGTTGCAGCAGCCCCGCCGACGGTTGCGGTCAGCACGTCGTCGCCTTCGTTGGTTCCGACGCGGTAGCCTTTACCGCCGATTCCCGTTTTAATCTGCCCGGCCGTAGCGGCAGCGGTTGCCACAATATAGCGGTCATTATCCGCACCATCGCCGACGGCCAAAGTAACGCTTGTGCCGAGGGCTTCTGTGTCGATGACAACATCATGAACAACAGCGCCTTTAGGCAGTTTGCAAAGATTAATAACGGTTCCAGTTGCCGCAGCCTTAGCTTCATAGTCGCCAGAAGTAACTTTGACGCTGGTATTGATAATACCGGAAGAAAGCGCCATTTTGGCGCCTTCCTGAGCGGCGTAGGTTGTTGAATTTACGGTAGTCATATTAAATACTCCCTTTGTTAGTTGTTGTTGACAACAACGGTTTCGTCAGCCAAAACCTTAACGACCTTAGCTTCTTCCAGACGGCCAGCGCCGCCAGAGATCTCGTAGTAGACCTGTTTAGAGTAGGATTTGTCTTTCCTCTCATCGATACGCAAGAACAGCTCTTCCAGCATACCGAAGCAAACGCCCGTCTTATGAAAAGCGTAGCAAGACGCAACCGAAGAACTATCTTTTGCAATAATACCATCCGGCAGCCAAACGAAATTGAAGCCGAGGAAGGTATTAATATCGCCGGACACCAGAGCGCGGACATTGTTATAATCCGCAGACGTGGCCGCTGTCGTGCCGAGCAACTGCTCTTTCTGCGTCGCTCCGCCGACGAAGGTTCTATCGCTTGCCGGAACGCCTTTCGCGTCAAGCATTTTCGCAGCCCTACGCAGTTTCGCGACGGTCAACCCCGTATTAGCCGACGAAGCGCCGTCAAAATTCGCTGCAATCGTCTGAGTATCGGGGAAAGACACGGCTGTCTCGCCCGCTTCTCCGCGGTAAGCGATTCCGCCCAATGCTACATAGATGATTTTGTCAATCTGAATGCCGACAGAAGACTGGATGCAGACGGAAGAAACCGACATCGGATCCGACAGCTCCTGAATTTTCAGCGAACGATCCATCAAACGAGCGTCGTTATAAGTCTTGATGTCGATTCTGGTTCTTGACAAATTCGGATCGTTTTCCGGGGTGTCCGCATTTACGGAAACTTTTGCCGACATTTCCCAGTTGCCGATCTGATCTTGGTAAAAAGATTTACCAGTAATGTCTGTCTTTACAAACACACGGTTGTAAAGCATAGATTTTTCCTGACGTGCCAGAGGCAAAATTACTTGGGAATAAGATTGCGCCCTGACGTCATACTGAGTAGATTCAGTCATTATCTTTCCTTTCCTTTAAGAATTAAAAAAAATCGCGGGAAAAATTCCTCGCGACTGTTCTTTTTTTTAACCTTATCCGCCGTATGGCGGGGGCTTGGTTTTTCGGGGGCTTTCGCTTATCCCTGCATTGCCATTAGCGACTGGACATAACTAACCCGAGCTTTGCGTTCAGCTTCAGAAACAAAGCTCTGATTGTTTTGTTTGCACCATATCGGATCGTTGCGCCGGTTTCGCGCTCCTGCCCAATATGCGTCGCTCGGATCATTCAAAATCTTGTCAAGCTCTGCTTTTGCTTCAGAAGGGGTTTTCGTAAAGCCGGAAACTTGTCCTTCCATGCCGCCAAGAGAGCCTTCAGAAATTGAATTACCCATTTGTGCAAGCAACTTAATAAATTTTGCGTCATTGCCGATTTTACCCAGGAAATACTCGTAATCTTCTTTGCTGCCGGACATCTTTTCCAGATATTTGGCTGCTTTTGACATATTTTCGGAGTATTTCAATCCCCATTCTTTTTTGAGCTGTTGTTCGGCATTGGATTTATCAACTTCAGCCTGTTGCTCCTTCATCTGCTCATAAACCTCAAATTCATGCAGATGTGCATCGAGAAGCTTTTGTGCAACAGCCGGGGAGATATGATTTTGCTTCATAAGGCTTTTAAATTCTGCCAGATCAGCGCCTTCAGCGGCGTTTAGCTGATAACCGTCGGCGGTATCAGGGACGCCGAAAGCCTTATCATACAATCCCCATGCAACCGCGTCCGCATCGTCCTTTGGAATAGCAACCCGCCCTTGTCCCATTAAGGATTGCAATTCAAGATAGCTTTTTGAAAGTTTGTTTATATCCCCGCCGAATTTTGTAATTGACGGATTGTCTTTGTATTCAGCAGACAAGGCCGAAGAGAAATCAAAAGATTGTCCTGTTCCCTCAGGCTGCCCGTTTCCATTAACGGCCGGATCAGTTGTCATCGGTTCAGTCATGTTTATAAATTCCTTTCATAATATTGCGCGACATTTTCGGGCAAAATATCGTCGCGCATTAGAGTTTTTATCATCAGGATCACATCCCGTTTGCCCCCGGAATATGAAATTTTATAAGGGTCGCTGCTGGCGACCGGCGTGTTATACCCGCAGTAATATTCGAGAAAATCCATAATAATCGGGTATTTAACGGATATGTCCTTTAATGCTGTATGCAGATCCGCTATTGTGTTTTTATCCTTCAGGTTGAGATGCGCTGACATTTCTTTCTCCTTCCGCTGCCGCTTTATATGTTTGAGCCGCTGACTGCGCCATTGCAAGCTGAGCTTCCTGCGCCTGAGCCTGCGCCCGTGCTTGGCGCGTTTCCTGAACCTTGGCGTCCGGATTTAAAATTCTTGTCGGAACTCCGGTAATATTGAATATTTCATCGACAGCTTCATCGGTATTAATTTTGTCGATGGTTTCGGGCTTAAGCTGTGCAATCTGACCGGCGATTGCCATGGCGTTGACAATATTGTTGACTTCGCTCTGACGCTGTGCCTGAACTAACCGTCCGACAAATTTCACCTCAAACTCAGGATCCCGCAGCATAACATCAGGCATCCGCGGCAGCCGATTTTCCTCGTAAAACACAAATACAACCTTTTCGATTAGCGGTTGCAAAACGTCACTCATAAAACGGCCGACGGCCGGGCCAAGTAAAACCATTTTTTCAGAAACTCTCTCCATAACCTCGGGGACGGTCATTTGTTTTGTTAATTCAGAAAAAGCCTGAAATGTGTTGTAAAACATAATATCGCGAATTTGTTGTTGATAATATTGCAAGTGCTCAATCGCAATATGCGGATTACCGAAATTTCCGATCGGGAAAATCTCGTCTTTGGGGTTAAGCATTCCCCTTTGATAATAATTAATTGCCCGAGGATTAAAATTCGGGGTTCCAAGAAAAGCGTCATCCGGCAAAGCAATCGCCGGATCAGCTTGTTTCATCGCTGCCCGAAGCATTGTGTCAGATATTGTATTTGCCATGCGGACATACGGTATAGCTTTCATCGCCGGAGAATATCCATAAACAACTTGAGAACGTTTATAAAAACGGTGTGCGACGCATGGCATACTCCGAAAACCGTCTTCGTGCATAATATTTCTTGTTTTTTCGTCCACCCAAACCATTCGGATCGGCATATTTTCTTTGTTCATTTTGTCCGGATCCCGCTCCATGCGTTTACCGAAATAACAAATAAAATTAAATTTCTTGTCTTCATTTTGACCGGCGGCGTAGCAATCTTTAATTTCCTGTGAACATCTATCACCAAAACGGGACAACGCCTGTTCGGCTGTATATTCAAATTTTATGTAAAACTCATTCGGGCGCTCTCTGGCGTCTTCTGTCAAATAAAGCTTTTCAATCGGGATATTATAGAAACGCACGCCGTCATATAAATCTTTTTCACAAAACAATGCTGCCGTTCCATAAACACCGCTCGCTTTATAAAAGATAGGCATTTGGTTATAAAAATTGGAGCGGGAAAGCGTCAATAATACTTCGTCCGTTACATCCTGCATCCAGTTTTTAACTTCCGGCCTGTCCCGCAATTCACGGTTAGGGTGTTCGAGGAAAAGCCATTTGGCGGAATCCGGCGTCAAATAATTTGATAAACCGGCGGCCAAAACATCGGCGCAATCAAGGGATGTACTGTCCAAAAGCGCATGAAGTTCGGATCCTTTATTCTTTTTCTCCGTAATATTCGCATCTTCAACATAGAAATAATTATGCAATTTCTGATAAAGGCTGTCGAAATCTTGACGAGAACTTTTGAGATTGCTGTAATTTTTTATGATTTTTTCAGCAGATAAATCCATCATTAGGCGCCCCCGAGCTTATTTTTAATTACCGGCCTTTGAGCTTCTGCCTGCTTAGCTTTTCGCGTTTTTAACCACAGATCCACATATTCAGCGTTACGATTAGCTTCAGCAAGGCGGATGTGCTCTTCGTCCAGGATCTCCTGTTCTGTTTTTGCATTATTATCCATGTTAACCACCCAAAACGCTTGAACCGCCGAGCAATGTTGAAATAGCCATTTTCTTTTTCTTTGGCATTTCTTCTTCAGAAACGGCATCTCCAGAATACCGGCCGAGCATCGATTGAGCTGCAATATCGGTATAGGCGGCGTTCTTGTTGGCATTTGCTTTGTTGATATGTTCTTTATCTGCTGCGGTATACTCAACAAAATTGCCGTCGACCATGCGCCCCTCGCCGCGGGCGACACGCCTTTCCGGAGAATTAAAAAGTTTCTTTATACTTCCCATCTTTATTAACTCCCGAGCAAAGTTTTCTTTTTCAAAGTGCTGTCATCAGAGGCAGCGCCTAAGGCTGTTGTGTAAACGGTCTTTGTGTCGTTGGCGTGTGCTGCACGTCTTGAGGCCGTCGCTTGTGCTTTTGCCGTGCTTTCGGCGTTCTTTTGTTCATTAATCAGGGCTTGCGCCTGTGCCGCTTGAGCTGCAGCCGCCTGTTTGGCCGCTTTTTCAGCTTTTGACTGTTGGTTCGACCACACCAAAGATGCTCCCCCAGTAACTGGCGCCAGAGCAATGCCGACAATTTTTCCTACACTTCCCATTTAATAAAGCTCCTTTTTCATGGTGGCGACTTTATAACCGCTGTGCTCCAAATACTTGAAAAGCCTGTCGCCTAAATGGCTTCCCTGTATTAAAAATTTGCAATCCCACGCCTTCGCGATTTCTTCGATTTTGCGTTGGATCATTAAAAAAAGCCGGATATTCCGGCTTTCCTTTTTGGTGTAATAAGAAACGACGTGCATTTCCCGGTTACCCCAGACATCGGCTGCAGGTTCAAGAACGGCATACCAGTCCGGCTCAAAAATAAAGATATAATAGTCTTTCATGGCTGCAAAGTGACGCAAACACGCCTCATTTTGCGCAGATAGGCCAAATTCTTCGTTTACTGTCTCAATCCAGCCTTTGATTGTTTCCATTGATGCGACACTTCCCAATAAAATATTCATTCCGCCCTCCCTAATATCCAGCAATGGCAAACAAACTTTGTCCGGAGCTTTGTCTTTCTCGATCTCTCCGGATAGATGTTTCATAACCGATACGAGCATTTACCGGTGCATATGCAACCTGATCCGTCATGGCAAACGCGTCGACACAGTCGATATATTCGCTCTTAATCGCGTCTTTTGTTACACCGGAAAGCTCCGTTTTGAATTCCCCTAGCCAATCGGCCTCATCGGGGAAATAAACGGTGTGCGCCTTAAATCTCGGCTGAAGCATCTTAATCCGCTCCAGTTTTGAACCTCTTTTGGCGTGTTCCAGCGGCACAACATTAAAAAATATGTTTCGGCGCTGCATTTCTTTTGTCAGGAACGGGCGCATAACCTGTTCCCACCAGCCTTTCTCGATATGAAAATCTTTAAGCCGATATTTGACAACCATATCAAAAATAATATTAACGATGTCCGCACTGTCCCAGCGGCCGAACTTAACCTCAAACAAAAACCAGCGATTGTCAGCATCAACGCCAGTTAATGTTATGGCTCGATAGCAGCTTTCCGGATCAAGGCTTGACGCCGGATCAAGGCAGGCAAACAAGTTACAGCGCTTTATAATGTCCGGCGCTCTCCATGCCGAAAAGTAACGGAAATCCTCTTCTTGGAATACTTTGCTTTCTTCTGCAACGGCCACGCACATTTTTTCGGCCATCCAAATATCTAACTTGCCGATTTTGGCATAATTATTTCGTTCGGCCAAAATATCATTCAAATTGTGCCGAGAAGGCCAGGAAGGCGCGCCATCGACAATTATCGGTACCCGAATAACCTTAAAACCGATCTCATCCTTCGAGGAAATGCACTTTTCCATACAACAGCGTTCGCCTAAGTTATTTCCAATAAAGAAAATACGCGTGTGTTCGCCCAAAAAGATAATATCAGACAAAAACCAGTCCCAGTCAGTCGCTGTTACCGTTTCTGATCTGGCGTCGTCCTTATCCTGTATATCGTCAAGGACAATAATTTTCGGGCGCCTGTCTTGAGAGTTCAGGCCTCGAATACCAGCTCCTTTGCCGTACGCTTCAATGCGGACATTAACCGTTTCCCCGTTTTCGTTTTTTACATCAACCGAGAAAACCTTGCTGTTTTCCTCACGGATAGCAACAAGGTTGTGCTGCAACAATGGATTTGATTTGTATTCATTAATAATATCTTTAAGCTTAGCGCTGGCAATCGGCTGATTTTGTTTGATGATAACCACAAAATCGCGGCTTGAATCCGGATAGGCCAGACAATGCAGCGGAAAAGCACGCAAAGCATAAGAGCTTTTACCACTTTCACGAAACATCTCGATTGCAACATGGCCTTTTTCATGCAGCAAAAGATCAGAAAGCTGATAATGAAACGGCGCAGGTTCGCACTCATACTTGGGATCGTTGTACAAAACAACATCACGAAATGCGACGAGACTGTTTTTTAACTGTTTTTTTACTTCGTTTGACAGTATCATATTTTTTAGCCTTTTCTTTTACAGCTTCCTCAAACAATGAATAAGTGCCGACTTTTGCTTCAATTTCTGTTTTATCCGTCCATTTGTGGTTTTTGAGCCAGAAGATCGCTCCGGTTGCCCGTCCGATGTAAAGGTGTTGCTCCGCGTATTCTTCAATACGGGTTATTGCTTTTTTTATTACGCAAGAAAACTCCGGTCGGTCTTTATAATCATAAATGCTTTGTCTGTCTTCAAACCCAAGCGCGAGAGCCAGTCCGGCAATCGTCGGCGGATTTGGAATAAAAACCGGATTTCCCGATTTATCAGTTACCGCGTTCCCTTCGTCATCAGTTACAAGCTTATCGCCACAGCCTTCAAAATATTCATCGATTGCCGCCTGTAATTCTTTTGACGTCTTAAATTTTAATGGTCTTCCAGTCTTCCCCATGAATTATCCTTTCGGGTTGCATGGAAAAAGAAAGGGCAGTTTGTTTTACTGCCCCTAAATCATTTTCCTTTCTCTGTTAAATGTTCAAATTTCGGTTTTCCTCGAATAAGTTCGAGCAACTCATCGATTTTTCGATTTGCTTTACTGGTTACTTCCTTAATTTCCTTATTTAAGGCAACAAGTGTCGGCAGCTTGTCAGATAACTGTTTCTCATTACCAGCGCACAGAGTAGCAAAATTTTCACTCCAAACACCGTCATCGCCTTTAATCGCGTAGACCTCAAAGCCCTGACCGTTAATGGAGTGCCCGCAAACGACGCCGGCTTTGACCTTATTGTTTTCAATATCAGCAAAAAAGATTTTTTCCCCAAGTTTAAGCATTGGCATTTCCTTCCGGTTCTTTCGGAGCTTCAGGTGTCGGTGTTTCGTCCTGAGTTTTCGGTTCGTCGCCGCCGTCCTCTTCTTTGGTCTTTGGTTCGTTTTCTTCCTTTCTTTCGGCAGCGGAGACAGCCTTTTCAGAGATCTTCTTTTCAGCTTCGGCGATTTCTTCCGCCAGCTTATCAATGCCTTTCAGGTGATAGCTCGGAATTTTCAGCTCTTTTGCCCGGGCGCGGATCTGCTCTTCCGACATTTTGGCGGCAGTTTGTGACGCTTCCGGTTCTTTCGGAGCTTCAGGGGCATTTTCAAAGCTTAGGACATCCACAACTTCGGCAATGGGCGCCAGATCTCCGTTATAATCAAACTCTTTTCCGGCCTTAATAGTGGTTTTGCCGTCCGGAAGTGTCAGATCGTGTTTTGCTTTTAATTTCATGGTAGACTCCTTTGTCTGGTTGATTTTGGTTTTGGTTGCGCGGGATGGACTTGCACCATCGGCCTCTTGGATATGAACCAAGCGAGCTGCTTCTGCTCCACCGCGCCATAAAAAAAGCCGCCCGGCAACAGGCGGCTATGAAATAGAAATGAAAGAATTTATACTTTGTTCCCACATTATAGCAAAAATATACCACATTTTTTTGAAAAGTGTTGCATCAAAAATGTTGCAAAAGTGTTGCAAAGTGTTGCAAAAAATTAACCTTTATTAAAAAGCAGTTAATTTTAACAAAATATCCTCAAGCCCGGACTTAAATTTTCGCCATAATGTCGTCCTGTCAAGTTCTCGATCGGCGAGTTTCTTTTGTACGAGTCGCCGCGCCGTTCTTTTCCACCCCATACCGGAACAGCGGCACTTTACAACTTCGCGCTCCACTCCTCGCAAAGACGGCAGCCATTCAGACATCACCACCCGCCACAATTCCAGATCTTCGCGCGTCAGATTATGCCGGTCTTTTTCGCTATCCTCAATTAAATCTTCCAAAGATCTTTCCATATCCGGAATAATAATCATCTTCCCCAAAAGAGAGCCTGAATTTCCCGGGCGCACGGCCGGAAGGATCCTGTCCACCTCAAAAGCTCTGCGAATTGCGGCTTCAACCTCTTTAATCGTGTTAAATTCCATCTCAAACCCCCGATTGGCGGAAACTCCGCCCCTTTAATTCAAAAATCAAAGCACCGCCGGTTAACCGGTCATAAATTCGCTGTCCCAAAATTCGCTGAAGTTCGGTTAATTTATGGTTGCTTATGGCTATAATCGGCAATTCCTCTTCATACCGGCGGTTAAAAACCGTGTACAGCTCCGTTCTTTCGCTGTCCGTGCCGTATTGAACGCCGATCTCGTCAATAATCAGCAGCGGGCAGGAACAAAAACGCTCCATGTCCGAACAGCTTTTATCGTCCCAACTGTCGTGAATGTTATCGATAATTTCCTTAATTGAGCGATAAACAACCTTGTTTTCAGAATACCAGCGATAATCCGAACTGACGGAGCTTGTGTTGATTTCGGCCTGCGCGTTAAGGATTGCATAAGCAAGATGCGTCTTGCCGGTACCGACGCCGCCGACAATAACGATGTTTTTGTTCCAGCCGTTCGTCAGGCCATCCCGCAAAGCCTCAATGAGGCGGCGTTGTTCTTCCGTATCGACGCGATAATTGTCGAGGCTGGCGTTCTGGAAGCGCTTGCAAACTCTTGTCATAGCGGGATCCCTTCATCGTAACTTTCGGACTTAACGCCGGATTTGGGGATCAACGATTTTGCAGCAGCAATAGTCCGCTCTCGGGAAACCCAGCCGCGAACGGCAGCTTTCCAGTCCTTCATCTGGTTTTTGCCAACCATCCAGCCCTTCGAGGCGTAAAAATTCACAAAGGCCTCGGAAACGTCCGGATATTCGAGACCGTCGCAATATTTTTTCACATCTTCCGGATCCGGCGGTATAAAACGCGTTTTTTTCACTGGTGTTTTGGCCGCGATAACCTCTTCAAGGTCGACAATCATGTCCGTTTCATCGGCGGAAGTTTCGAGAGATAAGGGGGCCTTCTCTCCAGAGAAGGGGGGATATATTTTATTTTTATTATTTTCTTCTCGGGGGTTTAAGGGGGGTGTCTTCTTTTCTTCTTTTTCTTTTAATTCATTTGATTTTTTTTGATTTTCGTTTGAAAAGCTTTGATTATCTTTGATTTCATTTGAATTTGTTTGAATTGTTTTGATTTCGTTTGAATTATTTTGATTAATTTTGATTATTTTTGATTTTGGCCGCCCTGCGCCCTCTCTCGATCCGCCTCTTTTTTCTTCATGATCCAAACTCGGCTTTATTGCAGCAATCAAAGCTTTGACAACCGTGTCGTCCGGCTCGACACCGTTGAACGCATAATCGGTCATTGCATCATAAAATTTTAACCGTAAATCGTCCGGCAGCTTGTCGGCCGCTTCCTTAAAATTTTGCCAAAATATAAATTTTTCTTTCATGTCCGCCCCATTTTTAAACGTTTGCAAATATAAAAATTAATGCTATGCTCCGTTAAAAGGAACAAAGCATGGATACTAACGAACTTTATGCAGAAAATCGCAGGCTCGAACGCGAACTTTACGAAGCCAAGCAGAGAATCGCCGATTACAAGGAAGCCCTGCACGGCGACGGCCGCAATTATGAACATCTGCGTCGCTTTCTTGCCCGGCGTTATCCCGAGGCTCTCCGCGAGTTTGAAGGGTTAACTCGAGCAACTGACGATAATTATTAATCAACCGCTCCGAAATATCCAAAGCCTTTTCATACTCATTGATGAGGGCTTTCATTGTTTCGTAATCGTTCGTATTTACATCTCTCTCATTCATTGCTCGGCCTCGTAACAATCAGAAATATCGACACCGGTCTTTTTGCAAAACTCCTCAATTACCGGAATACGCCATTGGGGGATGCAATTTTCCCAAGAATAAACTGTTGAAGAATTTGTGTTCATGTATTGGGCTAGCTTATAAAAACTGATTTTCTTTTTAAGCTTTTGCGGATTAAGGAAAACTTTTTTCTGTGTAGTTGCTGCCGTCTCCATATAAGCCATTTCTCTAAGCTCCTTTGCTCGAATTTCGTTATACTCACAAACAGTATTACGAAAATCGAGTATTATTGTCAAGAGAAAAATATACGAAAATCGAGTTTGTTAAAAAAGTTGAAACTTTAATAAAAGTATGTTACGATTTCCGATATATATTAAGAAGTAAATTGTAATATGAATAAAGAAGTAAAAAAACATTGGCTCACAAGGCGACTTAAAGAACTCGGAAAGACAAAATCGGACTTTGCGAAAAAGCTTGATGTAAATAATGCTCGAATATATGAGCTTGAAAATGGTTTGTGGAAACTGCAAGTGTCTCATATAAAAAAAGCGGCAGAATTTCTCGAATTTGACCGCACAGCATTTCTTGATTTCATTTCCGGAGACATAACCGAAGACGAATTATGGAACTACGAAAAGCCAGTTAAAATAACCGATGAAGACTTAGCCTTATTAAAGGCTGTAAAATCGATCGCTTCACGCCCGCAGACAACGATCGATTCTCCGGATTCTGAAAAATCGCCAACAGTATCGCCAAAGGCGGAGCGCAACCGATGAATTCAATGAGTAAAAAACAATATGCTATTGCTGCGGCAAAAATTGTAGGTGTTTTGTTCTTATTAGGATTTGGTGTCGATTCTTATAAGCAGGCTCCGGATAACACGATGGTTTTAATTGTTTCAGAAACAAAAGATTATTATCCTGCTACAGATGATTATAAAAAATTTTTAGAAATACAGGGTTATGAATATAAAGTAACAACGCTAAAGGACGCCCGAAACAGCGGTCGGTGGGTGGAAAAGGATGCTAGAGAACGCGGTTACTTTTTTCAGAAGGGAAGAAGTTTAAGTGGAAAACTTCTTGAAACTATAGGAATATTGCCGCCGCTTGCGTCACAATGGAATCCGGACGGAACATGGAATTTTAAATAAATTTCAAGAAGCTTCAAAGAAGAAGCTCTTTTTTTGATCTTATCCCTATAATCTTATCGTTTTTTGTAAAAAAAGATAAAAAAATAAAAATTCTTTATTTCGCTATTTCAAGGAGTTATCGAAAATTGAGTATACAACACTCGATTTTCGTATATTTTTCTCTTGACAATAATACTCGATTTTCGTAATAATTAAATTATCGAAAAGCGAGTGTATTGTTAAGAGGTAAAAATGGATTTTGAAAAAATATTTTTTAAGAGAACATCAACAAACAATGAAAAAGAGTTTCTCTACTATTTAGAGGGAAAGTCCGGAAGCTTTGTTAAAGCCCTGTGTCATGCTTATGAATTAGGAGACGCGGACAATCGCCGTCGTCTTGAAATTGCCTACCCCTTTTTACTTGGCTATGCCGCACGCGGATATATGCAAACACAAGATCAAGCATGTTTCTTAAAACATTTGAAAGGGTTGTAATATGGATACCTATTCAAAAATAAAAGCCTTTGACATGTTTTGCGGACAGGTTGAACAGGCGATTGAAAACAACATTCCACGGTGGAAAGAAGAAAACCCATATTGGGAAATTGACGGCGACGATGGCCGGCCGGCTCATTGCCCGCCGACAACCGATGCCGATGCAAGAGAAGACCTCTGCTCAGAGCTTGTCGCAAAAGCCGAAGATCTTGGCTTTGGAGATTTTTTCGAGTTGGTATTGCATGAAGTTTACGGCGAATCCATGAGCCGGACAAATGAATTTCGCGCAGTTTTTGAAAGCCAAACGCAAAAAAAAGAACAAGATGCCGCGATTGACGCCCTGATTAAAGGGCAACAAAAAATACTCGACGCTCTTTTCTTTCCTTCCATTAAGCCGGAGGGGTCAAACAATGCGTAACTTTTTACAATCGTTTTTTGTCAGTTTCATTTTGACGTTTTCAACTATCTTCGCCGCTCATGAATATTACGAGTATTGCAGATCGTTTGATCGTTGTCTGGAAATCATCCAGCAAATTAAAGCCAAAGGTGAATATCTCAAAGTTTTACAACAATATGATTTTTAGAAAGGACATATCATGGAAAATCAGGAAAACGAACTTATTGCATTTACTCCCGCAAATCAGCTTGACGTTACGGAAGACATCCTTGCCGCGGCAAACCGCCGCATTGCTCAACTGGACAAGATTGTTAAACTGTCAATCTCTCGCACCAATCAAAATGATTGGGTTGATCAGGGTGGCAAACCCTATTTAACATGCTCCGGAGCCGAAAAGATTGCCCGTCTGTTTGGCGTTTGCTGGAAAGACGTTAAGTCAGAGAAAATCATATCTTCCGACGAACAGGGGCAATATTACTTTTATGAGTTTTCCGGCATTTTCACGCTCGGCAGCGATTCCATTACTGCCGTCGGCACTTGTTCTCAGAAGGATCAGTTCTTTGCCAAATCTGGCGGAAAAATAAAGCCGTTATCTGAAATTGACGAGACGAATATTCGCAAGGCTGCTTATTCAAATATGGTTGTCAACGGTGTTACGCGTATTTTGGGTATCCGCAATCTTACTTGGGAAGAGGTGAAAGACGGCGGCATAGACAAGTCAAAGGCTCCAAAAGTCAATTACGATAAAAAAGAGCAGGACAACAGCAAAATATCTGCCGCGCAGTATAACCGCTTTTATGCCATTTATAAAAAATCCGGAAAAACGGAACAGGATGTCAGTGCTTTTATTGCTAAATTCGGCATCAAAGATCCTCATGATCTGCTTGCCAAAGATTATAACAGTGTCATTGCATGGCTGGAAGGGGGCGAATAATGCCGTACGCTTTCGCAAATCTCGAAGATGCGTCATCTCTGGCCAACTATATTGTCGCCAAAAGAAAAGACGTTCTCAATGCCAAAATAAACCGGTACCCGAAACGCGCCTTTACCTGCTCGGATATTCACGAGTGCGACAGATACATGATTCACTCTGTGCTTGACTGGGATAAACGAGAACTCCACGACACCGGGCTTCAAGCCATTTTTGACGCCGGAAACAGAGAAGAAGAAAATGTCAAAAACCGGATCGGCTACGAATTAGGGCTTGAGTTCGTCGAAACACAGTCTCCTTTTGAGATCAAAAATCGTGAAGGGGAAGTCATCGCTTCCGGGAAAATCGACGGAAAAATTCTTTGGAACGGGAAAGCCGTCCCGGTTGAAATAAAATCCATGAATGAAAACAGCTTTAATACAATTAATTCGCTGGACGATTTCAGGAAAAAGCCGCTTTATCGCAAATATCTTCGTCAGATGCAACTTTATTTGTACGGGAACAATCAGGAAGCGGGGCTGTTCATCATCTCAAACTTCAGAACCGAGAAAATAATTCTTGTAACGCTGGATTATGGCGAGTGTGAATATATCTTAAGCCGCCTTGAGCGTCTCTGGGAAATGAAGAAAAAAGGCATCTATCCGGATCCCGAATATCGTCCCGAACTTTGCGACCGCTGTCCGTTTTCTTCAATATGCTTGGCTGATGTCATTAATAAGCCGGCCGATTTCATTAATAACGAGGCTCTCGAAGAAAAACTGTCTCGTCGTGAGGAGTTGGCAGCCGCCAAAAAAGAATACGACGAATTGGATGAGGAAATCAAAGCAACCTTTAAGCAGATCCCGCATGCCTTTGTCGGTCAATCTTTCGAGATTATCGGCAAGGAGCAGATCCGCAAATCTGTTGACACAAAGGCAATGCCTGATGATGTCAAAGCCCCCTACATGAAGGAGACTTCATGTTGGATTACTAAAATCAAAAAACTTTAAGGAGAAAATTATGTCTGAGGAAACGAAACAAAAAGAATTAGAAGCCAATTTTGCCAAAGCCATCGATCGTCTAAATGAGCTGCGGGGGGGGGTAAAAGCGTTTATTTTGCTCGCCTTAACTGATGAACCGTCAGATGAAAAGGAAGACGCTGTCCGAGGCGTTAATGCTACAGGCGGTAAAATGAAAGATCTGGTCGCGCTTTTTAACAATATCAATGAAGAGATCAAGGGTGCCGCGGCCATGAAGGGATTAATTAATATTTTGGAAAAGGTTTTAGATGGAAATGAAAAATCAGAATCCAAAAAAGATAAAGAAATATAAATCGACGTGCATCACGCTTTTATCCGGGAAAAAACTTCGGGTTATGAAAAGCGAAGTCGTCGATGTTGTGGAACAGAATGTTATCGGGGGGGGGTATGACGTCATTGTCTGCATGGAAAGCGGCAAGGAGTATATTTCCCAAGAAAGCAAAAGCAGCATTTTAACAAAAATTACAAATTGAAAGGATTTTGTCCGATGTGGTTCAGGTATTTGAGTATTTTTGTCATATTATTATGTTTTTGCTGGCTTTTTCGGCCGGTTTTTATGGGAGTTTTACGCTCCGTTAAAAAAGTTAAAAACGATTTCAAGAAAATTAAATGAAAGGTAATCAGATGAACGACTTTAAATTAACTATAGGCGGAATTGCTATTGCTGTTTTGTGTATTATTGCCTTCAATCTGTGGGGATCAAATGATTATGCGGAATATAAAATCCGTCAGGCCCCCGGATCCGGCGAAATGTCAATTATCAGTGATCCAGGTATGTACTGGGACGGATTTGCCGACATATCGACTTATAAAGTTTCCGGCGATATTGATTTTAAAGAAGTAACCACAATGTCCGATGGAGCGAAGGTCACTTTTTCCGGAAGCGTCAAGTTTCGTCTGCCAAGTGATGAGAAAACCCGGTTAAGGCTCCACAAAGATTTCGGATCCTATGACAATGTTGTCGAAAACCTGATAAAAAAGAATACTATCGATGTATTGTCAAATAAAACGGCTCCGATGTTTACTGCTTCAGATACTTATTCGGCTCGTAAGCCGGAAATTGCCCGTGTTTTGGAAGGACAGCTTCAAAATGGCGCCTATGACGTTTATTACGAAGACGTCAAAATGCCGGACGGAACAAAATACCGCTTGGCAAAAGTGCGGACAGATGAAAACGGCAAACCGAAAGTTATCGGGAAAAATCTTTTAAACGAGTATGGCATTGAAATTCAACAGGTTGTTATGGGCGATCCTCAGCCGGAAGAAAAAATCCTGAAAATCATTGACGCGCAGAAAGAAGCGGAACAAAAAGCCGTTCTCGCTCGTTCACAGGCCGAAAAAGCCCGTCAAGACACAATCACAATTACCGAACAGGGTAAAGCCGCCGTTGCACAGGCCGAGGCAGACGCCAAAGCAAAGGCAATCGTAGAAACGACAGAAGCAGCCAAAAACCGTGATGTTTCAAAGCTGAACGCTGAAAAGGCCGAATATGATGCCAAAAAGATTTTGGCAGAAGGTAAGGCGCAGGCTGAAGCTAACCGTCTTAAAGTTTCCGCCGGTTTAACGCCACAGGAAGCGGCCGAATGGGATTATAAGACAAAGGTTGGCATCGCTCAGGCCGTCGCCTCTGTCAAATTTCCCGCAAATATGATTGTTGCGGGTGGCGCAGAGGGTGGATCTGCCAATCCGTTTGACGCAATCGGCTTACAATCCCTGTATAATTTGTCAAAGCAAATGTCAAAATAATAAAGCAGCGGGAGCGGTAACCCCGCTCCCTCGAATAAGAAAGGAAACGATTATGAGTGAGACGGAAGTTGGCGGCTTTGCCGCAGACAGATTGAGAAGTCTTGTTGAGCGTATCGAACGACTGGAAGAAGAGAAAAAAGGCATTTGTTCAGATATCCGCGATATTTTTGCCGAGGCCAAAGGCGCCGGATTCGATGTCAAAATTATGCGGGCGGTCATCAAGCTGCGTAAAATGAACGCCGCCGACCGTGACGAACAAGAGTTTTTGTTGGAAACCTATCGTAAGGCATTGGATATTTAGTCATGGTAAAAAAATGTTACAAGACAGACGATGTTTATTTTGATTGTGTTGTTCAGGACGAGCAAAGAGGTCTGTTTAACGGAAAGCGAATTATTATAAGGATCAAACAAAATAATCAGTGGCAGACAATATCAAGTATTGTTCCGAGAGAAATTGTCAAAGGGAAGTTTACGGACGGTTCTTTGACGAAAACGATTTTCGGCTTTTTTATAAAGGATTAAGCAATGGTAACAATCACGGAGCAAATGAAAGGTGTTCGGCGCGAAATTGATTATCGCAAGCGTCTTTATCCGAAGTGGGTATCAGACGGCCGCATGACGCAACAGGAAGCCAACTATCAAATTGAGCTTATGGAGTATGTCTTAAATACACTGCAGGCTGTTCTTGATTTTCAACGCGGCTTCATAGCCAAGAACCAAAAACTTTTTGAATAAGGGGTGTAATATGGAAAAAGATTTTATTATTGAAGCCGAGAGTGAGAAAGAGCCAGAAAAGCGCGAACAGATCCGCTTGTCTGAAGAAAAAATTGCTGATCTGAAGAGGATTATTGCAAATTTAGGCAGCGACATCGACGAATTATCCCTTCAGAAAGATTTGCTTATCGTCGAAAACAACAAACTCCGCGGCCTGCTGAGAGAGTGTGAAGCGTGGATGTCTTGGGCTTATGCCGAACTATATGAGTATGACCCCGAACACGAATCAAAAAATACAGAAGATCTTTTAACCCGTATCAACGCCGCATTAAGCGAAAGTGAGGGAAAATGAAACCTGTTGATGAGAAAATAGAAAAATATCGGAATAAAAAAGCGGAACTGCTCGCATATGGCTGTGACGGTGATGAATACAACGGCGTCTTTAATATCCCGCTTCCAAGTGGGGCAAGGGCTAACGTCATAATATCAAACGGCTTAGGCTGGGAGCATGTTAGCGTATCGTTAAAGGGGCGTTGTCCGCGCTGGCAAGAAATGTGTTATATAAAAAGTCTTTTCTGGGGAGACGAAGAAGTTGTCATTCAGTATCACCCTAAAAAAAGCGAGTATGTAAATTTGCATTCAAATTGTCTGCATTTGTGGCGTCCAGTCGATGTTGAACTTCCAACGCCGCCTACATCAATGGTTGGCTAGGGATAAAGCAATGACAATCGATGAATTTATGCGAGATATAGCGCCGAAAATGTGCCCCGGCTGGGTGGCTATGAGCCAAAGGGGCGTCTGGTGGTATTATCCGGACGAGCCTTTGATAAATACGGCCATAGGACATTGGCATAAAACCGGCATTAAGTTTCCAAGCCTTTTGAGTGGCTTTGACATCGCCCCCGTTGACGACTGGACGCAATCTTTAAGAAAGGTAGGTTGCAATGTTTGAAGTCCATATCTGCGGCCGCAAAGTTAAAGAATATCCGTTCCGATTGCAGGCAATCATCTATTTGATGCTTAAAGGTTTGTGTTACCGCAGCCGTTTCGGCTGCTGGATAGATAACCGAGTCGAAATAAGAGAGGTAACAAATGAAAATGAACGTTAAAGGCAACGATAACTTCCGCACGCCGGACCATCTTTTCGAGCAGTTAAACCGGATATTCAATTTTACACTGGACGCTGCTTGCACAAGAGAAGATTGCAAATGTAACACCGGTTACTATTACGACGCCGGTATAGATGCCCTAAAAATGTCATGGGGGGGGTGGCGCGTGTTTTGTAATCCGCCATTTAGTAAGAAAGCCGCCTTCATTAAAAAGGCTTATGAAGAGGTTATCAACGGAGATTGTCCGGTTGTTGTCATGGTACTGCCGTCAAACTGTCAAGACAGCAAAGCGTTTCAACAATATATCAAAAAGAACTTCTTTTATGAAACTTTATCCGGTCGTGTTTCCTTTATAGATCCGGAAACAAAACAGCCGATGAAGGGCAATAATTCAGGAACAACCATTGTTTATTTTAAGAAGGATATAACAAGATGAAATTTCCAAAACCATGGTCGTTTGATTTTAACGGCTTTGAATACGACGAAAATCACAAAATTGATTTTGCAAATCAATTAAAGAGATTGCGAAAGTTGCACAATATTTCATGCGAGCAATTAGCTTATGCAATCCATACGGCCAAATGCACGATTGTTAATTATGAAAACCACAACAACCGTCCAAACCTTGAGACGGCTTGCCGAATTGCAGTGTTTTTTGGCGTAACTCTTGATGAGTTGGTATTCGGCCATATACCGGACGGTATATCCGAGAATACCAAAATTTAAATTGCGTTATAACGGAAACCGATATATTATGACAACCACACTCGAAGATACATTGCGATCTCTGTCTTCAAGCCCCGTTTCGAGCGGCGAGTTGGAGAAAGGCGTTCGTTGCTTTGTGGGTGCGGTTAAGTGTTTATTAGCTATGCGACAGGAGATTTTAGACCGTGAAGGCGGTAATTTTAACAAGGGTGTCAACGAAGGAGCAGGAAGAGGGACACAGTCTTCCCGCCCAAAATACACGCCTGTCCGAATATGCTAAGCGCAAAGGGCTGATTGTCGTTAAGTCCTTTCAAATTATTGAAAGCTCAACGCGTGGCAAGCGCAAAGAGTTTATGCAGATGATTGATTTCTGCAAGTCCTATCCCGAAAAAATAGCCATCATTGCCGACGCGGTCGATCGCGTGCAGCGTTCTTTCAAGGAAAGCGTCATGCTGGACGACCTAATCCGGCAAGAAAAAATCGAGCTGCACTTTTACCGCGAAGGAATGATTATCGGCAAAAATTCAAGCTCAAGCGACATTATGCGGTGGGATTTTTCTGTCATGGGCGCAAAATCCTATGTCTTGCAGTTATCTGAGAATGTCCGGCGCAGTATTGATTATAAAATTAAAAACGGAGAATTGTCCGGGGCAGCTCCGACCGGATATGAAAATTTTGTAGATGAACACGGCAAACACAGCATCCGGCCGAAAGAACCAGACGCAACAAAAGTCAAATCCTTATTTGAACTATATTCTCTCGGCGGCACGAGTATTCATGAACTCGCAAGGTACGCCGATTCTATCGGGTTAAGATCCCGCACGGGGCGGAAAATCGTCAATACGACAATGACAAATATTCTTGATAATCCTTTCTATTACGGCGAAATGAATTCAAAGGGGCGGCTTATGAAGCATATTTACGAACCTATTATCTCGAAAGATCTTTTCGATCAGTGTCAGGCTTTACGCAAAAAGACATCCAGCAACCCGCCTAAGCATGGAGAACTTCCCTTTCTTTATCGCGGGCTTATTACCTGTATGAACAGCGGAAAAACCTGCCCGAACGAGATTAAAAAGAAAAGGTTTTATTATTTGGTATGCTATAAGCAGGACGGAACGCGCCTCTATATTCCAGAACAGGACATTACGGATCAGATAGCATATATTTTAGCCAGAATAAGGCTTCCGGATCAGGCGCTGCAAGATTTAAAAATCCACCTGGAAAACTCGAAAAGCGCGGAAATCGAATATCGCAACCGGGAAATCGGCCGTCTGAACGGGGAAATCACAAAAGCGCAGCAGCGGCTTGATATGCTTCTTAATATGCGTCTGGATGGAGAACTCACAAAGGAACAGTACGAGGACAAAAGAGCCGAACTCCAAATCAGCATTGAACGGACAAAAGATAGGCTCAAAGCCCACGGAAAAGCCGATGACAGCTTCAACGAAACGCTTATCGGCCTTTTTGAAATTGCTTCGGCTGCCGGAGATTTATTTATCCACAGCCAAGACATCAATCAAAAGCGCCTTTTATTGAGGTTTATTTTTGAAAGCCTGCAAATAAAAGAAGGCACGATTCATTATAAATTAAACTTTCCTTTCTCTGAAATGGAGAAAAATTCGAACTCAGGCGAGAATAGCTCCGAACCGTTATCCAGCAACGGTTACAGCGAAAAAACGTGCATTTTTAAGGCTGAACAAAAAACCTCAATTCGAACCGCAGAAAATGAAGTAAAAACAAAGGGTTGCACCGATAAAATGCAACCCTGTACGAATTGGCTGACCCCAATAATAATTTCAATGTTCTCATCTCTGCCACCCTGGCGGCAGGATTGTGAGCCCGCCTGACGGCACTGCTCATCTTTCGCTAGCGCTCAAGACCGCCTTTGGCGTCCACCGGCGAATTACTTCGCAATTCTGGGTAGTCGACCTACGAATGTCGGCACCAAAAGCCGATGCCTTACCACTTGGCGACACCCCAATAATAACTCGCCGCGACGTTTTACCGGCGGCAGCAAATTTGCTGTGCTTATATGTATGCTAAAAAATTTTATTTGGCAAGGATTTTTTTTAGTTTTTGAAAATTCCGCGCAAAAGCTTTTGCAAAACCGCCGAACGAAAGCTTGAAGTTTGGTTTTTGCGATGGTATGTTTTTGTCATGGCAAAGATATTATGAGGGGATATATCGATGAATAAGGGATTGATGACGTTAAGCAACAAGCAGGCAGAATGCAAAATTTCTCCATGGGGTGCCAATTTGGTTTCGTATCGGCCGCGCGGCGAGGAGGATGTTTTCTGGCTCGGGGCGTTAAATAAATTTGACCGTATTCATTCCATTCGGGGCGGTGTGCCGATAAGCTGGCCGCGTTTTGCCGAAGAAGAGCTGAACAGTTGTTTTCCCCGCCACGGTTTTGCGCGGGTGTCTGATTGGCGCATGGCTGGTGCCGTAGTTGATGAGGCGCAAATGAAAGCCGAATTTTTGCTGATTCCCGATCAAAAATATAATCTCGATGCCTCGCTTCGTTTGGTTGTTAAGGTTACGGATTGTTTGGAATACGCTCTTGAAACGACCAACAACAGCGATATGCCTTTGATGTTTAGCGAGGCACTACACGCCTATTTTAATGTTGGGTCATTAGATGCCGTGGCGATAAAGGGCTTGTCGGGGCAGCGTTACAGAAACGCGCTTGACGGGCAATTTTATACTTTGGACGGCGATTTGCATATCAACGGCGAATTTGACGCTGCCTTTGTTGACCATACGGGGCGCATAGAAATTGCCGATGCCGCCTTTAATCGCTCTATTATTATTGAAAAAGAAGGCTCAAATACCACGGTGGTGTGGAATCCGGGAAAAGACCTGGCCGAGATGAGTTCCGGTCAGTACAAAAATTTTGTTTGTGTGGAGCCGGCCAATCAGGGCGCTTCTTTTGTGCGCCTTAATCCGTATGAAACACACCGTATTGCCATGAAAATACGGCTGCAAAAGTAAAACAAGCGGCGACTATAGTTTTTTGCGCTTTTTGGTTAATTTGCGCGCGATGGCCCGGATTTTTTTGGCCAGACTTTCGGTGTCCTGGATGCGCTTTTTCTTTTTGTCTTCCTTGACCTTTAAGAGCTCGAGGTCGCGCTCGGTAGAGAGTTTGTCCAAAATGGTCTTGACAACATGATCAAGCTCGGAATTTTCGCGGTAGTCCGCCGGCAGAGCAAAGTTAACGCGATTATCCAGCAGGAGTTTCAACGCATTGGCGCGGTGTTTGCTCTTGGGGCGATAGACGGCAATGGCATTGCCGCCGCGTTCTTTGACGATTTTCATTGACGGAATATCGGTCATGCCGTCGCCGAAGTAAATCATCCGGCGGTGGGGAATGGGGCGCTCGTCATCGGGCATATATTCGTTGACGGCGCGGTCTTCGGTTTTGTTCAGGCCTTTGTTGATTTTGGCAATGTACTGCGTTTTGGTGGAATAGTTAACGACGCGGGCCGGCCAGATGGGAACTCCGTTTTCATCATAAACATAAGAGCAACCAAAAACATCTTTGAAATGCTTGCGGATGGATGAGCCCTCGATAATCTCTTCCATGCCGGCGGAGATGATATAATGCTCGATATCCAGCCCCAGTTCGGCACCATAGGCGTTAATGCGGTCAAACCAGGTTTCGACACCTTCAAAATAAGCAATGTTTTTGCCGGCATCACACAAGAACTTTTTGGTCAAAGGGATATTGCGTTCTTTGGCGGTGTGCTGGATATAATACATTGAGCCGGTGATTTGGTCGGCGCAATGGTCACGCGACCATTGGTTGGCTTTGGCCCAAAAATGATCCGGTTTGTCACCTAAGGCCGGAATTAAAATGTAGTCCTGCATATAGGTTGTGCTTAAGGTTTCGTCAAAGTCGTAAATAAAAGCTATTTTTGTCTTTTTTGCCATTGGTTTAATATCTCCGCTTGCTTTTTGGGATTTATCATTATAAAACATTAGAAGTTAATTTTTAATTTACGCATAAAGAGGTTTGAAATGGCTGCAACAACAATGGATCAACTGGTTTCGCTGTGCAAAAGAAGAGGCTTTATTTTTCAAAACGCCGATATTTACGGCGGGCTGCAGGGGGTTTATGATTATGGTCCGCTCGGCGTTGAGCTCAAGAACAATTTGAAAGCCGCGTGGTGGCGGGCGATGGTTTATGAGCGCGATGATGTTGAGGGATTGGATGCGGCGATTTTGACCAACCAAAAGGTTTTGCACTATTCGGGGCACGAGGATACTTTTTCCGACCCGATGGTGGATTGCAAAAAATGCAAAGGGCGTTTCAGAGCCGATCATTTGAAAGACAACAAATGTCCGAACTGCGGGTCGACGGATTTGACCGAGCCGCGGCCGTTCAACCTGATGTTTAAGACCTCTATCGGGCCGGTTGATGACGGCTCGTCGTTCGGGTATTTGCGGCCGGAAACCGCACAGGCGATTTTTACCCAGTTTAAAAACGTGGTTGACGCAACGTCGCGCAAGCTGCCGTTTGGTATTGCGCAAATCGGCAAGTCTTTTCGCAACGAGATTACGCCGCGCAATTTTATCTTCAGGGTGCGCGAGTTTGAACAGGCCGAGCTGGAGTATTTCGTGATGCCCGGGGAGGATGAAAAATGGCACGAAATCTGGAAAGAGGCGCGGATTAAATGGTGGGAAGAACAAGGCCTTAAGCGCGAAAATATGAATATCTACACCACACCGAAGCAAGATTTGGCGCATTATGCCAAGGCCTGTTATGATATTGAATACCGGTTTCCGCACGGAATGGAAGAGCTTGAGGGTATTGCCAACCGCACGGACTATGACCTCGGCAACCACACCAAAGCGCAAGAGGAAATGAACCTGACCTCAAAATGCCACGAAAACAAGGAATCAACACAAAAATTGTGTATTATGACCGATGATAACAAATGGGTGGTGCCGTTTGTGATTGAGCCGTCGATGGGGGTTGACCGCGGCGTTTTGGCGGTGATGACCGAGGCTTATACCGAAGAAGATTTGGGCGGCGGCAACAGCCGTGTGGTTTTGAAACTTAAAAAACATCTGGCGCCGATTAAGGTGGCGGTTATTCCGTTGAAAAAGAACAATGAGCAGATTATGGCCAAATGCCACGAGATTAAGCAAAGCTTGCTGAAACTCGGCATCGGTCGTGTGGCGCTGGAGAATACCGGCAATATCGGCAAGGCTTATCGCCGGCATGATGAGATCGGCACACCGTTGTGTTTGACGGTGGATTTTGAAACGATTGAAAGCCAGCCGGAATCAGTAACTATTCGCGACCGCGACACGATGGAACAGATACGTGTCCATACCGCGGATTTGAAAGATTATTTACGAAACTACTTCAATGAATAATGCCAAAGGCGCTTGTAAGTGAGCGCCTTTTTTAATCCACCCAGTTATACTTTGAGTAAGTATTCCGAGATAAACAATTAAAATTAAGAAACTTCCAGCTTAGAAAGTTTATCAAGCAAAGTTTTTATGGGCATTTCTGCTAAGTTCTCTTTTATGGTGCGTTTATCATAAAACGTATCAGCTAAGATTTTTGATGTTGCGTTATCTACTTTCCAAACCGAAATAGCTAATTTAGGAGCAAATAAATCTTTTTCGGCATTTTCAAAATAATCTTTATAAGCCTTTTCCAGTTGTTTGGTCTTTTCGGCATTTATATCATTCCTGCTTTTGACTTCAATATAAAGATAAAAGCCATTGTTAAACTTTATAATAAAATCAAAATAACTATGACGAATATTGTTATCATCATCTAAGTATTCACCAAAAATGTTTGATGAAATTTGATTTTTAGCCCATAATTTTATACTATTCGTATCCTCTGCAAAATCATATATTCTATTGTAGACTATTCTTTCTGGTGTTGAATCTAATGGCTGTCTATTATTTCTTTGTTCATCTTCGTTAAATATATCAAAAAGATAATCTCGCCGTGAGACTCTCTCTTCCTGTTCGGGATTATCACTAAAAATTTGCGTATATGAACGCGGATCATAAACTTGTTCCACGATTTTATATTTAGGGATATATGTTTTTGTCTTGGATACAATATTTAATATATCTGTTTTGAACGTCTTTAACAAAACAGTAAATACAAACTCTTTAGATATATCTATTTCTTTTGCAAAGATTTCTACTTTATTTTTTATAAGATCATATAGCTTTTTATTGGCATTGATAAACCGATTATAATCTCTTAAAAAAATAAAAGGATTAGAAATATCGGTATATATTTGATGCCCATTGACAACATTAAGAACTTTTCGATAAATTGTCCTATTTTCAACGAAAGTGTTATCTATTTCTTGGCAAATTAACTGTTTGTGGTCAGATAAAAATTTATCAAGTAACTTAAAAAATTCAGGCTGAGGTTTTGCCGTTATCAAATCCTTTTTATTGGTAATATCAATAGATAGAAAATTTTCTCCCTCAAACTTTGACCGAACTTTAAAATTATACATTACTGCGGTGTGTTCATCATTATCGGCATTTGAGTATATATAATAATCATCCGTAACATCATTTTTTTCTAAATTTGGATATGGATTTCGCTTTATTCTGCCTAATGTTTGAATATTTAAATTGGATGATGAAACATTTCTTAATTGTAACAACATACAAGCCCGCGGAATATCCCAACCTGTAGCCGGACCTATTTTGAATATAATAGCATCTACATCATTATTATTTGCGGTTATCTCATCCAAAGAAAAATTATTTTTATAACTTCTATTTGAATCTTTATCATTATTTCCAAAATATTGAACCCAAGCCAAATTTGCGGCGCTCAAGTGTTTCTTTGTTTTTTCTAAGGCCTCTTTAAATTCTCTGGCTCTTTCGGCATCTTCATTTGAATCATTATCAACTTGTATCAGCATTGCCGGCTTAACGCCAATATTAAGTTCATTATATCTTTGCTTAATCTCTTTAAATTTTTCTATTGCATGATCTAAAATTTCATCATTTTTCAAATCTCTGTCCAAAAGCACAACCGGATTTGTTTTTAATAAGTATTTCCCGTCATTTAATACCGGATTATTAAGCTCATTTTCTGTTAATATAATTTTTTTTGTATTCTGATTTATAAAATCAGGAGTAGCGGTCATTTTCAAGACAAAAGATGCTGCCTCAGACATAATTCTTTCAAAATTTTGCGCCAATGTTCCTCTATCTTGATTTTCTCCACCGATATGAGCCTCATCACGAATATAAATCAACTTATATTTTTTATCTATTGTTGCTTTTACAAAATCATCAATAATGCCATATTCTGACAATATTCTTCCTTTGCCAAATGATGATTTACCAAAAATATAAACTTTATTTGGTTCTGAAATTATTTTTGGCAAAGCTTCCGATTTATCGCCTCTGATTGAAGGAGATTGTATATATTCAACATCAAATTTTGAAAAAGGTAAGTCTTTTTTATATTTATCGATTTTCTGTTCAAAAAAATATGGCAAAGATGAGGATGACGGTGTCGCAATCACAAATACAAATTTATCATTTTGATTTTTTTCCATAATCGAAGATATCAAATAAGTTGCCATAAGAGTTTTTCCAGACCCTGTAGGCGCTTTAAACTCACATACAACCTTTTCTTCCGGATTATATAAATCCAAAATATCCATAACTGTTGATTTTTGTAAAGATGTCAGCTCCATTTTCTACCCCTGTTTTTTTATTGGATTTAAGGCTGACAATTCATTATAAATATCAAAATCGTTTGAAAATTCGGCATTAGGATTCAACTTTTTAAATTCCAATTTAGCTTGTTCTTTCAATTTTTCGGCTTTTTCCAAGTCATTCAGCTTTAATTCCGTATTTTCAATTTTAAATACTCTGACCGAATTATTGGATAGATATGGTTTGTCTTCACTATATTTCCAAGCAAATTTTTCACCCTTGCTCCCTTGTCCTGAGATGACTCTGTATAATCTTTCTCTGGTTATTTTTTCACCAATATTATTTTCATTATTTGTAACCAATATGAATTGACGATTTCCACCGTCTTCTTCATTAAGCTCCATAACGGCTTGTCCCGTCGTACCGCTCCCAGCGAAGAAATCAAGAACTGTTGAATTCTTTTTAGATGATATTTGAATTATTTTTTTTAACAATGGAGATGGTTTGGGTCTTATTCTTTCGCCTATTCCATCTTCTGCGATAATTGAAAATAATTCTTTTGAACCAAATGTTGTTGTCATATTGTTATAATCTATAAGAGATGAAGTGGTAACAAATCTTGCTTCATTTACAAATATCTTTATTGATGGAACAGAGTTGCCATCTTTTCCCCAAAATATTCTATTATCTTTATCTAATGCTTCAAACTCATCCCTTGAACAATTGAATTGTCTGGTAAATACTTTTCCACTTGGAGATATAACGGAATAATAATTTGGAGATAATGTATTTGATGCTTCTTCTTTGTTTGATATGGAACCTGCTTTATAAGGACCTCTTTTATCATTATCAGGATTCCCATATTCATTTTGCCAATTTGGTTTTTCCAGAGATTTATTCAATTTGGGATCTCCTTTATAACAAACAATAATATATTCATGGTCTTTTCTAAAAGTTGTTGTGTTTTTCATCTTTCCATCTCGGCCTACGCCACTTTTTCTCCATATCATAACATCTGTCTGAGAAGAACCAAAAATCTCATCACATAATATTTTCAAATATGCTTGCTCACTATCATCGATAGATATGAATATGACCCCAGTATCACTCAATAACTTTCTGGCCAGTTTTAGGCGTTCGTTCATCATGTTAAGCCAGCCATCACGCGTAAATTTATCCCTATAAATAAATTTACCGGCTTCTAATTCTTCTTTATAGTCATTTCCATCGGCTTTGCTGGCTTCGGTATTATACGGAGGGTCTATATAAATTACATCAATCAGGCCTTTTCCATTTTTATCAATATAGGTGGCACATAAATTCTTCAAAGCATCATAATTTTCACCAATAATCAGCTTATGCTCCACACTTTCTAAACCGCCATCTATCCTTAAGCTTTCATCTTCTTTCACCAAAGCAACGGCATCATGATTTATTTCAGGAGCCTCATCAAATACAAAACCGGTTTTTATGCGTTGCGTTATTAAATTGTAAACACTCCCTAAATCCTTTTCATTTGTGGATTGGATAATTTTTTTTGCTATTTCTTTTTGTTCTTTATTAAAAGAGGCCGTCGGAATATTTTCTATTTTTTCTATATATTCATCGCGCAAAGACATATCAGGCTCCGTTAATATTTTCTTAATATGTTTTTACAAGTACCATTATCAGCTCTTAAAAGCAATAAATTTGGGATTTTATTCAAAAATTATTTAAAATTTTGCGACACACCGTATGCAAATTCCGATATTTTGTAAAATGGATTTTGCCGGTGCTCAAAATTTGTTGAGCGAATAAGATAGCCCGTAAGATAATATTTACATACTTATTTTTTAATGCACGGGGTTGCTTTTGTGCGGAAGTGCTTATATAGTAAAGCATAATGTTTTGACAAAGGTGCAAGTTTTTAGGCTATGGCGTTGGATTTTTCGACAGAACAGCAAAAATTGACCGTCGTATTGAGCGGCGATATGCGCCGTTATGACGATCAAACGCGGATTGCCGAGGTGATGTCTGCGGCGGCCAGAGTCAAAGAAATCTGTTTTGAAGCTGCGGGACTTAAAGATTGGGATTCAACCACGGCGGCGCTTATCTACCGGTTGATAACCCGGGAGATTAAGCCCAAAACCAAGGTTGTGACCGCAAGCTTGCCCGAAGATTTGCAACGGTTGCTGGCCTTGGCGTCGGCGGTTGACCGCAAACCGGCACAACCGACAATGAATAAAGAATGTTTTTTGGAAAAGCTCGGCGGTTGGGGACTGGCTGTCGGCGGAGGAATCAAAAAAGCTTTGGCCTTTATGAAAGAGGCTGTGGCATCGCTGGTGCGTTTTTTTTGCGGACGGGCGGTGATGCGGCGGGTCGATTTTGAGTTTGCGCTGGAAGACTGCGGCTACAAGGCCATTGGTATTGTCAGTCTGGTCAGCTTTATGGTGGGGTTGATTCTGGCTTTTGTCGGCGCGTTGCAGCTCAAAATGTTCGGGGCGCAGATTTATATTGCCTCGCTGGTGACTATCGGTATGATACGGATTATGGGCGCGATTATGGCGGGAATCATTATTGCCGGTCGCACCGGCGCGGCCTATGCCGCGACAATCGGCACCATGCAGGTTAACGAGGAAGTTGACGCGCTAAAGACTTTCGGTTTTTCGGTCAGCGATTTTTTGGTGCTGCCGCGGCTGTTGAGCCTGATGATTACCATGCCTTTTTTGACGATGCTGGCCGATATTATGGGGATGATCGGCGGGGCGTTCGTGGCGGTGTTGATTTTAGATATTTCGGCGCCGTTGTATTGGCAGTATTCGGTCAGCGCCTTTGGCTTGAATAATTTTCTGGTGGGTATTTTTCACGGTTTTGTTTACGGCCTTATTATTGCCGGCTGCGGTTGTTATTACGGTGTCAACTGCGGGCGCAATGCCGACAGTGTCGGTGTGGCGACAACCAGAGCGGTGGTGGCGTCTATTGTGATTATGATTGTGGTTACGGGCTTGTTGACTTTGATTTTTGAGGCGTTGGGCATATGAAAACGGACAAGGTGAAAATCAAAGGCGAGAATCTGACGGTGGCGTACGGCGACAATGTGGTGCTGCGCCGCGTGAATTTTGAGGTTGAAAAAGGTGATATTTTTATCATCATGGGCGGTTCCGGCTGCGGTAAAAGCAGCTTGTTGAAAGTTTTGACCGGATTAAAGGAACCGGCCGCCGGCAAAGTGCTGATCGACGGGGTTGATTTTTATGCGGCCGATACGGCGGAACAAAAGAAAATTATGCGCAATGGCGGCATTTTGTACCAGAGCGGGGCGTTGTTCAGCTCCATGACATTGGCAGAAAACATTGCTTTGCCGCTGCAACAATATACCGATTATTCGGCGGCGATGATTAAAGATTTGGTGGCGCTTAAACTGGCGCTTGTCGGTTTAAGAGGATATGAAGATTTTTATCCGGCGGAGATTTCCGGCGGGATGAAAAAACGCGCCGGTCTGGCACGGGCGATGGCGCTTGATCCGGATATTTTGTATTTTGACGAGCCGTCGGCCGGATTGGATCCGGTGAGCGCCAAACTGCTGGACGACCTGATTTTGGAAATCAATCAGAGTTTGGGTACGACCATCGTGGTGATTACTCATGAGTTAAGTTCGATTTTTGCCATCGGCAAAAACGCGATTTATCTCGACAGCGAAAGCAAAACTGTCTCGGCTTACGGTAACCCGCACGAGTTGCTTAAGAATCCGCCGAACCGTAATGTATTGAGCTTTTTAACCGGAGGTAGAGAATAATGGCAAAACAACCTAACCGCAAATTAATCGGTCTGTTTTTGATTATCGGGCTGGCCGTGTTTTTGACAATTGTCGGCTTTTTGCTGCAAAACAAACTGTTTGGTACGCGCGGCAACGAGGTGGTGATGTTTTTTGAAGAATCCATCAACGGTTTGAACGTCGGCTCGCCGGTGGTGCTTAAGGGGGTTAAAATCGGTGAGGTCAGCAAGATTGATATTGTGGTTGATACCGAAACACTGGATTTCAGTATTCCGGTTTATGCCCGAATGAACTCAAAAGGTATCAGCAGCACGATGCATTATAACGACGGTCGCGAGGTGTTGGGCGCGCTGGTCGAAAAAGGTTTACGGGCGCGGCTGGCATCGCAAAGCTATGTGACCGGACAGCTGATGATTGAGTTTGAGATGCTGCCGGACACGCCGGTCAAATATCACGAAAATGTTTCGATACCGGAAATTCCGACGGCGTTGTCAACCTTGGGCGAATTATCGCGCGGGTTGCAAAAAATGCCGTTGGCCGAAGGAGTTAAAAACTTTAACAACTTCTTTAAGGGATTGAACCAGAGTATGCCGGATATTAATAAAATTATTGAAGATATCGAAAAAGTGGTAACCCGCAACCGCGGAACCTCAACCGAGGTGTTGAACAACTTTAATGATGCGGCCGTCAATGTCAGCCGTGCAGCCAAGTCAATGCAAAATCTGACGGACTATCTGGAACGGCATCCGGAAGCGTTAATTAAGGGAAAGAGGTAGAAAAATGAGAAAATTCGGCGCAATTTTGATGGTGTTTTTGTTGGGCGGATGTTTGGGCGGCTACAGTCCGGAAAACAGGTTTTATTATTTGCAAACCGTTGATACGGTTGAGGTCGTCAGCTCAAAAAAACTTAATATCGGCATTGATGACGTTAAACTGCCGGATTATCTGGACAGGCCGCAGATTATCGTCTTTGAGCAGGGAACACCGCAGATGAAAATTGATGAAACCAATCGTTGGGGTGAGGCTTTGGCTACCATGGTGCAGCGGACGGTGGCGGCGGATATCGCCGCGTATTTGCCGCAGGCCGTCGTTAAGTCCAAGACAACGCTTGACGAGAGGTTCGGTTTTTTGATTGATGTCGAGATTGTGCGGCTGGATAAGGTTGGTGATAACAAGGCCGTTTTTGAAGCTTGGTGGTCGGTTTATAATTCCGGCGGCCGGCGGATTACACAGCAAAAAACAGCAATGACGCGCGAGATTGACGGCGGTTTTGACGCTTATGTCGAGGCCGAGAGCGCGATGATTGCCGAAATGAGCCGGCAAATTGCCAAAGCTGTTGGCAGAGCTAAATAACTTGGCGTTAACGAATTGTAAAAATAAACAGGCGTATAGTTTGCCGTGTGGAAAATTTGGTGCAGAGGCGGTATTTTAATGCGGGAACTATGGAATTTATTTGCGTTGTTTTTCAAAATAGGTTTGTTTACTTTTGGCGGCGGTTATGCCATGTTGCCACTTCTTAAAGCCGAGCTCGTCAATAAACGTCGCTTCGTCAGCGAACAGGAGCTGCTTGATTTGTATTCAATCGGCCAATGCACACCGGGAATTATTGCGATTAATGTAGCAACCTTTATCGGTTATCAGCAAAAAGGGGTTTGTGGTGCGGTGATGACAACCCTTGGTATGGTTTTGCCGTCGCTGATTATTATTGTTTTGATTGCGTCGGTCTTACAAAATTTTGCCGATAATCGCTACGTGGCCTACGCTTTTGCCGGAATTCGCATTTGCGTGGCGGCGTTGATTGCCGATGTGATTTTTGATTTGGCACGCAAAAACATCAAAGGGTTTTTGAATGTTTTTGTGTTTATGGGTGCTTTGGCCTTATTGATTATGTTTAATTTATCCGCGGTATGGATTGTGATTGTTTCCGGCATTTTTGCGCTGCTTGTCAATGAGATCGGGAGGCGTAAAAAATGATTTATCTGCTGCTGTTGTTTGAGTTTTTTAAGATTGGTCTGTTTGCCATTGGCGGCGGACTGGTCACGGTGCCTTTTTTGTTTGATCTGGCGGAAAAATATGATTGGTTTACAGCTTCGGAACTGACGGATATGATCGCAATATCCGAATCGACACCGGGACCGATAGGCGTTAATATGGCAACATTTGCCGGATTTAAGTCCGCGGGAATTATGGGGGCGATTGTTGCTACTTTCGGGCTGGTGTTGCCGTCGGTGATTATTATTATCTGGGTTGCCAGGTTGATGCAAAAATACAGCGGCAATGCCCGGACTCATGCTATTTTGGAGGGAATCAGGCCGGCGGTGTTGGCGCTTATTCTATTTGCCGGATTGCAAGTTGCCCGTATTGCTTTGAACGGAAGTCTGGAGATCCTCATGTTTGCGGCGCTGCTGTCAATGATGCGTTTATGGAAACAAAGCCCCGTCTTATATTTGGGTTTGGCTGCGGTGTTGGGGATTGCTTTAAAACTTTAAAGCCCTCTTTGAAAAAAGGGCTTTAGAGTTTTTTTAAGCGTATTGTTTGATCCAGTCGGTGATGGTGCTTTTGGAGTTGAGGCCGACTTTGGTATCAACAAGTTTGCCGTCTTTAAATAACAGTAACGACGGAATGCTGCGGATGCCGAAATTTGACGGTGTGGCCGGAGCCTCGTCAACATTCATCTTGCAGATCTGAACTTTATCGGACATTTCATTGGAAACTTCTTCCATAATCGGTAAAAGTTGGCGGCAAGGGCCGCACCATTCTGCCCAAAAATCTACCAGAACAAGGCCTTTTGACTTTAAGACTTCGGCATCAAATTGTGCATCGGTAATTGCTTTCATGTTTTTTCCTTTCCGTTTAGATTATGTTTTTATAATATAGTTGTAAACTGCAAACAAATAAAGCTTTTTATCAAAATAATTCGGGTTTTTATGCAAAAATTATTCAATCTGCATAATTTGGGCGGTGTTGGTCCATAAAATCCATGTTTCGACCTGTTTGTCGGGATAAATTTTTTCAATCAGCTTTCGGTAAGCGCGCAATTGTTTGCGATAAGCAACGGGAATCTCGTCCGGGGTGCGGGCGGCCGGCCGGTTTGTTTTGTAGTCAACAATAACGGCTTTGGTGTCGGTTATCAGCAAGCGGTCAATCTGGCCGGAAATAATATGGTCATCTACTTTTCCCATCAGGGATACTTCGGCTTTTGAGTTTGTTGAAAATAAAGGTGCAAAGCGCGGATCATTGAGCAGGGACAGAACCTCGGTAATGATTTGCCGGCGCGCGCCGTCATCAAGATCAGGGGCCTGTTTTTGCAAAAATTCATGAGCCAAATGAGGTCGGTCGACGGCAGCAATTTCCGGTAAAAATTGCAGCAGTTTATGAATGAGGCGGCCGCGGGCATAAAGTTTGTCATTGTTATTGTTTGATAAAGGGGATATGGCGGCAATGCCGCTTTCATCCAGATGTGACGGGGTCAGGGGTTTGGCTAAGGGAGTTTCATCGGGCGGGCAGGTTTTGAGCCAGGCCGGGATGAAAGTATCCGGTTGCGCGGTGGTTTTATTTTGCGGTTGGCCGGGAGATATTTGTTGGGCAATTTCGTAAACCAGAGTGCCGTCGGGTTGCTTTTGGGCAATTGGTTCAATGGCTTTCCGGCACAATTCGTACCAACAATTATCATTCGGTTGTTTGCCTTGCAGCCAACCGCAGATGTAAAGACGGTCTTCGGCACGGGTCAGCGCGACATAAAGAAGCCGGTGTGATTCTTCAAGGGAGCGTTGTGTTTCATTGCCTTTGAGGCGAGTGGTTTGTTTTTCGTAGTTGTCTTTGCCGAGGGGGTAAAACAAGGTATTGTCATCGCTGATCCAGCCGAGTTCTTGTTTGGGCGCCTTAATCCGGGTGGTGTCCGGTAAAATAACAATGGGCGCCTGCAGGCCTTTGGAGCCGTGAGCCGTCATGATTCGTACGGCATCCTGGTCGGTTTGTTCGAGGTTGCGCTTGATTTCGATATCGTTACGACGTATCCAGTCAACAAAAAGCTGCAACGACGGGATGTGTTCGCGCTCAAATTCCAGACAAAGATTCATAAATTCATCAAGAGGATCTTCACATTCAAAACCCAGACGCTCAATAAATTTGCGACGGCCGTCCAATTCGCTTAAAACATGGGTAAAAAATTCAAACGGGCGATTATGGGCAGCCATAAAAAGAAGGTCTTGCAGACGTGAAGCGGTTGCGGCATAAGAGGGATTTTGGTTAAGACGTTGCCAGAGAGATGATGTTTTGCGATTATGGCACAAGATGAAAAGATCTTGGTCATCCAATCCGAACAGAGGGGATTTCAAAAGGCAGGCTAAAGTTAAATCATCGCTCGGAAGCAGCGTAAAACAAGCCAAAGCAAGCAGGTCTTTAATGACGATCTGCTCAAGGAGTTTGATGCGGTCGGCTCCGGCAACAGCCACATTGACATTTTTGCAGGCACGGACAAAATCTTTGACAAAATCATCGCGCTGGCGAACGAGAATCAGAAAATCGCCATATCTTAACGGTCGGTTTTGCGACGGCAGAATTTCTCCCCGGCTGACCTTTTCTTTTATCATTTCGGCCAGACGTTGTGCCAGTTTGGTGCGCGGAGAAACGGCGGTCAGGCGTTCAACCGGCGGCAACCAAATATTGTCAGGATTTTGGTCGGTTTCCGGTTTGAACAACGGCCAGACTTCAACACGGCCGCCGTCGCCGATGCGTGAAGGAATATGGGCCAGTTTTTGATCCGGACGAACGACTCCGATACCGGCAGGATAAGATGCAAAAACAGTGTTAACAACATCGAGAATTGCGGCTGTCGAGCGAAAAGATACTTCCATATCAACCCGGCGAAAAGAAGTGTCTTGGCGGTTAAACCAGTCGTACATATTCTCAAATTCGTGCGGATCGGCGCCTTGAAAAGAATATATGGATTGTTTGCGGTCACCGACGACAAAGACGGTCGGTTTTTCCGATTTGTTGCCGAGACCGGCAAAAAAGTCATTTGTCAGAGCTTTGACAATGGCCCACTGGTCAGGGGAGGTGTCTTGTGCCTCGTCAATCAAAACATGATCGATACCGCCGTCCAATTTGTATAAAATCCATTGAGATATTTGCGGCGTTTCCAGCAATTGACGGGTCAGCAGGATCAGGTCGTTGTAGTCCATCTTGGAGCAATGTTTTTTATAAAGACGGTAGCGCTCGAGAAAATCGGCAGAAAGGGTTAAAACAAAATGAGTGGCCGAGAGCAGACAAGTTGCGGTTATTTTGTCAACAGTATCTTCCAGGCGTTGTTTTTGATGTGCCGCAATTATTTCGGCCTGCGGAAAAAGCCGGCATGATTTTTGTACCAACAGAGGCTTATCGGTTAAAAACAATTTGCAGAGTGCGGCAAAGTCTTTGTGTTCGGTTGCGTTTGCCAGGGTGACGGCTTTCTCGCGCGAAGTTGCGGTTCCGGTTTCCAGTGCCGTTACAAGAAGTTTTATTTCCTCCGGTAAAAAGCCCTGCCAGAAAAGCTCCCTGAGTTCGTCCGGCGAAGTTTGCGGCGTGATGTCTAATGCGGCGGCTGTCAGGTTGACGATATTGTCCACACTATGATGACGGCGCAGGCAGTCCTCAATTAAAGCGCGGTTTTCGGTGATGGATTTTATAATTTTGGGAAAAGAAGATTCCGAAACATGAGCCGTCAGCCAGGATACGGCTTCGACGGTTGTTTGATTTGTTGCTCCCTGTAAAATGTCAAGCTTAATGTTTTCAAGCGCTTCTTTGGCTTCATGATCATCCATTATTTCAAAATAGGGCGAGATTTTGGCCTCTAAGGGAAAGCGCTTGAGAATTTCTTGGCAAAAGCTGTGGATGGTTTGGATTTTTATTCCGCCCGGTGTATCAAGCAGAACGGCAAAAAGCCGCCGTGCCTGTGTTAAAAGTTTATCGGCATTCCGGGTGTCGGAAAGCTTGCAACCGAGAAGTTTTTCAATTTCGGCATGTAATTTGTCATCCGGAATGACAGCCCACTTACTCAGACGCTCGGCAATACGGTTATTCATTTCAACCGCGGCCGCTTTTGTGTAGGTCAGACAAAGAATACGCGCCGGCATTGTTCCATGAAGCAGCAGGCGTAATACGCGATCGGATAACACTTTGGTTTTGCCGGTACCGGCCGAGGCCTCTACCCATACGGACAAAGCCGGATCGGCTGCTTGGCGCTGGTTGGAGGAAGCCTGGGCAATACGTTCGGTTTTTTGTTGTTGAAGGTCAGACATTAGTCGGTATCTCCGTCATCTTTAACCGACCACTCACGCACGCGCGCCAGATGTTCGTAATCGGAGTATTCGGGAACATGTTTGGGATTTGGGCGGCTGAGATAGCCGGTAGAATCAAAATCAAACAAATTAAGGGTTTCCAGAATGTGTTGGCGGGTTTCTTCCAGCAATGCCGGGAGGTTGGTGTTAATTCGGGTAATTTTTTTGCCGAGTTGCCAATAGATCAGGTTTTTAACGGGAGCCGCACAAATATCAGGGAATCCGCCGGCAGCGGCTATCAATCCTTCAATCGGCAGTTGCGGCGCATATCCGCCTTTGACCTCGGCAGCAGAGCGAGCTTTGCCGGTTTTATAGTCAATAATATTGAGAGAACCGTCCGGGTTTTGATCAATGCGGTCGGCTTTGGCCTGGAGTTCAAAACGGCCTCCGGGTAAGTCGTCGAAAAATATGCTGCCGGATGTTTCGGTATAGATGCGGGAGATGTTTTGGCGATAAGTTTGTTCCGTGGTGACCAGCCAGTTTATCATATTAATCAGTTTCGGCTGCCAGAAAGCCCTTTTTTCCAAAGATAAATTTTGTTCGGAAAAGGCTTGTTCGCTCATTTGGAGCAAAATTTCGGCTGCGTTGTCCGGATATTGCTCAGGATAGCGCCGCCCGAATTCATCAAGAATCCGGTGTACGATATTGCCGAAATCCGCTGCGCTCGGCTCGGGTTCAAGATCGTCCAGCGGTTTAAGTTTCAGGATATATTCGGCATAAATTCCGTAGGGATCCCGCAAAAGTTTTTCAAAAGATGTGGCCGATAAGCGGCGCGGTCTGGCAGAAACGGGAGGTTTTGGCGCCGGAGCACTGATTTTTACAAAATGTTCCGGACGATCTAACATCGTCGCCAAAGCCGGATAAGCGGTTTCGCGGAGTGTTGCCGGATCAATACCGGCGGCTTGTAAAACGGTTTCGAGCCGCATCCACCAGCGTGATTTGATTGTCGGGGCGCCGTTATTTATATCGGCACGGGTAAGATATACATCGGGAGCTGCCGAAAGATTGGCAAAATCAAGTCCAAGAACGCCGATTTGTCGTTCGGGAAGGTCAAAACCAAAATCATGTTTCATCGGCCGTGACATCCATGGGTCGGAAGCGGTTGTCGGCGGCCAAACTCCCTCGTTGACGCCGCCTAAAATAATTTTGTCAAAATGGTTGAGCCGAGCCTCCATCGGACCCAAAATGCGGACACGCGGGTGTGTCGGGCGGCGGTTGCGAACCATGACACCGGTCATCATGGTTTCAAATAAAGACAGGTAGTCGGCAACGGCAATTTTACCCAAAACACCGGCTTGTTCAAGCCAGTCTGCCATGAAAGCGGCGCCGGCTTCACCGTCTTCGTTTTGCCACAGGATTGTTGCGCCGGACAGGGTGTCGGTAGAAGCCAAAGTCTCCGCAAGCCGTAAGTGTCGGGTTATAAGGGTGTCAAGGGGGGCGCTGCCCTCACGGAACAAATTTATGAAATCGGCAGATAAGGTGCGGATTTGTTGCAAAAATTCGGTTATATTTGCGTCATCCGCACCGCTGCGCCAGACGTCTTTGTCCAGTCTTTCAACCAACGCAGCCAGATTTGTCTGGTTATACCCTGCGGCAAACAGGGGATTTTTAAATAAGGCCAAAAGTTGTTTCTTGCCGGCATTCGGGGCTACGGCCGCCAGACATGTCCTCATAAATATGCCCCAGGGGGTTTGCGCCAAAGGAATGCCGGCGGAATCGTCGATATTAATATGCCAGCGTTTAAGTTCGGCGGCGGTTCTGCGCGCAAGATTGCGGTCCGGCGTAACTAAAGCAACCGTGGTTTCCGGAGTGTCTAAGACCTGACGAATCAGCAAAGCGATGGTCAGAGCCTCACTGCGGGAATCTGCACATTCAACCAAATGCAGCCCTTTTGCGGCCGAAAGGGAAAGTTTGTCTTTGAGTGTCCGCCAGTGATAAGAGCTTGCGGCCGGCCGCATGATTTCACTGACGAGTTTTTCGCGTTGTAAATTTTGCGGTGCAATCAGGGGTTTAATTTGCCGGCGGTTGAGCTGCAGATAATCCAGCAATTGCTTAAATTCAAATTGCGGGTGCGATTCATCAAGTTGTTCCCATGCGGCATCTTCAAGGACGGTATCAAGTCCGGCAAGATAAATTTCACCATGCGGAAGTTCAAGAACGGTTTTGACGAGTTGTTTCATTGCCGGAGATACGGCTGTTGTACCGGCGATGATAATACGTTGTTGCGGCGGTGTTTGCTGCCATATCCGGCTTTGTTTTTCAATTAAACGATTTTTACGGTCATTGATATCGATAACGCCGCGTTCGGCCAAAATATCCGGCCAATAGCGCGTAATAATCTTTAAGAATTTCAGAGTCTCCTGCCAGTGGGCGGCATATTCTTCCGGTACAAGAGATGACAGGTTGTCCCAGCTCAGGTTTTGCAGGCTTGCCTGATCAATCAGGTTGCCGAGTTCGGCAGCCAGACGACAAGCCTGGGACAAGGAAATTTGCTCCAGTCCGAATTCCGAATAACGGCTTAAGATCAGGCGCATAAAAAGCATGTTGCGTTCGGTGGTGCTGATGGCGGGCGGCAGACTGAGAAATTCCGCCGCGGCGCCGGCACCGTTTAAGATAAGTTCATCTTCATGAATATCTCCGATGGCTTTCATTTGCGGAAGCAGTGTCGGGGTCAGGCCTTTTTGATGAACAAAGGCATCGGCCAATGAGCGACAGGCCCGGCGGTTGGGCAGAAGAACCAAAATCTCGGAAAGTTTCAATTCATTGCCGGTGCAATCCTGCAGAAGTTTGGCCGCCAGTGTTTCAACAAAGCAATTTGAGGCCGAGATATTATAAATTTCAGACATTAAATTCCTTTTTTAAGAATGCGGCGACGGCTTTTCCCCGGTGGGATATCTTGGCTTTTTCGGCATGATTCATTTCCGCAAAAGTGCGTTTAAAACCATCTGGAATAAAAACAGGGTCAAAGCCGAAACCTTCGCTGCCGCGACGGTCAGCCGTAATTTGACCGTTGACCCGTCCTTCGTAGAAGCGGGTTTTCTGGCCGGGTTCGGTAATGGCCAATACGCAGGAAAAATGTGCCGACCAATCGGTTTTTCCGGAGGCTTGAAGTTCGCTGATTAACAGGCTCATGGCTTTGTTAAAGTCGCGGTTGGGCGCATAGCGAGCGGAATAAACACCGGGTCTGCCGTTCAGAGCATCAACACAAAGGCCGGAATCATCGGCCAAACAAGGTTTGCCGGAGATTTTTGCTAAAGTTTCGGCTTTAAGCGCTGCGTTTTCGGCAAAGGTGGTTCCGGTTTCTTCAACATCCGGCAAATTGAGCTCCGTTGCGGCGTAAACCTTAACGCCGAGGGGCGCCAAGAGTGCTTTAAATTCGGTTATTTTTCCTTGATTGTGCGAAGCAATGACAAGTTCTTTCAGCATTGCAGAGCTTCCTTTTGTTTGGCGATAATAGTTTTGATTCCCTGTTTGCCGAGTTCAAGCATCTGGGCAAATTGTTGTTCGGTGAAAGGGGCTCCTTCGGCGGTTCCCTGTATTTCAACGAGATTTCCGCTTTCGGTCATCACAAAATTCATGTCAACCTGAGAAGTCGAGTCTTCCGCGTAATCAACATCTAAAACGGGTTCTCCGTTGCAAATGTCACAAGATACGGCCGCGACAAATTCGCAAATAGGGTTCTCTGCCAGTTTTTTCTCGGACAACAGTTTTGAAACAGCCCGGTGCAGGGCAATAAATCCGCCGGATATTGAGGCGACACGTGTGCCGCCATCGGCCTGCAGAACGTCACAGTCTATTAAAATTGAAATTTCCGGCATTTTTTCAAGCGCAACGACGGCTCGTAATGAACGGCCGATAAGGCGCTGGATTTCCTGACTGCGGCCGGATGGCTTTTTCGTTTCGCGCGGGATACGGGTTTGAGCAGAACGTGGCAACATGGCATATTCGGCGGTAATCCACCCTTTTTGCTGGCCTTTCAACCAGGCGGGAATTTTTTCCTCAACCGTTGCCGTGCAGAGGACGTGGGTGTTGCCGTATTTGACAAGGCACGATCCTTCGGCGTAGGGATTGATGTCCGTGATAAACTCGATGTTACGAAGCTGATTGTTCGGGCGGTTGGCCGGGCGCATTTTGCCTCCTGTGTATGATAAAAGCGATATTCGGATTGTAAAAGATTATCTTCTGGAGTGCAATATAATTTTTATGTTTTTATTTTGAGGTCAGATATGGCCGGTATGAAGCAAAGCATCGTACTTTTCCAAAGGACCGCCGGGAACATCCCAACTGAAATTTTTTTGCATGGCACGTTTTTGCATGGCAGCTAAAAAATTGGGCATTTCGTAGAAAGTCAGAAGTGCGTCTTCCAAAGTTTTGGTGTAGGCATTTTCATTGTTTTTGAGGCGGCGGGCCAAAGCATTGTTACCGTAGACGTGGCGTCCGTCGCTAAAGAAAACTTCGGTGCGAAAACCGTCTATTTTATCATCAATGGTATCAACCAACCCTCCGGTGGACATGGCAACGGGCAAGGCCCCTTTGGCCATGGCTTCCATCTGGGTCAGACCGCAGGGCTCAAAACGGCTCGGCATCAGGTAGAGGTCTGCCGAAAGTTGAATGGCATAAGCAAACTGGTCTTTGTAACCACGGAAAACAAAAATACGTTGTGCGGCTGTTTTGTTTATTTTGGCGACATTGTCTTTGAGGGCGGTTAACATCTCGAAGAGTTCGATATTGCCGGCACCACCCAGTACAAATACCGGCATTTCCAGGCCGCTTTCGGAGTATTTTTTTATCCATTCAAGGATGGATTGCGCCGCAATGTCATAGCCTTTTTGTTCAACCAGACGCGATGTGGCACACACAACCGGAACCTTGCTGACATCACGTAAATTTTTGTCGATGTTTTCAAAATGGTAGGTCTCAATGAGCGGAATGACTTTATTTTTGTATTCCGGATTATCGGCAATTTTGGATATCAGGCGGATAAATTCGGCTTTGTTATGCTGCTTGTCGGTCAGTGAATTTTCATCAAAAATTTTGAAATTGAATTCGGAACCGAAAAAATCATTAATGGATTTAATTTTATCCGGATTGGGGGAAATAAGATTTTTGTCATAGCCATTAACAATACCGAAGAAAGTGCGGTGATCTTTGCGGATTTTGAGAATATCCCGAAAATCGTGGCCAAAGCCGAGCTCTTTGGACACTTCTTCAAGATAGTTTTTGGATACGGTAACGACACGGTCGGCCAAGTGAAAATTACAAGAGGCCTGATTATAACAATCGTGGACGATCAGGGTATTGGTGGTTCGGGTGTTGGAATTTTTGATGGCTTTGGCATTTTTGAAGATAAAAGCCGTTTGTTCGCCGTAGAGCGAATTTAAGAGGCGGGCGGTGTTATTATAATCCCAGCCCTGATAACCAAGATGGTGGGCTATATGAATAATCGGAACGGCGCGGATGGCGTCGGCTTCGGTTTCGTTCATCAACCCTTTATCAACCAAAGCGACCGGCAGATATTTCATTAAACCGGACAGAGCTCCGGAATGCCAGTCGTTGGCAATAATGATATTCGGAGCATTATTGTCTTTGACAAGTACGCGTATCAATTCGTAGACGGCCTTGGAAAAAAAAGCAAAGCGCTCGACTTCGTTTACGCCGTTTTTATTCATAATATAACAGCCGTCCTGGGCGGGCGGATTGTTTTTGTGCGGGTCAATCAGGAAAAAGTGATCGTTTTGCAAAAAAATGTAACAAGTGTTTTCACAACGTCCTGTGTAAGCTTCCACTTTATATTCAACAAATTTTTCCTGAAAGTTCATAAAAGCAACGTTAAAAGTTTTGAGATGTTGCAGCTCAATATTTTTATGCTCGGCACCGTGGTAGACCATGCCGTCCAGAAAGGCTTTTTTCTTGCCTGTATCGCCGAGGTAAAGCGGTGTTACAACCGTCAGATGTTCGCCCAAGGAAGCAAAGCGGCGGTTAAAAGCCTCGGGGAGTTCGGAGGCGATCATACCGAGCCCGCCGGCTTTCATAAAAGTAGCGGTTTCGGCAGACAGCATCCAGCCGTTGACTTTTAGCCCTTTCGGCCAGGTAAGCTTGCCAAAACACTGAGCCTTGCTTAAGTTTTGAATCTCCAGAGCGTAAGGATTAACCGGAATGGTATAAGTGACGGTAAATTTTTTTTTGTTAAAATTGGACGGCAAAAGGGTTGTGCTCTGCAAAATATCCGAATTTATTTTGGCTCCAGGCATTTTGGGTATTCTTTCTTCAAACTCAAAATAATGATCAATATACTTTATTAATATTCATCACTCTTGACTTGTCAAGCATTAGTCACTAAATTTGGATATATATGCAAATGTATAGGTATGTTTTTAGCAATAAAGAGAAAAAAATGACAAAAAATAAAAAAAATGAGGAAGAAACAATAACGGAACCGCGGGAGGAGGAAGAACTCCTGCCGGAGCAGGATGTCGAGGCCGCGACGGAAGATACGGCAGAAAACGACGGACAGTTTTCCGTTGAAGAATTGGTTGCGCAGAATCAAAAGCTTAGGGATGATTATTTACGGGCTTTTGCCGAGGTTGAAAACACAAAAAAACGCTGCCAGCAGGAAATTGACAAAAATAATAAATATGCCATAGCGGCTTTTGCCAAGAGTTTGTTGAGCGTGGCCGATAATTTGCAGCGCGCGCTGGATGCCGCCGGTCAGAGGGAATCCGGCGAGGCCTGTGAGGGCTTAATCAAAGGTGTTGAGCTGACGCAAAACGAGCTGACAAAGGTGTTTGATAAGTTTGATATTCATAAAATGGATATTGAGGGTAAGGTCTTTGATCCTAATTTTCATCAGGTTATTCAAGAAGTTGAAGACAAAACAAAACCGGCCGGAACCATTATTGCCGAGGTGCAGACAGGCTATATGATTCATGATCGGATTTTGAGGGAAGCCATGGTGGTTGTGACCAAAGCGTAAAAAAGTAAAACGCCCTTCTTTTTTGAAGGGCGTTTGGTTAAATATCCAAAGCTTTACGATATGTTTCGAGTAAAAACTCCTGCTCGTCGCGGTCGGCGGCATTCATCTTGCGTAATTTGATGACGGCGCGCATAATTTTGACATCGAATCCGGCGGATTTGGCCTCGGCAAAAATATCACGGATATCCGAAGATATGGCTTTCTTTTCTTCCTCAAGGCGTTCAATACGCTCAATCAGAGAACGCAGGCGATCTGCCGCGATACCGCCAACCTCAGTGTTTTCGTCACTCATAACAATCTCCTTAAAATTATTGATATTTTGCTAGAAAATAGCAAATTAAATTGTTATTTACAAGTATAAAAATAACGCCTTATTAACTTCTTTCGGTTATATTCGAGGCAAAGTTTTTAGTTGAGGATAAAAGAAATGCCAGTTGATACACATACCAAAATTTTAGCCACTATTGGGCCATCGTCGGCAACGAGAGAACAATTGTCTAAGTTGATTGATGCCGGATGTGACGCATTTCGGGTTAATTTCAGCCACGGAACGCATAAAGAGCATAAAGAACGCATCAAACTTATTCGCCAACTGGAAAAAGAAAAAGGGCGGTTAATTTCGATTTTGGCTGATTTGCAGGGGCCTAAACTGAGAGTGGGAAACTTTAAGGAAGATAAAGTTTTGCTCAAGGAGGGCCAAAAATTCAGACTCGATTTGGATGCCAAACCCGGTGATGAAACGAGGGTTTGTTTGCCGCATAAAGAGATATTTGAAGCTTTGAAATCCGGGGATACTTTACTGGTGAATGACGGATATATTGTGTTGCATGTTGATAAGTGCGATAAAAAATCGGCCGAAACGACCGTTAAGGTCGGTGGGTATGTGTCCAGTCATAAGGGCGTTAATCTGCCGAATACCAAGCTCCATATTTCGGCCATTACCGAAAAAGATCGCGACGATTTGAAATTTGCCCTGCAAAACGGTGTGGATTGGATCGGGTTGTCGTTTGTGCAAAAAGCCGAAGATGTTAAAGAGCTAAAAAAAATGGTAAACGGCAAAGCACGGATTATTGCAAAACTTGAAAAGCCCAGTGCAATTGCCGACTTGGAAAATATTATCCGGGAATCGGACGGGATTATGGTTGCTCGCGGAGATTTGGGGGTTGAGTGTCCGATACAGGTGGTGCCGGTTTTGCAAAAAAGAATCGTCAAATTGTGTCGTTTGTATGCGCGTCCGGTTATTATTGCAACGCAGATGCTCGAATCGATGATTGTTAATCCGACGCCGACCCGGGCAGAGGTTTCGGATGTGGCAACAGCCGTTTATGACGGGGCCGATGCGGTTATGCTTTCGGCCGAAACAGCGGCGGGAAAATATCCCGTTCAGGCGGTTAGGATGATGCACAGTATTGTTAAACAGGTTGAGGGAGATCCGTTGTTTTTTGAATTGATGAGCAATGCGCGTAACATACCAAGCAGGGCCGCGGAAGCCGATGCCATCACATTTGCGGCATCGGAATTGGCCGGTGTGTTAAAAAACGTAAGAGCTATCGTCAGCTATTCATCTTCCGGATTTACAACTTTTTTGACGGCGAGAGAACGGCCTTCGCTGCCGATTTTGGCGTTGTCGCCGGATATTAAAGTGGCGCGGCAAATGGTTTTGGTTTGGGGCGTTAAACCGTATGTTAATAAAGAAAGTTTTAAAAAATTCAGTCATGTGGAAGATTGCGCCGTTCGGTATGTTAAAGAAACCGGTTTGGCCAAATCCGGTGACCATATTATCATCACGGCCGGTTTTCCGTTAAATGTCAAAGGACGAACCAATATGTTGCATACGGTTTATGTGCCGTAAGGCTTAATGAAGGATGGACGATTATGGCGCGGGCGATTATTTTGATGATGGACTCTTTGGGTATCGGCGGCGCACCGGATGCCGAAAATTTCGGGGATGCGGGAGCCGATACTTTTGGCCATATCGTTGATAAATTTCCCGGTTTGCGGGTGCCGAATTTGGTGCGGCTTGGTTTGGTAAAGGCCGCTGCCGCCGCCGGTGGTATGAGGCGTACGCTTGATGATACGGGCGCGCGGGTCGATATGCCGGCGCGGTACGGGCATTGTCTGGAAATAAGTCAGGCAAAAGATACGACAACCGGACATTGGGAGTTGGCCGGGGTCAGCGTTCAAGAACCCTGGGGTTATTTTAAGCCGGATTATCCGTCGTTTCCGCCGGAGTTGGTCGAGCGGATATGCCGGGAGGCAAACATACCGGGAATATTGGGTAATAAGGCCGCCTCCGGTACGGTTATTATTCAAGAGCTCGGCGAGGAGCATATCAGAAGCGGCAAGCCGATTTGTTATACTTCGGCAGACAGTTGTTTCCAGATTGCCGCGCATGAAACGTATTTCGGGCTGGAAAGACTGTATGAGGTTTGTGAAAAAGCATTTGATGCGGTTAAGCCTTATCGTATCGGGCGGGTTATTGCTCGGCCGTTTGAGGGGGAAAAGGCCGGAGAATTCGCGCGAACAAAAAACAGACATGATTATTCGGTTAAGCCGCCGCGGCTGACATTGCTTGATGTGGCCAAAGCAGCGGGAAAAAAAGTGATTGCCATCGGTAAAATCAGCGATATTTATGCCGGTTGCGGTGTAACGGACAAGATTTTGGCCTCCGGTCTTGAGGAATTGTGGAATAAAACGTTGGAAGCCATGAAAACAACACCGGATGAAAGCCTGATTTTTACTAATTTTGTTGATTTTGATATGCTTTACGGGCATCGACGCGATACGGAAGGCTATGCGCGGGCGCTGGAATATTTTGACAGCCGGCTGCCGGAATTTGCCGCGTTAATGAAAGAAGATGACGTTGCATTTATTACCGCTGATCATGGTAATGATCCGACGGCACGAGGAACCGATCATACACGTGAGCAGGTACCGGTGTTAATGTTTGGGGCAAAAGTAGTGCCCGGTGATGCGGGAATGAGAAAAACTTTTGCCGATGTCGGACAAACGGCAGCAAAAATTTTGGGCTTGAAACTGGCAGAGGGTATCTCTTTGGAAAAGGACGGAAGGTAAATGTGGATGGCACCTAATCTGCGGCAGGGCAAACACTGCTTTTTTGGTTCGAAAGGCGGCGTATCCGAAGGAATTTATGCCGGGTTGAATGTTAACACCAAAAGCGATGACCGACCGGAGGATATTGAGGTTAATCTGGATAAAGCCGCCGGATTTTTCGGGTTAAAAAAAGAGAATCTGGTGTTGTTAAACCAGGGAACAAGCTCTGATACGGTTTATGTTGACCACGCAAGCCGCGATGAACTGACGGCGGACGGGTTGGTTTGCGATAAACCCGATGTGGCGCTTTGTATCCGTACGGCCGATTGTGCTCCGGTGTTGCTGGAAGACCGGAAAAACGGCGTTATCGGAGCGGCACATGCCGGTTGGCGCGGAGCCTATAAGGGTGTTATAGAAAATGTTGTTGAATTGATGATTGCACACGGCGCCGAAAGAAAACATATTGCCGCGGCGGTGGGACCGTGCATCGGGCAGGCATCCTATGAAGTTGATGAAAGTTTTTATCATCAATTTACGGAAAAATCAGCCGATTTTGAGGCTTATTTCGTTTCCGGAAAAAAAACGGGATTTTATCAGTTTGATTTGGAATATTTTTGTGTTGACCGGTTGAAAAACTGCGGTATCATCAATGTAACGGCTTCTGGTGAGGATACATATGCTTTGACAGATAAATATTATAGTTTTCGGCGATTTACGCATCAGGGAATTGTCCAATATCCCAAATGTTTTCCGACCGAGCTTTCGGCAATTGTTTTATGAAAGGATCTCAGATTATGTCACCATTAGGCAAATTAACACTGGCTTTAATCGGCGTTCGTTTTTTCGGGTTGAACGGTCTTTTGCTCGGCTTGTTTTTCGGACATATGTTGATTGACAAAACCTTCATCATCCGAAAACTGGAAAGACTGTTGAATAAGGCAGACGATATCATCCGGTTGAAGTTACCTTATCGGTATTACCGTTATTATAATCGTTTGGACGGCAATATCTGGGGGAAAATATGGGGTATGGTTCTGGGCGCTTTGTTGTTTGGGTTGCCGGGATTCATTTTGTTGTTTATGGCCGGTCAGGTGATTTTTGATATGCCGCAAAATCTGGAAATACGTCGGGTTAAAAAAGATACGGACCATTTTTTTGATAATCATTGGGGGGCAATTTTCGGATTGATTTTGGGTATTGTTTTAAAAAGTCCGGTTATTGTCTGTATCGGCGTTGTTATCGGATTTGTTGCCGATTATCAACGTTTGGAGGGTGCAAAGCTGATACCGTTCAAGGCGTTAAGCGGTTATTGGCAAAAAATTAATCCGCTGAAACTGTGGCGCAATGCCATCGGCGGCGAGCATCGCCGCTATTTGGAAGTTATGGCGGCATTATCGGCCTTGTTGGCGGAGGCAGACGGTAAGGTGACGGCAAAAGAAAAAGAGGCTTTTGCGCAGATTTTTGCCGTTAAACCAAAACAGAAATCACTGGTGGCGGATATCTTTAATACGCCGCGCAGGCATTTGCGAGACGTTGAAACCTATGCCGGTCGTTTGGAAGAACTAACGCGTTTTAATGATGATTTGAAAGAAAGCTCACTGGAAAATTTGTTTAAAATTGCCGCGGCCAACGAAAAAATTAGTGATAATCAATTGGATATGCTTAAGAAAATTGCCGAGATTATTAATTTGGACGAGGTCGTGTTTACCAAACTGAAAAAAATATTTATACCTAAGCCCATCAGCAAAAAACTGGCTCACTGCTATGAAATTTTGGGGATGCCGCATAATGCCAGTTTGGAAGAAATTAAGGCTAAATGGAAAAAGCTGATTATGATTTATCATCCGGATAAGCTTACAAACGCTTCGTCTAAGGAAAAAGATAAAGCAACGGCAAAAATGGCCGAGATTAATTTGGCGTATCAGGAAATCGCCAAAGTGAAGGGTAAAGAATGAAACAAAGACTGTTGCCGTTTTTTGATGAGCGTCGCGCGAGAGTCGAAATGATTGTTCTGCATGCGACGGCATTTGAGGCAAAAAAGGCTTTGCAAATATATGAAAAAGAGCGTGTAAGTTGTCATTATTTTATTGAGAGCAGCGGCGAGATTTGGCGCGTTGTAAGAGAGGATAAACGTGCTTGGCATGCAGGGGTCGGCCGTTGGAGAGAGTTTGATGATGATATTAATTCGCGCTCTATCGGCATTGAGTTGGCCAGTTCCACTTTGGGACAGCAGGAATTTATGCCGCGTCAGAAAGAGAGCTTGATCCGGCTGCTTAAAGATATTTTGCAAAGATATGATATGAGACAGGTCAATATTGTTGGGCATTCTGATATTGCGCCATGTCGTAAAGCCGACCCCGGCAAAGATTTCTTTTGGAAAGAACTGGCAGAAAAAGGGATTGGCTTATGGCCAAATTTGGCAGATGCCCCAAAGCTGTCGTCAAATGATCCGGAGAAGCTTCTTAAGACCATCGGTTATGATACGGCAGATGTTAAGGCCGCGGCTTATGCCTTTTGCCGGCGGTTTTTGCCGGAAAAAATTATGCCGGTTGATGATATTGAGGCATTAATTGCTGATCCGGGGCTGGCTGATGATGCTCTGCTGCAAGATGACGGATTCTTGCAGGTCTTGAAAGCGACTGCTTATAAATATTTAAGAGAATCCAATACTCCCTGCAAAATATAAGCAGCGGCAGAGGCATCCAGAATTTGTCGGCGTTTGGTTCTGGACATATCGATTTCTTTGATTAAAAAGTTTTCGACGGCTTTGGAGGACAGGCGCTCGTCCCAGAACAGGCAGGGTAAGTCGATTTCGGCCGCAACGGCTGCGGCAAACTTGCGAACCGCTGCGGCGGTTGAGCCCTCGGTTCCGTCCATCTGCAACGGCAGGCCGTAAACAAAGGCGCCGGTTTCTTTTTCTTCTGCCAGACGGCGAATTTCAGCAATATCATGTTTAAGGGTGCGGCGTTGAATAATTTTAATCGGGTTGGCCGTCATCAGCAGCAAATCCGAAGAAGCAACGCCTAAGCGTTTTTCACCGTAGTCAAAAGCCATAATGGTTTTGCCGCGGGGCAAGTTTGATTTAAGTTCTTTTATATCCATGGTCATACTGTGAAAAAAAAGCTTTTATTTGTCAAGCAAATGTTTTTTTGAGCAATGCTAATTGATTTTTAACAAAAAACGATTAGTATCTGGAGTGATTGTGACGGTTTAAGGATGAAATAATGAAATTAAAGTCAGTTATTGTCGGCTTATGGGCCGTGTTTTTGAGTTTGCCGGCGCAGGCCGAGTTGGCCATTGATGTCAGCGGCGCAATGCGTGATCCGATGCCTATTGCTTTGCCGGAAATGATACACGACGGTTTTTTTGTCGGCCAGCAGGGGGATAAAATAAGAGATGTCATTGCGGCCGATTTGGAGCGTTCCGGATTGTTTGACGTTATTGACGAGGACAGTTATATTCAGGAGTTTTCATCAATGTCGGAAGAACCAGCTTTTGTCGACTGGAAAGCTATTCGGGCGCAGGCTTTGGTACAAAGCGAGATTCAGGAAATTGATACCGACAATCTTAAGGTTTCGTTCCGGTTGTGGGATGTTTATACCGAAAATCAGATGGAAGGACAGTCCTATACGACAACAAAAGATAATTGGCGGCGTGTGGCGCATGTGATTGCGGATGCCATCTATGAGAGATTAACCGGGGAGAAAGGTTATTTTGATACGCGGATTGTCTATGTGTCGGAATCCGGCCCGGCGACCAGAAGAATCAAGCGCCTGGCCATTATGGATCAGGACGGTGAGAATCATAAGTTTTTGACGAACGGAGCCGCAATGGCTTTAACTCCCCGGTTTTCGCCGAATTTGCAAAAAATTACCTATATGTCGTATGCCGGTAATACACCGAGGGTTTATATTCTGGATATTGAGACGGGAGAACAGGTGTTGCTGGGTGATTTTCCCGGGATGACTTTCGCGCCGCAGTTTTCACCGGACAGTTCAAAAGTTTTGTTGTCTTTTGCTTCCGGCGGTAAAACCAATATTTATGAAATGGATTTGAAAACGCGTAAAAGCCGGCGTCTGACTTATACAAACGCTATCGATACCAGTCCGAGTTATTCGCCGGACGGCAGCCAGATAGTGTTTAATTCGGACAGGGGCGGCAATCAGCAGCTGTATGTGATGAATGCCGACGGTTCTGATGTTAAGAGGATAAGTTTTGGCAACGGCCGCTACGCCACACCGGTTTGGTCGCCGCGCGGCGATTACATCGCTTTTACCAAAATGGCCAACGGTGAGTTCTATATCGGAGTTATGTATCCGGACGGTTCGGGAGAAAGGCTCTTGGCAACGGGGTATTTGGTTGAGGGGCCGACGTGGTCGCCAAACGGGCGTGTGCTGATGTATTTCAGACAGGATAGACCGCGCGGGCACTCCGCCGCACCGGTTAAGTTGTATTCTATTGACTTAACGGGGTATAACGAGCGGCAGATTATCACACCGGCCGATGCTTCCGATCCGGCGTGGTCGCCTTTATTGCCGTAGCGGGACGCCTTTTCGCGTCAGGCAATTTTTTTGATAATACACCGGGATTGTACCGGTGGATTTGCCGAAACGGTTATCAGTTTTTGTAATTCGGCCGACGCCCGGCAGAATTGGTCTTCGTTTTGAGCATGAATACAGGCCAGCGGTGTTTGTTCGTCAACATAGGTACCGATTTGGCAAAAGTCGGAATAGCCGGTGGCGTAGTCTAGTTGTTGTTGCGGCGTGGTGCGGCCGCCTTTCATTTCAATAATGCTCAGCCCTATACCGCGCGTATCCATGGCGCTGACATAGCCCGGAATTTTGGCAAACACGGGACGAATAATCGCTGCTTTCGGCAGGTACTTGTCCGGTTGCTCGCAAAAATCGGTCGGGCCGCCGAGAGCGGCAACCATTGCCGCAAACTTTTCCAGAGCCAATCCCCGCTCAAGAGCGTTTTGCAGTTTTGTTTTGGCTTTGGCCGCGGAGCTTTCAATACCGGCCATTAACAGTAATTCGGTGCAGAGTTCAAGGGTTATTTTATGAAGACGGGGATCGTTGTTTTCGCCTTTCAGGTAGGCGACGGCTTCGGATACCTCCAGAGCATTTCCGACGGTTGAGCCCAAAACCTGATTCATGTCGGTGATAACGGCTTTGGTTTTGGTACCGGCTGCGTTTGCCACCCGGACGATTGAAGCCGCAAGTTCAACGGCACGTTCGAGCGAATCCATAAAAGCCCCGTTGCCGCATTTTAAATCCATCACCAAACAATCCAGACCGGCGGCCAGTTTTTTTGATAGAATGGATGCCGTGATTAGGTCTATTGATTCAACCGTGCCGCAAACATCACGGATGGCATAAATCTTTTTGTCTGCCGGAGCCAGACTTCCTGTTTGGCCGATGATGGCGCAACCGACTTTTTTTACCGTCCGGCGGAAAAGATCGTCTGTCGGAGCTGTTTGATAGCCCGGTATGGAATCGAATTTATCCAAGGTGCCGCCGGTGTGGCCGAGGCCGCGTCCGGATATCATCGGTACAAAAGCGCCGCAGGCCGCCACGAGGGGGGCCAGTATCAAGCTTATTTTGTCTCCGACGCCGCCGGAAGAATGCTTGTCTACAACGGGGCCGTCAATCTCCGGCCAGGACAAAACATTGCCGGAATCGCGCATGGCCAAAGTCAGAGCTGTTGTTTCTTCTTTGGTCATACCGTTTAAAAATACGGCCATGGTCAGAGCGGCGGTTTGGGCATCAACAACGGAGCCGTCGGTTATTCCCCGGATGAATTCATTGATTTCATCGGTTGTTAAAGTTTGACGGTCTCGTTTTTTGCGAATAATCTCCTGGGGTAGCATGGTTTAATATCCTCGATTGATAGTATTAAGAAGATCGCTCAGCAGCGAGCTGGCGCCGATACGAAAATGCTCCGGCCGCGGCCATGACGGTCCCATGATTGATTGGGAAAGTGTCAGATATTTTTTGGCCTCATCAAATTTTTTGATGCCGCCCGAGGCTTTAAAGCCGATATTTTTGCCGCTTTGCCGGATTGTTTCAAGAATAAGATTTGCGCTTTCGGGTGTCGCAGAAACAGGTGTTTTGCCGGTAGAGGTCTTGATAAAATCAGCTTGTGCGTCAATGCAGAGAGCCGCCGCTTTTTTGATGTTGTCAACGGTTTTGAGTTCACCCGTCTCAATGATGATTTTTAAAACTTTTTTATTGCAGGCTTCTCTGATGTGGCTCAGATATCTGGCACAAAAAGAGTCGTCTTTGGACAAAAACGCGCGGTAGGGCAGGACGACATCCAGTTCATCGGCGCCGAGTTTTACGGCAGATTCAATTTCTTTGAGAGCCAGTCCGATATCGGCTAAGCCGGCCGGAAAATTAATAACGGTCGCAATCTTGACAGCGGTTGGTAACAAGGTCTTTGCCAAAGGAATAAAACGCGGAAAAATGCATACGGCGGCGACATGATTAAAAGGGGTTACGGCTTTGCCGCAGAGCTCGCGGATGTCTTCGTCCGTATCGTTTGGGTTAAGAGAAGTTAAATCAAGAGAATTTATCAGAGCCAGGGCGGCGGAAACATCATCCATGAGTTTTAAAGCCTTTCAAAAATATGTGACAGGAGTTGTGTCAGATTTGCGGCGGCGGCTTCGGCAGCCGTTAAGGTTTCGGTATGAGACTGTGCCTGTTGTTGCAGACCGGTGCCCAAATTGGTAATAACCGAAAAACCGAGGACGGCCAAGCCGGCGTGGTTTGCGGCAATGACCTCCGGTACGGTTGACATGCCGACGGCATCGGCACCCAAAATACCAAAAGCCTTAACTTCGGCCGCGGTTTCAAAATTGGGACCGGAGACCATCAGATAAACGCCCTGATCCAGGGGAATGTTTTTTTCGGCGGCCGTTTGCAAGGCCAAATTGCGCAACCTGCGGTCGTAGGCATTGCTCATATCCGGAAAACGCGGGCCGAGCTCGTCATTGTTGGGGCCTATCAGCGGGTTGGCAAAACTGAGGTTAATATGATCGTTGATCAACATAACCGTACCGGGTTTCAGGCTCGGGCGCAGAGATCCGGCGGCGTTGGTGACGATAAGTTTTGATATGCCGAGGCGTTTGAAAGAGTGAATGATATCGCGGATAATTTGAGGGGGCCAGCCTTCATATAAATGAAAGCGCCCCTGCATACATAAAACTTTTTTGCCGCAAAAAAAGCCCGCGGCAAATTGTCCCGTATGGCCGCTGACGGTACTTTGCGGAAAATCGGGGATGTCGGCGTATTTAATGATGACGGGATCTTGTAATTGTTCGGCAATACGGCCGAGGCCGGAGCCTAAAATTAAGGCAATATCCGGGTGAAATCCGCCAAGCCGCCGAGTGAGTTGATCTGCAAAAAACAGGCTTAAATCCGTCATGATTAAAACTCCGCAAAACTGTGGGGCAAAAGCTCATTAATGGTTAATGTTTTCCGGATACCGGTAACATCGGCCAGGTGAATAAGTGTTTTTTTTGTTGCAAATTCGGCGATACGTTGCCGACACGCCCCGCAAGGCGAAATCAGGGTTTTGCCTTCGGCATAGACGAGTATTTCGGCAATGCCGGTGTCACCGCCGCAGACCATGGCGGCGAGGGCATTTTCCTCAGCGCAGGAGCCGACGGGAAAAGAGATGTTTTCGACATTGCAACCGCTGTAAAAATTGCCTGCAGAACTCAAGACGGCGGCACCCACACGGAATTTTGAATAAGGGGCATAGGCGCGGGTGGCCGCAGCGCGCGCCAAATCTAAAAGTCGGGCTTGATTATTCATGTCCATAACCTTTACAAATTAAATGTTTTTTTAATTTTCTGCTTTATAATAGCGGCAGAGTTGGAATATTGCAAAGATTATTTGTCGGTATTGCAACAAAAGAAAGTTTTTAAAACGGAGCACAATATGAAAAAAGTTGTTTTGGGCATTTTGGTGCTGGTGTTGCTGGCTGTCGGTGCGGCGGCCGTTTATATAACAACGATTGACTGGAATCAGCATAAAGACAAAATTGCCGAACAATTTTATCAGCTTACCGGAAAAACGGTTCGGTTTGACGGACGGTTAAGTTTCAAAATATTTCCGTCGCCGTACCTGAATGCCGCCGATGCTAAAATTTATAATGATAAGGACAGCGGCGGCGAACCGTTGATGGAAATTAAAAATGCCGTGGCCGAATTGGCTTTGATGCCGTTGCTGAGCGGCGAATTTCATGTTAAAAAAATGCTTTTGGACGGCGTCAGTATCAATATTGACTGGGATAAAGGCGGTTTGAGCTGGCAAAACGATTTGAGCCCGGATCAACGGCAGATGATGGAAGATACGACAATGGTTTTAAACAGCGTGTCTTTGAAAAATGCCGTGGTTAATTTTAAGGCTCCGGAATCGGGGATAGATTTGCAATTGACGGATTTAAGCGGCGAGGTTATGGCTCAGAGTATTTTCGGGCCGTTCCGGATAGAGGGGAATTACATCAAAGGATCGACACCGGAAGGGTTTGCCGTATCCATCGGTAAATTATCGGACAGTTTTGCAACAACTTTGAATATGGTTGTTACACATCCGCAATCGGAAAGCTATGTCCGGTTTGACGGAAGTTTTAATTTGAACAATCGAGCTCTCAACGGAAATGTTATTGTTGATTCGCAACATCTCAGCGATTTTATTAATGCTAATTTTGTTGAGGCAAAAATGCCTGCGGAATATAATCAACCGATTGCCACGGGGTTTGATATCGCCTTGACGACGCAAAACCTCGAGCTGTCGAATATTGTTGTTAAATACGGTAATACGCAAGGTGCCGGCGTGTTGAAAATGCCCTTAGAGTATGTGGGCAAGCCGGAAATTAAAACAAGCTTTGATTTTTCCGATTTGGAGCTTGATCCGATTGTCAAGTTTATGCTTGAAAAAATCGATTATTATAAGGAAGAAAACTATGAACCGGATTTTCCGTTTGATTTGGATGCCGAAATCAGAGCCGTGCGCGCTTTGTATCAAGGTCAGGGCGTTAAGGATTTGGAAATAGCGGTTACGGCGAAAGATGATACGATAGAGGTGGCTAAACTGGCCATGGTTTTGCCGGGGAATACAATATTTAACATCCAGGGGAGTGTTTATCCGTATCAGGATGAAATTTATTTTCAGGCAGACACCAATATTTCGACCAATGATTTGATGCAGGCTTTGCAATGGTTTAAAATTGAGCCTAAAGCCAATGCCGTTTCGGTTTATAAAAAAATGTTGGCAACGGCAAAGTTGTCCGGTAATTACGGCCGGATACAAATATCGCCTTATAAGGTTACTCTGGACAAAAGCACGGTAACGGGTGAGGCCGGAATTGTTCTCGGCGACAGAAATGATTTTATGCTGGTGGTTAACGCCGATACGATTAATTTTGATAACTATATCGGCTCATTGCCGGAAGAAGAAAAACGCAAAAGCTGGGCCGAAAGAATAGCTTACCGGTTTAGCCGTTTGGGAGTACTTAATAATTTTGATTTGGTTTTGAACGCCAAGGCCGATATGGTGATTTATGAAAGTATGCCGTTTGAAAAAGTTGACTTTAAAGGGAATATCCTTAACGGCGAAATGGAAATAGAATACGGTAAAGTGGATCAGGTTGCCAATACATCCATTGATGTCAAGGGAAAGCTCGGCGGTTTTGGGGCGTCACCGCAAATGACGGATTTTCAATATGTGGTTAAAAGCAATGATATCGCTTCGCTTATTAATAAGTTGGAGCTTAAGGTTCCGGATTTGGATTATAAAAAGTTTAATCTCTTTGAGATGAGCGGGGCCATCAACGGCGGAATTGATAATTTCGGCATTAATACCAGTATGTCTTTGGGACAATTGAGCGGGACTTATCAGGGAACCGTGGTGCAGACGGGGACAACGGCGACATATAACGGTGATTTGACGTTAAAACATCCGGATTTTGCGACCTTGTTGAGTGATTTGAGGGTTAAATACGAACCATCGGTCAAAAGTTTGGGCTTATTGAATATGAAGATGCATCTCGAAGGGGAAAAGGAAAACATGAAGTTTTCCGGCGTGGAAGCCAATATCGGGTATACGACTGTCAGCGGTTCGGGATATTATGAAGAACATGAAAAAAGACCGAATATTATCGGTGATTTTAGTATCAACAAGCTCGAAACGGAGAAATTTTTGCCCAAAAGTCAGGCTTCCGGTTTGATTTCCGGGCAGCAGGCTCCGGCAATTGCCGCCTTTTTGACCAAGCCGTTTTGGGGGCGGGAAAAAATAGATTACAGTCCCTATATTTATTTTGATTTTAAGGGAAATTTAAAAGTCGGGGAATTGTCTTATAAATCACATGTTGTTAAGGATGCTCAGTTCGGGCTGGATTTGGTTGACGGAACAGTCAGTGTGCGTGATTTTAAGGGACTTTATAACAATACGCCGTTTATGGCCTCGATGTCTTTGTATATGAGAGAGGCGCCGAGTATTGTTGCCGAGGTTAAGATAGATGATGCCAACGTCAATGACTTTGTTTTGGGCGGTAAGACTTATAATCTGCGCGGAGGGAAGTTTTCAACCAGATTTGATATATCCTCAAAAGCCGACAGTGAGGACGCTTTTATCAGCAATTTGAAAGGCAAGGGAGAGTTTACGGCGACAGCAGCCACGGCTAACGGGGTTGATTTGACGGCAATATATAATGATTTGATTAAAAGAGAAGTCCCCGAAGGGCTGGTTGAGCAGGTTAAGGCCAATATCGGCAAGGGGCAGACATTGTTTGACAATATCAGCGGCAGAATAATTATCGAGAACGGCGAATTTAGTCTGGCCGACACGGTGATACAGGGCGCTAATGCCGATATTAAAATTTACGGCGACGGTAATTTTAGCGATTGGACGATGAATACGGTATTTAATGTTCGTTATCAAGAGCCGAAATATTTGCCGGAATTTTCGTTTTCTCTCAAAAACGGTATGGATAATCCGCTGGTTGATGTTAATGTCAGTTCATTGTTTAAGTTGTATCAGAATCGCGAAGAACAAAGAGAAGCTGCCGCTGCGGCCGAGGCCGAGGCCGAAAGAAATTACTGGCTCGGTTTGGTGGACGGACAACGCAAAACGGCGAATGATCTGGTCTTGAGTACCCGAGAAAAACTGGAAAAAGATATTGATATGAAAATGGACGGTGCTTTTGATGCCGACAGTATTAATCAATATAATCAGCTAAAACAGGAGATTGCCCAGATTTTGGCAAAGCTGGTGGAAACGATTGATACCGCGGCAGCCGAGGAGCCCGGTAACGAAGCTATTGAGAAGATGAAACAGGCTAATCAGCAAGCTTTGAAGGAAATAGAACCTTTTGCCGGCAGGGTGAACGATATTTATTTGGCGGATTTGAAAAAAGCCGGGCAGGATGCTTATAATAAAGTCAATGAATTGCATAACCAGATTAAGCAAGATATTTTTAGTTATCATAAAGAACAGGAAAAATATCGTGAGCGGTTGGGGGCTATTGTTACGGACTATACGCCGGATGCGGATGAAAGATTTCAGGAGCTGAAGAAAAAGGTTGATGATGAAATTGCGGCCGCAGATGCTTTTGACGGAGAGATCAAGCAGGCTCATTTGAGTAATCAAAGCAATATGTCGGCGGCAGAAAACGAAACTTATAACCAAAATATGAAAAACGCTTTTGACCGGCTTGAAAAGATTAAACAAAGCTTGTCGGAAAACGTGGCGGTGCTGGATAAGTATGCCGCGGAGGTTGTTCAACGGGCCGAAGACGCGTATCAAAAGAAATTGGAAGAAGAAGAAAACCAGCGCCGGCTCGAGGAAAATACGGGAAGTATCAGTATTAAGAAAACCGGACAAACCTTTACCGTTACCAGAGATATTGAGGAAATCAAAACCGCCGAGGAAGAAATCAGCAATGAGGGGGTGCGTGTTTTGGATTTTTCAAAAGAAAAAGTCAGGCAGCCGACATCCTCGCCGGCAAGCAATGAGAATGTTGTAAAAAAAGGGCGGAACAACAGGTAAAATAGCTTGAGGAATCGTTTTTTTGTGCTATATATGAGATATAGCATGTTTGACGATATATTTTTTAATACGATAAGGATATTTACCAAATGAAAAAACCTGAAGTTTGTATTTTGCCGGTGGCCGGTTTGTCGACCAGAAACCTGCCGGCAACCAAAGTTTTGCACAAAGGATTTCTGACGCTGCATAATAAACCGATTATTCAATATGCCGTTGATGCCTGTGCCGAAATCGGCATTAAAGAGGTGGTGTTTATATACAGCGATCAGTCGTGCAAACATTTGTTTGAGAAATATTTTGCGCCGTATCCGTGGTTGGAAAATCATCTGCGGGAGAAAAACAAATTGGAAATACTTGAGGATTTGCTTAAGGTTATTCCCAAGGGAATGAAGTTTTCGTTTGCCGAGCAGCCGCAGCCTCTGGGTAACGGACACGCTATCCTGATGGCCAAAGATATTGTCGGCGACAGAGATTTTGTGGTGATGTGGCCGGATGATGTTTATATTAACCTGCACGGTAAGGGTATTTTGGCGCAGTTGCTGGAAGTTTATGAAAAAGAGGGCGGTATGGTTGAAAATATTATGGAGCTGCCGCGTGAACAGCTGGTGCGCTATGGTGTTTTGTCCGGAGCCGTGCGTGAGGGGCGAATCGTGCACGCCAAAGGAAAAATAGAAAAACCGGCGTTGGAAGATGTTCCGTCTAACTATGCCAGTATGGGGCCTTATATTCTGCCCAATGAGATTATGAATATTTTGCCGGAAGTTAAAAAGGGCACCAACGGTGAGATTAATCTGGCCGATGCAATGGGGCTGGCAGCGCAGCGCGGTATGAAGCTGACCGGCGTGTTGTGTGACGCTATGCGGTTTGACTGCGGCACCAACAAAGAGCTGGAGCGATCGAATCTTAAATTGTCGTTGATGGAAGATCCGGATTTGCGCGCGTATTGCAGTGATCTCTTGAATACGATGCTGGTGTAGACGTATCGGAAAAGTTCTTCTGCTTACCTAAGTCCGTCTGTTTTGGCAGGCGGGCTTTTTTGTTGCTAGAGAAAAATAGTGTGGCAAATAAAGGTTCCTTTATTTGCCACACTTTCGTTCAGTATATCATGAATTGGTTAAAAAAGCAATAATAAAATTTTGCGGCGTTATGTTGCCGGCCGACGTGGGGTTCTCTCAGGTCATGTTGAGGAGCGTTTCTTTTCCTGTCATTCTGAGGAGCGTTTCTTTTTCTGTCATTCTGAGGGACGAAAGTCCCGAAGAATCTAAGAGATGTTTCGCTTACGCTCAACATGACGGTAAGAAAGAGATCCTTCGCTGCGCTCAGGATGTCTCAGGATGACCGGGAGGAAAGCGCTCAGGATGACAGGTTTTGTTGCTTGGCCAAAGGCGGCATGACAATTTTTATTGCTTGGCCAAAGGCGGAGGACATGGTTTTAAAGGCGGCGGGTGATTCGAAAAGAGGGCTCTTTTTTGTGGCAAATAAAGGAACGTTTTGTTGCAGCAAAAGGGAGGAAAAAGCGATGAAAAGATATTTATTACTGGCCGGGGTCGGCTTCTGTTGTGTTTCCGGCGCGGCTTTGGCAGCGATTGACTGCGCAACACCGCCCAGCTGTGGTGAGTTAGGATATAACAGGAGAGCTTCGGAATATGAGGGAAAGAGGACTTTGAAGTGTCCGTTTGATCAAAACTGGGTCTACTGGCCTGAAAAGAAAGATGTGGATTATTATGCCGGTGCTATTTTGTATTCTAATGGTCTTTTTTATGATGAACAGCCGCTGGATCCTGTTATTAAACCGATAGGGGTCAATATTACGGACGACAGCTGTTGGGTTATACCACTGACATATGGAGGTTTTTGGGGGCGGATGGTTGCTGATGTGGGGGTTGATTCAAAAAGTAAGAATCATACGACATCGGATTATATGGAGGCAGGTGTCGGCGGAGAGAACGAGACGGAAGCATTAGCCGCTTATTCAAAAAACGGAATAGTGGTTGAGCTACATGGAGAGTTTACCTTTGACAATGGTGTTTCATATCCGTACAGTGTGGCAAATGCGGCAGCATTAAAAGAAGTTTATAATAACAAATCGGCAATAGAAGCGGCGCTTGCCAAAGTAGGAGGAGATAATATTGCCAAATATCTGGAAAGAGGCGTAATGGCCATGTCGTCTACGGAAGTTGATGCCGACAATATTATTGCGATCAGTATGAGGGACGGTTCTGCCCAAAGATGGCGCAAAGATGATGATTCTGCCGAGGCGTACGGCCTTGTTATTGCCCGGTGTGATTGACATTATTTATCGAAATGTGTTACTTAAGAGGGAAAGTTATGATGGAGTATAGATGATATGACTTTTTGACGAAATTTTTTGTAAAAAATGCTTGATTTAAAATAATTTATTGTTTATAGTCCGGTCAACTTTCGGGATCCGGCGGAAGGCGGAGTCCGCAAGAGCGCGGGTATTTATGAAGGTAGTACCCGCGGGAGCAATTATCCGGTCTGCCTGTCAGGCCAGCAACAGTTAAAAGAAAGGAAAATGCCATGAGACACGGCGTAAAACACAGAAAACTTAATATGGACACCAATGCCCGCAGAGCTTTGTATTCGAATTTGACGGCGGCAGTTTTGCTGCATGAGCAGATTAAGGTTACTTTGCCGCGCGCCAAAGAGTTGCGCACTTTTGTTGATAATATGATTACTTTGGGCAAAAAAGGCCAGTTGAATAATCGCCGTCAGGCATTGGCCTTTTTGCGCGATGAAGAAGTTGTTGCCAAGTTGTTTTCAACTCTGGCGGAGCGTTATAAAAACCGCAACGGCGGTTATACCCGCGTTTTGCGCGCCGGCTTCCGCTATGGTGACTGCGCCGAGATGGCGATTGTCGAGTTGGTTGACCGCGACGTTAATGCCAAAGGTGCCAAAGATCTGGCGCGTGTCGCGGCGGAAAAAGCAGCCTTAGAAGCAGCCGAGAAAGAGGCTAATGCCGAAGTTGCCAAAGAAGAAAAAAAGGCCGAGAAAAAAGCCGAGGCTAAAGCAGCCGACGAGAAAAAAGCCGAAAAGAAACCGGCCGCCAAAAAGACAGCTGCCAAAAAGACCAAAAAAACCGAAACCAAAACGGCCGAATAATCGAGGTTGGGCAAAGGTATTGATACCGTCCGCGCTTATGCGGGCGGTATTTTTTTTTGCCAAAGGATAAAAAAAGAGTCTTTTCAATGAAATAAATGCTTGCCAGAATCGAAAAAAGGAGTCTATTATCCGACGAATTTTTACCGCGAATCGCGGTTGTTGCATGCAATTATTTTGAAGGTCCGTCAAGGGGAGCTCCTGTGATTCTTATGGTTTGGCGGCGTTTTTTTATTTGGATACGGAATGTTTAACCTTCTGCGGTCGGGGAACGGCTTGACGCCGGCGGTATTGTCGCAGAATTTAGCTACAAGGATTTTAAAAATGAAAGAGTCTTATACGAGCAAAAGACGTGTAAGAAGAAACTTCGGCCGAATCGATGCGGTTGCCGATATGCCGAGTTTGATTGAGGTCCAAACCGGATCTTACAACAATTTTATTCAGGCCAACGGCGCCGAGAAGTGCGAGTTTGCTCTGGAAGAGGTTTTCAAATCAATTTTTCCGATTAAAGATTTTTCCGGTAACGGTGAGCTGGAATTTGTCAAATATGAGCTTGAACAGCCGAAATATGATGTCGATGAGTGTATCAAGCGCGATATGACTTATGCCGCGCCGGTTAAAGCAACGCTGCGTCTGGTGGTTTGGGATACCGACGAGGCAACGGGGGCTAAATCCATCCACGATATCAAAGAGCAGGATGTTTATATGGGTGATATTCCGTTGATGACGGAAAAAGGCACCTTTATTTTCAACGGTACGGAGCGCGTTGTTGTTTCGCAGATGCACCGTTCGCCGGGGGTGTTTTTTGACCATGATAAAGGCAAGACGGTTTCTTCCGGCAAATATTTGTTTGCCGCGCGGATTATTCCGTATCGCGGATCGTGGCTTGATTTTGAGTTTGATGCCAAAGATTTGGTTTATGCGCGAATCGATCGCCGTCGTAAATTGCCGGTAACTTCGGTTTTGTACGCGTTGTATTCCAAAGAAACCGAAGAAAGAATCGCCAAGCTCAAAAAAGAAGGCAAGCATATCGACAGGGCCGAAATCAAAGGTATGGATAAGGAAGAAATTTTGCATTATTTTTATGATGTTGATACCTTTGAAGCCGTTAAAAAAGACTGGAAAGTTAAGTTTGAGCCTTCACGTATGAAAGGGGTTAAGTTCAGTTTTGATCTGGTTAATGCCGAAACCGGTAAAACAGTTTGGGAAGCCGGCAAAAAACTGACGCTGCGTTCGGCGCAAAAGCTGGCAGACGACGGGTTGAACTATTTTAAGATTGCCCGCGATAAGGTTATCGGCAAGTTCTTGGCCAATAATATTGTTATTGCCAAAACCGGTGAGGTTTTGGCCGAGGCCGGTGACGAAATTACCGAAGATTTGTTGGATAAATTGGCCGTCAATAAGATTAATGAAATCAGGATTTTGTTTATTGACGGTGTGAATGTCGGGCCGTATATCCGCAACACGCTGGCGATTGATAAGAATTCCTGCCGTGAGGAAGCTTTGTTGGATATTTACCGCGTGATGCGTCCCGGTGATCCGCCGACGTATGAGGCGGCTGATGCTTTATTCAAGGCTTTGTTCTTTGACAAAGACCGTTATGATTTGTCGTCGGTCGGCCGTGTTAAAATGAACATTGCACTCGACATTCCGTTTGAAGAGGCGCCGGATACCTATGGTACGTTGCGCAAAGATGATATTTTGCGTATTGTTAAGCGTATGGTTGAATTGCGCGACGGCAAGGGTGAGGTTGACGATATCGACCATCTGGGCAACCGCCGCGTTCGTTCGGTCGGCGAGTTGATGGAAAATCAGTATCGCATGGGATTGCTCCGTATGGAAAGAGCCATTCGTGAGAGGATGTCGTCAGAGAATCTGAACAACGTTAAGCCGCAGGATCTGGTGAATGCCAAGCCGATTGCCTCGGTTATCCGCGAGTTTTTCGGTTCTTCTCAGTTGTCGCAGTTTATGGATCAGAACAACCCGTTGTCCGAGATTACGCATAAGCGCCGTTTGTCGGCTTTGGGACCCGGCGGGTTGTCACGCGATCGTGCCGGATTTGAGGTGCGCGACGTGCATCCGACGCATTACGGTCGTATCTGCCCGATTGAAACGCCGGAAGGGCCGAATATCGGTTTGATTAACTCGTTGTCAACTTATGCCCGCATTAATAAATACGGCTTTATTGAGTGTCCGTATCGCAAGGTTGTTGACGGCGTGGTTACCGACGAAGTTGTTTATTTGTCGGCTAATGAAGAGGGTAAATTCAAGATTGCCGAAGCCAATGCCAAAGTCAAAGAAGACGGTCATTTTGAAAATGAGTTGGTGGCTTGCCGTAAGGCCGGTGAGTTTGAGTATGCCAAGCCGGAAGAAATCAACTTTATCGACGTTTCGCCGAAACAGCTGGTTTCGGTGGCAACGGCTTTGATTCCGTTTTTGGAAAACGATGACGCCAACCGTGCTTTGATGGGATCAAACATGCAACGCCAAGGTGTGCCGTTGCTGCGGTCGGAAGCGCCTTTGGTCGGTACCGGGGTTGAGGCCGTGGTAGCTAAAGATTCCGGCGCAACGGTTGTTTGTAAGGCCGACGGTATTGTCGACGCGGTTGATGCCAACCGTATTGTGGTGCGTTCCAAAGACGAGCATGCCGCCAATGCCGGTGTTGAAATCTACCGGTTACAGAAATTCCGTCGTTCCAACCAGAATACCTGCATTAACCAAATTCCGCTGGTGAAAGTCGGCGACGAGGTTAAGGCCGGCGATATCATGGCTGACGGACAATGCACCGATATGGGTGAGCTGGCTTTAGGTAAAAACGTTTTGGTGGCGTTTATGCCGTGGAACGGTTTGAACTACGAAGACGCGATTTTGCTGTCGGAAAGAATTTCGCGCGATGACGTGTTTACCTCGCTGCATATTGAGGAATTTGAGGTTATGGCCCGTGATACCAAGCTGGGTCAGGAAGAAATTACCCGCGATATTCCGAATGTCGGCGAAGACGCGCTGCGCAATTTGGATGAGGCCGGTATTGTTTATATCGGCGCCGAAGTTAAGGCCGGTGATATTCTGGTCGGTAAGGTGACGCCGAAAGGCGAATCGCCGGTAACGCCGGAAGAAAAATTGCTGCGGGCCATTTTCGGCGAAAAGGCATCCGATGTCCGCGATACTTCCCTGCGTGTTCAGCCGGGTATTGAGGGTATTGTGGTGGATGTTCATGTCTTTTCGCGCCGCGGTGTTGAAAAAGACGAACGCGCTCTGTCGATTGAGCAGCAGGAAATTTCACAATTGGCCAAAGACCGCGACGATGAAATTGCCATTATCCGTCGCAATGTCGAGGCTCGTTTGAAAGCGATGCTTTTGGGACAGAAAGTTGTTGACGCGCCGAAGGGGACAATCGCCAAAAATGCCACCATCAGCGAAAAAGATTTAGACGGTATGCCGTCGTCGCAGTGGCGCAAGATTGTGGTTAAAGACGAAAGCGTTATGGCTAATGTCGAGGAATTGTTAAGCGCTTTTGATGCCCGTGTTAAAAAAGTGCAGCAGCATTTTGACGACAAGGTGGAGAAAGTTCAGCGGGGCGATGATTTGTTGCCGGGTGTTTTGAAGATGGTTAAAGTCTTTATTGCCACCAAGCGTAAAATCCAATCCGGTGATAAGATTGCCGGTCGTCATGGTAACAAAGGTACGATTTCACGCGTTTTGCCGTTGCAGGATATGCCCTATATGGAAGACGGCACGCCGGTTGATATCGTACTCAATCCGCTGGGTGTTCCGTCACGTATGAACGTTGGTCAAATTCTGGAAACTCACCTCGGCTGGGCGGCACAGAAACTCGGCCAGCAGGTTAATGAGTTGTGGGAACAGGTTAAGGCCGGTCAGAAGAAAGAAAAAGATCTGCGCGCCAAACTGAAAGAGATTTACGGCGAAAAGCAGTATAAGCGCGAGATTGAAAAAATGACAACGGAAGATTTGGATCTGATGATTCCGAATCTGAAAAACGGTATTCCGATGGCAACGCCGGTTTTTGACGGCGCTACCGGTGATGATATCAACAATATGTTGGCGATGGCCGGTTTGCCGACATCGGGACAGATTGATCTGTATGACGGTCGTACCGGCGAGAAGTTTGACCGCAAGGTTACGGTCGGCATTATCTACATGATTAAGCTGCACCATATTGTTGACGAGAAAATGCATGCCCGTTCGGTTGGGCCGTACAGTCTGGTTACCCAGCAGCCGCTCGGCGGTAAGGCGCAATTCGGCGGCCAACGTTTCGGTGAGATGGAAGTTTGGGCCTTGCAGGCATACGGCGCAGCCTATACCCTGCAGGAAATGCTCACCGTTAAGTCCGATGATGTTAACGGCCGTACAAAGGTTTATGAGGCAATCGTCAGAGGCGAAGATTCATTTGAGGCCGGCATTCCGGAGTCATTTAATGTTTTGACTAAGGAAATTAAGTCGCTGTGCTTGAATGTTGAACTCTTGAACGATGAAATTTAAGGTATAAGGAGACAGTTTTAAGATGAATGATGTAGCAAAATATTTTGGCCAACAGGTATCTGCCGAGGCCTTTGATAAAATCAGGATTTCGATTGCTTCTCCCGAACAGATTCGTTCTTGGTCTTACGGCGAAGTGAAAAAACCCGAAACCATTAACTACCGCACGTTTAAGCCGGAAAAGGACGGCCTGTTCTGTGCCAGAATTTTTGGCCCGGTCAAAGATTATGAATGCCTGTGCGGCAAGTACAAGAGAATGAAGTACCGCGGTATTGTCTGCGAAAAATGCGGCGTCGAGGTGACGTTATCCAAGGTCAGACGCGAAAGAATGGGACATATTGAGCTGGCAGCGCCGGTTGCGCATATCTGGTTTTTGAAATCCCTGCCGAGCCGGATTTCGTTGCTGACGGATATCCCGATGAAAGCTTTGGAGCGGGTTTTGTACTTTGAAAGCTATATTGTGATTGAGCCGGGGCTGACGCCTTTGTCAATGCATGAGCTTTTGACCGAAGACCAGTACCAAGAGGCGATTGACGAATACGGTGAGGAATCTTTCCGTGCCGGTATCGGTGCCGAGGCATTGCAGGAGATTTTGGCGGCGATTGATTTGCCGGCCGAGAGAGAGGCCATTCGTACCGAGTTGAAAGACAATGCCTCGGAGGCTAAACGCAAAAAATTGGTTAAGCGTTTGAAAATCATTGAGTCTTTCATTGAATCAAACACCAAGCCGGAATGGATGATTCTGACGGTGTTGCCGGTTATTCCGCCGGAGTTGCGGCCGTTGGTGCCGTTGGACGGCGGCCGGTTTGCAACCTCTGATTTGAACGATTTGTATCGCCGTGTTATCAACCGCAACAACCGTTTGAAGAGGTTGATTGAGTTGCATGCGCCGGATATCATCATCCGCAATGAAAAGAGAATGCTGCAGGAATCGGTTGATGCGTTGTTTGATAACGGTCGTCGTGCCCGTGCGATTACCGGAACCAACAAGCGTCCGCTCAAATCGTTGTCGGATATGTTGAAAGGTAAGCAGGGACGTTTTCGTCAGAACCTTTTGGGTAAACGCGTTGACTATTCGGGACGTTCGGTTATTACCGTCGGACCGGAATTGAAACTGCATCAGTGCGGTTTGCCGAAGAAAATGGCTTTGGAATTGTTTAAGCCGTTTGTTTATGCCAAGTTGGAGCTTTACGGACACGCAACGACAATCAAAGCGGCCAAGAGAATGGTTGAAAAAGAACGGCCGGAGGTTTGGGATATTCTGGAAGAAGTTATCCGTGAACATCCGGTGTTGCTCAATCGTGCGCCGACTTTGCACCGCTTGGGTATTCAGGCGTTTGAACCGGTGTTGGTCGAGGGCAAAGCCATTCACCTGCATCCGCTGGTTTGTACCGCATTCAACGCGGACTTCGACGGCGACCAAATGGCGGTTCATGTACCGTTGTCGATTGAGGCACAGCTGGAAGCCCGTGTTTTGATGATGTCGACCAACAACATTTTGTCGCCGGCATCGGGTAAGCCGATTATCGTGCCGACACAGGATATGGTCTTGGGGATTTATTATCTGACTTACGATGCCGAGAGTATGAACGGTGAGGGCATGATCTTTTCGGACTTCAACGAAGTTCAGCTGGCGTTGAACGAAAAGGTTGTTGATTTACACGCTAAGATTAAATGCCGGATGGAGTATATTGACGATGAGGGCAATGTCAAATACGGTCTGGTTGAGACCACACCGGGACGCATTTTGGTTTCGGAAGTTTTGCCGAAACATAAAAATGTTCCGTTCTCACTGGTTAACAGACTGTTGCGCAAGAAAGAAATCGGCGAGATTATTGACACGATTTATCGTCATTGCGGACAGAAAGAGACCTGCCTGTTTGTTGATAAGATTATGACTTTGGGCTTTACCAATGCCTGCAAGGCCGGTATTTCTTTCGGTAAGGATGATTTGATTGTTCCGGAAGCCAAAAAGACTCTGATTGCCGAAACAGAAGCTCAGGTTAAGGAGTTTGAGGAACAGTATCAAAACGGTTTGATCACCAAGGGCGAAAAATATAACAAGGTGGTTGATATTTGGGCGGCTTGTACCGATAAGGTGGCTGATGAGATGATGAAAAACATCTCGAAAACCGATCACGGCTATATCAACTCGGTTTATATGATGGCTCACTCCGGTGCGCGCGGTTCGGCGGCGCAAATGCGTCAGCTGGCCGGTATGCGCGGTTTGATGGCCAAGCCGTCGGGCGAAATTATCGAACAACCGATTATCTCAAACTTTAAAGAAGGTTTGACGGTGTCGGAATACTTTAACTCAACCCACGGCGCGCGTAAAGGTTTGGCCGATACGGCGTTGAAAACGGCTAACTCCGGTTATCTGACTCGTCGTTTGGTTGATGTGGCGCAGGATGTGGTGGTTACCGAAACCGACTGCGGTACCGAAAGAGGGATTATCGTGCGTCCGGTGGTCGATGGCGGTAATGTCGTCGTTTCAATCGGCGAGCGTATTTTGGGCCGTACGATTCAGGAAGATATTTTGCACCCGGAAACCGGCGATGTTTTGGTCAAGAAAGGCAAATTGATTGACGAAAACGATGTTGAGGTTGTTGAAGCCGCCGGGGTTGAACAGGTTAAGATCCGTTCGGTTTTGACTTGTGAATGCAAACATGGTGTTTGCGCTGCCTGTTACGGTCGCGATTTGGCCAGAGGCACGCCGGTTAATGTCGGTGAGGCGGTCGGTGTTATTGCCGCACAGTCCATCGGCGAGCCCGGTACGCAATTGACCATGAGAACTTTCCATATCGGCGGTGCGGCACAAAAAGGTGCCGAACAGGCATCGGTTGAAATTCCGTTTGCCGGGGTGTTGAAACTCGAAAACGGTCATGTCGTGACGAATTCGGAGGGGCACGGATTGGTGTTGTCGCGCAACTGTGAAATTATTGTTGTTGACAACAACGGTCGCGAGAAATCGCGCCACAGCATTCCGTACGGTACCAAGCTGTTGGTTGCCGAAGGCGATAAGGTCAAAAAAGGCCAAAAGGTTGCCGAATGGGATCCGTTTACCGTTCCGGTTATCACCGAAAAAGCCGGTAAGGTTGAGTTGGTTGATTTGATTAACAATGTTTCGGTTAAGGAAGTGACCGATGAGACAACCGGTATTGTTTCCAAGACGGTTATTGATTGGCGCTCGAACGCCTCCGGTTCCGGTTTGAAACCGAGCATTGTTTTGAAAAATGCCAAAGGTAAGCCGGTTACTTTTGATAACGGCAAAGAGGTTTGCTACTATATGTCGGCGGATGCGATTTTGTCGGTAGACAACGGTGATGAGGTTAAGGTTGGTGACGTTATCGCCAGAATCCCGCGGGAATCGTCAAAAACCAAAGATATTACCGGCGGTTTGCCGCGCGTTGCCGAACTGTTTGAGGCCAGACGGCCGAAAGATCCGGCAATTATTTCGGATATTGACGGTATGGTGGAATTTGGCAAGGATTATAAAGCCAAACAACGGATTACCGTGGTGCCGACCAAGGGCAAATCGGTTGAATATCTGATCCCGAAAGGACGGCATCTGGTCGTTCAGGAGGGCGATGTCGTTAAGAAAGGCGATGCTCTGGTTGACGGTACGCCGGCGCCGCATGATATTTTGCGTGTTTTGGGTGTTGAAAAGCTGGCAGAATATCTGGTTAAGGAAGTACAGGATGTTTACCGTCTGCAAGGTGTTAAAATCAACGATAAGCACATTGAGGTGATTGTGTCGCAGATGTTGCGTAAGGTTGAAATTACCAACCCCGGCGATACGACATATTTGGTCGGTGAGCAGATTGATGCCGATGAGTTTGAACAGAAAAATGCCAAGGTCATTGAGGCCGGCGAGACTCCGGCTGAGGCTATACCGGTGTTGTTGGGTATTACCAAAGCCAGCTTGCAGACCAAGTCGTTTATTTCGGCGGCATCGTTCCAGGAAACCACCCGCGTTTTGACCGAGGCTGCGGTTGAGGGCAAGGTTGATGACTTGCGCGGTTTGAAAGAAAACGTTATTGTCGGCCGCCTGATTCCGGCCGGTACCGGTACGGTCTTGAGAGCTTTGAAGAAAGTTGCCGCACAAAATGACAAGGAAATTCAAGCCTTGAAAGAAGAAGCAGCACAAAATGCTCAACAGGCTCTGCCCGAGGCACAAAGCGGCGAAACCGCCTAAAAGAAGCCAAACTTACGGAAACTCCCGCAGTGTTTTTGCGGGAGTTTTTTGTGATGGATTGATTGACAAAGGCGGTTTTTATGTTAAATTCGGGCGAGGAATGAGAATTATTATAAAATTAAAGTATAGATTATGGGATATGAAATTTTAAAAATCACAACAATGGTTTTGATTGTTTTGACGTTTTCGGTACTGGTTACGTTTGTTTGTGTCAAATGTACGGATTTCGCGATATTTGTGCGCAAACGTAAAAAGCAACGGCAAAGAGAAAGAAGAAAACAGCGCTTGGAGATGCTAAAGCAAAATCAGTAACAAAAAACGTTTGCCGGGGCAGACCGGGCAAACGTTTTTTGGTATCAATATCAGATTTACAAACCGTGAGCCGCTTTATAGGCTTTGATTTGTTTAAGATTTTTGAGGTGTTTTTTCTGCAATTCTTTTTTATGGTTATCAAAATTGCTGTGGGTGCCGGAGCCTTTGATGTTTTGGCCTTTATCACCGGCCCGGCTGACCAGCTGCCATACTTGCTGCTGATCTTGAGCCGACAGATTTTCGGTGGCGGCTTTTTGGAGAAGAATGGTGTTTTCGGCATTAGGCTGCACCAAAGAAGCCACGGTAATGGTGTGAGCCAGATGTTCCATACTTTCGTCCTGAGGGACGCTGAGCCGCCCCTCTTTTATTTGGTTGTTTAAGTTATTGTATAATTGGTCGCGGCCGCTTGTACCGAGGTGGATTTCCAAAGCGGTATCATAGTAGTTTTTATAGATTTTGGCTAAGGTATCGGACATTGCGGTTTGCGGTTCGATTGTGAATGTTTTGGCCGAGGTTTTGGTTGTGTCTGCGCGGGGAACAAAATTTTCAATTTTGTTTTGTTGCGGCGATTTATGAGCCTGTCTGGCCAGTTTGCCGCCGCCGACCAAAATGCCGGCCAAGATAACCAGACCGATAAGTTTATCTTTGTTGCGACGGAAAAAAGACGGCTTTTTCGGATTGGACACGGAGGCTTTGGGTGCGGGGCGCGGGGTTGGTTTTTGGTGCGTTGAATGGAAAATGCCAGCTATGCGACGGCTTAAAATACCGGCATTATAGTAATTCCACGCCTGAAAACGACGCAGTATTCCGGGACGGTTGCTGGAAGATATCCAATTTAGGCGGTCAAAACCTTTGTAAGCATCCTCGGTGACGGTACGATGTTTGATATAACCAAAAGTGCGGAGATAGGTGTACATCATATCGCAGTCGGAGGGGGTAACACCGTAGCGTCCTTTGACAAAACGGTGAATTTTTTTGGCTGCCTGAAGTTTGATTTTGGTTGCTTTTGTTTGATTAAAGAGCTGGGCAAAATAGTATTGACGTAAATCGCGGCGCAGCTCTTTGTTTTTTAATATTACATTGTGCATGGTATTCCTTTTTTATGAAAAGTGACGAATGGGGGCACCGTACTCTTTTTTGGATATTTTGTCAATATCTGTTTTTTATTACAGCTTGAAATCTGCCGGAAAATCTTTAATATGTACGTCCGGGGGAGTATGATTAAGGATAAAGATGTTTGATATTCAAAAAGGTTTGGAAAATTTAAGAAAACATATTAAAGTTGCGCCGGAAAAACCGGGTGTCTACCGGATGATTGATGCCGGCGGGACGGTGCTTTATGTCGGCAAGGCCAAAAATATCAAAAAAAGGATTGTTGCTTATTCGCATTTGAACAAATTGCCGCGGCGGTTGCAGCAGATGGTGGCGCAGATTGAGCGGATGGAGTTTATTGTCGTTGAAAATGAGGCCAGAGCCCTGTTGGTTGAGAATGAGCTGATTAAAAGATATTCGCCGCGTTATAATATTCTTTTGAAAGACGACAAGACTTTTCCTCATTTGATGATTAATATGGAGGCGGAATTTCCGAGGTTGTCAAAATATCGCGGTACGCGCAAGGACAAAAATAAATATTTCGGGCCGTTTGCCAGTGTGGCGGCAGTGAATGAAGCGTTGGATATTTTGCAGAAGGTGTTTTTACTGCGTTCCTGCCGCGATAATGTTTTCAAGAACAGGCAAAGGCCTTGTCTTATGTATCAAATCAAACGGTGTTCGGCACCGTGTGTGGGGAAAATATCGGCGGCGGATTATAAAGAACTGGTTAAAAAAGCGATAGATTTTTTGGAGGGAAAAAACACCGAAATACAAAAGGAATTATCCGAACAGATGGAAGAAGCCAGTCGTCGCCAAGATTTTGAGACGGCTTTAGTTTTGCGGGACCGAATCAGGGCATTGAGCACTATTCAGGCGCGGCAAAATGTTGAATATTCCAAACTGATGTCGGCCGATGTTATCGGTATTGCCGAGGAAAAGGGATTGTTCGGAATTGAGATATTTTTTATCCGGTCGGGACAAAATTGCGGTAATGCGGTTTATTTTCCGAGCCAGACCGAGGGTGCCGGAAGCAAAGAGGTTTTGGAGGCTTTTCTGGGCGAATTTTACAATAATCATGAGCCTGGAAAAGAAATTATTGTCGGGGAAGAACCCGAAAATACGGATTTTTGGCAGCAGGCACTTAAAACAAAAGTTATTTGTCCGAAAAGCGGCAATAAATACAAGTTGGCGCAGTTTGCCGAGCAAAATGCCCGTGACGCCATCAGACGAAAAATGGCTTTGGAAGCTTCGGTTAAAACCAATTTGGAAGCTTTTCGCGAGCGGTTTGGTTTGGCGCATATGCCCAAAAGAATTGAGGTGTATGACAACTCGCACAATCAGGGAAGCTATGCCATCGGCGCCATGATTGTGGCGACACCGGACGGTTTTGATAAGAAAAATTACCGCACTTTCAATATCAAATATACCGACAACACGCATGATGACTTTGCCATGATGCGCGAGGTTTTGCGGCGGCGGTTTGATAAAATGACGCCGGAAAATAAACCGGATGTCATTTTGCTGGACGGCGGCAGGGGGCAATTAAACGCCGTGTATGAGGCTCTTAAAGATTATGATTTAACGGATATTGCCATTATCGGTATTTCGAAAGGACCGGACCGCAATGCCGGCAAAGAATTTTATCATATGAAAGACAAAGAAAGTTTTGAACTGGAATATCGGTCACCTTTGGCCTTTTATCTGCAAAATCTGCGTGATGAGGCACACCGGTTTGCTATTGGTACGCACCGGAAGAAACGTGCTAAATCAATGTATAAGTCATCGTTGGATGAAATTGAGGGTATCGGCAGTAGGCGCAAGGCCGACTTGTTGAGGCATTTTGGTTCGGCTCGGGATGTGGCGGAAGCTGATGTTGCCGATTTGCAAAAAGTGGAGGGAATCAGTAAAAAAACGGCGGAAAAAATATATAACTACTTCCATAATTAGAATTTATGTCCTACTATGGGGAAAAACTAACTTCTCAGGGACATAAGGACATGTATAATCTTCCTAATCTGCTGACAATATCGCGTATTGTCGTTATTCCGGTTATCTTTTTGTCGGTTTATATTACATCAATGTGGTGGGCCGTATTTACGGCAATTTTGTTTATCGTGGCGTCCATTACCGATTATTTTGACGGCTATTTGGCACGGGCCCGCGGCGAGACTTCGGCTCTCGGGCGGTTGTTGGATCCGATTGCCGATAAGCTGTTGGTTACGTCGGCTTTGGTGGTGTTGTTGGCCAAACCCGGAATGGTCGAGTATAAAATCAGTTTTATTCCGGTTATTGTTATTCTTTGTCGTGAGATACTGGTTTCCGGTTTGAGGGAATTTTTGCGTGAAGTTAATGTCGGGTTGCCGGTGACGCGTTTGGCCAAGTGGAAAACGGGTTTTCAGATGACGGCGCTGTCAATGATGTTGTTGAAAGGTGTTTGGTATTGGGGCGGTATCGGCGAGTTTTTGTTATGGATTGCCGGTGTTTTGACCTTTTTGACGGGGTATCAGTATTTTCAAAAGAGTCTGGATTATATTTGCGAGACCGAAAAGTGTGCCAAGGTTCCGCCAATGCCCAAATTGCTTAAAACAAAACCGGTTGTTAAGGCCGAAAAGGCTTTGTCGCGTCAAAAAAAGCCTGCCGGTAAAAAGCCTGCCGGTAAAAAGAAAAAAACAATCAAAAAAGCCAAATAAATCATATGGGCCGTTTTAATGGAGAAAGAACAGAAACATATTTTGGTGGTTGATGATGATACGCGTCTGAGGCGTTTGTTGCAACGTTTTTTGCGCGAAAACGGTTTTCTGGTTTCAACCGCCAAGGACGCCGACGAAGCGCGGTTGATGTTGAAACAATATCGGTTTAGTTTGCTTATTGTCGACGTGATGATGCCTAAGGAAAACGGCGTGGATTTTTTACGGCAGTTTAGGCAGGAAAGCTCGGTTCCGGTGATTATGTTAACGGCTATGGGCAATGTTGAAGATCGAATTGCCGGTTTGGAGCAGGGGGCGGATGACTATATGTCCAAGCCGTTTGAGCCGAAGGAATTGTTGTTGAGAATTGCCAGTGTTTTGAAACGGACGCCGGCGGAAAAGAAAGAAACGCAAAAACTTGATTTGGGATTGTATGTTTTTGATATGCAAAGCAAAGAGTTGGTTTCCAAACAAGGGAATGTTATGCATATTACGCCGGTTGAACAAAGTTTGCTCAGTATTCTCGGAATGAAAAGCGGGCAGGTGTTTTCACGGGAGAAATTATCGGAAATTCTCGGAGCCGGACAGTCGCCGCGGTCAATAGACGTGCAAATTACACGGTTGAGAAAGAAAATAGAAAGGGATTCAAAAAATCCCCGCTATTTGCAGACTTTGCGCGGTAAAGGTTATATGTTGCTGGTTGATTGAACCGGGAGTGCGGGCAAAGTATAAAGTAAAGCGGAATTTGGGGAGCGAACAATGCATTTGAGATTGCCGCAAAAGCTTGAAGACAAGGTAACTTTCTGGCGCCGGAGGTTGCTGCCGAGAACATTGTTCTTCCGGACGATGTTGTTGATATTTATTCCGTTGATTGTCGTGCAGATTGTTTCGGTCGTGGTGTTCTTTGACGGTAGTTGGAGCCGGATGGGGCGCCGTTTGTCAGAGAATCTGGTTGATGAGATGAATATGATTATCGCCCTTAAAGAAGACGGAATGCCGCTTGAAAAAATTCAGGATTTGGCACAGAAAGGATTTCAGATCAGGGTGCATTTTTATGATGCGGCGCAAGGTAATGACGTTAAGCACAGGTTTGCGGCCAATCCGATGGTGATTGCATATTTGAAAGAAGCGATGGAGCACGCTTTTACCGAGGATAAATGGAGTATTTCGGTTGATGAAAGTCAGGACAACAACAGTGATTTGATTATTTTTGTTGAGAAAGAAAATGTTATCTACGAGTTTGTTTGTGCCAAGAAAAAAATATTTTCGACCTCTATTTTTATGTTTGTGGTGTGGATGGTGGCCACGTCGATACTGTTGTTTTTGGTCTCGGTTATGTTTTTGCGCATACAGGTGCGGGCCATTGCCGATTTGGCGCGGACGGCCGAAAATTTCGGTAAAGGTATTGATGACGACGGTTTTAAGCCTTATGGTTCATCGGAAGTGCGCAAAGCCGGATATGCTTTTATTAAGATGAAAGAGCGTATTTGGCGGCAGATTATGGAGCGCACCCAGATGCTGGCCGGAATTTCGCATGATTTGCGTACGCCGTTGACCCGAATGAAACTGGCGACGACAATGATGGAAAATTCGCCGGATAAAAAAGATTTTTTGGCCGATATTGATGAAATGGAAAAAATGCTAAACGGCTATTTGGCCTTTGTGCGCGGTGAGGGCGATGAGACGGCTGTTCTGGTGGATCTTAACAAACTGGTGGGAGAAATCGTTGGTCGATTTGCCTCACAACGGATTAAAATTAAGTATTTTTCCAAAGATGAAACTATCGAGATATGCGCAAAAGAACAGGCGTTGCGGCGGGCCATTACAAATATTGTGGCTAATGCCGGCCGATATGGTAAAAAAATCGAGGTGCGGGTTGAAAAAATCGGGCGTAAAGTGAGAGTTATTGTTGATGATAATGGTCCCGGAATTCCGAAAGATAAAAGAGAAGCCGTTTTCAGAGCTTTTTATCGTTTGGATAATTCGCGTAATAAAGAGACCGGCGGTATTGGTCTCGGACTGGCCATTACCAAAGATATTATTACCGCGCACGGCGGGCACATTCAGTTGGAAGACGGTTCGTTGGGCGGGTTACGCGTGATTATAGAATTGCCGCTTTAGAATGACGGGGTGGAAAAATGGCTGATGATAAATTGTTAGATGACGATATTAATTTGGACGAGTTTAATTTTGATGATCTGACTCTCGATGACGGTCATAATCCGGCATCGGAAGTCGGGGAACAAAAAGCTTCCGGGAAAGATGCATTTAATCTTGATGATATTTCGTTGGATGAATTTAATTTTGATGATTTGCCAGATAGTGCTGCGGAAAGTCCGAAGCCGGCAAATGAGACAGCCGCAACCGAGGCTGATACCGAAAATGTTGTCCGGGAATCGGCGGAAGTTGATTCGCCTGAGGCAAATGAATTAATTGACGACGAAGAAAATGTTTTATCACCGGAAAGGCAAGAAGTTGATTCGCCGGCCGCCGATGAAGATATACGGGATGTCGTGCCGGAAGAAAATACGGCAGAATCTGCGGAAGTGCCGGAGTTTGAAATAAAAAACAGACCGGAAGTCATTCCGGAAACCGAGGGAGAAATTGTTGCGGCGCCGGCAGCTGATTTAGAAACCGATTTTGCCGATGAGCCGGAAGTTGCGGCCGAGGCCGAAAATGCTCTTTCTTTTGAGGAGGAAGTTGTGGCCGAAGCCGAAAATGAGCCTTCTTTTGAGACGGAGGAAAGCTCTAATCGGGAAACCGTTTTGGAAAATGAGGCAGAAACCGCGGAGGAAGTTGTTGCGACGGGTGAGGAAACGAATGCGGATATAATTTCCGTCGGTGAGATGTCTCAAGATATACCGGCAGAGGAAGATAATCATGAAGACAATTATGCCGTAAAAGTTGATGAAGAAATTGTTAATCAGATGCCGAATCATCAGGAAGACAAAGAGGATGAGGAAGATATCTTTGCCGGAATTGATTCTCCGGCGGAGGAGCCCCAAGCCAATAATATGGCCGGTGAAATTGATTATGATGTGCCGAATACTCCAAAAGATGAAGTCGCCATGTTGCAGGAGAGCGGTCGTATCGGCTGTTTGAGATGGTACAGCGGCGCTTCCTCCGACAGGATGTTTGAGATAAGTAAAGCAGCGGAAAGCGCGACCTTTAATGCGGACGAAGAATGTAAGACCATACACGTTAATGCCGGATATGATACTTATGGCTGGGAAGTTCAATTTTTCGACGGTGTGGTTATGAATTTGCGCGATGTTCGGGAATATCAGATACGCAACGGCCGGCTCCCCTCCGCCGACGGACGTATTGTTTACGGGCAAAGTGCATGGTCATTTTCCGGGATCGAAAGAATAGTCGTTTACGAAAGTGTTAAATATTTTTCGTACGGTGTTTAGGGGGCAATAAAAAACACGGAGCTCACCGCTGTTTTTCGGCTGTTGTGACGATGGTTATGTCCCGGTTATTCCGCGGGTGTTTCCGTGGCCGTATCGGGGGTTGTTTCTGCGGTGACGGTGTCTTCCTGTTTGGGAAGCGGAAAAACCTGCACTTCGTTCAAATTGGCGGACGAGAGGCTGTTGTTTCCCTCTATGCCGGCGGCTCTGTTGGCAGCGTTTGTTTGCAGCCCTTTGGGGGCTTTTAGAGCCGGCGACAGCGGATAAGCGTTTTTTGGCAAGCGCAACAGCATATAGCCGTTGCCGCCGCCGAAAGCCGGTCCGGACAAACCAATGGAATAATGGCCGCCGATATAGCCGTAATCCAGATCAATATAATCGATTGCGAAAACGGTCTTAACGTTGGTCATGCCGACGGTGGTCATTTTGCAATTATAGCCGGCATCCTCCAAAAGAACGTGATTTACCGTTTTGGCAAAGAGCAATGATTTGGCCGGCGTGCAATCGGCAACCTGTCCGCCATAAGTCATGTTGTAGTTTAAGATGATGTTCATGACGTTGTGTTTGCCGACAATCACATCGGTGATTTTGGCATGATCAATGTAGGCATTGGTCGGAACAACGCCGACTTTAACCGGTAAAGTAATGTAATTTTCAAGGCAGGTGCGTGTTTGCGGATCGGCCTGGCAGATGAGAATCTTTTGGTAATTATTGTTGTCAAACAATTGCAGCAGCGAGTTGTAAATATATGTTGCCGACATTGATAATTTGGACGGGGCACATTGATGTGAGCGGCACACCACAACGGAAGACGGATATCGGACCGACGAGGCAGACGCCCCCGCCGCAGCGGTTTGGGTTTGTTTTGGTTTGTCGGCGAAAGTAAAGAAATGATCGGGAATATAATTTTGCAGCGTTTCACAACCGCATAACCCGAAAACAGCGGTTAACAAAACCAATGAACGTAAGCTTTTGTGCAGCATTTGAGCCCCTTAATCATAAAAGTATAGCTTATATTATGCCAGCCGCTGGTAAATACCAAGCCTTTTTTATAATTATTCAATGTATTTTTTGAGCTTTTGTGTTTTTTAGCTTGTCAGAAAAGCAAGAATGTGCCAAATATGAAGTTGTCGGAGCTTTATATGAGAGAAAAATTTTGAAAAAAGTGTTGTTATTCATCGGTCTGTTGATGGCGTCCGCCGGTTTGGCCGCCGAAGGGATTAACGTGGTGGACGGCGATAGTCTGGAAGCCGGCAACGAGCGGTTAAGACTGATGAATATTGACGCGCCGGAGTTTTTCCAAAAATGTTATGATGCCAGCGGGTGGAAATATTTGTGCGGGTTTGAAGCTACGGAGTATTTGAAGAAGTTAATGCAGGGGCAGGTTCGCTGCGAAAGGTACGGCAAAGATCGTTACGGACGCTCGTTGGTGGAGTGCTGGCGGGCAGACGGTGTCAATATCGGGCAGGAAATGGTGCGCTCCGGTTGGGCAACCGCGTATAACGAAAAGTATCAGGCCGATGAAAAACAGGCGCGCGCCGCCAAAAAAGGAATCTGGCGCGGGAAATTTATGCGGCCGGAATTGTACCGCGCATTAAAAAGAAGTCACGAAACACTTAAAAATGAAAAAAGATAGAGATTCTTGTTGACAGCCGGAAAAAGTTATGTATATTGCAAAGCAACGTTTTTATGTTTTTTAAATATAAAGGTGAAAGAATATGTATGCAGTAATTAAAACCGGCGGCAAACAATACCGCGTTACATCGGGTGATGTAATCAAGATTGAAAAAATCGCCGGAGAGGAAGGCAAAGAGGTTGTTTTTAACGAGGTTCTGGCTTTGGGTGACACCATCGGTTCGCCGTTGGTTGCCGGTGCTTCGGTCAAGGCAACGGTCTTGAAACAGGCCAAAGATGCCAAAGTTATCATTTTCAAAAAGAAGAGAAGACAAAATTATCGCCGTAAAAACGGCCACAGACAGAGCATTACGCTGGTTAAAATTACCGACGTAATCGGCAAGTAAGAAGGAGATTTGAACAATGGCTCATAAGAAATCAGGCGGTAGCTCATCCAACGGGCGCGATTCCATCGGACGCCGGCTGGGTTTGAAAAAATCCGGCGGTCAGGCGGTTATTCCGGGAAACATTATTGTCCGTCAACGCGGAACGCAGTATCATCCGGGTGCTAATGTCGGCATGGGGAAAGACCATACTTTGTTTGCTTTGAGCGAGGGTAAGGTTGTGTTCTCGAAAAAAGCCGGCGACAGGGTTGTCGTTTCGGTTGCGACCGAATAAATTTCGGTTCGACGTTACCAAAAAAAGTTTGAGGGGATGTTTGTCGGCGTCCCCTTTACTTTTCGGGCAAATGGGATATTTTGAAAGTAGATTTCCAAACAAGAGAAAAAGATGAAGTTTCTTGATCAGGCGAAAATATTTATCAAATCGGGCGACGGCGGCGCCGGCTGTGTGTCGTTTCGACGCGAAAAATACATTGAGTTCGGCGGCCCGAACGGCGGTGACGGCGGTAAAGGCGGCAGCGTGTATTTTGAGGCCGTGCCGAATCTCAACACCCTGATTGATTTTCGTTATCACCAGCATTTTAAGGCGCCGAAAGGCCACAACGGTATGGGCGCGGATAAAACGGGTCCCAAGGGTGAAGATATTGTGGTTAAAGTGCCGGTGGGGACGGAAATTCTGGCCGATGATCAGGAAACATTGATTGTTGATATGGTTGAGCCGGGGCAAAAATTTTTGATTGCCAAAGGCGGCGACGGCGGTCGCGGTAACACGCAGTTTAAAACGGCCACCAATCAGGCACCGCGGTATGCCGAACCGGGCTGGCCGGGGCAGGAAATATGGGTTTGGCTGCGGCTTAAAGTGATTGCCGATGTCGGGCTTTTGGGAATGCCCAATGCCGGAAAATCAACCTTTTTGTCGGTGGTGACCAAAGCGCGGCCGAAGATTGCCGATTATCCGTTTACGACCATTCATCCGAATCTCGGTGTGGCGTGGGTTGACGGCTATGAGATGGTGCTTGCCGATATTCCGGGGCTGATTGAGGGTGCGCATGAGGGGACCGGTTTGGGCGACAGGTTTTTGAAGCATATTGAACGTTGTTATGCGTTGTTGCATCTGGTTGATGCGACTTTAGATGATGTTGCCGGAGCGTATAAAAGTATTCGGCGCGAGTTGGAACTTTATGACGCGGTGACGGCGGCCAAGCCGGAGGTGGTGGCGTTGAATAAATGCGATGCGCTGACGGAAAAAGAAATTGCCGAAAAACAACGGCAACTGGAAAAAGCGGCCGGCAAGAAAGTTTTTGTGATGTCGGCAATTGCCAAAAAGGGTGTTTGGGAGTGTCTGCGCGAGGTCAGCCGTTATATTACCCGTGACAGAGCTCAACAGGAAGAACTGCCGATAACGAAACAAATTGAGGCGGCCGATAAGCCGTGGTCGCCGGTTTAATTGACGGGAGAAAACAACAGTGGCTGAAAAAGTAAATAAACAAATGCAGGATACGGCGGAAAAAATACTGGAAATCGTTAAAAAAACCTTGGATGACGGCAAGGCGGAAGATATTGCGGTGATTGATCTGGCCGGCAAAACATCGATTGCCAGTTATATGGTGGTGGCCAGCGGAACATCGAACCGGCATGTGGCTTTTTTGGCCGAGAATCTGCAGCAAAAGCTAAAAGAAAACGGCTATGTTTCAACCGCAGAGGGGGAGGATAAAGCCGACTGGGTGCTGATTGACGCGTTTGACGTGATTGTGCATATTTTCCGGCCGGAGGTGCGTAGTTTTTATAGTCTGGAAAAGATGTGGGCGGCGTTTAAAAAGCCGGAATAAAAACGGGCTTCGGGACAAACAAACCCCGCCTTGCGTGATATCGGCAAGGCGGGGTTTGTTTATAAGTCATTTTTTAATAAGATGTCTGCCAGCGGCCATGGAAACCAGTGGCCGGTTTTTATCGGTGAGCAGGAAAGTCCGCTGGGGTCGTCGTGCTCGGCAAATATACAAGTGACCATAATTTGGCCATTCATATATTTGCAAACCGCAAAGGGGCGCAGGTTCTTTTTCGTCGGCAGGTAAATCCGGAAATTTTCCGCCGGGTCGAACGAGATGTCCGTGCCGTCGGAAAAACGGATTGTGGTGTCCTGCACGGCCGCATAAATGTAGCCGTACGTCCGACGGACGGCCAGAACAGCCTCTTTAAAACAGCCGTTTGCCGTGAAGACGTTGTAGGTTTTAACGTCTTCCCAGCTAACTCCCCGATGGGCGCCGGCTTCCATCAAAAGATGGTTGACGGATTGCAGGAACTCCCGACCGTTTAGAACCGGCTCTTTAAGTTCGGCCAGTTTGTCCGCGGGCAGGGCTTTGATAAAGTTTCCTTCATCGTGTTCACGCGCTTCGCGGTAGGGGTCCAGGAGTGGGGTTGTTTCTTTTGCCGGGGCGGTTTTTTCCGTCTTGGAAAAAATGTCCGCCAGTTTTTTTAATACCTTCATATAATAAAAAATTAAAAATTTGTTTCTGTGGACAGATATAGACGAAAATATGCCAAGTGTCAAATAAAATTTATTCGCGGTGGTAAGGATGGCCGGCAATAATGGTTTGGATACGGTAGATTTGTTCGGCCAAAACCGCGCGCATCAGCATATGCGGCAGGGTCAGACGGCCGAAAGCCAAAATCAAATCGGCCCGGTCGCGAGTGGATTGCAGATGACCGTCGGCACCGCCGATTAAAAAGCAAATTTCCGAAGTGCCGTTAAGCTGCCAGCCGGCGATTTTGGCAGCGAGTTCGGTTGATTTGAGGTTTTCGCCGCGTTCGTCCAAAACAATAACTTTGGCGCCGTGCGGAATATGCGCGGTTAAAAAAGCGGCCTCGTCCGTTGGGTTGGAATTGTCTTGTTCTTTAACGATAATCTGCCAGCCGGAGCGCTTGGCGTATTCGGTGATGATGGCGGCTTCGGGCGAGTTTTTTTTGCATTTGCCGATGGCGAGAATCGTGGCTTTCATCGATAGACTTCCAGATCAAAAACATTTTGCAGGAAAAACAACGAAATGTAACACAACAAAGCCGCGGCTACCGGAGTTAATATCCAGCCGACGGCAATGCGGCCGAGAAGCCCCCAGTTAATACTGCAGCCTTTTAAGATGCCGATGCCCATAACGGCGCCGATAATTGCCTGTGAGCTTGAAACCGGTACCAGCGGAAAACTCGGAAGATTGTGCGAGACCAAAAAATGCTGCAAATTTTGCGAGGCAAAAAGAAATAACACCAAAGCCTGCGAAACCACGGCAACCCACGCCATCAGCGGCGACATCCGGATAATGCCGTTACCGACGGTGGTCATTAAGCCGCGAGAATAGGTGAATACGCCGACGCTTATGGCAATACCGCCGATGAGAAACAAAACCTGAGTCGGCGACAAGGTCAACAGCGATCCGATGTCAACCGCCTGCAGCGGGCTTGAGGAAACAAATACTCCCATGACGTTAGCTATGTTGTTGGCGCCCAAGGCATAAGCGCCGAAAGCACCGGCTAAAATCAGGCCGATGCGGGTGTAGCAATCCTGACGAATCAGCGTGATATGGCAGTGGCGAATGACAAAACGAACCATATAGTAAAGCAGTACGGCGATGATGCCGGCCAAAACCGGGCAAAAGACCCAGGTGCCGACAATCTTGCCCAAAACGGCAATATCCGTCGGTTTGCCGGCAAAAAGGTTCCAGCCGATAATGCCGCCGACAATTGCCTGCGAGGTGGAAACCGGCAGAGAAAGTTTGACCGTCCAATAAATGGTTAAGGCAGCGGCCAGAGCGGACATAAAAGCGCCGGCCAAAGCGTTGACCGAACCCAAAGCGCCCAGAGTCTGCGAAGCGCCGGAGCCGGCATAAACCGCGCCGATGGTGATAAACAGCGAGGATATAATTGCCGCGGTGCGGAATTTGACCATTTTGGTGCCGACGGCGGTGCCGAAAATATTGGCGGCGTCGCTGGCGCCCAAAGACCAGCCCAAAAACAAGCCGGAGCTTAAATAAAACCAGAAGGATATATCCATCAGATGCTCCGTTTAATGGTGAAAATCAGCAATTCATCAATAAAATCTTCGGCGGTGTCGGCGATATCGGCAATTTCGTTGATAAATTGCTTGAGCTGAAGTTTGTTGGCCAGCGGGAGTTTTGAATCGAAAACTTTTTCCAAAAGCTGACGTGAACATAAATCCGATTCATGCTCAATGAAATAAACTTTTTGCGAGTAATCACGCACCGAGCTCAGGTCGCGGAAAAACGAGCGCGAGGCTTTGCCCATATTTTCGGCGCACTCGGCGCTCAATCGGCCGAGCTCACGGATATTGCCGTGATATTCGTCGGGAATTTCCGGTTGTTCGACGTAAAACATATAGGTCGCCTCGTCGAATTTGTTGATGATACGATCCAGATTTTCGGTCAGCTGCAGGACATCGGCACGTAAATCGGGCAGAAGATTGTTGCCGTACAGCTGATTTTCAATACTGCGGCGCAGGGCATCGGCTTCGTGTTCGATCTTTTTTATCTGACGAGATATTTTTTTGAAATTTTCGCTGCGGCCTTCGCGCAGATAAACATCGATAGCCTTGCCGAAGGTCATGGAGGCGTTAATCAGTTTGTTGTGAAAATTGTCGATATCGGCTTCGAGGGTTTTGGTTTTGGAGAATAAAGAAAGCTGCAAATGAAACATTAGATTTATTCCTGCTTGTTTTTTGGTTTTTACATCCTATTTATGACGCATATTTTAGAGATTATCAATAAGATTTATTTTTAGCTTGTAAAAATATTTCAATTGATTAATATGTATCTGGTTTTTGGATATTATATTTTTATAAGGATGATAAAATGAAAAATACTAATGCTGTTTATATATCTTTGGTGGCTTTGGTCGTGGCCATTGTTGCGCTGGTTATGTGCATCGTTTGCTGCACTTCCGGCAAAGGCGGCGCCAATGTTGACGTGAAAGCTGCTTTGATGGAAGAACCGGGAATGGTTATTGAAGCCATGCAGGCCTTTGAAAATAAACAAAGAGAAGATGCTTTGCGCCTGGTTGAAGAAAAAATCAAAGACAATGCCGACGAATTGTATGAGCGTGCCGATGACGGCGTTATCGCCAATCCGGACGGCGAGATGGTCTTGGTTGAATTCTTTGATTATTCTTGCTCATTCTGTCACAAACTGTATCCGGCTTTGAAAGAGATTATTGCCAATAATCCGGATGTTAAGGTTGTGGCCAAACCGATGGCTTTCCTGGCTCCGGTTTCGAAATATGCGGCCGAAGCTTCTTTGGCGGCGGCAGAACAGGGCAAATTCGGGGAGGCTTATTCGGCAATCTTTGAGATTGAAGGCCGGATGACCGAAGAATCCGTTGATGCCGCTTTGGCCGGCGTCGGCTTGGATATGGAAAAACTGAAAGCCGATATGAAATCGGACAAGGTTCGCAATACGCTGGATGCCGTTTCCAAATTGTCGTCTGAGATTCAGGTGAGCGGTGTTCCGACTTTGGTATTCAATAATAAGCTTTTGCAAACATTGGATGCCGAGGATATCCAGAAAGCGATTGACGAAGCTAAATAAGCTTGGCTTAAGAGGCGTTGAAAGAAAGTCGTTCTCGCAAGAGGGCGACTTTTTTGGTCTAAGAACTTAAACAAAAGCTTGTGTTTGATAAATAAAAACACTATATATATAAAAGATTTTGGTTATTAATTTTTTAGGATCATATTATGGGAATGGGAAGAAACTTTTTTATCTGGCTCGGGGTGTTTGTTGCTTTGTCACTGGCGGTCAGTCTGTGGGGCGGCGATCCGGTACGGGCCGGTGCGGAAAAATTGGCGTTTTCGGAATTTATGGACCGGGTGGAGAGCAAACAAATTGCCGAAGTGGTTATCAGCGGCGCCAATATCAGCGGAACTTATACCGACGGCAAAAAGTTTTATACCTATGCGCCTTATGATCCGACAATGGTTGAAAATTTGCGCCAGAACGACGTCAAAGTAACGGCAGCACCCGAAGATAACACCAGCAATAATTTATGGGGAATTTTTGTTTCGTGGTTTCCGATGTTATTGCTTATCGGGGTGTGGATTTTCTTTATGCGGCAGGCTAATTCCGGCAACAACAAGGCTTTAAGTTTCGGTAAATCGCGGGCGCGGTTGATTGAGAACAATAAAAAAGTGACCTTTGCCGATGTGGCCGGTGCCGATGAAGCCAAACAAGAGCTGGAAGAGATTATCGAATTTTTGAAAGATCCGGCCAAGTTTCAACGGTTGGGCGGTAAGATTCCGCGGGGCGTGTTGATGGTCGGGCCTCCGGGAACGGGTAAAACCCTGTTGGCCAAAGCCGTAGCCGGTGAGGCAGATGTGCCGTTCTTTTCAATATCGGGGTCGGACTTTGTCGAGATGTTTGTCGGCGTCGGCGCCTCAAGAGTGCGCGATATGTTTGCTCAGGCCAAGAAAAATGCCCCGTGTCTGCTGTTTATCGACGAGATTGACGCGGTGGGGCGTCATCGCGGCGCCGGTTTGGGCGGCGGTAATGACGAGCGGGAACAGACGCTCAACCAGCTTTTGGTCGAGATGGACGGTTTTGATGACAAAGAAAACGTTATTTTAATTGCGGCAACCAACCGGCCGGATGTTTTGGATCCGGCGTTGCTGCGGCCGGGGCGGTTTGACCGGCAGGTAACGGTGACGAATCCGGATAAAAAGGGTCGCGAGGAAATTTTGAAAGTGCATGTCAAAAAAGTGCCTTTGGCGAGAGATGTCAATTTGTCGGTTATTGCCCGCGGCACGCCGGGGTTTTCGGGTGCGGATCTGGCCAATCTGGTTAATGAGGCGGCGCTTTTGGCGGCGCGCAAAAACAAAACCAAGGTAACCTCAAAGGACTTTGACGAGGCCAAAGACAAGGTCTTGATGGGGGCGGAGCGCAAGTCAATGGCGATGGATGAGAACGAGAAAAAATTGACGGCTTATCACGAGGCCGGACATGCGATTTGCTCGTTGTTTGTCGAGGAGACCGATCCGATCCACAAGGCAACGATTATTCCGCGCGGACGGGCGCTGGGTATGGTGCAGCAGCTGCCGGAAAAAGACCAGTATTCGTATTCCAAGACCAAAATGTTGTCACGCCTGATTATTATGATGGGCGGGCGTGTGGCCGAGGAGCTGAAATTCGGTCCGGCCAAGATTACCTCCGGCGCATCGTCGGATATTGCCGCGGCAACCAATCTGGCGCGCTCGATGGTAACCGAATGGGGAATGAGCGATAAGCTGGGGCCGGTTTTGTATGCTGAAAACACCGGTGAGGTGTTTTTGGGTAAATCGGTGACCCAGAGCCGCAATATGAGCGAGGAAACCGCCCGTCTGGTGGATGAAGAAATTAAAGGGCTGGTGATGAACGCTTATAAAAATGCGACGGCGTTGTTGAAAGAACATCAGGCGGATTGGGAAAAATTGTCCGAAGCGCTGATGGAATACGAAACACTAACCGGCGAAGAAATTAAAGATCTGCTTGCCGGCAAGCCGATTAATAAGGACACGGACGCACCTGTAGCGCCGGAAAAGCGAACGCAGGCGTCATTGCCGGAATTGTAAAAAGAAGAGAGCTTCGGCTCTCTTTTTTTTGATGTGTATGGATCGGTTGACTCAATTTAGACAAAAAGTCTAACATGACTCAAACAGAGTCTGAGTCTCGGTTTGCTAAAATCAAAAAAGCAAATTTTTTTCATTTTTTTTGCTTTTTTTGCTTGCAATTTGGTTTGCGATATGTTACAAGGGGCGCGTATCAAAGGGGTTGAGGCTGAAGATGCCGGCAACTTTTTGGGTATAAAACATAACGCATTCCTTGGATCTTTCCGCTTTGCGGAGCGTCTGGAAGACTGGCGGACGGGTGAACAACATGAGATTGCAAGGCTCTGCATAAGGTTTAACTTTTAGATGGCAAGCTTCTAAATTAGTGGAGGTTATGCCGTCTAGTTATAAGGAAAAGTATTTAAGATGGATACACAAAATATCAGAATTCGCCTGAAGGCTTTTGACCATCGTTTGCTGGATCTTTCCACCAAAGAAATCGTCCATACGGCCAAAAGAACAGGCGCCAACGTCAGAGGGCCGATCCCCCTGCCGACCAGAATCGAAAAGTTTACGGTAAACCGTTCGCCGCACGTTGACAAAAAGTCGCGCGAGCAGTTTGAAATCCGTACGCACAAGAGACTTCTGGATATTGTTGACCCGACGCCGCAAACGGTTGATGCTTTGATGAAGCTTGATCTGGCTGCCGGGGTAAATGTTGAAATCAAGTTATAATATTAATGTTGGCTTGGTAAGTAAGAGGTCAGGTCAACCTATTAAGAAAAGGAAAAAATAATAATGCGTACAGGTCTGATTGCAAAAAAACTTGGAATGTCCCGCATTTTTAATGTTGACGGTACTCATGTGCCGGTAACGGTTTTGCAGATTGACGGCTTGGAAGTCGTCGCGGTGAAGACTCAGGAAAAAGACGGTTATACGTCGGTTCAACTGGGTTGCGGCAGTATCAAAGCAAAGAATCTGTCAAAGCCGATGAAGGGATATTTTGCAAAGGCTAATGTTGAGCCGAAGAAAAAGCTGGCTGAGTTCCGTGTTTCGGAAGATTGCCTGCTTGCCGTCGGCGATAAATTATCTGCAGAACACTTTGTTCCGGGGCAGTTTGTTGACGTCTGCGGAACATCAATCGGCAAAGGGTTTGCCGGCGCCATGAAGCGCCACAATTTTGCCGGTTTGGAAGCATCGCACGGTGTGTCGATTTCGCACCGCTCGCACGGTTCTACAGGAAACAGACAGGATCCCGGTAAGGTATTTAAGGGCAAAAAGATGGCCGGACACATGGGCGATGAGCGGGTTACCGTGCAGAACCTCAAGGTTGTTTCGGTTGATGCCGATAAGGGATTGATTATGGTTAAAGGCGGTGTTCCCGGATGTGAAAACAGCTGGGTTTATGTTACCGATGCCGTTAAGAAATCTTCTTCGGTTAAATTGCCGTTGCCTGCCGGTTTGATTAAAGTTGATGAACCTGTTGCAGCTAAAGCCGAGGCTGAAACTCCGGCTGAGAATGCATAAAAAGTTATAAGGATGAAGATAATGAAACAGGACATCTTAAATTTGGAAAACAAGGTTGTCGGTTCGATTGAACTTGACCAGTCAATTTTCGGACTGGAAGTTTGTGCCGATATCCTGCACCGCGTTGTGGTTTGGCAGTTGGCCAGACTGCAGGCCGGTACTCATAAGACCAAAGGCCGTTCGGAAGTTGCCTTAACGCCGGCCAAACCTTTTAAACAAAAAGGCGGCGGTCGTGCCCGTCAGGGTTCGCGCAAAGGTACGCAGTTCCGCAAGGGCGGCGTGGTGTTTGGTCCGGTTGTTCGCGATCATTCGCATGATTTGACCAAGAAGTTTAGAAAATTGGGCTTGAAGACAGCATTGTCTGCCAAGGCCAAAGAGGGCAATTTGGTTATTATCGACGAGGCCAAACTGGCTCAGCCGAAAACCAAAGACCTCAAAAACAAACTGGAAGCTTTGAATCTGACCAACAGTTTGTTTATTGACGGTAAAGAGGTTGATACCAATTTTGCTCTGGCTTCGCGCAATATCATCGGTGTTGACGTTTTGCCGACCATCGGTGCTAACGTATACGACATCTTGAGAAAAGAAAAATTGGTCTTGACGAAAGATGCGGTTGTTTGCTTGGGAGAAAGATTGAAATGAGTAAGGCTAAGAAAACAAACAATGTAACGGCCAAAATGTATGATACGTTGGTTCGTCCGGTTATTACCGAGAAATCAATGTTGTCGTCGGAAAACGGCAAAGTTACATTCATCGTTCCTTTGTCTGCCAATAAAGACGAAGTTAAGGCTGCCGTTGAAGCAATCTTTAATGTCAAAGTAAACAAAGTGAATACAATTCGTATAAACGGCAAAGAGAAGTTCTTCCGCGGCCATGCCGGACAGCGTTCCGACTACAAAAAAGCGGTGGTGACACTTGCCGAAGGTCAAAACATTGATGTTACTACAGGGATATAAAAAATGGCATTGAAAAATTATAAGCCCACATCTCCTGGACTTCGTCAGCTCGTTATCGTTGACAGAAGCGAGTTGTACAAAGGCAAACCTGAAAAATCGTTGACGGTCGGTTTGACAAAGACCGGCGGCCGCGATAATTTCGGTCATGTTACCAGTCGCAGAATTGGTGGCGGTCATAAACGCAAATTTCGCGTGATTGACTTCAAACGCAGAAAATTTGATGCAGAGGCAACCGTCGAGAGGATTGAATATGATCCGAATCGTTCGGCTTTTATTGCTTTGATAAGCTATGAGGACGGCGAAAAGGCTTATATTCTGGCTCCGCAAAGATTGAAAGCCGGCGATAAGATTATTTCTTCGGAAAAAGCCGATATCAAGCCGGGCAACGCGATGCCTTTGAAAAATATGCCGGTCGGCACGATTATTCACAACGTTGAGCTTAAAGCCGGAAAGGGCGGACAGTTGGTTCGTTCGGCCGGGTGCTATGCTCAGCTGGTTGGTAAAGATGCCGGTTATGCGCAGTTAAAACTCAGCTCGGGCGAGCTTCGGGTTGTCCGTGAAGAATGTTTGGCAACGGTCGGTGCGGTTTCGAACCCCGATAACCAAAACAAATCACTCGGCAAAGCCGGTCGCAATCGTTGGCTGGGTAATCGTCCGGTTTCGCGCGGTGTTGCCATGAACCCGGTTGACCACCCGCACGGCGGTGGTGAGGGTCGTACTTCGGGCGGTCGTCATCCGGTTACGCCTTGGGGTAAACCGACGAAAGGTGCTAAGACTCGTACTAACAAAAAGACGGATAAGTTCATTTTGAGAAGCCGTCATGAAAACAAAAAGAAATAAGGAGAAACGCTCATGACACGTTCCGTATGGAAAGGGCCGTTTGTTGATGGCTATCTTCTGAAAAAAGCTGAAGCCGCAAGAGCTTCAAAACGTAACGAAGTGATTAAAATCTGGTCTCGTCGTTCAACGATGTTGCCGCAGTTTGTCGGTTTGACGTTCGGCGTGCATAACGGCCACAAGTTTATTCCGGTACTGGTTACCGAGGATATGATCGGCCATAAGTTCGGTGAATTTGCGCCGACCCGCACGTTCTACGGTCATGCCGCAGACAAAAAGGTTCAGAGAGGTGAGTAATGAGTAAAAAACAAAATGCAAGAAGAGTAGAGGCAAACGAGGCTTTGGCTATTTGTCACTCTATTCGCACTTCTCCGCGCAAGCTTAATTTGGTGGCGCAAACCATTCGCGGTTTGAGCGCATCAAAAGCGGTGGCAGAGCTCAGCTTTTCGAAGAAAAGAATTGCAAAAGTTGCTTTGGCGGTATTGCAATCGGCAATTGCCAATGCAGAAAACAATCACCAGCTCAATATCGACAAATTGTTTGTTAAAGAAGCTTTTGTCGGTAAGGGCTTAGTTATGAAACGTATGCACGCGCGCGGTCGCGGCAGAGGGGCCAGAGTTTTGAAGCCCTTTTCAAAGTTGACCGTTGTGGTGGCAGAACGCGGGGAGTAATCTAATGGGACAAAAAGTAAATCCTACCAGTCTTCGTTTGGGAGTTAACCGTACATGGGACTCTCGGTGGTATGCTGATGACAAGTATGCGGATTATCTTCTCGAAGACGTTAAAATTAAAGAATTTTTGAAGGAAAAATTGGCACAGGCCGGCGTCAGCAAGATTGTGATTGAGCGTCCTGCCAAGAAAGCCAGAGTGACAATTCATTCCGCAAGACCGGGTGTTGTTATCGGCAAGAAGGGTCAGGATATTGAAGTCTTGAGAAAAGACATTCAGAAGATGACTGATTCGGAAGTCCAATTAAACATTCTGGAAGTAAGGAAACCTGAGTTGGATGCGCAATTAGTGGCAGACAGCGTGGCACAGCAGCTGGAGCGTCGCGTGGCTTTTCGCCGGGCAATGAAACGCGTTATGCAGTCTGCTTTGCGTCTGGGTGCCGAGGGGATTAAGGTTGCTTGTTCGGGACGTTTGGGCGGCGCGGAAATCGCCAGAACCGAGCATTACCGCGAGGGCCGTGTTCCTTTGCATACCCTGCGTGCCGACATTGATTATGCAACCTCAACCGCTCATACGACTTATGGGGCTTGCGGCGTTAAGGTTTGGATCTATAAGGGCGAAATTATGGCTCATGATCCGATGGCGCAAGACAAAAAGTTGGCTGAGCAGAAATAATGGGTGAATAGAAATGTTAAGTCCAAAAAGATTGAAATTCCGCAAACAGCATAAAGGCCGTATTCACGGTCTGGCCAAGGGCGGATCAGAATTGAGTTTTGGTTCATACGGTCTGAAAGCGTTGACGCCGGATCGCATTACGGCTCGCCAGATTGAGGCGGCTCGTCGTGCGATTACCCGTGAGATGAAAAGACTGGGTCAGTTGTGGATCAGAATTTTCCCGGATGTTCCGGTGTCGGACAAACCGGCTGAGGTTCGTATGGGTAAAGGTAAAGGTTCTGTCGAGTTCTGGGTTGCCAGAGTTAAACCGGGACGCATTTTGTTTGAATGCGAAGGTATTGACGAGGCAACGGCGCGTCAGGCGTTGGCGCTTGGTGCCGCAAAACTGCCGATTAAGACCAAGTTTGTAAAAAAACTTAATTCGGAACTGGGAGCAGAATAATGGTAAAAACAAAAGATCTTCGCGCTATGAGTTTGGATGAACTGGAAGCCAAACTGCTTGAGTGCAAAAAAGAGCAGTTTAACTTGCGCGTTCAACAATCTACCGGCCAATTGCAAAACACAGCCCAGCTGGCAAAGGTCCGTAAAGAAGTAGCCAGAATCAACACGCTCATCAGTGAGCGCAACAAGAAGAATTAATTGAAGGAGAAAACTTATGCCTAAAAGAATTCTTCAAGGTGTTGTTGTCAGTGATAAACAGGATAAAACCGTCGTGGTCAGCGTAGAGCGTCAGGTTATGCATCCGGTTTATAAAAAATTCATCAAAAGGAGCAAGAAGTATGCAGCTCATGATGAAAACAATCAGTTCAAGGTTGGCGATGTCGTCCGCATTGAAGAATGCGCGCCGAAGTCAAAAACCAAAACATGGACTGTACTCGTTGATAACGCCTAAGAGAAAAGGAATTAGAAAATGATACAGATGCAAACCAACCTTGATGTCGCCGACAACTCTGGTGCTCGTCAGGTGCAGTGCATTAAAGTTCTTGGCGGATCCAAGAGAATGCACGCTTCCGTTGGCGATGTGATTGTCGTATCCGTTAAGGATGCGATACCAAAGGGTCGTGTGAAAAAAGGTGATGTTCACAAAGCCGTTATTGTTCGGACGGCTTCGGACATCAGACGTAAAGACGGATCGGTTATCCGTTTTGACAAGAATGCTGCCGTTCTCATCAACAAAGACGGCGAGCCGATTGGTACGCGTATCTTCGGCCCCGTTACGAGAGAACTCAGAACCAAGAAATTTATGAAAATTATTTCATTAGCACCGGAGGTACTGTAATGCCTAAATTGAGAATTAAAAAGGGCGACCAAGTTGTCATTTTGTCAGGTGATGACAAAGGCAAAACTGGTGAGGTATTGAAAGCGATGCCGAAGGAAAACAAAGTGGTTGTGCAAGGTGTTAATCTGGTTAAAAGACACACCAAGCCCAGCCAGACCAACCCTGGCGGTATCGTCACCAAAGAAGCACCAATCAACGCATCAAACGTTGCGTATGCCAAGGACGGGAAAGCCACCAAAATCGGCTATAAGGAAGTCAATGGCAAGAAAGTGCGCGTTGCCCGCAAAACCGGTGCCGTAATCGATTAATGGGAGAAAAATTTATGGCAAATTTTGAAGATTTGTACAATCAGGTCATAAAAAAATCTCTTGTGGAAAAATTCGGTTACACCAACCCACACGAGATTCCGAAGCTGACAAAGATTGTATTAAATATCGGTGTCGGTGATGCCGTTACCGATAAAAAGAAACTGAATAACGCGGTTGAGGAGCTTGCTCTGATTGCCGGGCAAAAACCGGTGGTTACCACGGCGCGCAAATCAATTGCGACGTTTAAGGTCAGAGAAGGTATGCCGATCGGCTGCAAAGTGACGCTGCGTTCAACCAGGATGTATGAGTTTTTGGAAAGACTGGTCAACATGGCTTTGCCGCGCGTCAGAGACTTTCACGGTATCAGCGGAAAGAACTTTGACGGTCGGGGCAATTTTGCGTTTGGTATTAAAGAGCAGATTATTTTCCCCGAAATCAACTATGATAAGGTTGAAAATATCAGAGGTATGGATATCTGCATTTGCACCAGCGCCAAAACGGACGAAGAAGCCAAGGCTCTTTTGACCGGATTTAATCTGCCTTGCAAGAAATAAGTGGAGAGAAACACATGGCAAAAACAAGTTCAGTTTACAGAAACTTGAAAAGAGCTGAGATGGCGAAGAAATATGCTTCTCGTCGCGATAAGCTCAAGAAGATAGTTATGGATAAAACCATCTCTCCGGAAGAGAGATTCCAGGCTACTTTGAAACTGGCCGAGCTGCCGCGTAATTCTGCCAAGAACAGATACAGAAACCGCTGCAAGCTTACGGGCCGTTCTCGTGGTGTTTACCGGAAATTCGGCTTGTCCCGCATTGAGTTGCGCGATATGGCAAGCTTTGGTGAAATTCCGGGTTTGGTTAAATCAAGCTGGTAGGAGATTCGAATATGTCAATGACAGATCCTTTGGGCGATATGCTCACACGCATTAGAAACGCACAAAGAGCCAAGAAGAGTGAAGTCGTATCACCTGCTTCTCGCTTGCGTGAAAATGTGTTGGAAGTTCTGAAAAAAGAAGGGTACATCCTTGGTTATGAAAAAGCCAATGTTCGTCCCGGTGTTGATGAACTTCATATTAAATTGAAGTATCATGAGGGTGCTTCGGTTATTACGGAAATTTTCCGGGTGTCCACTCCGGGCAGAAGAGTTTATTCTTCGGTTAAAGATTTGCCGAGAGTGTATAACGGCCTGGGTATTTCCATTATTTCGACCCCGCGCGGCGTTATGAGCGATAATGAAGCCCGTAAAGCCAATGTCGGCGGCGAGATTTTGTGCCAGGTATTTTAAGAGGGAGAAAACGGTATGTCTAGAATTGGTAAAAATCCGGTTATTATCCCTGATGGCGTTAGTGTTGCGGTTGATGCCGGCAATGTTTTGGTTAAGGGGAAAAACGGTGAATTGTCCTGCCATTATGATGCCGATCATGTGTCGGTCGCGGTAGAAGGGAATAAAGTGGTTGTTGCACCGAAAGCCGAGACCAAACAGGCCCGCGCTTTGTGGGGGACAACCAGAGCCAACATCAACACCCTGGTTAAAGGTGTGCATGACGGCTATACAAAAGAGTTGGAGCTGGTCGGCGTCGGCTATAAGGCCCGCGTTGAAGGCAGCAAGCTGATTTTGTCTTTGGGTTTTTCACATGATGTGACGATTGAAACCCCGAAAGGCTTAAAAATCACCTGTGCATCGCCGACACAGATCAGCATCTTTGGTGCAGACAAGCAGCTTGTCGGACAGACGGCATCGGAAATTCGCGATTGGAGAAAACCGGAGCCTTATAAGGGTAAAGGTGTTAAATATGTCGGCGAATATGTCCGTCGTAAAGAAGGCAAGAAGAAATAAGGATAAATAAAAGATGAGTACACCAAGAGAATCATTTGAAAAGAGAAAGGGCCGGGTTCGGGCCGCTCTTAAAAAAGCTGCCAACGGCAAGATGAGATTGTCCGTCTTCCGCAGCGGCAAACATATGTATGCTCAGATTATTGACGACGTTAAGGGCGTTACGGTGGCTTCGGCTTCGACTTTGGATAAAGAAGTCAGGGAAAACCTGAAGAAGACCGCTAATGTCGAGGCGGCAAGCTTTGTCGGCAAAGTTGTTGCCGAGAGAGCCGTCAAGGCCGGCGTCAGTGAGGTGGTTTTTGACCGCGGCGGTTATGTTTATCATGGTCGGGTCAAAGCTTTGGCCGATGCAGCACGCAGTGCTGGTTTGAAATTCTAAGGAGAGTAGAAATGGCACAACAAGCTGTAGAACAACGCCGCAATAATAACAGAGCGGAAAAGAAAGAAGAACTGGTTGAGAAGCTGGTTCATGTCAACCGGGTTGCCAAGACGGTTAAAGGCGGCCGCACGATGTCGTTTGCGGCGGTTGTGGTTGTCGGCGACCAGAAAGGCCGGGTTGGTTACGGCGCCGGTAAGGCTTCGGAAGTTCCGGAAGCCATTACCAAAGCGACCAATGAAGCCAAAAGAAATATGATTCGCATTCCGTTGCGTGAGGGCAGAACTTTGCATCACGACGTGTCGGGGCGTTTTGGCGCGGGCAAGGTTTATTTGAGAACAGCCCCTGCCGGTACCGGTGTTATTGCCGGCGGCCCGATGCGTGCGGTGTTTGAGGTTCTGGGCGTTCAGGACGTGGTTGCCAAATCGGTCGGGTCAAACAACCCGTACAATATGATTAAAGCAACGTTTAACGCTCTTGAATCCATCAATTCGCCAAGAATGGTCGCGGCCAAACGCGGTAAAAAGGTCGGTGATATTGTTTCGCGTCGCGAAAGCACCGGTTCAAAAGCAGTTGCAGAGGAGGCTTAATCGATGGCTAATAAAAAAACTATTAAGGTTACGCAAATCGCCAGCCCGATCGGCAGACCGAAAGACCAGAGAGCGACTTTAATCGGTCTCGGATTGAACAAGATGCACAAGGTGTCCGAACTGGAAGATACGCCTGCAATCCGCGGGATGATTAAGAAAGTTCAGCATCTTGTAAAGGTTGAAGAATAGTCAAGGATTGCAAAAGGGCTGTCATGCTTGGAATTTTGTCGCTTGTGTAGCTATTTGTACACCGCACTCTAAAATTCCTGCGCAGCACAGCCCTTTATCAACCCTTTTTAGAGTATAAAATCAAGTTTTATAATAGGATTAAAACAATGAAACTCAATGAAATCAGAGATAACGAAGGCGCCAGAAAGCCCCGCAAGCGTGTGGCGCGCGGTATCGGCAGCGGCTCCGGCAAAACGGCCGGTCGCGGTCAAAAGGGCCAGAAGTCGCGTTCGGGTGTTGCCGTTAACGGGTTTGAGGGCGGCCAGATGCCGATTTATCGCAGACTGCCGAAAAGAGGTTTTAAAAACCACTTTGCCAAAGAGTTTGCCATTGTTAATCTGGACAGCATTCAAAAGGCGCTTGACGCCGGCAAACTGAATGCCGAAGAGATTAATATTGAGGCTTTGTTGAAAGCCGGTCTGGTCAATAAAAAGCTGGATGGTGTTCGTCTGCTGGCCAGAGGCGCGATTACCTCAAAAATCAACATTACGGTTAACTCGGCGTCTAAGTCGGCGGTTGCCGCGGTTGAAAAAGCCGGCGGTAAAGTCAGCCTGGTGGCTTAAGAGTTTGCTTGCATAGCGCAAAAAATCCGTCCTTTTATTTGAAGGGCGGGTTTTTTGTTATGTTATTTATCCGGTGTGTATAGATATATACAGGTTTTAATGAAACCCCAAGACAGATCTATTCGTCTTTTTAATTTAAGAACGGAGAGTTTGAATACTTCAGACAGAACAAGACTGTCGGAGGTCAGTTCTTTATTGAGTTTGCTGCCTATTTTTGTTCAATGCCGGTACCGAGATAACATAAAATCAAACGATATTCCGATAAATCTTCAAGAAAAAAGTCGCGATACTTTATCGTTATGTTAGGCAAATTTCTGGTTTTGTAGACGGCCAGCATATAAGGGATGATATCCTATTCGTAACCGACAAATTGATGGTTTGGAAATTGTTTGGCCAAAGGAATCAGTAAACTGCCGGAACCGCAGCCGAGACAACGGTTTGGGCGTCGGGGTGTTGTTGCAAAAACAATGCAGCCTGGCGGATGGTTTCTTTTTTGGGTTTGCCAAAAGAGGCTATAAACGGCGGGTTAAGGCCCCTGCTCTTGACAAAATAGATAATCAACCACAAATTAAAAAAAACAGGCCAGAATAAACAAAAACAGCGCAAAATAAAAAAACATTCGGACAGCTCCTTGTTCGAGAATAAAAAAAGCCGCCTTTGTCGGGGCGACTGGAAGTTGGAAACTACCGAAAGATAGTGCGACATATTGACTGAAACAGCGTATTTTGCCGCCTTCCAGTCATTGTGATGACTCTCAGACGTGCAAAATTTTCGTCTTTACACTACAGACGCTTTCGGAGAGGTTTCCACACCCCGGAACGGTCTATCAACCATTCCGCCGATCATCGTATTTGATTTTGCGGCAAAAGTAAAGAAAATTGAGTTTAAAGGGGATTGTTTGAAAAAGTTTTTTGGGTTTGTCGATAAAAGCCGGGCAACTTCTTTTGTGTGCGGTAAAGGGATAAAACAGTTGCATTAAAAATTTTTTAGTGTATTAATATCTTAGCTTAAAAGGGTTTTAAAAAAGCCCTGATTGTTGTTTTTGAATTTTTAAGGAAGTAAAAATGGTTTCATTGGCAGAAAAAATGGCGGCAAATATGGATATGTCCGCCTTCAGCAAAGCAGATGAATTAAAGAAAAGATTGTGGTTTACCGTGCTGGCGCTGATTGTGTTTCGCGTCGGGACGTTTGTGCCGCTGCCGGGGATTGACCCGACAATCGTGGCCGAGTTGTTTGCCCGTAATTCCGGCGGTCTGTTGGGGATGTTTAATATGTTTGCCGGCGGCGCGCTGGAACGTATGACCATTTTTGCTTTGAACATTATGCCTTATATCTCGGCCTCGATTATCGTGCAGCTGGGACAATCGATTATTCCGTCGCTGCAATCGTTGAAAAAAGAGGGCGAGGCCGGACACCGCAAGATTACGCAGTATACCCGCTATCTGACGGTGTTGATTACGATTATCCAAGGCTATGGTATCGCCGTCGGGCTGGAAAGCATGAGCGGCGCCAGCGGTATGTCGGCGGTGTTGTTGCCGGGCGGTTTGTTTAAGTTTACGACGATTGTTTCGTTGGTCGGCGGGACGATGTTTATTGTCTGGCTGGGCGAACAGATTACCGCGCGCGGCGTCGGCAACGGGTCGTCGTTGATTATTACCGTGGGTATTATCGCCAATATTCCGTCAGCCTTGGCGCAGACGTTTGAACTGGGGCGCGTCGGGTCGATGTCGACGGGGGTTATTTTGATGTTGCTGGTGATGGCGGTGGCGCTTGTTTATCTGATTATCTTTGTTGAGAGAGCGCAGCGCAAAATCATTATTCAATACCCCAAACGTCAGGCAATGGGGCGTATGGGCGCGGCCGAGAGTTCGCACCTGCCGCTTAAGATTAACCCGACCGGTGTTATTCCGCCGATTTTTGCCAGCTCGTTGTTGCTGTTGCCGATAACCATTGCCAATTTGAGCGCCGAAAACGGCCCGGCCTGGGTACAGAATTTGTCGCAGATGCTGGGACACGGTCAGCCGTTGTATTTGGCTCTGTATGCGTTTTTGATTGCGTTTTTTGCTTTCTTTTATACCGCGATTGTGTTTAATCCGGAAGAAACGGCGGAAAATTTGAAAAAACACGGCGGATTTGTTGCCGGTATCAGACCGGGCAAAAATACCGCCGAGTATCTGGACTATGTGATTACCCGTCTGACGGTTTTGGGCGCGGTTTATCTGGTCGGTTTGTGTATTTTGCCGGAAATTCTTATCAGCAAGTTGTCGGTGCCGTTTATTTTGGGCGGTACGACGCTGCTTATCGTGGTGCAGGTGACCATGGATTTTGTCGGGCAGATACAGTCGCATTTGTTGGCCTATCAGTATGAGTCATTAATCCGCAAAGCCTCTCTGGCCGGCAAAAAGAGAAGATAACATGACCGACAGCAAACGCGGACTACGCATTGTTTTGACCGGCGCACCGGGGTGCGGCAAAGGCACGCAGGCCAGACTTTTGAAACAAAGAATCGGTGTGCCGCATTTGTCTACCGGCGAGATGTTGCGCGCCGAAGCGCAGACGGGATCAAAACTCGGTTCGGAGATTAAGGCGTTGATTGACAAGGGTAATCTGGTGCCTGATGAGATGATTATCACGATGCTCGGCAAGCGAATCGATGAGGCCGACTGCCAAAGCGGGTTTATCCTTGACGGTTTTCCGCGGACGTTGCCGCAGGCCGAGGCGTTGGATAAGATGCTTAAGGAAAAAGGCATTGAGCTTGACGCGGTGATTGAAATTCAGGTTCCGGACGAGATTATCATGGAGCGTATTCTGGGGCGCTATGCCTGTATGAAATGCGGACAAGGCTATCATGACAAGTATCAGCAACCGAAAGTTTACGGTGTTTGTGATAATTGCGGCGGTACGGAGTTTTATCGGCGAATCGATGACAACCGCGCAACGGTACAAAACCGACTCGTCAATTATCGGGCGCTGACTTATCCGACAATACCGTATTTTGAAAAAGAAGGTTTGCTGCGTTGTGTTGACGGAACCGGCTCAATTGAGGCGGTTGCCAAGAAAATTGATGATATTTTGGGGCTCGGTTAACAAGGTCTGGTTTTAGAATTTTGAAAAAAGTGTATTTTTTTGGAATTTTTGTTAAATCTGTGGTTGACACAAACAAATTTTGTCATATAATCCGGCTTAATTTTGAAAAGTGGTGATCAACTTTTTAAATTGTGTTGTAATTTTAAATAAAGATGGAGAGTGAATTTGGCTCGTATAGCTGGTGTAAACATTCCAACTGCCAAGAAAATCGGAGTCGCCCTGACTTATATCTATGGCATTGGTAGAAAAACTGCTCAGGACATTTGCAAAAAGTCCGGCGTTTCCGAAGATCGCCGTGTTCAGGAATTGAGCGATGAAGAAGTTGCCAAAATTCGTGATGTGATTGACAGCAGTGTTGTTGTCGAAGGCGAATTGCGCCGCGAAGTCGGTGTTAATATCAAAAGACTGATGGACCTCGGTTGTTACAGAGGTTTGCGTCATCGTAAAGGTTTGCCCGTCAGAGGTCAGAGCACCAAACAAAATGCCCGTACCCGCAAAGGCAAACGCAAAACCGTCGCGAACAAAAAGAAATAAGGTGATTTGAGAAATGGCAAAAGCAGTATCACAACGTGTTAAAAGAAAAGAGAAGAAAAATATTTCGGCAGGCGTTGCCCATATTAATTCTACTTTTAATAATACCCGGGTAACCATTACCGATGCTCAGGGCAATACGGTTGCCTGGTCAACCGCCGGTGCTCAGGGTTTTAAGGGCTCCAGAAAATCGACTCCTTATGCCGCGCAGGTTGCGGCCGAGGAAGCCGGCAAAAAGGCTCAGGAGCACGGGATGAAGACTTTGGAGGTTGAAGTTAAAGGTCCGGGGTCCGGCAGAGAATCGGCCATCAGGGCTTTGCAGGTTGTCGGTTTTACCATCACGACCATTCGCGATGTAACGCCCATTCCGCACAACGGTTGCAGACTGAGAAAAAGACGCCGCGTATAATTTATTTTTGTGAAAGATTGCGGAGCGGGATGTTCCGCAATCTTTAAGTCCGTTTATAAAACTTTAAGCATATGCAATAAAAAACTTTAGAGGGCATTCCAGTGATTCAAAAAAATTGGCAAGAACTTATTAAACCGACTAACTTGAATATCACGGCTTTGGAAGAAGCCAATAAAACCAAGATAGTCGTTGAACCTTTGGAAAGAGGTTTTGGTTTGACTCTGGGCAACGCGTTGCGCAGAGTTCTGTTGTCTTCATTGCAGGGCGGCGCCGTGACCAGTATCAAGATAGACGGTGTATTGCATGAATTCTCGGTTATTCCGGGGGTCAGAGAAGATGTGACCGATATTGTTTTGAACATCAAAGGATTGGCGGTTGCTGTTCACAGCGAGGGCGTCAAAACCATGACATTGAAAGCCGAAGGACCGTGTGTGGTTACCGCGGCGATGATTGAAGTCGGCCATGATGTTGAAATCAAGAATCCGGAGCTGGTTATCTGCAATTTGGACGCCGGCGCCAAACTCAATATGGAAATGACGGTCGGAACAGGCAAAGGCTATGTGCCGGCAGCAATGAACAAAACAGCGGATACGCCGATCGGGGTTATCCCGGTTGATGCGATTTATTCACCGGTCAGAAAAGTTTCGTACAAAGTCGAAAATACCCGTGTCGGTCAGGCTACCGACTATGATAAATTGACGTTGATTGTGGAAACCAACGGTGTGGTGACGCCGGAAGATGCCGTGGCTTATGCGGCGAGAATTCTGCAGGATCAATTGAAGCCGTTTATCAACTTTGACGAGCCGGAAGCAGAAACCGAAGCGGAGAAAGAAGAACTGCCGTTTAACCGCAACTTGTTGAAAAAAGTTGATGAGCTTGAGTTGTCGGTACGTTCGGCTAACTGCCTGAAGAACGATAACATCGTTTATATCGGTGATTTGGTTCAGAAAACCGAAGCCGAGATGTTGCGGACACCGAACTTCGGTCGCAAGTCATTGAACGAAATTAAAGAGGTTTTGGCTAAGATGGGTATTCATCTGGGGATGGATACGCCGGGATGGCCGCCTGAGAATATTGAGGAATTGATTCGCCGTTGTGACGAACCGTTCTAGAAAGTTAAAAAAACCGAGCTGAAAAGCTCGGTTTTCTTGTTTAATGATTTATTGAGAAGATTTAGTTAGCATATCAGAAATAAATCTTTTTCCGGAGGAAAGTACGAAAATAATTAAAACAGAAGTTCGAAAAGACGGGCAATGCCGTATATATTTGTGGGGTCTTAGAATATTGAGTTATAAAAAAGGCCAATCGTGGCATAATAAATTGATTGAAGGATATCGGAATAAATTTGAAAAAGCGGGGTGGAAGATTACACATCGGAAGACGGGATTTATCCTTGCTAAAGATGATTTTGAAGTTTGCGGAATTGCCGAGAATACGCTATGGACAGGGTATGGGGTCTTTGTTCGGGAAGATTATGCTTTTTATGATGATGCCGATTATATCATGATTGATATCGGATTTAATCTCGGCTTTACCAGTTTGAAGATGGCTCAACGAAAAAATATTAAAAAAATTTATGCTTTTGAGCCTTTTGCGCAGACATTAAAACAAGCTCGAGAAAATATGGCACTGAATCCAAAATTGGCCAGAAAAATAAAGATTTTTGATTATGGCCTCAGTGATGCCGATAAAGTTAAAGAAATTCATTATAATCCAAAAATGCCCGGCGGTATGAGTACGGTTAGAGACAGTTATCCAGAGTGTCAGGAGCTAACGAAGGTTGTGTTGCGTCATGCCGCTGATGTTTTACGACCAATTTTGCAAAATAACAAACATAAAGTGTTTGTTAAAATAGATTGCGAGGGCGCCGAAACGGAAATTATACCCTGTCTGGACAAAGCAAAGTTACTGAAAAAAGTAGATCTGATAATTATGGAGTGGCATTTTGGATGTTTCAGGCAGTTGATTGAAGTGTTAACAAAAAACGGATTTGTGGTTTGTTGTACGCATGAGATCGCCGGAGAAAGAGGAATGATAACGGCTTTTAGAAAAAAAACAGCCGGATTAAAGCGGGTTTTGATTTTATCGTTGCGTTATTGGTAAAAACGATGTATACACAAAATTCAACTTTAATTATATATATATTATGAGCAGTTTTAAATTCAGTGTTCCCAAGAGGAATGCCCCCGCCGAACAATGGCAAAAATTTTCATTAATGGCGCCGCATGCCGTGGTTGAAGAAGTGTATTACGGAATTCTTCATAAAAACGGTTATGAGAAAGCAAGAGAAATTTTATCCTCTCGTCTGAAGATATTTGACCGTCCGCTGGTTCGGATTGTTACGGATACGAGCATAATGGTGGCCGCGGATACGCCTAATGAAGAAATTAAAAAACAGGTTGCCGCCGTAAAACAAGGGATTTTTCCGGCAATCGTTTGTGAAGTAATGGATACGAATCCCGCCAAAAGTTTTGGCTGGTTTCGAGGATTAGCCGTTAACAGGGAGCTGGTGTTTGCCGGTGTCGTGAGTCTGTCAATGAATGTTGAAGAGGCTTGTGCGCTGGTTAGGAAAAACGGAATGTCGTTGTTGACGGTTGACGATGTTGTTGCCATAAGTGAGAGGTTGACAACTGTTCGCGAAATATTTCGCAATATGTGTTATCCGCTGCGTTCCGGAAGATATTGGATTGAAGGTCAGGTGGCTGATGAAAATCTGGTATGGACGCTCGGCAGTTGTACAAAGTTTGCTTGCGCACCGGAAGGTGTTGAATGTTTGGTGGCGGCTAAAATCTGAATGCTGGAAGTAAAAAAAGCTTTTGTTCCTGAAAAAGGGCAGAAGCTTTTTTTATGGGTATAACCGGCAAAAAAAAGTGGTTGCGAAGTTAAAAAATTGCTATGATTTTCGCAGTTTTTAACAGGATATAACAAAGGAAGAATCAAAGTGTCTGAAGAAAGTAATTTGGTTGAAAGCAGGCAGGATATTTCGCCGGTTGAAATTTCGGAGGAAATGCGCCGTTCGTATCTGGATTATGCGATGAGCGTTATTGTGGCGCGTGCGTTGCCGGATGTCCGCGATGGTTTAAAGCCGGTGCACCGGCGTATTATTTATTCGGCTTATGAAAACGGTTATGACTACAACCGGCCGTTTCGTAAGTCGGCACGTATCGTCGGTGATGTCTTAGGTAAATATCATCCGCACGGTGATAGTTCGGTTTATGAGGCAATGGTGCGTTTGGCGCAGCCGTTTTCAATGCGGGTGCCGCTGATTGACGGGCAGGGTAACTTCGGTTCGATGGACGGCGACAGTGCGGCGGCAATGCGTTATACCGAAGCCAGGTTGGCTAAGGTCGCCCATGCGTTGATTGATGATATTGACAAAGACACGGTTGATTTTATGCCCAACTATGACGAGAGCCTGCAAGAGCCGACGGTTTTGCCGGCGCGCTACCCGAATCTTCTGGTCAACGGGGCTAACGGTATTGCCGTCGGTATGGCGACAAATATTCCGCCGCATAATCTGGGCGAAGTGATTGACGCCTGTTGTGCCTATATTGACAATCCGGAAATTTCAACAGAGGATTTGATTAAGATTGTTCCGGGGCCGGATTTTCCAACCGGCGGGCTGATTCTCGGCTATTCGGGCGCCAAGTCGGCTTATCTGACCGGGCGCGGGTCGATTGTGATGCGCGCTAAATGCACGATTGAGGAACTACACAAAGACAAAGAGGCCATTATCGTGCATGAGATTCCGTACCAGGTCAACAAAGCGGCAATGATTCAACGAATTGCCGAATTGCTGAAAGAAAAGAAGATTGAGGGTATATCCGAAATCCGCGATGAATCGGACCGGCAGGGTGTGCGTGTGGTTATTGAAATCAAACGCGATTTTCAAGCCGACGTGGTGTTGAATCAATTGTATAAATATACGCTGCTGCAAACCAGTTTCGGTATGAATATGCTGGCGATTTATAACGGCCGGCCGATGATGCTGACGTTGAAAGACATTATCAAAGCCTTTATTGAATTTCGCGAAGAAGTTATTCGCCGGCGGACGATTTTTGAGCTTAACAAGGCGCGTGACCGGGCGCATACGTTGGTCGGTTTGGCAATTGCAGTGGAAAATATTGATCCGGTGATCGAGCTTATCCGCACGTCGCCGTCGCCGCAGGAGGCTAAGGACGCCTTGTTGTCTAAAGCTTGGCCGGCAGGCGATGTTGAGGCATTGGTCAAGTTGATTGATGAACCGGATCGCAAGGTTGAAAACGGCACCTACCGGTTGTCGGAAAATCAGGCTAAGGCGATTTTGGATTTGAAATTGCAGCGCTTAACCGGGCTTGAGCGTGATAAAATTCATGAAGAGTTGGTTGGTTTGGGCGAAGAGATTAAGGAATGTCTGGCGATTTTGAGCTCTCGCGAAAAGCTTTATGGTATTATGCGCGATGAGCTGGTTGAGATTAAAGACGAATATGCCAATCCGCGCCGTTCAAAGATTGAGGATATTGAGTATGATACCGATGTCGAATCGTTGATTCAGCGCGAGGAAATGGTGGTGACGGTAACCGAGGCCGGTTATATCAAACGTGTGCCGCTCAATGCTTACAAGGCGCAAAAACGCGGCGGCAAGGGTAAATCCGGTATGGCAACCAAAGATGAGGATTTTGTGACCCGTTTGTTTGTGGCCAGCACGCATACACCGGTGTTGTTCTTCTCATCCAAAGGGTTGGTGTATAAGATGAAAGTTTATAAACTGCCGCTGGGGTCGCCGACCTCAAAAGGCAAGCCTTTCATCAACCTGCTGCCTTTGGAAAACGGCGAGACGATTACAACGATTATGAAACTGCCGGAAAATGAGGCCGAGTGCAAGGATTTGTTTATTATGTTTGCGACGGCGTCAGGTAATGTCCGCCGCAATTCGCTGATGGATTTTGTTAACGTACAGTCCAACGGTAAGATTGCAATGAAGTTGGATGAAGGCGACAAGTTGATTAACGTGCGTATTTGCAACGAAGACGAAGATGTTTTGCTGGCAGCCAAAAGCGGCAAATGTATTCGTTTTCCGGTGACGGAAGTACGCGTGTTTGTCGGCCGCAATTCGACCGGTGTGCGCGGTATTAAACTCGGTAGCGGTGACGAAGTGGTTTCGATGTCTGTTCTGAACCACAGCGAGGCAACATCGGAGGAACGCGACGAATATCTTAAAGTATCGTCGGCCTTAAAACGCCTGCAAGCCGAGAGGGGTGAAGATTTTGAGCCGTCATTTGCCGAATTCGGTGTTGAAACAACGGTATTAACGGCCGAAAAATTTGCGGCGATGAGAGAAAAGGAACAATTTATTTTGTCAGTAACGACGACAGGTTATGGCAAGCGTTCATCATCATACGAATATCGTGTGACGGGACGCGGCGGTCAGGGGATTGCCAATATGGAGATGTCGGCACGTAACAAAGAAATAGTCAGTTCTTTTCCGATTGAGGATGACAACCAGATTATGATGGTGACCGATGCCGGCAAGCTTATCAGAATGCCGGTTGAGGATATCCGAATTGCCGGCCGCAAGACTCAAGGTGTTATTTTGTTCCGCACGGCTGATGACGAGAAGGTCGTTTCGGTAACCAAATTGGAAGCTGATGCCGATGACGAGGAAGAGCTTGAAGCTGAAGAAGGATCTGAGGTTTTGGGTGAAAGTGTCCCGGAGTTTGACGATACCGAGCCGGCGATTGAAGAACCGGAAGTCGGACCGGAAGATGAGGCGTGATGCCACAATTGTTAAGCAGGGAGCCTCCGTTTTAAAGCGGAGGCTTTTTACTGTTCAACTTTTTTGGGACAGGTCATATGAAAAGTGCATTTTTCCATCCAACTCAGAAGCGGTGAAAGGTATTTTTGGCTGCTTTTGAGGTAAGAAAGGTAGTAGGTCGTTTTTAACCCTTCATCTTCCAGCGGAATTATGACGCGATTGTCGCCGTCGTTGCGGTAATTGCGGACAAGTTTGGTCGTAAAGCACAGATGATTGCCGTTTTCAAGCAGCTGGCGGAAAACAAAGTAGTCATTATAGGTTTTCATGCCGAATTTATCGGTCAGCCAATTAATAAAAGGCTGTATTTGGCGGACATATGCGCCGTCGCCGGAATAATTTATTAATTGCAGATTTTTTTCATTATGCAGGCAAACGCTTTTTTTTGCTGTCAAGGGGTGGCCGGCGGGAACAGACAACATTAATTCTTCTGCGGCAAACGGAACGGTCACGATATTTTCGTTTTGCGGCTGTCTGAGAGATATAACGGCGTCATATTTATGTGTCAGCAGCAATGTTTCCAGATTGCTTTCATCCGGCAGCAAAGCAGAAGTAATATTGATATCGGGATTGGCTTTTTGCAGCTGCGGTACGGAAAAACGCATCGGTCCCGGATCACAAAATCCCAGTGACAAGATGTTATCCCTGCGAATAAACTGATAAAAAGTGCTTTTCATCTCGTCGGTTTTGGACAAGATGGTTTCGGCATAAGTCAAAGCCAGACGTCCGGCACCGTTTAAGCATAGTTTATTTTTTGAGCGCTCAAACAGCGGTACGCCGAGTTCCTCCTCCAGCTTTTTTACGGCAAGACTGAGTGCCGGTTGGGAAATATGCAGTTTTTCTGCGGCCTCGGATAAATTGTTGCATTCCGCCGCCATCTTAAAATAACGTAATTGCGTCAGTTCCATAATATTCTCACTATAAGTTTAAATTATAGTTATATAAACAAACGGTATTGGACTTTTGGGCAAACGTCAAGCATAATATAACCGGTTTCCAGCTAATTTTGCGGAGGATGGTATGAGATTTATCCGGTGTATTTTATTTGTGACTTTAATTTTTTGTACCAGTTTTGTTAATGCTAAGGAGGATAAGATGATGACCCGAAGCGAGCGTGCCGACAGGACTTATGAACAATTGTTTTTAGCCAAACGGACGGCCAGTCCGACCGATCCGGAATTTATGGAAATTTTGCAGCGCAATATTTTCGGGGATGTTTTTTATACCGGAAATTTGCATAACAAAGAACGCGAATTGATAACCGTGGTTGCGCTGGCGACCATGCAGACACTGCCGCAGCTAAAAGCGCATATCGGCGCGGCGCTTAATGTCGGCAATTCTCCTTTGGTCATCCGCGAGGCTATTTATCAATGCGCGCCGTTTATCGGTTTTCCGCGGACGTTGAACGCTATCGGTGTGTTTAATGAAGTTGCCAAAGAAAGAAACATCAAACTACCGCTGGAAAATGTCGGAACGACAACGGAGGCCGACCGACATGAAAAAGGCATGGCCGTGCAAAAAAAACTTTACGGCGACGAGGTAAAAAAGGCGATGGCGGCATTGCCCGGGGGATATAAAGATATTGTGCCGGACACTTTGACCGACTTCTGTTTCGGCGATTTTTATACCCGTGACGGTTTGACAGTTCAACAACGCGAATTGTTGTCGCTTGTTGTTTTAACCGCTCTCGGGGCGGAAAAACAACTTGGCGCCCATGTCGTCGGCGCACTCAAAGCCGGAAACGACAAAGAAACGCTGCTGGCGGCGATGGTGCAGGCTGTTCCTTATACAGGGTTGGCGAACGCAATGACGACCATCAACCTGATTAAAGAGGCGGATGTTGATAATTATAAGCCGATTTATGAGGAATAATGTGATGAATAAGCTTTTTGTCGGGCTGCTTGTTGCTGTTTCATTGTGGGGCAATGCGGTATTCGGCGGGGGTGTGACGGAGAGTAAACCGATGAAAATCAAGTTGAGTTTTAATCAAAACGAGGTAGTTGTGCAGATGGCGGATAATGCCGCGGTTGAGCAGTTTTTGCAAATGCTGCCGGCAGAATTTGAATTTATAGACTTTGCCGGCGAAGAAAAAATCAGCGAATTTCTAAGCCCTGTTTCGCTTACCGGCGTGCCGCACGGCATGATTGCCGCAAGAGGCAAAATGTTTATATACGCACCGTGGGGAAATTTCGGCTTTTTTTATAAAGACCACGGAAGCACGACGGACAACAGCCTGATTGAACTCGGCGAGATTGAAAGCGGGTTGGAATATCTGGCGGAAATAAAAGGCGGTTTTTCCGCCAGGATAGAGGTTTTACGAGAGGAATGATTATTATGAAAAGAAGAGAATTTATAAAAACAACTCTGGCGGCAGCCGCTTTGTCGGTTTTGCCGCGGGTTTCGACAGCAACAAACGGAGGTAAAATGAAAATTTTGGTCTTAACCGGAAGTCCGCGCAAAAACGGTAATTCCAACACATTGGCAGACAATTTTATCAAAGGCGCTGAAGAAGCCGGACATGAGGTCGTGCGCTTTAATGCGGCTTTTAAGGAAGTCCATCCCTGTATCGGTTGCAACTCCTGCGGTATGAACGGGCCTTGTGTTTTTAAAGATGATTTTGAGTTTGTCCGGCAGCATATTGTTGATGCCGATATGGTTGTGTTTGTCACGCCGATGTATTATTTCGGTATTTCGGCGCAGCTCAAAGCCGTTATTGATCGCTTTTATGCCGTTAACGGACAAATTCACCGTCCAAAAAAAGCCGCTTTATTGATGACGTATGCAAATACGGCGGCTTTGGAGGCTGAACCGATTAAATCGCATTACAAAACCTTGTTAAATTATCTTGGTTGGACGGATGTCGGGCAGATTATCGCTTCCGGTGTGTGGCCGGTCGGCGCCGTTAACCATACCGAGTATCCGCGACAGGCTTATGAATTGGGAAAATCATTGAAGTTGGCATAAATATGAAGAATTTGTTGGGAGGAACAGGCATAGATCTCGACAGGACAGATCAAATACGACGGAACAGAGGATGTTGGTGGTTTGCCAAATTTGCGGTTGACACGGTAAGAATTTTGCATTAAAAGCTTGTGTGGTAAGAGGGCGTGTAGCTCAGTTGGGCAGTCGCGCTGTGTTCACATCGCAGAGGCTTGAGGCAGAAAACGGCTCCGGCGGAGCGGTTTTCAACGAGAGGCGAGAGTTTGTTAGTTTATGAGCAAGCTTTTAGCGTCGCGAGATAAACGTTACAAACCGAGTGACCGCAGCGAGTTAGCGATTGGCTTTTGAGAAAAAGCCAGAGCTTAGGAGCCAGACCACAAGCTTGCTTGTGACCGATGGCAGGGGTATATGATTATAGATTTTTTGGGGCGTGTAGCTCAGTTGGTTAGAGCGCTGTGTTCACATCGCAGAGGTCACAAGTTCGAGCCTTGTCACGCCCACCATCAAAAAAAACTCGGTTTAGGCCGAGTTTTTTTGGTTTTTTATGACGATACACATTAATCTTCATAGGGTTTGCTTATTTTGCGGTAGATATAAACGGCGGTCGGGACACCGAGCAGCATACCCCACATTCCGATGAGGCTGTGTGCAATATAGAGAATAATCAGGGTCATAACCGGATTGATGTGCATGACGGATGATACAATACGCGGATTTAGGACATAGGCCTCAAGCATATGGATAACGATAATCATGGCCAAGGCCCAGAGACCGAGCTCAATGCCGCCGGTATTGACCGCCATCAAAACAATCGGCACGGATGAAATCCACATTCCGAGAACCGGAATCAAGCCGCACATAAAGACAATGGTACAGAGCAAAGCAATGGCTTTGATACCTATAAAGTGTAAGCAGATGGCCGTGAGCGTGGTGTTGATGACCGAAATCATTAATTGGGCACGAAAGTTTTCACCGACGACTTTGGCAAACAGCAAGATGCTGTCGGCAGTTTCGCGATAAGATTCGGCCAGACGGGTAAAGCGCAGGCGGCGCATGCCTTTTGACAGAATCGGCAAATCAAGCATGATTAAAAAACTGAACAAAACAGCTAAGAAAAACCAGCCGAAATAATGTACGCCTTTTTCCAGCATGCCACGGACGATATTCCAGGCGCTGACAATCATACTTTCGGGAAGCATGGCTTCTTTGATTTGCGGCAATATGGGAGCAACCAGTTCGTTGGTGCCGAGATTGGCGTTAAGCCAATTGCGAACGGATTCAAAACTTTGCGGCAGTTGTTCGGTAAAATTGATGGTTTCGGACAAAAGACGCGGCGGAATGTAAACCAAAAAAGCCGATACGGCCATCAAGAACAATAAATAAAGAAAAACGACCAGCATTCGGCGGTTTAGATGGTATTTGCGCCGCAGGTGGTGCGTGATTCCCGAAACGATGAAACACATGATAAACGTGATGAATACCAGTCCGAACATATTGCGGAAAAGATAAAGCAGCCCCATAAAAGCTGCCCAGATAAAATAGACCCGGTTGATACGTAAAAATTCGGAAATATTAAACGTCATGAGGACTCCTTTGCCGTTGCGGCGGATAAAAATAAAATTTGATATGTGCAGTATAAAAGGCGTTGGTTAATATTTATTCAAAAAGCATGAAAGAATTTGAGGTTCTTGAAAAAGCCGTCGGGGTGTGTTATTGAACATAGGACGGGGTTGATGTTAAAAAGATGTAGGCAGGCTTAAACAAATGGCGGAAAAAGTTTTGTATCTTGGTATTGACGTTGGTTCGACCACGGTTAAAGCGGTGGTGCTGGACAAGAATGAAAAGGTTTTGTTTGCCACTTATCAGCGCCATATGTCCGAGGTGCGGCAAAAGAGTGTTGAGATTGTCAAAGAAATCGCGCAACAATTTGCCGGTTGCTGTTTTAAGCTTTGTATGACCGGTTCCGGTGCATTGTCTTTGTGTACAAAGTTGAATGTTTCTTTTGTGCAGGAAGTTATTGCTTCAAGCCTCAGTATCAAGAAGATGATTCCCGATGCCGATGTGATTATCGAGCTTGGCGGCGAAGATGCCAAGCTGACGTTCTTGACCAGCGGTACCGATCTCAGGATGAACGAAACCTGCGCCGGCGGTACGGGCGCTTTTATCGACCAGATGGCGTCGTTTTTGAACCTGGATATCAACGAGTTGGACAAACTGGCGTTGAAATACCGTCATATTTATCCCATTGCGTCGCGTTGCGGCGTGTTTGCCAAAACCGATATTGTGCCGCTGATTAACGAGGGGTGCGCCAAGAGCGATATTGCGATGTCTGTTATGCAGGCGGTGGTCAACCAGTTTATCGGCGGGTTGGCGCGCGGACGCGAGATCAGCGGCAAGGTGGTTTTTTTGGGCGGGCCGTTGGCTTTCTTAAAATCATTGCGCCAATGTTTCAAGGATACGCTCAAACTTGACGACGAACATGCCGTTTTGCCGGAAAAAGCCGAATTGTTTGTTGCCGTTGGTGCGGCGCTTAATGCCAAAGCCGGAGCGGAAGAAGCGGTTGATTTGTCCGGGTTGGTGAGGGCGTTGGAAAATACGGATGAGGAAAACGGGATTCAAAAACTGCCGCCGTTGTTTAGAAACAAACAGGAAAAGGAAGAATTTGACGCCAGACACCGGTCGGCCGATGTTGAGAGATTTCCGCTTGGGGCATACGAGGGCGATGCCTGGTTTGGTATTGACAGCGGCTCAACAACGATTAAAGCGGTGTTGATTGATGACAAAAACCGGTTGTTGTATTCTTATTATGGTTCCAACAACGGCGATCCGTTTCATCTGGCGCTTAAAATCCTGACCGAGATTTACAGCACAGCCAAACCGGGGCTCAAAATTAAGGCCGCGGCAGCCACGGGTTACGGCAGCGCATTGCTGAAAGCCGGTTTGCGGCTGGATATTGACGAAGTGGAGACGGTGGCGCATTGCCGCGCGGCGACGTTTTTTGCGCCCAAAGCCAGTTTTGTGCTGGATATCGGCGGGCAAGACATTAAATGTATGAGCCTTAAAGACGGCGTGATTGAAAAAATAGGTCTTAACGAGGCGTGTTCGTCGGGCTGCGGGTCGTTTATCGAAAATTTTGCCCGCTCGCTTAATATGGATATGCCGGCGTTTGTTGCGGCGGCGCTCAAGGCAAAACATCCGGTCGATCTGGGCACGCGCTGTACGGTGTTTATGAACTCAAAGGTCAAACAGGCGCAAAAAGAGGGTGTTTCGGTCGGTGATATTGCGGCGGGATTGTCGTATTCGGTAATTAAAAATGCCTGTTATAAGGTGATCAAAATCAGCGATATGGCGGAGCTTGGCGAGTGTATTGTGGCACAAGGCGGCTCGTTTTTGAACGATGCGTTGCTGAGGGCTTTGGAAATACAGGTCGGACGGCCGGTTATTCGCCCGGGATTGGCCGGATTGATGGGCGCTTTTGGCGCGGCGCTGCTGGCCAAACAACGCGGACCTGAAGACGGCGCGGCAACCAAATTGATAACCTTGGATGAAATCGGCAAATTGCAGATTAAAACCACCAACGCGCGTTGTCAGGGATGTGCCAATCGTTGTATGTTGACGATTACCGATTTCGGCAACAAAAAGAAATTTATCTCCGGCAATAAATGCGAAAAAGGCGCCGGTCTGACTAAGAGCGACAAAATCAACCTGTGCGCTTATAAATACAAAAGGTTGTTTGAACATTATCAACCGTTATCCAAAGAAAAAGCCCCGCGCGGCACGGTGGGAATCCCGCGGGCGCTCAATATGTATGAAAATTATCCGCTGTGGTTTACGTTGCTGACACACTTGGGTTTCAGGGTGGAATTGTCGGCGCCGTCGTCAAAGAAAATGTTTTTTGACGGCTATGGCTCCATCCCATCACAAACGGTGTGTTATCCGGCCAAGATGGCGCACGGGCATATCATGGACTTGATTGCCAGAAACGTTGATTATATCTTTTTTCCGTGTATTCCGCGGGAGCAAAAAGAGTTTGCCTCGCAGGCGGATTGCTACAATTGTCCGGTAGTGACCGGATATCCGGAGGTTTTGGCTAAGAATATTTCCGAGCTCGGCGAAAAGGGCATACCTTTTTTTGCGCCGTTTTTGCCGCTTGATGAAAAGATTTTGGCAAGGCGTTTAAAGGCGGTGCCGTTATTTGCGGGGTTTTCGGCGTTGCAATTGCGCATGGCGGTTAAACGAGCGTTTGTTGAGCTCAGGCGGTTTAAGAAAGATATTCGCCGCGCCGGAGAAGAAGCAGTCGAAAAACTGCGGCAGAACGGCGAATACGGTATTGTGCTGGCCGGACATCCGTATCATATTGATCCGGCGATTAATCACGGCATACCGGAGCTGATTAATTCTTGCGGGTTGTCGGTTTTGACCGAAGATTCGGTGGCGCATCTCAAGCCTAATCCGGAGGCTTTGCGGGTGCGCGACCAATGGACTTATCACGCGAGGCTTTATCGTGCCGGTGCTGTTACTGCCGAGAACGCCAATCTGGCGGTGTTGCAGCTGGTGTCTTTCGGCTGCGGGGTGGATGCGATTACCGCAGACCAGCTGGAGGAAATCGTAACTTCACAAGAGCGGCTCTATGCGCAGATTAAAATCGACGAGGGCGACAACCTCGGGCCGGCCAAAATCCGTATCCGCTCGCTGTTGGCGGCGCTTAAGGATATGCAGCAGCGGCAGCAGGAAGCCGCGCGGCAGCGGCCGCAGCAACCGCCGGTGTTTACGTCGGAGATGAAAAAAACGCACACGATTTTGATTCCGCAATTGTCGCCGGTGCATTTTCAGTTTTTGGAGGCGGTGTTTGCCAGCGAGGGCTATAAGGTGGCGCAGCTGCCAAAGGTTAGTAAGAGCGCGATTGAACTTGGACTAAAGCATGTTAACAACGATGCGTGTTTTCCGGCGATTGTGGTTATCGGCCAGTTGTTGCAGGCTATCCGCGACGGCGATTATGACACGAATAAAATCGTGCTGTTGATTTCGCAGACCAGCGGCGGTTGTCGGGCATCGAACTATGCCGGATTGTTGCGGCGGGCACTGGCGCAATGCAATCTCGGCCATGTTCCGGTGATTACGCTTAATGTCAGCGGTCGGGCGATGAATACCGGTTTTGCGCCGGGGCGCAAGGTTTTGTTGCGCTCGATTATGGCCGGTTGCTACGGCGATGCGCTGATGCGGATGATTAATCGGGTGACGCCTTATGAGAAAAAGCCGGGAAGCACGCTTAAATTGACGGCCAAATGGGTTAAAATCATTAAAAAGAACTTGAAAGACGGCGATATTATCAAATTTAATGTTAATATGTTTCGAATGATAAGGGCATTTGACAAGCTGCCGTTAAAGGATATGCCGCGCAAGCCGCGAGTCGGGCTGGTGGGCGAGATCTTGCTCAAATATCATCCGGATGCCAATAATCAGGCGGCGCGGATTATCGAGCAAGAAGGCGGCGAGGCGGTGGTGCCGGATTTGATGGACTTTATGCTCTATGGCTTTTATGACCATGTGTTTAACTATAAATATTTGCAAGGGTCGCGAAAAGCCTGTGCGGTGAGTCTTCTGAGTATTGCGTTTTTGGAGTTTTGCAGGGGGGCGATGCGACTGGGGTTTGCGTTGTCCAAGAGGTTTGAACCGCCGGTGTTTTTCAAAAATCTGCGCAAAAAAATCCGCGGGCTGATTTCGCTCGGACATCAGACCGGCGAGGGCTGGTTGTTGACGGCCGAGATTATTGAACTGTTGGAGGCCGGTGTCAACAATGTGTTGTGTATGCAGCCGTTTGGTTGTTTGCCGAATCATATTACCGGTAAGGGCTTTATCAAAGAGATTAAAAAGAAATTCCCCAATGCCAATATTATGGCTGTGGACTATGATCCGGGCGCCAGCGAGACCAATCAGGTCAACCGGATTAAGCTGATGATGTCGATATCCAAAGAACAGACGAAGGATAAATAAAAAAAGAAAACCTCGCAATGAGGTTTTCTTTTTTGCGCCGCCAAGTCAGTCGAACAGACTTTTAGGCGGTTGGAATGTCGCGGTGGCGACATCGGCGGGTACTCCCTGATGGTCGGGGTAGTACTTCTTGCCGCAGCCGCGCCAGTAGCCGAGAACGAGGTAGCTTGACAGCCGCCCGTCGTTGCCCCACCAGACGATGTAGTTGCAGCCGTAGCAGTCATCTGGATCGGTGATGTTGATCATCGGGGTTGTCAAGAACTCCAGACCGCCCCAGAGAACCCCGAACACATTGGTGTCCGAGTAAACCCATTGGGAAACAACGTCCGCTTTGGGTTCATATAAATCGTAGTCAAATTCATGACGGACGAACTTATATTTTTCCTCCAGTTTGGTGCGCGGAATGGCATAAAATTCGTTTTTGATGACATTCTGCGCGGCGACGCTGTTATCATCGAGGGTTACCGAATGTTCTTCGTAGCCGTCGATGACGGTTTTTATGGCATCTCCGGGCTTGATATTCGGCCACACACGGATGGGTTCCTGCTTGCGGGCGAAATAGACGCCGTGCTTCTTGGCCATCTGTTTGCCGTGTTCATAAAAATCGACAAACCGATATTCAACGCCGATTTCGTTGAAAAGCCTTTTGGGCATGGCAACGATATTGCCGTTGATGACGGCGGTTGCTTTTCCGTTGATAACGGCGATGTAATTGCCGTTAAAGTTTTCAGCGTCTTTGGCGCTGATTTTGGTAAACACGGTTCCGTCTACGCTGCGGAAAATCTTGTTAAAATTTTGCATATATTAATAATTTTGGGCGTTTGTCCCTGATTGCCGATTTGCCCTGAATGCGGCGGGATAATAATTTTTTGTCGTTGGATAATATACCATAATCAGAGGATACAAACAACAGTAAAATTGAGCTGTGTTTTTGTGGTTGTGTTTCGACAGCGGAGCGGTTATAGTAACGGAAGATGAGGAATAAAAAATATGTTGCCGCAGGATGAAATATTCAAGAATAAGGCGCCGCTTAAAGAACGGTTGGAAAAGTTTGGCTTTGCGTCAAGGGATGGCGGAGTTTATGTCTATGCCGCGCCGGTGCTTGAGGGGCAGTTTCGGCTAGAGGTAACGGTTGACGGACAGGGCGATGTTGCCAGTTTGGTGTTTGATACGGACACCGGCGATGAATATGTGCTCTACCGTGCGGAAAGCGCCGCAGGGGCGTTTGTCGGCAAGGTGCGGACGGAATGCTGTGCGGTTTTGCAAAAAATAGCGGCTGAATGCTTTGTCAGCAAAGTTTTTAAGACACCGGGAGCGGCGGCGATTATCCGCCATGCCAGAGAGAAATACGGCGATGAATTGGAATTTTTGTGGACAAACTTTCCGCGTGACGCTATTTTGCGCCGGCAGGACAATCGCAAATGGTATGCGGCGGTTTTGACTGCGGCGCAAAATAGAATCGGGCTTGCCGGAGATAAAATTATTGAGATTGTCGATGTGCGGATGGCGCCGGGAGATGTGGCCGTCAGGGTTGACGGGCAAAGAATTTTTCCCGGCTATCACATGAATAAAAAGCATTGGGTAACACTCTTGTTGGATGGTTCAATGCCGGAAGAAGAATTGCTGGCGCTGGTTGACGAAAGTTATGCGCTGGCCGCTAGGCCAAACAAAAAAAACACCAGCTAAGCAGCTGATGTTTTTTTGGGGTTAGGGACGGGGCTATTCGTCTCCGGCCGAGGGCGTTTCGCCGCCGATCATCTCCGAGCTTAAGTGTCCGGCGTCGGCTTTGATTTTGTTCTCGATTTCCAGCGCGACATCCGGATGTTCTTTCAAGAAAGTTTTGGCGTTTTCACGTCCCTGACCGATCTTATCACCGTTATAGGCAAACCAGGCGCCGGATTTTTCAATCACATTGGCTTTGACACCGAGGTCAATCAGCTCGCCGGTTTTGGAAATGCCTTCGCCATACATAATGTCAAAATCAACAACCTTGAACGGAGGCGCAACCTTGTTTTTGACGACTTTGACGCGGGTTTGCGAACCGATGATGTCTTCTTTGTCTTTAATTTTGCCGATACTGCGGATATCCAGACGCACCGAGGCATAAAACTTCAGGGCATTGCCGCCGGTGGTGGTTTCGGGGTTGCCGAACATGACGCCGATTTTCATGCGAATCTGGTTGATGAAAATAACCAGAGTATTGGAACGGGCAATGGTGGAGGTCAGCTTGCGCAAGGCCTGGCTCATCAAACGAGCCTGCAAACCCATGTGGGAATCGCCCATTTCGCCCTCAAGCTCGGCCTTGGGCACGAGAGCGGCAACCGAATCGACCACCAAAACATCAATGGCGCCGGAGCGAACCAAAGTGTCGGCAATCTCTAAGGCTTGCTCGCCGGCATCGGGTTGCGAAATCAGCAGGTTTTCCAAATCAACGCCGATTTTTTTGGCATAAGACGGGTCCAGCGCGTGCTCGGCATCAATAAAGGCACAGGTGCCGCCTGTCTTTTGCGCCTGAGCAACAACACTTAGGGCCAGCGTGGTTTTGCCGGAGCTTTCCGGTCCGTAAATCTCGACAATGCGGCCACGCGGCAGGCCGCCGATGCCCAAAGCCATATCCAACCCGAGCGAGCCGGTTGAGATGCCCTCAATATCCACATGGGCATTGTCTTGTCCCATTCTCATAATCGAGCCTTTGCCGAAAGCCTTTTCAATCTGGCTCAGGGCGGCGTCCAGTGCTTTTTCTTTATCCATAAAGTTTACTCCGTAGTTTTAGAATCGTTATATCGTTAATATGTTCTAATTATGTTCTTTTGGCAAGAGTTTTTTTCGCCGGCGGTTGTTTTTTTGTTCGGCAACACCGGTTTTTCTTGACTTTTCAAGCTCTTTTAGGTGTTCTCCGTCTTTATATTCGCCAAGGGCGGCGGTCACGGCGGCGCCGAAAATGACCACCGCCCAGCTCAAATACAGCCACAGCAACAAAAGCGGAATGGCGGCCATGGCTCCGTAGAGCGTGGCATAAACCACCGAAGAAGCAATAAAAGTGCTGAAGACTTTGCGCATGATATAGATGCCGGCCAGAGCAATTAACGCGCCCCAGAAAGCGTGCATAAAGTGAACCTTTTTGTTGGGCACCAGCGTATAGACCAGTATCAGGGTCAAAAGTGTAAACAAGCCGGGGAGCATTACCTGTACGGCAGAGCCGACGCCGTATTCCTCGGGAAACAATTTTTGCAGCGTGAAAAAGTAGCCTTTGAGCGAAACGCCGACACCGTAAAGCAATGGACCCAAGGTGATGACCGTCCAGTAAAGGGTGATTTTGGTTTTGATGCTGCGGGGTTTGTAGACCTTAAAGATGTAGTTGAAAGAGTTTTCAATCGTTGAAAGCAGCAAAATGGCGGTCACGACAATGCCGATGACGCCGATGGTGGTCAGTTTGGCGGTGGCGGAGATAAATTCGTTGAAGTATTTGGTAATCTCCTGACCGATGGCCGGCACCATGTTTTGAATCAGGGTGTCCTGCAACTGGCTCCGGATATCGTTAAAAACCGGAAAAGCCGAAAAAATGGCCAGACTGATGGCAAACAAAGGCACAATCGCAATCAGCGAGGTATAGCTCAAAGACGAGGCCACCCGCAAAATATTGTCGGTTTGGATACGTGAGCCGATAAAACGAAAGAAGTCTTTGGCGGCAGTCAGGCGGGCGGCGAGTTTGGCGGTGTTAAAATTCATATTTGTCCTTAGCCCCTAAAAAAAGATGTTTACAAGCTTATGCAAATTTTATAGAAGTTTACCCTATATTGCAAGAGCCTAAAAACTCGATTGTGTATTGTGCGGCAATATGTGTTGTGTGGAAATAATATAAGGACTAAAAACGAATGTTAAAACCTTTGATGGAAGGAAAAAGAGGCCTGATTATGGGGCTGGCTAACGATAAGTCCATCGCCTGGGGGATTGCTCAGGCTTTGAACGAACACGGGGCGCAGCTTGCGATATCGTATCAGAACGAGGCTTTGGAAAAAAGAGTTAAACCTTTGGCGGCGCAGTTGGACAAGGAGCCTTTGTTGTTGCAATGCGATGTGTCCGACAGCGCCAGTATGGAGGCGTGTTTTAAGGAATTAGCCGCTCAATGGGGCAAGATTGATTTTTTGGTGCACGCGATTGCTTTTTCGGACAAAAATCAACTGCGCGGGCGGACGATTGATACCACGCGCGATAATTTTGCGATGACAATGAATATTTCGTGTTTTTCGTTTTTGGAGGCCTGTAAGTATGCCTCGCCGTTGATGACGGACGGCGGTGCGGTCGTTACCCTGACCTATATGGGTGCGGAGCGGGTTTTGCCGAATTATAACATCATGGGTGTGGCCAAAGCGGCGCTGGAAGCGGCGGTACGTTATGCGGCGATGGATATGGGCGAGCAAAACGTGCGGGTTAATGCGATTTCGGCCGGACCGGTTAAGACTTTGGCGGCCTCGGGTATCGGCGATTTTAGAAAAATGCTGCATTGGAACGCGTTGAACTCAGCATTGGAGCGCAATATTACGCCGGAAGAAGTCGGCTATGCGGCGCTCGGGCTGTTGTCGGACTGCGGCACGGGGATTACCGGCGAGGTTTTGCATGTTGACAGCGGCTACCATATCCAAGGAATGCTCCGGATGAAGAATATTGATAAAGATGTTGAAATTTTAACCGAAGGCTAAAATGGCAAAAGAAAAAACAAAGGCTTTGAGTTTGTCGCGCGCGGAAGCAGCCAAAATGCTGCTTAAGTCGGTGATTTGGGCTTTTGCGTTGTTCGGGCTTTTGTTTATTGTCTTGTTAATGGTGCTGGCCGGGTTTCTGCGCGCTGATATCGGCACGGCGGCACCTTTGCCGGAAAAAGCCGTTTTGCGGATTGATTTTGACCATGCGCCGGCAGAGGTCAAACCGGACAGTCTGATGACGGATTTTTACGGCGGTCAGGCGTCTTTTTTTGAGCTGCTACAGGTGTTGGCAGCGGCAGCGGTGGATGAACAGGTTAAAGTCGTCGTCGGTGAGGTTGGCGTATCGGATTTGTCGTTGGCACAAATACAAGAGCTCAGAGAAGCTGTTAGATATCTTCGCGCCGCCGGCAAAAAAGCCTATTTGTTTTCGGATGGTTTTGGTGCTTTTGGCGGCGGTACGGGGGAATACTATCTGGCGTCGGCTTTTGATGAGATTATTTTGCAGCCCGGCAGTGATGTCGGTATAACCGGTATAAGCATTGAGATGCCGTTTGTGCGGCAGCTGCTTGACAAAGCGGGGATTATGCCGGCGTTTTATGCACGGCATGAGTACAAAAGTGCTTTTGCCTCATTTACCGAGAAGACAATGCCGCCGTTGTTAAGGCAGGAACTTGATCGTCTGGGCGGGGATTTGTTTGCCCAAATGACGGGAGACATCGCCCGGGACAGGAAGATTGAGCCGCAGCTCCTGCGAAAGCTCATCGACAAGGCGCCGATCGATGCCGAACAGGCCTTGAAAGAGGGGCTGGTTGATAAGCTGGAGTACCGTGAAGAATTGTTGGCGCGGCTGGAAAAAGAATATGATGCCGTCCGGTTTGACTGGCTTGATTATTTGGCGTTTTTGCGTCCCATAGGTAAGGGGGCGCCGGTGGTTGCGGTTATGACGATTGAGGGCGAGATTGCCGAAGGCGACAGTATGTTGCCCTCTTTGGAGGGGGAGTCGGTTGTCGGCGCGGATAGTTTTATTGAGGGGCTTGAAGATATTGCCGAAATTAAAAATCTGCGGGCGTTGGTTTTGCGGATTGATTCACCCGGGGGCAGCTATGCGGCGGCCGACGCCATGCGGCAGGCATTGGCGGAGTTTAAGCGGAAAACGAATGTTCCGGTGGTGGTGTCAATGTCGTCTTACGCGGCATCCGGCGGCTATTTTGTTGCTTTGCCGGCAGACAAGATTTTGGCTCAGCCGGCCAGTTTGACGGCTTCAATCGGTGTTTTGGGCGGCAAGCCGGTGTTGGCCGGATTGTGGAATAAGCTCGGGGTGAAGTGGGACGGTGCTTATTTTGGTAAAAATGCCGGTATTTTGAGTATTAACCGCGCTTTTACGCCGCAGGAAGAAAAAGTGTTTAACCGGTCGCTGGATAATGTTTACCGGGATTTTACGGCCAAGGTCGCGGCGGCGCGACACATCAAGCTTAAAGATTTGGATCAATTGGCGCGCGGGCGGGTGTTTACCGGCAGACAGGCCGCGGCCAACGGTCTGGTCGACGGATTGGGCGGCTATAACACGGCGTTGACGACAGCCGCGCAGTTGGCTGGTATTGATATTCGGCAGCCGGTGCGGGTGGAGGTGTTTCCGCGGCCGAAAACCATGCAGGAAAAGATTGCCGAACTTATGAATGCGACGCCTTTGGCAGCGGCACAAAAACTTAAAATGCAAATCGGGCTTGATAAAGATACATTTGGTGTGCTAAAAAGACTGAAATACGACGCGGTGATGCCGCCGATGGAAATTACGTATTAGAAGGAAAATAAAATGACAGTGGATACGCAGACGGTTAAACGAGTTGCGGCTTTGGCGAAGTTGAAAATCGACGAAGACAAAGTTGCGGCAACGGAAGCCGAGTTTAACAAAATTTTGCAATGGGTTGATCAGCTCAAAGAAGTTGACACAAGCAATGTCGAGGCGTTGGTTTCGGTTAACGAAAACTTTTTGGAAATGCGTCGGGACGAGGTTACCGAGGGCAACCAGGCCGATGCGGTTTTGGCCAATGCGCCGCAAAAAGAGTACGGGTATTTTGCCGTGCCGAAAGTGATTGAGTAAAATTTTGCTTGGCGGTTGGCTTATTAAGAGGAAAAAAGTTGTTGGCATAATATGGAAAAAAAGATGACGGATTTAACAAAACTGACAATTGCAGAAGCCCGAGAAGGCTTAAAGAAAAAAGAGTTTACAGCGGTTGAGCTGGCTGAGGATTATATTAAAAGTATGGAGGCCAAGCGCGCCCTTAACGCCTATGTTTGCGAAACACCGGAAAAAGCGCTTGAGCAGGCCAAAGCCAGTCAAACTAAGATTAATGCCGGGCAAGGCGGCGATTTGGAGGGGATTCCCTTGGGTATTAAGGATTTGTTTTGTACCAGAGGTATTGCGACGACGGCTTGCGCAAAAATTTTGCAGGGATTTGTGCCGCCTTATGAGTCCACGGTAACGTCAAAGCTGTTGGCAGCCGGGGCTAACTTTTTGGGTAAGTTGAATATGGATGAGTTTGCCATGGGCGGCAGTAACGAGACATCGGCATTCGGTCCGGCAGTGAATCCGTGGAGCAAGGATAAGCCTTTGGTTGCGGGAGGATCGTCCGGCGGGTCGGGGGCAGCAGTGGCGGCGGAGATGTGTGCGGCAGCGACCGGAACGGATACCGGCGGTTCTATCCGCCAGCCGGCGGCTTTTTGCGGCGTAACGGGAATTAAGCCGACGTACGGGCGCTGTTCGCGTTATGGTATTATTGCGTTTGCCTCGTCGTTGGATCAGGCGGGGCCGATAGCTAAAGATGTGCGCGATTGTGCCATTATGCTTAAAACCATGGCCGGTCATGATGCCAAAGATGCGACTTCGGCCAAAGAGGCCGTGCCGGATTTTGAAAAAGTTTTGGGCGGTGATCTTCGGGGATTGCGTGTCGGTCTGCCGAAAGAGTATCGTGCGGACGGGCTTGAGGCGGAAGTTGCGGCTTATTGGGATAAAGCGGCTGCCATGCTGAAAGATCAAGGCGCGGAGGTGGTGGATATTGCGTTGCCGCATACCCAATATGCGTTGCCGACGTATTACATTATTGCGCCGGCAGAGGCTTCGAGCAATCTGGCACGTTATGACGGCGTGCGTTACGGCAATCGCGTGGATGGCGAGCACCTGGAAGATATGTATGTTAATACACGGACGGCCGGTTTTGGTGCCGAGGTCAAACGCCGGATTATGATCGGAACCTATGTGCTTTCGGCCGGGTACTATGACGCTTATTACGTGAAAGCGCAAAAAGTACGGCGGCTTATTCGCAATGATTTTGTTGAGGCTTTTAAGCAGTGTGATGCGATTTTGACACCGACGGCGCCGACGGCGGCTTTTGCCATAGGTGATGAAAATATGAAAAACAATCCGATTAATATGTGGTTGAATGATATGTTTACGGTGGCGGTGTCTTTGGCCGGGTTGCCGGCGCTGAGTTTGCCGATAGGGCTAAATAAAAATGGTTTGCCGCTCGGAATGCAGATTATCGGCCGGGCGTTTGATGAAGAAACGGTATTTAAGACTGCGTTCGTTTTGGAAAAACAGGCCGGTTTTAAGGGGGTAAAATAAAATGAGCGGAATGATTATCAAAGGCAAGACCGGCGATTGGGAAATTGTTTGCGGTTTGGAAATCCACTGCCAGATTATATCAAAGTCGAAAATATTTTCCGGTGCATCGACGCATTACGGCTCGGATGTTAACCAAAATGTATCGTTTGTTGATGCCGGAATGCCGGGGATGTTGCCGGTTTTGAATGAGGAGTGCGTACGTCAGGCAGTTAAGACCGGTTTGGGTCTTAATGCCAAAATTAATAAATATTCGGTCTTTTCGCGCAAAAACTATTTTTATGCCGATCTGCCGCAGGGGTATCAGATTACGCAGTTTGAACATCCGATTGTCGGCGAGGGGTTTGTTAAAATCGAGCTTGAAGACGGGACGAGCAAAAATATCGGGATTGAGCGGCTGCATATTGAGCAAGATGCCGCCAAATCGATTCACGATATATCGCCGACCAAAACATTTATTGATTTAAACCGCTCGGGCGTCGGGCTGATGGAGATCGTAACCAAGCCGGATTTCAGGGCACCGGAAGAAGTCGGGGCGTTTTTGCGCAAGCTGCGCTCCATTGTGCGTTACCTTGGCACCTGCGACGGCAATATGGACGAGGGCTCCATGCGCTGCGATGCCAGTATTTCGGTGCGACCGGCCGGCAGCAGCGAACTGAGAGAACGGGCGGAAGTTAAAAACGTCAACTCGGTCAAGTTTGCAATGCAGGCGGTTGAGTTTGAGGCCAAAAGGCAGGTTGAACTTTATGAAAACGGCGGAGAAATGCGCCAGCAAACCTGTCAGTTTGACCAGACGACCGGGCAGACCAAATTTTTGCGTTTTAAGGAGTTTTCGGATGATTACCGTTATTTTCCGGAGCCGGATTTGCCGCCGTTGGTTTTGAGCGATGAGTTTGTTGAGGAAATTAAACGCGGTATGATTGAGCTGCCGGATGCCAAGAAAGAGCGCTTTGTCAAAGAGCTCGGTTTGACGCCGTATGACGCGTCGGTTATTTGTGAAAACAAGGAGATGGCCGAGTTTTTTGAAAAGGCAGCCAAAGGGCACGAGGCTAAAAAAGTGGCCAACTGGCTGATGGGCGACTTTTTTGCGATGTTGAACGAGAAACACCTGAGCCTTGAAGAATCGCCGATTTCGGCAGAAAATCTCGGTAATCTGGTTGAGCTGGTGTCCAAGAATGTCATTAACGGCAAAACCGCCAAAGACGTGTTTGCGATGATGGCCGAAACCGGGGAGGCTCCGGAAAAAATCGTTGAGGAACGCGGGTTGAAACAGGTTACCGACAGCGGGGCGATTGAAAAAGTGATTGACGAGGTGATCGCTGCCAATGCGGATAATGTCGCGGCGTATCGCAACGGCAAAACGGCGCTGATGGGCTGGTTTGTCGGTCAGGTAATGAAAGCCAGCGGCGGTAAAGCAAACCCCGGTATGGTTAACCAGTTGTTGAAACAAAAATTAGGATAAGCCGGAGGGTTCGGAAAAAAGCGGCGGATGTTTGAACCCGCCGCTTTTTTGGATGTGCTGTTTAATTTGGCCTTGTAAAGTCTTTATCAGTATAACCAACGGTTTCGTAGGTGTAGCCGGCGTTGTCAAAGACCAGTGATCCATCACCGCCGCTGCTGGCCCCACCGCCGGTACCTCCGCTGCCGCCGTTACCAGGTTTCTCTGTTGCAATGTAGACGTTACCCCCGGAAACAATCACATATCCGCATTTGAAATATTCGGCATTGCTGGGGCAGTCTATTCTGCTCTGACCTTCGGGACAGGAACCGGTAAGTTTTGTATACCCTTTTTCTTGACATACCTGAGCGGATGTTTTTGGCGAACACATAATATATCTCACTCCCTCGGTATCATATGGGCAATCCAGTACGTTTTGACCACTAACACATGCTATCCCTATACCGCCTTGTCCGCCGGCAATTGTATAACCTTCATCGATACATTTTTGCACATTGGATTTGCCGGAACATTTGACCCATAACTGGTCAAGCGGACAGAGGGTCGCTTGTTGTCCCAATGCACAAGAGTTCTCCGTGTAGCCGATTTGAGCACAGGACTGAACGCAAAAAACCTGAGTGTAATCAAACGGACAACGGAGTACGGTTCTGTTGCTACAATCATCCTCCGTCAAGGTATAGCCTAACGCGTCACATTCCGGCGGTTCGTTGCAGTTGAGCTCTGCCCAAGCCGTGCCGGAGAGACAACAGAAGCCGACCCCGGCCAGTAATAAATATTTTTTCATCGCTTTTTTCCTCCTTTTGTTGCGGCAAAAGGAACCTTT
>CASFJS010000006.1 GCA_949295085.1 uncultured Pseudomonadota bacterium
AAGAAATCTGGAGCGGGTGAGGGGAATCGAACCCCCGTCATAAGCTTGGAAGGCTTCTGCTCTACCATTGAGCTACACCCGCTTATTCAAACCATTATCCAAGTGTTTCTGTCTTATAGTGGTGGAGGGGGATGGATTCGAACCATCGTAGACTAAGTCGACGGATTTACAGTCCGTTGCATTTGACCGCTCTGCCACCCCTCCTTCTATAAGGGACAAGGATTGCTCCTTTAAGTGTCTGCAAATCAACACTACCTTTGCAAATAATAGCATTTTGAGTGCTTTGTCAATCTTTTTTTTATACAATCTTAATTAATTCCGTGCTATGTTTTCGGACAATGATTAATAAAACAGAGGAAAAAATGTCATCCCTTGCCCTTACCGAAAAAAGAAATCCCGACACCATTAACATTGATCTGATGGATTCATACCAAATTGCCCGCACCATCAACAACGAAGACAAAAAAGTTGCTTTGGCCGTTGAAACCCAGCTCAACCCCATAAGCAAAGCCATCGAAACCATTGCCCGCGCTTTCTTACAAGGCGGACGTTTAGCCTATTTTGGCGCCGGCACCAGCGGCCGCTTAGGCGTTTTGGATGCTTCGGAATGTTGGCCGACTTTCGGTGTTGAACACGGCATGGTTTGCGGCTATATAGCCGGCGGCGACAGGGCTCTCCGATTCTCAATTGAAAATGCCGAAGACAGCGCCGACTTAGCACGACAAGATTTGCAAAATTTCAACCCGACACCGAAAGACATTATTGTCGGTATATCCGCCGGCGGCGGCCCGCGCTATGTTCTCACAATTCTGGAAGAAGCGCAAAAACGCGGTTGCCAGACCATCGGTATCAGCTCTAACCCGGAGGCCAGGCTGCAACAGTTTGCCGATATTTTCATCAATCCGGTTGTCGGCGAAGAAACTATCACCGGTTCTTCGCGCATGAAATCCGGCACCGCCCAAAAAATGATTCTAAACATGCTTTCGACCGGTGCCATGATTCGGATCGGCAAGGTTTATCAAAACTATATGATTGATCTGCGTCTGGTTAATGAAAAACTTATCGATCGCGGCCGCCGATTTGTCTCCGAAATTGCCGGTATCCCTTATAACAAAGCCGCCGAATTTTTAACCGCGGCCGACAACAACGTCAAAACCGCCTGCGTTATGGCCGCGCAAAATCTTTCGCGCTCCGAAGCCGAGCAACAACTGCAAGCCGCCGGCGGCATTTTGCGCAAAATCATCAAACCCTAGGAAAAACAAATGTCTCAAAAACAAAAAAATTTATCCGAAAATCATAAACAATCCTTAATTATCTATGGCCGGCACGCTGTTTTGGCAGCCCTGGCCAACCCCAGGCGACAAATAAACAAACTTTTGTGCACCAGAGAAGCCTCTGCCGATATTCCGGCAAGCTGCCGCATAACGCCGCAGATCACCGAGCGCAAAGAAATTGACAAACTTCTGCCCTCAGACGCTGTCCATCAGGGTTTTGCTTTATTGTGCGAACGCCTGCCGTCCTGCACGCTTAACGATATTCTGGATATGGCCGCAAACAAAAACAAATGTCATGTTCTGATTCTTGATCAGGTAACCGATCCTCAAAATATCGGCGCCATTATCCGCTCGGCCGTCGCGTTCAAGACTCTGGCTCTCATCGTCCAGGACAAAAATTCTCCCCTTGAAAGCGGCGCCATGGACAAAGCAGCCGCCGGTATGATCGAACACCTGCCGATAGCCCGTGTAACAAACCTTTCCCGTGCTGTTGAACAACTCAAAGACGCCGGTTTCTGGACCATTGGTATGAACGGTCGGGCAAAAACCGATATCGACAAGATTGATAAATCAGGAAAAACCGCCGTCATCATGGGCTCCGAAGGCAAAGGGATGCGTCGCCTGGTTGAAGAAAGTTGTGATATTGCCGTGCGTCTGCCCATTTCACCTTTAACCGAGAGCTTAAATGTTGCAACCGCTGCCGCAATAACGCTTTACGAAATCAACAAATCATAAAGTAAATCTTGTATCTTTGATTTTGTGATTTACAATAACTTTAACATTATATTTTTGAGGATTCCGCCTTGCCTGCCGCAATTGAAGTCAACCATCTGCACAAATCCTTTGCCCGTATTGAGGCGGTTAAGGATATCTCCATAAAATTTTCCGAAGGCGAAATCATCGCCCTTTTAGGGCCGAACGGCGCCGGCAAATCAACTTTCATGAATATGCTCTCCGGATTTTTATCCCCTGATTCCGGAAAAATAATCATCCTCGGACAGGATATGGCCTCAAACCCGTTGCAAGCCAAAAGCCTCATCGGTTTTCTGCCCGAAGGTTCGCCTCTTTACGGCGATATGCCTGTCCGCCGTTTTTTGGCTTATATGGCAAAATTAAAATCTTCAAATGCCCCGGATGTCGACAAAGTCATCTCTTTGGCCAACCTTGAGGATGTTGTCAACCAGAAAATCGAAACCTTATCAAAGGGTTACAAGCGCCGCGTCGGGTTTGCTTCAAGTCTTTTGGGAAATCCGCCGGTTTTGCTGCTTGATGAACCGACGGACGGGCTTGACCCTAACCAAAAAAACCACATGCTCAAGCTTATTTCTTCAATGAGCAAAAACAAAACCATTTTGATTTCGACCCATCTTTTGGACGAAGCTCAAAGCGTTGCCTCCCGTATTTTGATTATGGATAAAGGCGAGATAAAAATTGACGGCAGCCTCGATTCCATCCTTAAACAAACCCGCTGTTTTTCCCTTGAAACAGCTTTTACCAAACTGACAAAGGCCTCCCTATGATATCAAAAATATTACAAATAGCCTGCGGTGAATTTTATCGTTATTTTATATCTCCTCTGGCATACGTCTATCTGGTCTGTTTTTTATTGCTAAACAGCTCTCTGTCTCTTTATTTCGGCGGCATTTTTTCCTCCGGCAACGCGTCCCTGCAACCGATGTTTGCTCTTCTGCCGTGGATTTTACTGTTGTTTATCCCCGGCATTGCCATGCGCCTGTGGGCCGAAGAATTCAAAAGCGGTACCATCTTACAGACCATGACTCTTCCGCTGCCCGTCAGCACCTGGGTCTGGGGAAAATTTTTGGCGGCTTGGGCTTTTTGCACTTTGGCATTAACTTTGACTTTTCCTTTTGTCATTACCGTAAACATTCTCGGCTCACCGGATAACGGCGTTATTTTAAACAGCTACTTTGGCGCTTTTTTACTGTCGGGAGCCATGTTGGCTATTTCACAAACCGCTTCATCCCTGACAAAAAACCAGGTTGTTGCTCTGGTTATTGCCGTGGTGATAAATTTGTTGTTTTTCTTAAGCGGCCTGGAATACGTCCTGCGATTTTTCCGCGGTTTTGCTCCGGACTACATCATTGATATGATTTCTTCTTTCAGCTTTTTAACCCATATTGCCAATTTCAATTTAGGAATTTTAGAGCTGCGCGATTTAGTTTTCTTTGCCTCCTTAATTTTGGTTTTTAATTTTCTCACCGGAATGATTATTTCCGCCAAAACTTCGGGATCTTCCGCCTTTTTCAAAAAAACATCTCTAAACGGCAACATCCTGACGACCCTGCTTGTTCTGGCAGCTTTTACCGGTCTCAATTTATTGGCCAACAACACTTTGCGCCTTACCCGTTTTGATTTTACCGAAGAAAAACTCTTTACTCCCGGCAACTCCACCCGCAAGATTTTGCAAAACCTGCCGGCTGCGGTTACCGCAAAAGTCTATTATTCGCCTATTTTAGGAGAAAGAGACGAACAAATGCGCCTGTTCTTCGACAAATTGCGTCTCACCTTACAAACTTATCATGATATTGCCGGCGATGACTTTAACTATTATTTTTATAATCCGGAACCTTTAAGCGATATTGAAGATCGCGCCTTGCAAGCAGGTCTGCAGGCGCTGCCCGTCTCGGATCTCAACACGGCTGCTTATTTTGGTATTGTCTTTGTTAATGAAAACGGCCAAAGTCGCACCATTCCTTTCCTGCCGTTATCTCGGCAAAATCTTTTGGAACAAGACCTGACCGAAAACATCTATCTTCTGGAACACAAAAAAAAGACCCTTGGTCTTCTGAGCTCTTTACCTCTTTTGGGAAACAATACCGGCAGCATTGTTGTTCCTCAGTGGCAAATCGCAACGGAAATACAAAAATATTACAATATCAGACCGATAAAAAATCCGGCAGACATCAAGGATGTTGATGTTTTAATGATTGTGCATCCGCAGTCAATGCCCGAGGATATGGAACAAGCCATCTATGATTACTCCGTAAATGGCGGCAAAATTTTGGCCTTTTTTGATATTGCTGCCGAATCTCTAAAGTTAACGGCACCCGCCACCACCATCACACATCAATCCGTCTATGGCGATTTGCCGCAAAAATGGGGCTTCCGATTCTTTGACCGGGCTGTTGTGGCCGACCTTGACAACTCATCCGAAGTCACCGTTGAAACAGCCGATTATACGGGCACAACCCAGGATTTAATCCAATTTTATTTAACACCGTCAAGCTTTACTCCCGGATTACCCGAGACCTTAAATCTCAAGCGTATGCTTTTAACCTCGGCCTCCGTGTTTATGCCGCTTGAAGACGCCTCTGTTTACTTCATTCCTCTGGCCGAACCAAGCCCTCAATCAGAGCTTTTATCGGCAAAGGTCGTCACACAAAACATCCATCCGGCCGAAATTTTACGCCACTTCAAAGCAGACAACCGCCCTAAAATCATTGCCGCGCATATTATAGGCAAGAGTGCCGAAACACCTCTGGATATTATTGTCGTTGGCGATTCTGATTTGCTCTATGATTCTTTTTGGACCACATCAACACTTATCGGCAACCAAAGCTACAACATCCCTTTGTTGGATAACGGTAATTTTGTCTTAAACGCACTTGATGTTTTATCCGGTAATAACAATCTTTTTGAATTACGTGGCAAAAGTCGACTGCCACGGCCGTTTACCTCTTTGAACAAACAACAAAAACAAATTTTACAACAATTCAAAATCAAAGAAAAAGATATTTTTGACCAAATCAGTCTTATCAAAAAAGGACTTGACGAAATATGGAACAAAAAGGACTTTGAGGGGCGCCAGAATTTTACACCCGATGAATTGTCCGTCATTAACAAAATCAAAAAAACTTTGGAAGAACGACGTCGGGACCTCTTTACCATCCGGCTGAATTTAAATCACAATCTGGAACAAACCGAATTTTGGGTCAATGTCTTCAATATCTGGGCTCTTCCGGGATTACTCGTTATATTCGTTTTATGCGCAAATTTACGCCGGCTTAAACTCCGCCGCCCTAAAGCTCTTTTATGCAAGCGAAACTTTTGGAAACTCTTGGCCGGCTCAATATTTTGTCTGCTGCTCGGATTAGGCAGTATCTGGCTTCTGCCAGAAAAAAACATGCAAACCGTTGAAGGGCGTCTGCTTTTTCCAAATTTAACCGCACAGATTAATGACATATCTCTCATAAACATCAAATCAACCGACAAAGAACTTACTTTTATCAGACAAAACGATTCATGGATTCTTGAGCAGCATCCGGAGTTTCTGGTTAATCAGAACCGTATTCGCAGTTTTTTAACCGCCTTAATGCAGGCTTCCGTTTATGAAAAAAAGGCCGACAAAATTGAAAATTTACCCCGCTTCGGTCTTTTGCCGCAAGACAATCCCTCAAGTACGGCAACAGCCGTTCATCTGGACGATTCTTCGGGAAAAACTGTCCTTGCTTTTGAAATAGGCGATTATAATATCGAACTCAGCCGCGGATCTTTAGGCGCGTATATTCGCTTTCCCGAACGCTTTCAAATCTGGTTGGCGGCAATCGAGCTTGTCGATTTAAACCTCGATTTTCGTTACTGGACCTATGCATCTTTATGGAATTTACAATTTGGCCGTTTCGCCTCCGTCGACGGCAAAACCGATGCAACCTTTGTTGCTTCTGTCGTCAGCCTGTTTTTGAACACCCCGTTAGAAACGGAAACAACCGCCACCCCCGATAATCCGGTTCTGCGAATTCAGGCTGATGGTGAATATTTCAAAAACCTCGAACTCACTTTTTATAAACAGGATCAAAATTTTTATGTTCAATTTGATTTTAATGACGTAATAAACAATTCCGTTTTACAATCTTTCGCAGATAAAACAAAAAATAAATTCTATCGAATTTCTGCCGAAGATATGGAGAAAATAACCCATGTCGTTAACCCGTGAACAAGCCGATAAATTAAAAAATTATGCCGCTTCCGGATCAATTGTTCTGGCTGTTCTTTTGTGCCTGATTAAAGGAGCCGGTGTTTTTTATACCGATTCTCTGGCTGTTTTATCCTCGATGGTTGACAGCTTATCAGATATTTTTGCCTCCCTGATAACCCTCATTGCCGTAAAAATATCCGTCCGGCCGGCAGATTGCAGTTATCGCTACGGCTATGGCAAAGCCGAGGCTTTAAGCGCTCTTTTTCAAGCGGCTTTTATCGCCGTATCCGGCATTTTTATCCTGTATGATGCCGTTCTGCGTTTCAAAAACCCCATCCCTTTGACACAAACTGGCTTAGGGCTTATCATCATGATTCTCAGTCTTATATCAACACTTGTTTTGGTTGCTTTTCAACGTTATGTCGCCCGCCAAACAAACTCTCAAGCCATTTTAGCGGATTCAATGCACTACAGCGTTGATATCATGACCAATATCTCAATCATTTTTTCCCTGCTGGCCGTCCGTTTCTGGGACATCAACTGGATTGACTCTGTTGTTGCCGTTGGTATTTCCGTTTACCTGCTTTATAGTGCTTACACACTGGGTCGTGATGCCATATTTTTGCTTTTGGATCGCGAACTGAGTGATGAGATCCGCAATTCAATTTATCAAATCGTTGGCAAACACCCTCTCTCGCCTAAAATTCACGATCTTCGCACACGCGACCTTGGCGGTACATATATGTTTGAATTCCATATTGAACTGGACGGCAATTTGAACCTATATACGGCACACAAATATACGGATGAAGTCGAAGATCTTATCCGCCAGACTTACCCGCAAGCCCAAATTATCATTCATCAGGACCCTGCCGGTCTTCTGGAAGAACGCCTGGATAACAAGCTTATCGGCGCAAGCTGTCCGCTAAAAAATTAGCTATTCGACATCCCACGGAAAGACAATCCATTTCTCAGGCATTGCCCGTGCAAAGAGATCGACTTCATCTAACCCTTTGGGTTTGGCATAAACCGTGACATATCTTCCTTTCGGAAATTGTCGCCGCAAGACCTGAAGCGTTTGTCCGCTGTCTGATAAATCATCAACAATTAGCGTCTTTTCATCCACCGCACCAACATATTCGGGCATATCCACCTCATCAAGTTTCAAATGCTCGGCACCGATATAAGTGGCAATATTAATCACGGCCATATTCCTGATATTAAGCTCGTAAGCAATAATTCCGGCCGGCACCAAACCACCGCGACTGACGGCAACTATTTTATTATATTTACCGCTTTGTCTGATTTTATCGCACAAACTTTTTACATCCTGATGAAATTCATCCCAACCAACATAAACCTTATCACCCATCTTTTAACACGACCCTTTCCGGCTCTGGAAATCCTCCGGACAAATCACACATACCGATATAGACCTCCTCATTTTTACAATCAGCGTTCCATAGATAAAAAAACATCTCTACGCCGCATAAACAAAAAGCCTCCCGCAAGAGAAGGCCGTTTGTTTATGGCGTACCCGGAGGGATTCGAACCCACGACCCTCAGCGTCGGAGGCTGATACTCTATCCAACTGAGCTACGGGTACAACAGCTAAAACACCCCTTAGATACACCACTTTTACAAAAAATTCCAGTAAAATTTTATAAAAACCACAAATAAAACCGTCTTTACCCAACTTTTCTCTTGACTATTCAAAGAATAATATGTATTAAAAGGCAACAAGTTTTTATAAATAAAGGAATGAATACAATGGCTAGAAAATGTGATATTTCGGGTACCGGCGTCATGAGCGGCAATAGTGTCAGCCACGCAAATAATCGCACGCGCCGGCGTTTTTTGCCCAATCTGCAAGTTGTTTCTCTGTTGAGCGACATTTTGGGTAAAACTTTTAAATTAAAAATCTGTTCAAAGACATTGCGTTCCATTGAACACAACGGCGGTTTGGATGCTTATCTGGAATCTACTTCCAACACCAAACTCTCTGATGAAGCTAAAAAAATAAAAAAAGCTATTGCCAGAAAAAAAGCTTCTGCCAAATAAAAATGTCTTTTCACTTTTAACCCGCTTGTTTTCTGAGCGGGTTTTTTTGTTTTATCCCCGTTATCCCCATAATCCACAAGTCTAAAAAATTTCCTATCGAAAAACACTTTGTCTTTTGCTTTTTATTCGCTATAACATCAGCAACAACATTTTTCAAAGGACTCGCCGACGATGGAACTTCAACCTGACCAACTTCCCAAAAATATTGAAGCCGAACAAGCCCTGATCGGAGCTTTGTTGGCAAACAACAAAACATTTGAAAAAGTGTCGGAATTTTTGCGTCCCGAACATTTTGCCGACCCGATTCACGCCAAAATCTACGATATCATCAGCAAGCTCATCACCCGTAACCATGTTGCCGACACCATAACCTTAAAAAATTATTTTGAACAAGACGGATCACTGGAAGAAGTCGGCGGTTACAAATATCTCATCAAACTGGCCGATTCGGCTACGCCTCTGACCAATGCCGAATATTACGCTCAGTTTATTTATGACAAATACCTGCGTCGCGAATTGATTGCCACAGGCTTTGATATCGTCAACAACGCAACCAAAGAAGACCTTGATACCGACGCCGCCGAACAAATTGAAAATGCCGAAAAGCGCTTATTTGATTTAGCGAATCAAGGCGAAAATTCAACCGGCTTTATTGATTTCAGCCAAGCCTTAACCGATTCGGTCAAACATATTGAAGCGGCTTATCAAAAAGAAGGCAAAATATCCGGCCTGCCGACCGGGCTTGATGCCTTGGATGCCAAAACCGGTGGCCTAAATGACTCTGACCTGATTATCATCGCCGGCCGTCCGGCCATGGGAAAAACCGCTCTGGCCACCAATATTGCTTATAATGTCGCCGAATTTATGGCTCATGACAAAGACACGCCGGCCAAAAATCGCGGCGTTGCCTTTTTCTCGCTTGAAATGTCAGCCGACCAGTTGGCTTCGCGTATTCTTTCCACTGTTACGCAAACCAACGGCCATAAAATGAGAACCGGAGAACTTGATAATGCCGAATTTACCCGCATTGCCGCCGCTGTTCGTGAATTAGAAAACATCCCTCTTTATATTGACGACACACCGGGGTTGAACATCAATAATATCCGCACCCGCGCCCGCCGCCTCAAACGCAATAAAGGCCTCGGACTTATCGTTATCGACTATATTCAACTCATCACCGGAACCGGCAGCAAAAAAAGCGAAGGCAACCGCGTACAAGAACTTTCCGAAATATCGCGCGGTCTCAAAATTTTGGCAAAAGAGCTTCAGGTTCCTGTTGTTGCTTTATCCCAATTAAACCGCGGTGTTGAAAGCCGCGACGATAAACGACCGTTAATGTCCGACTTGCGCGAATCCGGATCTATTGAACAAGACGCCGATATTGTTATGTTTGTGTTCCGCGAAAACTACTATATTCAAAACGAAGAGCCCAAGCTAAAATCCGGTGAAACACCCGAGCACTTGCAAAAGCGTCTGGACGAATGGGATGCCCGTAAACGTGCAACCCAAAATCTGGCAGAAGTCATTATAGGCAAACAACGCCATGGTCCGACCGGATCCGTTCAACTTTTCTGGAACGGCGACTACGCTCAATTTGGCAATTTGGCCAAAGAAGAATATCTGCCGGATCGCATTGGTGCCGAATAGAGAAAAATATGTCTGCGGCATTCTGGCAAAACAAATCTTTATCTGAGCTGTCTTCCGAAGAATGGGAGCAGGTTTGTTGCCGCTGCGGCCACTGTTGCCTGATCAAACTGCAAGATGATACAACCGATGAGATTTATTATACCCGCATTATCTGCCGCTATTTTGATACCGGCAAACACCTTTGCCGCGAATATCAAAACCGCTGCCGTCTGGTACCCGAATGCTTAAAAATAACACCCGATAACATTGATTCTCTCGTTTGGATGCCCAAAACTTGTGCCTATCGTATTTTGAATGAGACCGGCGATTTACCGGCGTGGCACCCCCTTAAAGGCGGCAAAGTCCCCATTCCGCCGCTGCCGCAAAACCGGATAAGCGATGCCGGCGTGGCCGAACAGGATTTTGAAGATTATATCATTGAAGACGAGGATTTATAACCATGCGCCTATGGCCGTCAACAAAATTATCACCGCAAAACCGTTATCAAAATATGTCTTCTTTTGAACCGGAATTCTGGAAAAAAAAACCTCTGCGAGATTTATCCTCCGCCGAATGGGAACTTTTGTGCGACGGCTGCGGCAAATGTTGCCTGAACAAGCTTGAATGCCGCGGCCAAATACGTTTTACCAGCGCGCGTTGCCGTTTCCTTGATCCGGAAACCTGCTTATGCCGTATTTACGAACACCGTTTTGAAAAAGTCTCCGATTGCCGCAATATCGACTTGAAAACCGTATTGAACGAACCCGAGATATTGCCCAAAACCTGTGCCTATCGCCTGTTATGTGAAGGCAAAGAGCTTCCCCGTTGGCATCCTTTAATAACCGGCAATCCAAATTCCGTACACCTGGCCGGTCAATCATTAAAAGGACACAAACTTATATCCGAAACCGAAGTAAAGAACTATGAAGATTACATTATTGACTGGCCCGACCTTTGATTTTAAAAATGATTTTGACTTCGATATCAAAATCATCAAATCACCTCTGGCCAAACGTCTGACGCTAAGAATTGATGAAAAAAACCGCCGCGCCGTATTAACCATTCCCAAATACTGCAGCCGCAAACGAGCTTTATCTTTTTTGCAGCAGCATCGCGACTGGATAACCAACATGCTGGCCAGACTGCCGAAACCAAAATATTTTACAAACGGCGCGGAATTTGAATTTTTTGGTGTTAAATACACTGTTCAACATATTGAAAATCAGCGGGGAGGAAAACTTGCAAACAATGTTTTGACAATCGGCGGCAAATTGGAGTTCTTACACCGCCGGGTGAGCGATTTTCTAAAACAGCAAACTCTGAAAAGACTTTCGGCCATGAGTGTTGACAAAGCCAAAACCTTGGGTTGCCGAATAACCTCTGTCAGCATTAAAGACACCAAATCACGCTGGGGCAGTTGTTCAACTTTGGGCAACATCAATTACAATTGGCGTATATCCATGGCGCCCCTCAACGTTATTAATTATCTGGTCTGCCACGAAATCTCTCATCTCAAACACCCCAATCACTCGCCCGAATTTTGGCAAACCGTCGCCATGCTCTGCCCCGACTACGAACAAAGCCGCCATTGGCTTAAAGTACGCGGCAAAACTCTTTATCAGTATATTTAAAAATCGGTATCTTTATTGATTTTTTAAAATATTTTTCCTATATTTAAGAGTGCAACAAACTTAAACAAAGGATTTTTTTAGATGCAACACGAAATTTATTCTCAGACAACATCTTCGGCCGTTGACGCCGGTTTGCGCAGTTATATGCAAAAGGTGTATAATTTTATGGCCGGAGGCTTGTGTATTACGGCCCTGGCCGCTTGGTTGGTTGTCAACACCTCTCTGATAAACCTGTTTTTTAACATCACGCCGCAAAGCGTTTCTTTGTCCGGTTTCGGCTGGTTGGCTTTTTTGGCGCCGCTGGTTATGGTCTTTGCCTTTAATTGGGTTGTTCGTACCGGTACCTCCGGACAGGTTCAACTCTTGTTTTGGAGCTATGCCGCTTTAATGGGCATCAGCCTAACCCCCGTTTTCTTGCTTTATACCCAAAGCAGCTTGGTCAGGGTCTTTTTGATTACGGCCGGTGCTTTCGGCGGATTAAGCCTGTACGGTTACACCACAAAACGTGATCTGACCGGCTTTGGTTCTTTTCTCTACATGGGGTTGATCGGACTGATTATTGCCATGATTGTCAACATCTTCTTAAAAAGCAGCGGTCTGGACTGGGCCCTGTCAATTATCGGTGTTGGCATTTTTAGCGGATTAACAGCTTATGATTCGCAAAAAATTCGCCAAATTTATACATCAACGGATGATCGTGAAATCGTCACCAAAAAAGCGCTCACAGGTGCCTTAAGCCTGTATTTGGATTTTATTAACCTGTTTCTTTATTTGCTGCGCTTTTTAGGTGACCGGCGTTAACCTGTTTCCAAGAAAAGCCTCCGCTCGGAGGCTTTTCTTTTGGTTGTTCAAACTTTATCCGCACTAAAAAATTCTACCGTACTTTTAGGACTCCCTTGAGCCTTTTTAATAGCCGCAATAGCCTGCTCAATGACCTTTTTTGCCGAATGACCGGGACGAGGAAAAGCGCTCACACCCACCGAAAATAAAAGCTCATGCCGGGTAAAATTGTCACTGACACCGTCATTTAATATTTCTGCAATATGCCTGATTTCATGATTAACCTCCGCCATATTTTTCAATCCCGGCAGCATGATCCAAAAATTATACTTCAAGCCCAAAGCAACAGTCGCTTTTTTACTCAAATTCAACACCAAATTATTGGCTGTTTTTTTAATAACCAGTTCTTCAATATGCATTTTACGAAAAGATTCGATGTTATCTATGCTGATGGCCGCAACAACAATCATCTGTTGATCTCTGGCGTTTTCTTTGGCGTTTTCCATTGCTACGGCAACTTGGGTTCGGTCTTCAAACAAAAAGAAATTCGGCAACCCCGTCAAATCATCATACAAAGTATTAAAGGCCGGTTTAACTTCTTTACGGGCATGTTCTCCCAATAAAATAAAAGAAAAATGCTCAATCTCCGACAAATAAATAGCTTGAAACCTCATAGGAACGATTTTGCCGGTTGTTGCCCTCAGCCGAATACGCAGGCTCTTGGCATTGGTTAACATTTCGCCGATATTCTCCGCCAACGGATTCCAGTCATCCTGAACAACCAGATTAAAAAATTTATCCCCGATAACATCTTTATCTGCCCGAATATCCAACAACTGCATCGCCGTCTGATTAAGATAAACCAGGTTATCATCCCGAATCATAAATACCGGCCTTTCGGACGTCGCCAGAACCAAATTGACAATATCCGACAAATTAACATCAAGCTGTCTCCAGTCTCCGACAACTTTTTTGCGCAATTGCGATTTGTTTTTTTCTTTTTTTTCCAATTTTTCCAAAGATGCCAGATTAATATTATATTTCTCGGCATCTTGCAGCAAACCGACATCTGCCCCTGCTGACGGCCGCAAATTTTTACCGTCAAGCGCTTGCAGAATATCCAGCGATTCTTCTTTCATTCTTTATAAAATCATCCGAAAAGTCTTTATCGTTACCTGCATATTAAAACCGATTTTAAAAAAAAACAATGCCTAAATATTTGCATTTTATTAACAATATTCTGATAAAAACTATTTATTTGATAAAAGCTAACAGAAAGAATCCGTCATGAGCGATGAGCAAAAAACCGAAGCCTCCGTTGAAGATACCGGGCAAACAACACCCGGCAACTTTTTGCTAAAGGAGCGCTACGAAATTCGTTTTGACCAACCGTTACCCCAATATGACAGTAATGGTGCCCCGGCCTATGAAGTTAAAGATAACATAAATCCTCAACGTAATCTTTTTGCCTTGATTTGCGGTTCACAAAACACACCGCGGTTATCATATCTTCCTTATATGAAATCCATCGATGTCCCCAACATTTTGAAATTGGTGGAATATGGTTTTGTGACTCTGGCGGACGGTCGCGAAACCATCGCTCTGATCTACAACAAACCGACAGGTCCGCGAGCCGACAATTTTAACGATGATGACAAAATGACAACGGAAAGATTTAAGTCTTTGTCCCTGTCTTTATTGTCCGCTTGTGATGTTCTAAAAACATTCAACTTAAACCACCGCGCAATCCGTCTGAACAACATCTGGTACAAAGATCCTTCTCGCAACGAACTTGTTTTGGGTGACTGTTTGGCTGATTTTCCGGGTTTTAACCAACCTCTCGTTTATGAAACGGTGGAAAATATGCTTTGCAAACCTTTTGCCCGCGGCGACGGCTCACCCGATCACGATATTTACTCCGCCGGTGTTGTGTTGCTCAGTCTGGTGCTCAATCATGAAGTAGCCTCCGATTTTTCCGCCATTGAACAAATCAAACAAAAACTCAAAAATACCTCTTTCGGGTTTCTGTCCGAAAATAAAAAAATTAACGGCCAAATCTCTGCCGTTTTACGGGCTCTTATGGATGACACCGCCGAAAACCGCTGTGATTACACACGCCTTTATAATTTTTTTGAAGGCAAAACAACCGGCTTTACCGGCAACGATTCTTTTGAACGTTCAACTCGGGCCCTTTCCGTAAACGGCGAAAAATGCTACACTCGGAAAAGTGCCGCCTTTAATATGCTGACCAACCCGGACTTCGGTATAGAAGTTATCCAAAGCGGTAAATTGCTGGAATGGATAAAGACCGGCCTTGAAAATGAAAAACTTTATAACAAAATCGAAAAACAAATTTTGGCAGACAAAGAAAATCCCGACAAAAATCTTCTTTTGGCGCGTATCTGTATCTATCTGGATTGCTCTCTGCCGCTAAAATGCGGAGATTTTTATCTTTTTCCGGGCGGTATTGCCAAAACCATATTTTATTATAAAAAAAACAACTTATCGTTAACCCCCTTGCAAACCCTGATTGCAACAGATCTCATTAAAGTTTGGTATCAGGAACAACCTTCTTTGCGGGCACCGACCAATGCCGGCGAATTCAAACTTTACCTCGCCCGCAACGATTACGGCTACGGCTTTGATCGCATTATGTATGATTTTGACGAAGATCTGCCCTGCATGAGTTCTCTTGTCGGCAAATCATTGGTAAACACACCCTCTCGTCTGCTCAAAGCCCTGGATCGTTTCAAGGGCGATTTTCAAACGATGCCTTTTGATAAAAACATCATTGCTTATCTCCGCTGCAAAATGAGCAAAAAAATTGACGGTATCATCATTGACATCAACGCCAATCAGGACTTTCTCAAAATCGGCGCCATCATCCGCCTTTATGCCAACATCCAAAACAAAAACGGTCCGGCTCAATTAACCACGCTGACCCAATGGCTGGCAAATATATCCAAACCGATTATTCAAAGCTACCACAACATCAAATATCAAAAATACCTTGAACAAGAACTTTTACGAATTGCCAAAAACGGCAAAATCATTGAACTTGTCGATATTTTAGAAAACGATGAAGCCCGCAATCGTGACCGCACCGAATATTCCGAAGCTCTTAAGTCCGCCAATTTTCTTTTAACGGAAAAAAACAAGATACTGTCCGGCGATTCCAAAATTGAAGAAGAAGCCCGCGATTTAGCCCTGCGGTTTTCATCTATTTTAGCTGTTTTAACCATGCTGAGCTCCTTTATTTTCAGCTTACTTTATTGGGTGATAAAATGACAAAACCGATTATTAAAACACCGTCTAAAAAAAGCTCCAAAGCTGACACCAAAAAGCTCAATTTTATCCAGAAATTTTTGCTTTTTATAGCCCTGATAATTGTTGCTTTTACGGTTTTACCGGCTGTTGTTGTCTTATTTATCGGTCTGCTGCCGTCTTTAACCGTTGTCGTTACCGATACAAAGAATTTAAATAAAATAACAACAATCGGTTGCTTTAACATTGCCGGCATAATGATCCGGCTCAACGATATATTTGTCCAATTCACCTCCGGCATAGCCTTTTCGGTAATTGATAACATTTTCAACATTATTATCATGCTCGGCTCGGCCGCTTTGGGTGTTTTATTATACTACGCCTTACCGGATTTGTTTGTTTTCATTTTCAAAAATTCAGCCCAGCACCGACTAAAAGTCCTTAATAGCAAGCTTGAAAAACTTTCGGAAAACTGGAGCAACATCCTTCCCGAAGACAACTAAGCACCAGCCTCTACAGCCTTACGAATTTTGCGGATAGAATTAAGTTCTATTTGCCGCACCCTTTCTTTTGATATTCCGTAAGTCTTGCTCAAATCATCCAAAGTAAAGGCTTTTTCCAACAACCGGCGTTTAAACAAAATATCTTTTTCTCTTTTATTAAGCACATCCAACGCCTTGTAAAACAAATGACGACGATATTTCATTGTTTCGCTGTAACCCAAAACTTCTTCCTGATTGGGCTTTGTATCGGCAATAAAATCCATCCATTCCGAGGTACTGTCACCCGAAGAATCAACCACACTGTTCAACGAACCGTCATGAGCTTTCATCCGGGCATTCATTTCCGTAACTTCTTGCACACTGACATCCAAGGTTTCGGCAATTTGTTGCAAAACAGCCGGCGACAATTCACGATCATCATTCAAATTAAATTTGTTCTTAATTTTGCGCAGATTAAAAAACAATTTTTTTTGAGCGGCTGTCGTACCCACCTTAACCAAAGACCATGAATTAAGAATATATTTTTGTATGGATGCCTTAATCCACCACAAGGCATAAGTTGAAAAACGAAACCCTTTTTCGGGCTCAAATTTTTCTACGGCATACAGCAATCCGACATTGCCCTCGGCGATCATTTCGGCCGTTGATAAACCGTAACCGCGATATTTTGAAACAACCTTAACCACCAATCGCAAATGCGATGTAATTAAAACCTGTGCAATTTTCGGATCTTTGGTTTGCTGATATTTAACCGCCAATTTATATTCTTCTTCCTGCGACAAAATCGGATAAATTCTTATTCTTTGCAGGTAACGCGCCATATTGATTTCCGGCGAAAAATCAATACCGCTCAGTGCCAAGACTTTTTCCATGTATTTTCTCCTGAAACGATAAACTTATCAACAGTTCATAACGTTCAAGTCCAAAAAACAGTCCGGCAAAATAATACGAATACCGACTCTACCCTGAGCTACGGAAAAAGCAACCTGTTCTTTAGTTGTATAAAAAGTCAAAACACTGTATTTAAAAATTTAAATTTGGCGCAAAACAGCCTGTAACCCGTCCAAATCCTCCGGCAGCGGCGTTTCAAAAAACAATCTTTCGCCTGTCCGCGGATGAATAAACCCCAGACTCTGAGCATGCAAGGCTTGTCGCGGAAAATTATTAACCTGTCCCTTTATACAATCATCAATTCCCTTTGCCGTTATTTTTTTACCCGTCCCGTAAACCTTGTCGCCAATCAGGCTGTGCCCGATTTTGGTCAGATGAACTCTTATTTGATGCGTCCGTCCGGTCTCAAGCCGACACCTGACTTCCGCGGCAAAAGTCTTATAATTTTCAACCGTCTGATAATGTGTAACGGCCGGTTTGCCGCCCTTAGCAATCACCGCCATTTTTTTGCGGTCATACGGGCTGCGACCGATATTTCCCTCCACCGTACCATTTATCGGATTCGGCACCCCGAACACAAAAGCAAAATACGTTCTCTCAATAGAATGTTCGGCAAATTGCGCACACAAATTTTTGTGAGCATTATCATTTTTGGCCGCCACCAAAATGCCCGACGTTTCCTTATCAATCCGATGGACGATTCCCGGCCGCCTGACACCGCCGATTCCTGACAAATCATGACATTTATACAACAAGGCATTAACCAATGTCCCGTCTGCAACGCCGGCTCCCGGATGCACAACCAATCCGGCCGGTTTATTAACCACGACAATATCTTCATCCTGATACAAAATATCAACCGGAATATCCTGTGGCAACGGTTCCGCCTCAACCGCTTCGGGAATACTTAAAACAAAAGATTCCCCCTCTTTTACCTTATAGGCATTATCTCCGATTGTCACATCATCACAAACCACATTACCGTCACTAATCAATCTTTGTATTTGCGATCGCGAAATTTCCGGAAAGCAGGCCGACAAAAATTTGTCCGCCCGCCAGCCCTTAAAATCTTTATTAACCATTGGTGTGTTATAAATACGATAATCGGACATCGGCCTCTTTCAAATATTCAAACAAACTGCGCAGATGTATAATAAAAACAAAAAAGCAAACTTGCAAGAGAGGGTTTTTAATGGATAAGCTCAAACTGGTAAAATTGATTGTTTGTATTTTAACTTTCTTGCTGATTTTCGGCCTGTTGAGTGCTGCCGGAATTGTCTATAAACAGGTCAAAAAATCACCCCAACCGGGCGATATTGCTCTAAACCAGCCGGCCGGCAGTTATATTGCCGATTACCGCATTAACGAAAACACCGTTTATATTTTGATTAAAGGCGGTCAAACGGCCGATCGTTTGGCCGTTATTAACCCGAATACGGCAAAACCGCTGTTGATTAAAATCAATTAGGAGTTTTTTTCATGGCCGATAATCCGCTATCTTCCGATGATTTTGACAAACTTTTGGACGACTTTATTGCCGCACAACTTCAGGACACCGAGGATCAGCTGGCCGAATTGGACGATTCGGATACTTCTTCAAACACAACCTCAACAGAAGATGCACCGTCTTTGGTGTCGCTTATTGATCAAGCCTCTGACGAAAACCGGCAATTTTCCCAACTGGCAGCCGAAGAAAAAAAACTCTACACCTCTTTTTGCAATTTTATCAATGCCGTCAGGCGTTGTGCCGAAGAACGCCAAATTTCCTTTCCCGATATCTCTTTTGATATCTCGGAGCTTTTGCCGCGCTTTCGTCCCTCTCGCACTCAAAACTTGGGTCAGGATATCCTTAACGGCTGGGAAGTTTTAATTTCCGCACAGGCTTCCGCTTTATCTTCTTTGCCGGCCAACCCGACCGATGAACAGATTCTGAACTTTGCCGAAAAAACAACCGACAAAAATCTGCAGGAAGCCCTGCTGTCTTACGTTGAAACCCTTATCGAACTCGATTCCTGCGAAATTGCCTATAACATGCGCAAAATCAAATACGAAAGACACAAAATCGAAAAAAAACTTTTTGAAGAACAACAAAAGCGCCATGAAAAAATGCATCGCTATATTGACGCCATTCGTGCCAAAAGATTCCCGGTCGATGCCGAACGTCTGGTCACCAATTTTTTCAAAACCGTACGCAAGGATCCGGACGGCGCCGCCAAAATGCTTGAAAACAACCCGGCAACTTTCGCCCCGATACAAGTTGACAAAATTCCGGCACGTTTTTTCGGACTCATAAAACCCAAACCGGAAGACGGAATCAAAGTAAATAAAAAACTCGGCAAATTTCTAAAACATCTTAAAGCTTAAAATTGGTACAAAAATATAGACAAAAAACAAAATTATTGTTATACTGAAATTAAGCAGAATATTACAATAACCATTCATCAGGGACAAAAATTATGGCAAATAAATCTCCTTCCGAAAATTCTGTTGCTTCCAAAATTCGTGATGATGTCGGCAAAAGGATAGCCGCCATTCCCAAAAGCGCTGAATACGCACCTCACATACAAGCCTTGCGTGGCCTGGCACCTCGCGAACAAACTTCACGCTGCCTGCGGGCCTCTGCCGCCATCCTCAGAGCTGCAAACGACAAAAACTTCCATCCTTCGGATACGCAAATTAAAGACTACGCCGCGGCACGCGACCTTTTGGCCGAAAAACGCGGTATCAAACCGAAGGAAAACGGCTCTTACAAAAAAGACCATCTGTCGCAAGAACTCTCTCCCTATGAAATTGCCAAATTTTATGCCGCCCAGACAGCTGCAATCGGCGAGAACGAAGCCGATTCCCGCGCCCAAATAGATCAAGACCTCAAGGCCGGCTACGGCTCGGACGAACTCCCCAAAGAAGTCGAAGACCTCAAAGAGGTCAGCCCGATTCAAGCTTCGCTTCCGACCATGACCGATAGCGAATTTTTGGCTCTTGATGAAGATAAACAAGATGAATACCTCAGCGGCCTAAACGACCTCGACAAAGAGCGTTTAACCAAACTGCTTGAGAAAAAACAGGATGAAACAACCAAAAAAGCCGGCCGCTTCGACGGTTTTATCAACGATCCGGACTGGGGACACAAAAAAGACGACGATAATTTCAAAATTGAACAAGGCGATATCATCGAATACCTGATGAAAGATGTCATTCTGGCCTCGGCGGCCTGGGCCGGCAATAAGGCTGCCGGTGCTGTCGGTATCCTCACTTATGAAGTGTCCCGCGCCCTTTATCATGAAGCCAAAAAAGGCTATCAATTCGCCAAGAACAAAATAAACAGTTCCGACGACAACGATAAAAAAGACAACAAAGAGCCTCCCCAAGCCCCTTCCCTGCTTGAAACATTTATAACCCAAAATAGCAATGCCGTCGACGATGAAAGGAATTTTATAAACGCCCGTCTTTCCACGGATCCGCGTAAAGAGACGCTGGAACATTACTATGAACGCCTCATCACCAACCAGGCCGTTGTCGGTCAGGATTGCCTGATAGAAGGATTCCCCGATAAAGACACCGGTATTCTGAAACAAACCGGCCAATCCAAAACCTTTGCTGAAATGTGTGGTGCCGACGTTAATCCCGAAGACATAAAAAACCAATTTGAACAAGTGAGCCAAAATGCCCGCGCCGGTGAAGTGGCAAAAATGCAAGAGCTCTTTCCGGACAAAAAAGAAGAAGTCAAAAAATGGCTTGAACAAAAATGCGCCTACGAAAAAGAATGCCTTGAAACCGACGGTAAACCGACGCAGCACCCCAAACCGGCCGATAATCCGCAGTTTGAAAACGCTTTGGTTGATACCCGCAGGGAATTGCTTATTCGTCACGCCATGGAACCGGAACAGCAATTGCTTGTTCATCAAAGCCGCTTGTTTGCCCACCATTATACGGCTTTCAAAGTGCTTGAACAAGCGCGCTCTGACCCCGAAAGCCCGACTCTGACAAATCAAGAAGATCTGAATAAATTTGTAGATCAATCATTCCTTGAGGCGCAGCATATATTCCTGACCGCCGAACAAAAACGCCGCAACGGCGAAAATATTGCCTCGCGCGAAGAAATGATTAATACAGCCGAAAGAATGGCCAAAGAATCCGGGAACAAACTCAAATCAAAAAATAAAGATCCGGTAACAAATGTTTTTGAATCGGACGACACCCAAACCCAGGCCTCAACAGAAAAAGTTAAAAGCATGCTGGAGGCGGCACGGGATAATCCTGAGGAAGCATATGCTGCCGCCTCGTTTAATCTGGATCAACTACAAAAAAGCGGTTTAGCGGATATGCGCCAAGTTGATGAGCGCAGAAAAAACCTTAACAAAATTCGCGACAAGACCAAATCCAAAGATTCTTCCGGCAAAGAATACGACATTGCCCAAGTATATCTGAACCGCAAAGGAAAAGGCAAAACCTCATGAAAAAGTTGTTTTCTTTGATTCGTGGCGCTTTGATCTTTGTTTTTTGGACGTCCTTATTTATTTTCTTATCCAACCGGCTGATAGACATTGTTTGGCATTTTAACTTTATGTCCGTTCATTCATGGAATGTTCTATCGGCCTTTTGGAACAACGGCGGCGTCATCAAAACAACCTCGGATATTTTGCTAATCGTTTCTTTGTGTCTTCTGCCCGTTTTGTGGCTGACCGGTTTTATCTTTATGCTCAGGCTTAACTATGTAAATCTGCTGATTTCCTTGCTGACTCCTTTTCGTTTTTTCGGCCGCGGCAAATCGGTTGAACCGGAGCGTATCATCATAAAAAACATCAAATCATCGCAACAAATGATTGAAGACATCAAAACCGAGATTGAATCTCTCAAACCGAGTCAATCAAAAGAAGCCGGCAACATCCGCTCCGAGATAACGCAAAAACTCTCAAAAGAAGTAAAAAAATAAACTCTTGTTAACCAATTATGGAATAGTATAACATTTAAGGATATGTTTCGGGAGATATTTATTTGAAACCCTTGCTCGTTTTGTTTCGCATAACCATCGTCGGCCTTCTGTGGAGTGTATTCTTCATTGAAGGAATTCGCGTTATTTTGCTGACAAACTGGCATTTTGACGTCTTTCGCCCGACTCATTGGCTCCATGCCTGGGAGTTGTGGTCTTCCGGCTGGGTTATTGACGAAGCCAAAGAATGGGCTTTTATTCTGATTATTTTGACCGCTGTCCCTGTATGGATAACCGTCTGGGCGGCTTTAAGCGTTGTCCGTTGGGAAAAAATATTTAAGGATATCAGTCTGATACCGGTCAAAATTTTTAACTATCTTTTCGGTTCACAGGTTAAAAAAATTGCCGATACCGCGGCTCTAAAAGTTGTTAAAAAGAAAAAATCCTACAAAGAAATCCGCCCCAAAAGTTTACGCCCGCCGCTGGACGACAGCCTGCCTGCACCGGACAAACAAGCTTTTTCTCCCGAGCGCCGCGCCACTCTTTCCGGTACTCCGGCACCGCGAATCCCAACCCCTGTGCCGCAAACGCCAAAATCCGAGCCCAAAGAATTTACCCACTCATTGTTTGAACTGGGCGACAACGAACCGCTTGATTTTGATCTTTTTGCCGAAGCCGAAACCAAACCGGAGCCGCAACCCAAGCCGGAACAAAAAAAACCGACCAGGCAGGAAACACCTCCAAATCGCAAAAAAAATCCTGAACCGCCCGCTCCCCCGGCCAAACCCAGAAGCGGCAGCGTTAACTCCACCTTTGAACTGCTTAAACAAAAGGGTTATGAGATTATCACCGGTGCCACCATCAAAAATACCTTCATTGATTTTATCGGTGTTTCTTCAAACCAAATTTGCTTATGTATCAATGATAAAGAACCCGGCGATTGGCTGGCCGATGAAGAACGTTTCAACGATGAAGAACCTCTATGGTTTTCCGAAAGCTCACACCGCATATCACCGGTACGCAAAGCCGATCTCGCCCGCATGACTCTGCAGGAAAAACTCAAAGATGCCGATATCTCTTTTGACATAACCCCTTTTGTGATTGAGCAAATCGGCAATATCATCAACGCTGAAGATATGTTTGACATTTGGAATGATTTGGGCGTAAAAGTAACACGTATTGACCGTGGTACACCGAAAGAAATACCGCTTTTCGCCAAAACGCTTGAAGATGCCGACGGCGCTCCCGACAAAGCGGTTTTTGAAAAATTAAAAAAACTTTTGCGCAGTATTGCTTAACTTAAGAGGAAAAAATGGCTCTCGAAAAAGAAGGCGAAGAATGGAAAGAATATAACAGCGCCGTACGCTGGATGGTTATAACCGTAACCGTTTCGGTTCTTTTAACCATTTTTTTGGCGCTGATAGCAATGCCGTTAGCTTACTTTATCGGCAACGGTATTTCCAAAGAAAGCATGGACGATGTGTCTAAATTCTTTTCTTTGGTATTTAACCGCAGCGGATTTTTATACAATCGCTACTGGGTCTGGATAAAACAATTAATGAATTACAACGGTCCTTTTTCCGTTAGTTTATGGATTCCCATTCTGCCGTTTATCAGTCTGCCGTTGGGACTTCTCATCGGCGTTATTACCAACCCCTATCGGTTCCAATCCAATATCCACGGTTCCGCGCGCCTGGCCGAGATGAGTGATATCAAAAAAATGGGGCTTTTGGATGGTTTTTGCATCGTCGTCGGCAAATTCAAAGGCAAACTTTTACGCATGAATGAAACTTTATCCGTTTTGTGTTGCGCGCCTCCGGGAACCGGTAAAACGGCCGGCGTGGTTATCCCGACTATTTTTAACTCTCCCAACATGAGCATTGTCGTCAACGACCCCAAACCGGAACTTTGTTTTTCAACCTCCGGCGCCCGCGCCAAAGTCGGTCCCGTATTCATTATCAACTGGGGCATGGAAGACAACCCTGCCGAGGGCGTTTACTACCCGAGCTGGAATCCGCTTTCACCGGGAGCTATCCCGGCACCCGGACCGGCACGCGATATGTATGTTGACTCAATGTGCAATGTTTTGGTCGAAGACCCCAAAGGCGGCGCCGACCCGCACTGGTCAAAGACCGGCCGTGCCGCATTGACCGGATTTATTCATTTTATCGTTTCCAAGTGCGAAAAAGCCCGTGCCAACGATTATTTTATCGGCCGTGTTTATGAGGGTAAGTTAGACGACGAAGACAAAAAGGTTCTTGAAGGCTACTATCTGGAAATGAACGACCCGATGGCCATGCGCGCTTTACAAAACCTGCGCTCCGATTCCCTTAATATTGACAACTACCTGCCGATTGGCACCTGGGCCCTGCTGCCGGAAAAATGGATCGGCCACGAAGCCTGTATTGCCATGATTTTGGAATGGATTACCGAAGCTCAGATTAAACAATCGCAAGAAATCAAACGCCGCATGGATGAAGGCGATCAAATGGCCGCCATGGCCGACCCGATGCGCGACCTTTTGGAAGCCGCGATTGATGAAGCACGCAAATTTGGCTACTCGGCGCGCTGTATCGTTGAGTTGAGCCAGCTAAGCTCTATGCCGGACAAAGAACGCGGTTCCGTTTTATCAACCGCTTTTGCCGGCATTGGTATTTTCAAAAACTCGGCGGTTGTCGCCCGTACCAGCTTTTCCGACATCAATTTTAAAGATCTGCGCGGCCTTAAAGACCCGATTACCGGCGAGTTTAAACCGATCTCGGTCTACCTTTCGGTCAATCAGGTTGATGCCCGTGCTTTAAGCGTTATTTCCGGCACCTTTATCGACTTGATGTCTTCTTATCTGATTGCTAACCCGCCTAATTTCAATAACTCAACCGATGGCAAAATGGGGCCTTTTGCCTGCCTGTTTGTTATGGACGAGTTTCCGACCATGCCCAAGCTTAAAGCGGTTATTGACGGCCCCGCCGTCGGCCGCGGACAAAAGGTATCATACCTGCTTATCGGCCAAGATTTAGGCCAAATCTCCGGCAAATATGGCAAAGATGATTTGGAAACGGTCATCTCAACCACCGCCTGCAAAGTTATTTTGTCCCAAAACAACGAGCAAACCGCTCAGCGTTTTTCCAAAATGATTGGTAACAAAACCGTTCAAACAACATCTTACTCCAAAAACGAGGGCTCTTTTTCCAAAGGTTCAAACCCGTTTGCCAAAAACGTTTCTTATCAGTTGCAAGGCGTTTCGGTGATTTCGACCACGCAACTTTTAAGCTTGCCGATGCTCAAACAGGTTGTCTTGATGCAAAGTTACATCGACCGGCCGATTATGGCCGATTCGCCGCGTTGGTATCTTGACTCAAAAATGAAAGCTCTGGCTGCCATTCCGCCGGCACCGAATGTTCCGGATTGGATTGTGGCTCAACGTGAAGATATTAACGACGACATGCTTGCTCAGCTTGGAATCAATTATGACCCGAATGAAGCCCACGAAGAATTTGCGGAATTTGAGGAAGATGAGGCTTCCTCTCCGACCGAACAATAACCGCCGGCAAAATTAGTTTTCTTCCGCCTCTTGCCGGCCGATTTTTTCCAGTTCGGCCAAATCCTCGTCGTCAAGCTCGGTTGCTTCAAATTTATATTTGCCGTTAAACCAGTTTCCGAGATCTATATCCGCACAACGTTTGGAACAAAACGGCCGGTATTTCATATCACTGACATCCTTACCGCAAATCGGGCATCTCATTTTTCCACCCTCCCCGTGCCGAAACAGGTCGGACATTCTTCCGTCAACAAATCGCTTAAACTCGGTCGCCGCCTTGTCCTGATAATTTCAACATTTCCGGCACGGCTTAATCCAAATATCCGGCTTCCGACGGCATCCTCAGCCAAATCATCCGCCAAAATATCCATCACAGGTTTTAAAAACTTAAATTCGGCAATACCGGCAAAATCAATTATTATTTTACCCGACAAATTGCGCAACACAATCTGGCGGGCAATTTCGTGCGCCGCCTCCTGATTCAATCTGCCGATACCGCCCTGAGCCATTCCCTCGCCGCTATCAACGTCAATGGCTGTGCAGGCGCGTGTTTCTTCAATAATAATCCTGCCGCCGCATTTAAGTTTTACCGTTTTTTGCAAAGCCTCTGCCACCTGTTCTTCAACTCCGGCATCTGTAAAACAGGTTGCCGAATATGTCGCCGGCATGACATCGTTTAGTTCTTCCTGCAAAAGTCTTGAATTGACCGTTATTTTTTGCAAATTATACTTATATTGGCAAATAAGTTCTTGTAATAAATTATTTTTTACAACCAACAAATGTGGCGCTTTAGAGTTTTTAGCCTTTACAAGGGCTTCTTCAAAAACCTGTTTTAAATATGCCGCTTCGGCCAAGATTTCATTTTTATCCGCCTCTGCCGCCTGTGTTCTGATAATCCAACCGCCGTCTGTCATATTTTCGGCAAACCATTGTATCAGTTCTTCTCTCTTGTCCTCATCATTTATCTTGGCCGATATTTCAATATCATTGCCATAAGGACAATAAACCAGATAAAGACCCGCCAGACGCAAAAAACGCGTCATCCGGGTACCTTTTTCGGCACGCTGCTCCTGTATAACCTGAACAACGACATCCTGCCCCTCATGCGCTTTTAGATCTTCCAAAGCGTTTTCCTGAGCATTAATAAAAGCATCTCTGTCCGTACCTATATTGATAAAATATCCCTCTTTACCATTGGCGGTATTTATTTTTTTGGTGATCTTTCCCAAATAAATATTACCTTCGTTAACCTTTGTTCTGTCTTCAATAATAAAAATCTGCAAGCGCCCCTCTTTTAATCCGGCAATACGTCTCACATTATTTTTATCTTCAACAAGCAGTTCTTCTATCATTCTACAAAACTCCGGCACCGTTAAGCAAACATCTGGCCTCATACAAAGGCAAACCGACAACCCCGCTGTAAGATCCTGTTATCTGAACCACAAAACTGCCCAAGACACCCTCTATCTTATAACCGGCACAACCGACCCATTCTTTTGTTGCCACATAGTTTATTATCTCATCTTCGGTTAACCTTTTCATTTTTATACGAGTAACATTGAGCCTTAAAGATATTTTTCCTTCTCTGTTAACGACACAAACCGCCGTTAAAACTTTATGTGCCCGCCCCGACAATTTTTTCATAATTTTTATTTGTTCCGCATCCGATTTGGCTTTTTGGATAATATTCGTTCCGCAAACAATAACCGTGTCCGAAGCCAACACAACCTTTCCTTTATGCTTACCGGCAACATGCAACGCTTTTTCTCGCGCCATTCTTTTAACATACTGGCTTGGTTTTTCGTTCTTTTTAGGTGTTTCATCAATATCGGCCGGCTCAACAAACTGCGGATTATATCCTATTTGTTGCAACAACATCCGCCGCTGCGGCGATTGCGAGGCCAGAATAAAATCTTTATCCATCCTTTTTTCCATATTTAAAAACAAAAAGGGTTTTCTGTCCCTCTGTGACCGAAAACCCCTCACAAGGCTTAAAAGCTAAACTTCGTCATCATAGGTTTTTTCCATTCTTTCATGACGCTCCTGCGCTTCAATCGAAAGAGTGGCAACCGGACGAACCTCAAGCCTTTCCAGTCCTATCGGGTCGCCGGTTTCTTCGCAATATCCATAAGTTCCGTCTTCAATTCTTTTTAAGGCTTCATCTATTTTTGAAATAAGTTTCCTAGCTCTGTCGCGCGTTCTTAATTCCAAAGCCTTATCAGACTCCAAAGAGGCTCTGTCTATTTGATCCGGCTGATTTAAACCGCCTTGTTTCAAATCATCAAGTGTATCCATTGACTGGCCGATAAGAGATTTTTTCCAGCTTAACAATTTTTGCCGGAAATACTCTAACTGCATATCGTTCATATATTCTTCTTTTTCCGATGGTCTGTAGTCCGGCGGAAGCATAACGGCACTGTCCATTTTTCCAACTCCTTAAACAGCTTATTCAAAATTTACCTAAAGATATAATAAACAAATAAAATTTCAAGTAAAATTATGTTTTTTTCCTTTGCTAATTTAGCGCATAAGCTTAGCCAGCTCAACCTCGACTCTCAATTCGATTTCTTGCATAATTTCTTCCAGTTTCGGATCATGACAGGACCTGTTTTTTTCTTTAACAAAGCGTGAAATCTCTATCAATCTGTCCTTGGAAATATGACCCGCCAGTAACCCGTTCCTGATTTCTTCAAGATTTTCCAATAAAGTCAGTCCTTTTTTAACCAACTTACGTCTTACCTGACGTTCCTCTTCTTCATCAACGGCCTGAGCCGCAAAAATAGCCTCTGCCGAAGTCATGGCTGCCGTTGCCTGAACCTGATTGTTTTTGGATACATTGGCCGTATTAAGATAATCGGCAAAGTTTTCCCCGTCGATTTTTTTAACGTTTTTTCCCTGCACCAATTCGTTGGTTTTTCTTATGTCTTCAACTTTAAACAATTTTACCGGACCTCATACTTTAATAAAAAATCCACTCTATTTGATTATCATCCCCATTTGAACAGGCATTATAAACTTTCGCCACCGGAACCGGAAAAGTCGCAACATTTTCACCTTCTTCTTCACTGACTGCTCCGTCTGTCAACGGTGCATTAACAATCAGCTGTTTCTCCGTATCCGGATTGATTCGCATTCTGTAAATATCTGATTTTTTTTGCGAATACCAGTTTATTTGAGCGGCGTCGGTACAAACCTTGTTAGATAAACCCCAAAACATAAGCACGTATTTATTATAATCATTAAAACTGTTGCCCTCATCATCATAATTTTCAACAGGCATAACCCACACGGCTCCACCGCCTTTATGCCTTAACAATCCGTCACCCGCACACATCTGAAACGGCGCCATCTTTTCCTTACATAAAAAGGCGGCAATTTCCTCAGATGTCCTCCCCTCCAACAATCTCGAATAATTTCCGTCAAACCGGTATCTTTCGGTTATGACTTTTTGCAAATCTTTAACCTGATTAACAATAATTGCCTGATTAAACATCGCAAATATATTGCCTATAAGGCTAATGACGGAAACCGTCAACATACTGATAATTCCCAAAACACCTATGGCTTCAATCATGGTTGCGCCAAATTGATTGTTTTTTTGCAAAAGCATCCTCATCTCCTCTGTTTTTTTATACCATCAAAATAAAACGGAAACAACATTTTATATTATTTTTTTCTTTTCTTTTTTGATATATGGTTTATAGTAAACCTGTTATTAAATTTTGGATAAAGTTTCAAGGAGCTTATAATGAACAAAAAACTTGCTTTGTTGGCGGCCGTATCGGTTTTTGCTTTGACAAACAACGCCAATGCTTTGGAATTTAGGCCTTATGTTGGCGCCCAATACAACTTAACTCATGTTAACTACAGAAGTGCTCCGGATGTTGATATGCACTCCGGCTCTGTTTTTGTCGGAACGGAGTATAACAAATATTTTGGCACGGAAGTATTTTATCAAATGAGCAGTGATTGGGATAAAAAAATCAACGGAACCAAATTTTCTGCCGATTTTGATGCCTATGGTCTTGATGCCTATGGTTATCTGCCTTTAGGTTGCGATCAGGTTTTTGCGCCGTTCATCACGGCAGGTATTGCCTCTTATGATTTCGGCAAAGACGTCGATGACAGAGGTTTGGGTTATCGCTTAGGTGGCGGTATCCAATATCATATTACCAACAATTGGGCCATAAGAATTTTGGGTCGCTACATCTGGACTGACAAACTTGATCAGATGGATCATTTATCCGAATTTTCGGCCGGTATAAAATATGTTTTCTAACCTTTCTAAAAAATAAAAAGGAAGTTTTTCTTCCTTTTTATTTTTTTTAACAACCTTATAAAAATAGCTTTATCGGGATTTTTGCGTATGAGAAAACTGTCTGTTGTTTTTTTGTTGTTTTTTATTATTTCTTGCGGTGATAAAGACACCACCGCCGAACAAACATCCGCAGCCGCTCAAACTCTTGATAAAGAAACAGTTTTTACACTCGAAGCCGATAGTCTCAAGCCCGGATGTGACAGTTCATCGGAAATTGTATGTACGATTAATATTGCAATCAAATGCTCCATCAATCCCTTGTTTTCCGAATGCGCCGACAACAAACAAAATATGCCCTCTTTTATCTTTATGCAGGACAAAACTCTGCAGCGCCCCTCTTTTATTACCTATAAAATAACAAAGCTTAAACCTCGCTCCGACGGAGCTGTTGAAGTGTTTACCGAAAGTTCCTGTAACGGCAACTGGTTCGGCCTCTGCAACGGCAATATCATTTATGTCATGAAAAATATTAATAACCAATGGCAAATTATCGACATCTATGCTCTTGAATTTTAATTTTTAATCAGGCCATCAATCAACACATAAAAATTTTCACCCTCTTGTGAAGATATTTTTGTTTCTGCACCGTCAACAACTTCAAATATTTTTCCATCCTGAAAAACAACCATATCTTTATCAAACATTTCGTTTTCGGGAAATGTTTTTGTATTTTTAAACACCGCCATATCGGCCAAATAGTTGTCATATATTTGTTTATAAGGCGGAACCGTTTTTGATTTTTGCACGACGTTTTTCTTCGTTTTTTTAACTATTTTAGGCAATTTCTCAGACTGATGCATTTTATATTCCGCCGGAATAAAAAAATCGGGTTCTTTTACTTTACGGACATATCTTGCCTCGGCAACCGTACTTGCCATTGCCAAACCGAATATAATCAAAACCGTCTTTTTCATTTATCAACCATAATTTAACCAATTAAATCTAATATTATTATATGATAAAAAAAGTTTTTTTTATGTTAATATTGATGGCTTTGGCTTCCAAAATAACTTTGGCGGCAGATTGTTCGACAATCAATTTTAATCCGCAAATAACCCTGACATCTTCCTATGGCAAACTTTCTTTGGATAATACCAAAACAAAAGCCGACATAACCGATCTCGCCAAATCCTTAAATTTGGTTGAACACGGACTGTTTGCCTCAGGTTTATCAACGGTTAACATAAATTTTGATCTGGCTTTCAATGCTTCCGGTCTTCCTGTGGAAGAAGGTCTTTTTTGTGTTGTTCCGACTCAGATATCCATTTTTTTCGGACTGGACAATCCCGTAATCTATTTAGCCAAAGAATTATCTCCCGAAAGTTGCGAATATAATATGGTTTTGCGTCATGAACAAACCCATCAACAAATAAACAAATCAACTCTTGAATACTATCTTCCCTTATTTAAAAACGCGGCAAAAAAAATAGCCGATAACATGGAACCCGTTGCCGTCAAAGATATAAAAGACATAAAAGGAGCCATACAAAAACAAACGCTGATCTATAATCAAAAAATAAATAAGGCTATTGATTTTATAAAAAAAGAAATGCTGACCGAACAAGCTAAACTTGACAATCCCCGAAACTACCTGCTTGAAAGTAATCTCTGCCCTTAATTAAATGGTCCGTTCACCCAAAACAACAGCCAAAAAATTTTCTATACCTTTATAGGCATAATCAATATACGTCTTATCTTTGGCCGAATTATTATGATAATAAATTCGCACCGTTGTCATACCGGCTTCTTTGGCAAACTCCAAATTTGAATAACTATCGTCAACAAACACACAATCTTCAGGATTTCTGTTAATTTTACGACAGAATTCTCTATAAACTTTAGCGTCCTCATTTTTTTTATAGACACCAAAATCCTCAACGGAATAATATTTGTCTTTGAAAAAATCATAAAGCCCTATGTGTTTTAATATTTTTTCCGAAGCATAACGGTCGCTTGCCGTAAAGACATATTGCTCGGCCGGAACTCTCTTTATTTTGTCAAGCAGATTATCATAAGGAACAATTTTCTCAACGGGCTTCCGGCGATGATAAGCAATAAACAAATCCTGCGGATTAATTCCGTGGTTACGATAAAAAATTTCTCCGCCGTCACGATAAACCTTATAGGACTCGGTAACCAGTTCTTTAGCCTTATCAATATCCATTTTCAATCCAAGGTCATAAACCAAAGCTTCGGCCATAACCTTGTCAAGAATATCACCGAATTCTTCCGTTTTTTTATATAACGTATCATCCAAATCGTATATAATAACACTTTTACCAAGAACCACGTCTGCTGCTCCTAAAAAAAACAAACGGGCTCATTTTATACAATCATATAAATAAATCAATCAAAATCAGATACCCCAAAGAGGATTTTTAACATACTTGGCTAAAAATTCCTGATGATTTTTTTCCAAATCATCCTCTGTATCAAAAACTCTCGGTTCTCTGTATTGGTGGACATTATCCGAAAGTTTCGTCTTATTATCTTTTTTATTAGTGTCCAATAACAGAGTCGGCTCTTTACCGCCAAGCAACTCTAGATAAACTTCCGACAGCAATTGAGCATCAAGCAAGGCTCCGTGAAACGTACGTGCACTGTTATCAATCTCAAACCTTTTACAAAGAGCATCCAAACTGCAACGGGCACCGGGAAACATTTCTCGTGCCATTTCAAGCGTATCGACACATCTGTCCCAGCTTATTTCCGGCCGGCCTGCTTGTTTAAGCTCGTAATTAACAAAATTCATATCAAATGTTGCATTATGAGCCACCAAAACACCGTCACCGACAAAATCCAACCACTCATCGGCTATTTTTTCAAAAGTAGGATAGTCTTTCAAAAAATCATAAGTCAAACCGTGAATTTTAACCACGTCTTCGGGAACATCTCTTTCCGGATTAATATACTGGTGATAAACTTTTCCCGTCGGCACATGATTAACCAATTCAACAGCGCCTATTTCAACCAATCTGTCATCTTTGGCATAGTCAAAACCTGTTGTTTCCGTATCAAAAACGATTTCTCTGGACATTTTTACATCAACCTTTCTATGATTTTTATCATTTCAACCTTAAGCCGGTTAAGCGGTTTATCCGTATTTACGACAATATCCGACAACATTTTCTTATATTCGTTTTTCAACTGAATATTATTAATTTTTTCAAAATCTTCAACCGAAATATGATCACGTTTCATAACGCGTTTCTTTTGAATTTCATAGTCAACATCGGCCAATATAACCACATCACAATACTTATTCCAACCTTTTTCAAACAACAACGCGGCATCAACAAAAACAATATACGGACGGCGGGCATTTTTGATAATTAACTGTCTCATGGATTTATTCAAAAAAGGATAAATAAGTTTCTCCAACATTTGCAATTTATGTTTATCGGTAAAGACCTGATTTCTTAAAATTTTTTTATTAACCGAACCATTTACGACACTTTCCGGAAAAAAGCTGCTTAACTTATCCAAAAAACTCTTCTTATAATAAATTTTTCTGACCCAGGCATCTATATCATAAACGGCAAAACCCAACTTTCTGACAATATTTGCCAGAGTTGTCTTGCCGCAGCCTATAGATCCGGTTATAGCAACAATTTTCATAATAAAGCCCAAAATCAATCAATTAGCACATTTATCCCCAAAAAAGCTTTATTCTGTGTACAAACGGCTTCTTTAGTAAACATCAGTTTAACTTATTCCCGATATATAAAATTTAAATTTCTGACTTATAAACAGAAGATTTTTTATCCTCACCCTGTTAACGGATTAAGTTATTAACAAATTATTAAAAAAAGACTTGTTTCGAATAAAAATATGAAAAACAATTTATTAATAAAAAGTTAAAAATTCGAATCTGTAAACTTATGAACAAAGATACTAAATGTGTATAACCCGACGTACAAAAACTTATCCCCATACATCACGGCAATATACAAATAACTACTATAATTTTAAAAATTATATAGTAGGCCCTGCGGGCTGTTTATAAATAAAACATTGACACAAACGCAAAAAAAATTTATAAAACCTCCATAAAGAATGTTCTGTTCTTTGTTTTTTCCCTCACTATAAACAAAAGGTCACTATGAATTTACAAGATTTAAAACAAAAATCTCCGGCGGAGCTGTTGGCTCAAGCCGAGGAATTAGGTATTGATGATGCCTCATCCATGCGCAAACAAGATTTAATGTTTGGTATTTTAAAAAAAATAGTCGGTGAAGACGAAGCCATCACCGGTGAAGGCACGATTGAAGTCATGCCGGACGGTTTCGGTTTTTTACGTTCATCAGAATCAAACTATCTGGCAGGTCCCGATGATATTTATGTTTCGCCGGCCCAGGTTAAACGATTTGGTTTGCGCACCGGTGATACGGTTGAGGGCGAAATCCGTGCGCCGAAAGAGAATGAAAAATATTTTGCTTTGGTTAAAGTCAACAAAATCAATTTTGACGATCCGGAAAAATCTAAACTGCGCGTTAATTTTGATAATTTGACGCCGCTTTATCCGACCGAAAAACTCAATTTTGATATTATCTGCGGCGAAAAAGATTATACCACTCGTGTGATTGATCTGATATCTCCGCAAGGTAAAGGCCAGCGCGGCCTGATTGTGGCGCCGCCGCGTACCGGTAAAACGGTCATGTTGCAAAATATTGCCCACGCCATTGCCACCAATCATCCCGAATGCTATCTGATGGTGCTGCTGATTGATGAACGTCCTGAGGAAGTAACCGATATGACCCGTTCGGTCAAAGGCGAAGTGATATCCTCCACTTTTGATGAACCGGCCTCACGCCATGTTCAGGTTGCCGAAATGGTTATAGAAAAAGCCAAGAGATTGGTTGAAAATAAAAAAGATGTTGTCATCCTCCTGGATTCCATTACGCGTCTTGGTCGTGCTTATAATACGGTTATACCATCTTCCGGCAAAGTTTTAACCGGTGGTGTTGATGCCAATGCCCTGCAAAGGCCGAAACGTCTGCTCGGTGCGGCACGCAATGTTGAAGAGGGCGGTTCTTTAACCATTATTGCCACGGCGTTGATTGATACCGGTTCGCGCATGGACGAAGTTATTTTTGAAGAATTCAAAGGAACCGGTAATTCCGAAATTATTTTAGATCGTAAGCTGACGGATAAACGTCTGTTTCCGACCATTGATATTACCCGTTCCGGAACCCGTAAGGAAGAATTGCTGGTTGACCGCGAAACATTGACCAAAATGTGGGTTTTACGTCGCGTGTTGATGCAGATGGGGCTGACCGACGGTATGGAGTTTTTATTGGACAAGTTGCGTGTAAGCAAAGACAATAAAGACTTTTTTGCCAATATGAATTCTTAAAAATCTTTAAGCCCCGCAATTTGCGGGGCTTTTCATTGTAACCAAGAAAAGACCGGAGTTAAAGTTTAAAATAAGACACAAGATCTTAAAACAAACAATAGTAAAAAAGATTGTCTCCCATATCGGGAAGTAACAAAATCTGTCATACAGCCTTTGGTTGATCATTCCTGCCACCCAAACCGTCACCCCGCCTCGGGAAGAATGCTTCCCGAGGCTAAGGGGGGGAGTTCAACTGTTTTTAAAAAGTGGAAGATGTCTCGTCCTCGGTGACTATAAAATGCTCGGAAAAAATAACAAACAAGACTTAAAAAGTTTCTAAAAATTTTTTAATCTCAGTCATGTCATCAAAAATATGCGTAATCCCCATATTTTTTATATCTTCTATATATTCCGGAGAGTTATATTTGACAAAAGCAACAGGCATTATTTTAGCCCTTTGTGCCGCTGTCAATCCGGCCAAAGAATCTTCAATAACAATACAATCATCAGGTTTATACCCCATTGTATGAGCTGCCAACAAAAACAAATCAGGCTCCGGTTTGCCGTATGTTACCAAATCGGCGGAAAATATTTTTTCCGGCGGAAAATATTTTTCAATACCGACTTTTTCTATTTTTGCTTTTGTTTTATCTATCGTGCCGCCGGTAGCAATACATTGATCAAATTTGCTCATTTTAAAAATATCATCAATTCCGGGCGTTAAAACAAGTCCCTGGTTCATTTTTTGCAGATCAAGCAGCATGGCTTCTTGCCAAAAAGAATCTTTAACACGAATACCGAGTTTCTCTAAAATTCCTTTTTTATCCTTTTCGCTGCGGCCGCCGATATATTTATTGGCTGTGGCAAAATCCCATCCGAGATTCAAATCACGGTTTAATAAATCCATACGGGACGTAACCCATAATTTTTCGGTATCGGCAATAACACCGTCAAAATCCCAGATGATTAATTTTTTCATTGTTAAAAAACGACCTTTTCTAAAGCCCGTATAAACGATTCTTAACCAATATAGGATAGATTTATTAAGAAAACATAAAAAGCCTCTGTAGAGTCAAAAAAAGAGCCTTTTTTAAACTTGCAAGATTTATGTAATAATTTTATAACTCTCTACCGAGAGGAATATTTAATGGATAATAAAACAATATATGCTTTGTCAACGGTTTATGGTAAATCAGGTGTTGCCGTTGTTCGCGTGTCGGGATCAGATGCGCTCAAAGCTGTTGAGTTTATGACAAACATCACAAGGCAAGATATTAAACCGCGTTATGCGTATTTTTCCGATATTAAAGACATACACGGCAACCTTCTGGATAAAGCGGTTGTTTTGTATTTTAAAGCGCCAAGTTCTTTTACCGGTGAAGATATTGTCGAATTTCAAATTCATGGTGCCAAGGCTGTTATAACCTCGGTTTTAGAAACCTTGTCTTCTTTATCGGATTTTCGTTTGGCCGAACCGGGCGAGTTTTCAAAACGTGCTTTTTATAACGGCAAAATAGATTTAACCGAGGCCGAAGGTCTGGCTGATTTGATTGATTCCGAAACCGCCGCCCAGCAAAAATATGCTCTGCGTCAAATGGAGGGTAAACTCAGGGATTTATACGAAAATTGGCGCCAAGAATTGTTAAATATAATGGCTCATATTGAAGCATATATCGATTTTCCCGATGAAGAACTGCCGGATGATGTGATTGATAATATTCAAAACACCGTATTTAAAGTAAAAGAAGACATTTTGTGTCATCTCGAAAACAATACGATTGGCGAACGTTTGCGCGATGGTTTTCGTGTGGTTATCCTCGGCGAGCCCAATGCCGGCAAATCGTCATTATTAAATGCCGTAGCCAAACGTGAGGCTGTCATTGTTTCCGATATTGCCGGCACCACACGTGATGCCGTAGATATTTACCTTGATATAGACGGTTATCCGGTTATTTTTACCGATACGGCCGGTTTGCGGGAGGCCGCCGGCATTATCGAACAAAAAGGTATTGCCATAGCCTTGGATAAAGCCAAAGAAGCTGATATTGTTATTTGTTTGTTTGATGGATTAAAAAATATCCCGCAAGAGTTTGATTTAATGACCGAAAACAAAAAAATATACGTTGCCAACAAAGCCGACAAGCTGAGCGATGAGCAAAAAATAAATTTGCAACACAAAGGTTATTTGCTTATATCGGCCAAATATAATCAGGGCATTGATATTTTGCTAAAAGCCATTGGCAGTAAAATCAAAGATAAATTTGCCGCCGGTTCCGGTGCCTTGATAACCCGCCAACGTTATCGTGAAGCGTTAAGAAACGCTGTTAACTATTTGCAGGAGTTTAATTTTAATAAAGAAATCGAGCTCTCGGCAGAAGACATTCGTTTGGCCGCGCGCGAAATTGGCAAAATAACCGGCCGGATAGAAGTCGAAGAAGTATTGGATAAAATTTTTGGCTCGTTTTGCATAGGTAAATAAGATGAACACAAATTTTGACGTTATTGTTGTTGGTGGCGGCCACGCCGGTTGTGAAGCGGCCGCAGCTGCGGCGCGTATGGGAGCCCAAACAATATTGATAACGCACAAAAAAGCCACCATTGGCGAAATGTCGTGCAATCCGGCCATCGGCGGTTTGGGCAAAGGACATTTGGTACGCGAAATTGACGCTCTGGACGGCTTAATGGGGCGGGTCATCGATAAAGCCGGCATACAGTTTCGTATGCTCAACGCCTCTAAAGGTCCGGCTGTGCGGGGTCCACGTGCGCAGGCCGACAGGGATTTATATCGCCGATATATGCTCGAGGCTCTGGAATCCCAAAAAAACCTGGTAATTATGGAATCAGCCGTTGAGGGATTGATTTTTGATAACAATTCTGTTTTAGGCGTGATTTTGGCTGATGGGAGCCAAATAAAAGCCAAATCCGTCGTTTTAACCACCGGAACTTTTCTAAACGGCGTCATGTTTACCGGCCACCGGGCAACGGTCGGCGGCCGAGTTAATGATGTTTCTTGCCAAGGCATAACACCGTATTTAAAGAAAAAAAGCTTCCGCCTCGGTCGCCTTAAAACCGGAACCCCTGCCCGGCTGAACGGCAAAACGATTAATTGGGATGTATTAGAGCGCCAAAACGGTGATGAACATCCCTGCCCGTTTTCTTTTTTGACTAAAGAGATAAAAACTCCGCAAATAAGTTGCCATATAACGCATACGAACGAACAAACCCACCGGATTATTCGTGACAATTTTGATAAATGTGCTCTATTTTCGGGACTTATTACAGGTATTGGACCGCGTTATTGCCCAAGCATTGAAGACAAATTGGTCAAATTTGCCGACCGCACATCCCATCAAATTTTTCTGGAACCCGAAGGCCTGAATACCGATGTTGTTTATCCGAACGGCATTTCGACATCTTTGCCGGCCGATGTCCAAGAGGCTTTTATCCACACCATAAAAGGGCTTGAAAAAGTTGAAATTTTACGTCCGGCGTATGCAATAGAATATGATTTTGTTGATCCGCGGGAGCTCAATCATTGTTTAGAAACCAAAAAAGTACAAGGTTTGTTTTTAGCCGGACAAATAAACGGTACTACGGGTTATGAAGAAGCAGCCGCGCAAGGGCTTGTGGCCGGTGTGAATGCCGCATTAAAATCATCCGGCAGCAATAAAGAATTTGTTATTGACAGATCAGAGGCCTATATAGGCGTCATGATAGATGATTTGATAACCAAAGGTGTTGATGAACCCTACAGAATGTTTACATCGCGCTCGGAATATCGTTTATTTTTGCGTGCGGACAATGCCGACATGCGCCTAACCGAAAAAGGTTGGCAAACCGGCTGTGTCAATCATACAAGATACAGTGTATTTAAAACCAAAAAAGAAGCCGTGGAAAAATTTAAAAACCAATGCGAGAATCTGTTTATCACACCGACGGAGTTGGAAAAATATGGTATCAACGTCAAGCAGGACGGCGTTAAACGCAGCGCTTTTAATGTCATGTCCTATAATAATGTTTCATATGAAACAATCATAAAAATATGGCCACAACTGATATCTGTTGCGCCGGATATCTACGAACAGGTTGAAATTGACGCGCGCTACGCCGGCTATATTAAACGCCAACAAGCCGATATCGAAGTCTTTAAAAAAGACGAAAACCTCAAAATTCGCAAAGATATAGACTATACCAAAGTCGGCAGCCTTTCGCGCGAGATGGTCAGTAAACTTTCTGTTGTCCGCCCCGCAACAATAGGCGAAGCTTCTCGCATTCCCGGCGTGACGCCGGCAGCCATAACGGCTCTTTTAGGATATATAAAAAATGAATAAATCTTTGGATATTAAAACAGCCGTTTCAATATGGCAGGAATCTGTCACAGAAATGGCTTTATGGATCGACAGCCAACGTTTGCGGGAATATATTTTTCACACGGTCGGGGTTGGCGAATGCGCCGCCAAAATAGCATCCCGTTGCGGACTTAACGACGAAAAAGCTTATATTTTAGGTCTGCTTCACGATTATGGCAAAAAACAAAATGAAAAACAAACCGGTAAAAGCCATTTTATGGTCGGTTATGACCAATTAATGTCTATGGGGTGGTCCGATGCCGCCCGCATCAATTTAACCCACTCTTTTCCCGAAGCGGATTTTGATTACAAAGATTATCCTTCCTACCCGATAGCCGACCTGTACCGGAGCAAAGAGCTGTTGTCAAAACAAGCATACGATGATTATGATCGCCTGATACAACTTTGCGATATGTTTTTTGAAGGAACAACTGTCATAAGCTGTCAAAAGAGGCTTAAAGGTATTCGTCGCCGATATAATCTAAAAGAAGAACAAACCGCGACACTTGAAAAAAAAGCGGCTGAAAACAAGGCTTATTTTGACGCTAAATGCGGTTGCGATATTTATGATTTACTGCATATAGAAAAATAGCTCAGCCTGTCATAAAGCTTTTATTAAATATTGAAAAGTATACTGCTTTCCAAAAGAAAGGAACAGCATGCAACAGTTTAATTATCATTGCCACACATCGTTTAAAAATGTTTTTGATGGTCGCAACACGATTGATGAAATGATCTCGGCAGCCAAATCCAGGGGCATCAATACACTGGGCATCAGCAATCACTATATTTATCATCCGAGTTTTGCCCGTCTTCCCAAAACATCTGCGATGTTTTTTGCCGATAATCAACAACTAATATCGTTGTTTGCAGAGTTTTTTGCAGCTATAGATACGGCCGCCGCCCGTCACGGAATCAAAATTCTTAAAGGGCTTGAGGTTGATTTTTTTCCGTCTGCAAATTGGCGAAAAGAATTTGAAAAAGCAATAAACATATTAAAACCGGATTATACTATAGGCGCCACCCATTTTATCCGCAACAATGACGAAAGTTTTTTATGTAATATTTACCATTTGAAAAAATTGCCGGCAAATATAACGAAAGCAGACAAAAGAAGTTTATTACGCAATTATTGGCAAAACGTCCGTTTGTCAATAGAAAGCGGGTATTTTGATTTTATTGCCCACCCCGACTATTGTTGCCAGTTTAATTTATGCACCAGCGACGAATGGCGTGACACAAAGTTCAAAATTATCGACGCTTTATCCGCAACAAAAACCGCCTGTGAGGTCAACACCGGCGGTCTGCGGCGTATTGGTCGTCCTTATCCGGACTGGTGGATTGTTAAGGAACTGATTTACAAAGATGTTCCCTTGCTGATTAGTGATGATGCTCATTTTACAAAAGATGTCGGTTCGTATTTTACGGAAGTTGAAACAAAACTAACCGAATTAGGTTGTAAAAATCGTTTTAAATTTTAACTAAAGATTCAATATAAAGCGTTTAAGTGTCTGATTTAAAGACTGTTTTGCTATAAATAAAAAAGGGTGTTTATAAGTGTTTTTTTCTGTTTTAAAATTTTTGTAAAAAATATACAAATAAACTATGAAAAATTTTGCAGAAAAATACGATGTTTCACATGAAACAATAAACAAACTCAAGACCTATCAATCGTTATTGATTGAATGGCAAAAAAAGTTTAATTTGGTTAGCCGCTCAAGTCTTGAAGACTCTTGGGGTCGTCATTTTTTGGATTCAATGCAGCTTTTTAAATACATTCCTGAAAGGGCTTTAAACTTGGCGGATTTTGGCTCTGGGGCCGGTTTTCCGGGAATGGTGCTGGCTGTTATGGCTCAAGAAAAAACACCGTATTTAAAAGTTGTGCTGGTCGAAAGTATCAAGAAAAAAACGCTGTATTTAAATGAGGTATCGCGCGCAACGCAAACACCGGTCAACATTATCAACGATAGAATCGAAAATTTACCGCCGCAAAAATTTGATGTCATAACATCACGCGCCCTAACCTCTCTCAAAGATTTATTAAAATATGCCGCGCCTTTTTGTAAAAAAGAAACCGTCTGCATTTTTCCGAAAGGACGCAGCTATGCCTCAGAACTTGCCGAAGCGCATAAACTTTGGAGTTTCAAATGCCAAATAGAACCAAACGAACAGTCGTCCGAAGGCAAAATTTTAATTGTTACGGATATCGCAAACAAAAGGAGAAAATAAATGCCGAGAATTTTAGCTGTTGCTAACCGCAAAGGGGGAGTCGGTAAAACAACAACCACGATTAATGTGGCTACCGCTATGGCTGCCGCCGGTAAAAAAGTGCTGGTTATTGACCTTGATCCTCAGGGCAACGCCTCAACATCAATGGGAATCGACAAAAAAGGCAGTATGCCGTCAACTTATGATGTTTTACTGGGAACGGCTCGTTTGACAGACTCTATTGTATGGACTGAAATACCCGGTTTTTCAATAATTCCTTCCTCACCGGATCTGGCTGCTGCGGAAATAGAGCTGGTTGATGTCGATAAAAGAGAATTTGCGTTAAAAAGAGCTTTGGAAAAGGAAGCCGTTAATTATGATTACATATTAATTGATTGTCCGCCTTCTCTCAGTTTAATAACAATTAATGCGCTGGTTGCGGCCGATGCGGTCATTATTCCGCTGCAATGTGAATTTTTGGCCTTAGAGGGGGTTTCGGACTTAATTCGCAACATCAACACCATCAAAAAGAATTTTAATCCCAATTTAATGTTGCAGGGTGTTGTTTTAACAATGTACGACAAGCGCAATAACCTGACCCAAATGGTTGAAGACGATGTCCGGCATTTTTTCGGCAAAAAGGTTTATGATACGGTTATTCCGCGAAATGTGCGTATATCCGAGGCGCCGTCGCATGGAAAACCCGTGTTGCTTTATGATTTTAAATGTCCCGGTTCACAGGCTTATATAGGTCTGACCAAAGAAGTTCTTAAAAGAGAAAGAGAGTTGATCGCATGTTAGAGGAAAATAAAAAGAAAAGCTTGGGGCGCGGTTTGGAAGCTCTGCTTGGCGAAGATGTTTTAGGGGACGAAAAAACAGCGCCCAAAAACACCGATAAAATTAAAATTACCGATATAATCATCGGAAATTGGCAACCGCGAAAAGATTTTAACGCCGAATCCATCAAATCATTAGCGGTATCAATCAAAGAAAAAGGGGTGCTGCAACCTCTGATTGTTCGGGTTAAGGACGACAAATACGAGTTGGTTGCCGGAGAGCGTCGTTTACGCGCATCCAAAGAAGCCGGCTTAACGGAAGTTCCGGTCATTATTAAAGAAATGTCCGATAACGAGGTTTTGGAAATCGCACTGATTGAAAACCTGTTACGAGAAAACCTTTCGGCGATAGAAGAGGCCAACGCCTATCAAAGCCTTATGACCAATTTTTCTCATACGCAAGAAAAAGTAGCAGAGCTCGTTGGTCGATCGCGCAGTTATATAGCCAATACGGTAAGGTTGCTTTCTTTACCGCAGGATGTTCAAACCCTGATCAGCGAGGGCAAATTGTCTGCAGGGCATGCCAGGTGTCTTGTCGGCCTTGAAAATGCGCGGGATTTGGCCGATAAAATCATCAAAGAAGACATGAATGTGCGTCAGGTTGAAGATTTTGTTGCCAAACAAAAAGAAAAAAAAGCACCGGAAACAAACAAAAAAACATCAAAAACAAAAAACGACGATATTTTGGATATCGAACGCAATCTAAACCGGAATTTAGGCTTAAGAATCAAAATAAGCCCGAACAGACAAGGCGGCGGCAAGGTTGTATTACAATATGCCTCGGTTGCCGAATTGGATATGATTATTAATATTTTGGAACAAAAAAAACAAACACATATAATATCTCAAAACACTGTATTTAAAGAACCGGAAACAACGAACGAAAAGTTTTCGATTAAATTTGTTGACTAGAATTAAGGAGCTTAAAAAATGACTATTTTGGAAAAGATGCTTGAAACCTGTGAAAAAGCTGGCTACACCACAACAAAAAATGTTCAGAAAATAGCCAATGCCAAACAGATGATGTTTGGTGAAGACGAATGGCAGCGCTGCCCCTGCGACGGCCAAAATTCCGAACGCTACTGCATATCGCCGTTGTGCCGTCAGGATATCGAGCGTGACGGAGAATGTCATTGTCATTGTTACTGCAAAAAAATCGGTTAAATCAGACAAGGCTCTTCCGGGAGCCTTTTTTATTGCCGGTTTAATAATATTTTTACTTAATAGGGGCTAGTCTTGAATATCAAAGTAATGTTTTAGCAAACAAAGGGGCTTCCATGGGATTCTTAAAAAAAGCTGTTTTTGGTTTTATGGCCTTGTTTTTTATTTTAGTTGGCGGTGCTGGCACGCAAAGCGACAGCATGTTATTGCAAGGCGGGGGTTTTCTGGGTCTGATCATAGGCCTGATAGTTTTATACATTTTTGCCAAAATGGCTTGGCGGGCAATAGGATGTTTGCCGTCGTTATTCGTTATGCTGGCGGTTATATTTTTTATATTATATGCCATCGGTGCTTTCAGCGATGGTATTGGTGGAATAGGTCAAAACATCAAAACTTTTTTGGGGCAGGGCGTTAAAACATCGCAAGAAATCGTTGCCAACGCCGAAACGGAAGTTGTCGAGGCCGAAGGAACGGTTAATCTGATCGGTGAAGACAAGTACCCCATATTAACGGAAAATATGACAGACATGCTTCTGCCGGAAAAGAAAAAAGAGGACAAGCCGGCGGCTTTTAATCCTCTGAATTATCCGTCAACAAGCGGAATTTCGAGAGTTGTAAGTGGTGATACTTTGACCTTAAACGGTCGGGTTATCAAATTTTTCGGTGTTGCCGCGCCGGATATTTCTCAAACCTGTGCCGATGCGTCCGGCCGGGGTTATAAATGCGGGCAACAAGCCATCTCATGGCTGAGCGGTTGGTTGGCGGACAATGAGGTCAGATGTCATATATTGAATGAAGACGAACGCGGTGTTTTAACAGCTGTTTGCATGTTAGGCCCCTACGACATAGGTGCAGCCTTGATTAATGCCGGTTGGGCGGTTGCCGATACGCGGCAGACACAGGTTTATCTGCCATACCAAAATCAAGCCTTATCCAACAAAAGAGGTTTGTGGCAAGGCAATTTTTATATGCCGTGGGACTGGCAAAAAATTCAAGCGCGCAAAGCCAATGTCAAAGTTATAAAAAGCAAAAAAAGCAGCGGGCGGCGCAGTGTCTGGTTTAATCCTTTCGGTGATTAATCCGATGCAAAAAATTTTTATAAGCCGTTCGGAACAACAAACCGCTGCGCTGGCCGAGCAATTTGCCTCTGTAGCGCAAAAAGGTGATGTCTTTGCGCTCTATGGTACATTGGGTATGGGCAAGAGTGTATTTGCGCGCGCATTCATAAGCTTTTTAACCGGTATCGGAGAAATTCCGAGCCCGACTTTTACTTTGGTACAAGGCTATACGGCGCCAGAATTTGAAATAAATCATTTTGATTTGTACCGTCTGAAATATCCAGACGAAGTTTACGAGCTTGGCTTTGAAGATGCGGTTTACGGAGGGGTCAGTCTTATAGAATGGCCGGAAAAAGCGGGATCATTGTTACCGCGGGATATTTTCAAAATTGAATTTATGCCCGAAAAAGATGCCCGCCGGATCATTATCACGGTAAATTCGGCCGAAAAAGCCGGTCGTTTGGAGCAAATCAAATGAATATTCACGCCACCTGTGTCAGTTTTTCGGGAAAAGGGGTTTTGCTTTTGGGGGATTCCGGCTCCGGCAAATCAGATCTGGCGCTAAGGCTTATAACGTCGTTTGGGGCTGTTTTGGTCGCGGACGACAGGGTGGACATCAACATAACAAACGGCCGTGCTATAGCTTCGGCGCCGGAAAATATCAAAGGATTGTTGGAAGTAAGGAATATTGGTATTGTTAAATATCCGACGGTTGAGGATACGGAAATAAAACTGGCCGTAAAATTATCTTTAGCGCCTCAGGAGCGGCTACCTGAAAAATCTTTTTATGATATCGGCGGCATTAAAGTGCCTTTATTCATTATCAATCCTTTTGAAACATCCTCGCCGGCCAAGGTTTTGGCGGCCCTAAGTTTGCTGTGCGGATTTGTCAAATGACGGTTGATTAATTACAATCTTCGCATTAAAATATGCCCAGATTTTTAATTTTAACTCAGGGTGTTAATATGTTGTTTATCCGGAAAATCGAAAAATTTTTACGCCGTCAGGGCAAACCTCTGGTTAACTTTATCTTTAAGGTTGGCGAACTGTTTGGTTTTATCATTCAATCAGTATATAACTGCGTAACACCGCCCTTTTACGGTCGTAATTTTTTACGACAGGTTGTAGACATGGGTTTTTACTCTTTGCCGGTTGTCGGTTTAACGACAATTTTTGCCGGAATGGTTATCGCCCTGCAGAGCTACTCCGGTTTTGCGTCGGTCGGTGCCGAAAGCATGGTTGCCAGCGTGGTTTTGATTTCGGTTACCCGCGAGTTGGCGCCGGTTTTATCGGCATTGATGGTGGCGGGGCGCATTGGTGCTGCCATGGCGGCAGAAATAGGCACCATGCGCGTAACCGAACAGATTGACGCCTTAACGACATTATCAACCAATCCGCTAAAGTATCTGGTAGCACCGCGTATTTGGGCAGGGTTGGTGGTTATGCCTCTTTTGGTATTAATCGGCGATGTTATTGGTATTTTCGGCGGCTATGTCGTTGGTGTTTACAAGCTTGGTTTTAACCCGGCCAATTATATCAACGCAACATTGGATGAGCTGCAGGCCTTAGATATTACCACCGGTGTGGTTAAGGCGGCCGTATTTGGTTTTATCATTTCCCTTATGGGGTGTTACAACGGATATAAATCCAGAGGCGGCGCTCAGGGGGTTGGCGAGGCAACCACCAATGCGGTTGTGTCGTCATCAATTTTAATTTTGATTTTCAACTATGTTGTTACCGAGTTGTTCTTTTCAAGATAAGGATTAGGCACCAATGTCAGAAATAAAAATAAAACTTAAAAATATCTGCAAATCATTTGGTAAAAAAACGGTTTTGCGCGGTCTTAATCTGGATGTTTACAAAGGAGAATCTCTGGTTGTTATTGGTGGATCGGGCACCGGAAAATCTGTCTTGATTAAATGCATTCAAGGGCTCCTGACGCCGGAAGAAGGCTCTATTCTGGTTGATGGGAATGAAGTCATCGGTATAGATGAAGAAGGCAAAGAAGCGTTACATTCAAAAATGGGCATGCTTTTTCAGGGAGGCGCATTGTTTGACAGTTTAAGCGTTTGGGAAAACGTTGCGTTTGATCTGCTTGAAAATAAAGGCTATTCTAAAACAGATGCTAAAAATGAAGCAATCAGGGTATTGCGTTCGGTAGGTCTTGATCCTGAGGTTGCCGATCTTGAACCGGCAGAGCTTTCCGGCGGCATGCAAAAACGCGTTGGTTTGGCACGCGCCATTATATCCAAGCCGGAAATAATCTTTTTTGACGAGCCGACAACAGGTTTGGATCCGATTATGGCGGATGTCATCAATGATTTGATTGTTGAATCGGTCAAGGGTTTGGGTGCCACGGCGTTAACCATTACGCACGACATGGCTTCCGTACGCAAAATAGCCGACCGCGTTGCCATGCTGTATAAGGGTGAAATCATCTGGCAAGGCACGGTCAAAGAAATGGACGAAACTGAGAATCCTTATGTTGTCCAGTTTATCAACGGGCGTTCACAAGGGCCGATAAAAACGGGGGTTTAGCGTGGCCAAAAAAGAGCTAAAACAATACGTTTGCCAGGATTGCGGCGCGGTATATCCGAAATGGCAGGGCAAATGTGATGCCTGCGGCGAATGGAATACAATCGTTGAAGAAGTTATCGGCGGCGGAGGTTTTTCCAACTTTAATCCGCGCAAATCAAAGGGGCGGGAAATTGAGTTTGTGCCTTTAAGCGGCGCCGAAGAACGACTTGACCGCTTGTCAACCGGCATCACCGAGCTTGACCGTGTTTGCGGCGGTGGTTTAGTGCCCGGTTCGGTCATCTTGGTTGGCGGGGATCCTGGTATCGGCAAATCAACTTTACTGCTGCAGGCCTGTGCCAAAGTGGCCGGCTTGCCGATAAATCCTGAGGTCTATTACATATCCGGCGAAGAAGCCATCGGCCAGGTGCGTATCCGGGCCCGGCGTCTGGGGCTTGAAAAATCGCCGGTTAATCTGGCAACGTCAACCGAAATCAAAGATATTGTTGCCACGCTTGAAAAATCAAACGCCGCCATGGTGGTTATTGATTCCATTCAGACCATGTATTTGGAAGAAGTTGATTCAACCCCCGGCAGTATTACACAAGTCAGGGCCTGCAGTTACGAGCTGATAAAACTGGCCAAGCGCAAGGGTTTTACCTTGTTTTTGGTCGGTCATGTGACCAAGCAGGGCGAAATTGCCGGTCCGCGGGTGTTGGAACATATGGTAGACACCGTTCTTTATTTTGAGGGCGAACGCGGGCATCACTTTCGTATTTTGCGCGCGGTCAAAAATCGCTACGGCGCCACGGATGAAATCGGTGTTTTTGAAATGCAGGACAAAGGTTTGGTTGAGGTTGCCAACCCGTCGGCTTTATTTTTGGCCGAACGTCAGGGCAATATATCCGGCTCCTGTGTTTTTGCCGGCATAGAAGGGTCGCGACCGGTTTTGGTTGAAATTCAAGCCTTAGTCAGCCCGACCGGTTATGCCAGTCCGAAGCGTGCGGTTGTTGGTTGGGATTCCAACCGGTTAGCGATGGTTTTAGCTGTTTTGGAAGCCCGCTGCGGGATGAATTTGAGCTCGCAGGATGTTTATTTAAACATTGCCGGTGGTCTGCGTATTTCCGAACCGGCCGCCGATTTGGCCGTAGCTTTGGCTGTTATTTCATCATTAACCAACAAGCCATTGCCGGCAGATATGGTAATGTTTGGCGAAATCGGTTTATCCGGCGAGGTGAGGGTGGTAGCGCAGCCGTCGCTGCGGCTTAAAGAGGCAAAAAAGCTTGGCTTTCATAGTGCCATTATCCCGCAAGGCCGCTCTACCGACAAAAAATTTTCGGTGGATATGAATTTGCATGAAATCGGCAATGTCCAACGCTTGATAAATCTGTTTAACTAAAAGGGGATATCCGGTGAATAATCTAGATGTCATCATTTTAATCATTGTGGCCATTTCGGCACTGATAGCCCTGAATCGAGGTTTGGTCAAAGAAGTTTTGTCGATTGTCGGTTGGGTTTTGGCAACCGCGGCAATTATTTACCTGTTGCCGGTTTGTCTGCCTTTTACCAAAAAATTTGTATCCAGTGGTATTTTGGCCGGAATTTTAACGGCGCTGATGATTTTTGTACTGTTTTTTGTTATCTGGATTTATTCCACAAGTCAGATTATCGGCAAAATCCGCACCAGCAAATTAAACGGTCTTGACCGCTTGCTGGGGCTGTTTTTTGGTTTTATGCGGGCGTTTTTGCTGGTTATTTTGTTCAATATCATGGTTAGCTGGATTGTGCCGGAAGATAAACAATCGGATGTTCTGCGTGAATCAAGATATTATCAGCTGGCCGGCTCATTTGCCAAACCGCTTGAAGAAATGATACCGCAAGAAACCTTGGATTTGATTAAGGAAAAAACTCAGGCGTTGAGCGCGGAGGACGAAGAAACCGAAGATCAGGATGAAAAAGAAGAAACGGAGGATTTGTTTGAAAGACTGGCTCAGCCGAAAATTAAAAAAGCCGTTAAGGATCAGACCAAAAAACTCAAAGAAAGCCTGGAAGAAGGCTATCAGCAGTCCGAGCGCGATGATCTTGACAGACTGATAGACAGTGTTGAATAAGCTTTTTTACAATACCTTACGAGAATTCAACGCCAGCTGCAGCGTACCTTCATCCATATAATCAAGCTCGGCACCCATCGGAATACCCTGTGCCAGCGTCGTAATCTTGACCCCGCTGTCCTTAAAGCGCGACAACAAATAATGCGAGGTAATTTGTCCGTCGATGGTGGCCGGCAGCGCCAATACCAATTCTTTTACCATGCCGGATTCGATTCTTTTGGCCAGAGAGTCAATATTGAGGTCTTCCGGCACCACCCCTTCCATAGCCGATAAAACACCGCCCAGAACATGATATTTACCCTTAAACAGCGATACTCTTTCCATCGCCCATAAATCGGCCACATCCCGTACCACACAGATCAGGCTGTCGTCCCTTGTTGCCGACGAGCAGACGGGGCAGGGGCTGACGGTATCAAAATTGCCGCAGACCTCGCAGGTTTTAATATTTCCCGCCACCTCTGTCAGAGCTTCTATCAGCGGCAGCAGCGCCGCCTCTTTTTTGTTCAGCAAATGCAGGACGATTCGTCTGGCCGAACGTGAGCCTAGCGACGGCAGCTTGGCTATTTGTTTAATTAAGATTTCAATGTCTTTTCCGGCCATAATATCCCCTTAAAAAGGCAGTTTCATTCCGCCGAGATTAAGTCCGCCGGTCAGAGAGCTCAGGCTGTCGTTCATTCTGGCGTCGATTTTTTCTTTGGCATCGTTATAAGCCGCGCGGATAAGATCTTCCAAAACATCGGCTTCTTCAGGATCTATAAGACTTTTGTCAATATGAAGTTTGGTCATGGCATATTTGCCGTTGAGCGTTACCGTGACCACACCGCCGCCGGCCGTTCCTTCAACTTCTTCTTCGGCAAGTTTGGCTTGTTCTTCCTGCATTTTTTTTTGCATCATTTGCGCCTGTTTCATCAGGTTTTGAATATTCATCATATGTCGTTATCCTCATCAAAATAGTTATTATCATCCTCAAAAGCCGGTGTTTCGGACGATTCGCCGGTTTCTGCAGGCACAACCTTGCGGGTCAGACTGTCGATTTTGGCACCGCGAAACTCGGTCATCACCGCCTTAACCAACGGCAGATCCATTACATCTTTTTTGTTTGCCAAATCTTTGGCTGCTTCTTTATCGGCGATTGTTTCGCCTAAAGCGCCGCGTTGAATATCAATATTCCAGCGAATACCTGTGGCTTCGGTCAAAATATTTTGCAAATTAAGCAAAAAGTCGTTGTTTATCTTGTCTGAGACGGCAATCTTCATTGTCCCGTTTGTAAATTCGGCAAAAGAAACATCGTGCTTCAGGCTGTATACCATCATCGGATGTTTGGTATTTTGTAAATAGTCCACAAGCTCATCCGGTGTCTTAAAACACAAAGCGTCGGTATCGTTTTTTGTCGGCGCGGGTCGAACTTCGCGGGAAGCGGGCGCTATTTCTTCCGGCACCGCGGCGCGGATTTGCGGCTTTGTCACTGCTAAATCAGAGTTTTTTTTTAAGCTGTCCAAAATCTCCGCCGGGGTCGGCAGGTTGGCCGAATAAGCAATGCGAATAAGCACCATCTCAAGAGCGTCCGCCTGCAAAGGCGCAATATTGAGCTCGCCCAAGCCTTTAATGAGCATTTGCCATATCTTGGATAACACGGCGATGGAGACATTTGGCGCCAGCCGGGAACAAAAATTTTTTTCATTTTCCGACAGCGCCGGATCATTAAGAGCCTCCGGCACAATCTTAACTTTGGCCAAAAGGTGAGTAATATTAATCAAATCCTGCAAAAGGGTTAAGGGTGCGGCACCGTTTTGGTGTTGCTGCTCCAAATTGGCAACAACATCTTCAATCTTGCCCGAAACCAGATTTTCAAACAATTCAAAAGTCAGGCTCCGGTCCGCCAAGCCGATCATATTCTTAACAATATCAGTTTTAACCTCGCCGTTGCCGAGCGAAATGGCCTGATCCAAAAGAGATAAGCCGTCGCGGCAAGAACCGTCGGCCGCGCGGGCAATCAGGTGCAGGGCTTCTTCTTCCGTCTTAACATTTTCTTTGTCAGCAATGTTTTTGAAATGATCAATCAGAGTTTCAATAGATAAACGCTGCAGATCAAACCGCTGGCAACGCGACAAGATGGTAATCGGAACTTTGCGAATTTCGGTCGTCGCAAAAATAAAAATAACGTGTGACGGCGGTTCTTCCAATGTTTTGAGCAGGGCGTTAAAAGCCTGCTTAGACAGCATATGAACTTCGTCAATGATATAAACTTTATAACGCGCGTTGGTCGGCTTATAGCGCACGCCGTCCAAAATTTCGCGGATATCATCCACACCGGTTCGCGAGGCCGCGTCCAGTTCCAAAACATCAATATGCCGCGATTCGGCAATAGCGCGGCAGTTTTCACAAATACCGCAGGGATTGACCGTTGCGCCGTTAAGGGCATCTTTGCCGGTGCAGTTGAGAGCCTTGGCAATAATCCGGGCGGTGGTCGTTTTGCCGACGCCGCGAATACCGGTCAAAATATAAGCATGGTGCAGGCGGTTGTTTTTGATGGCGTTGGTAATCGTTCTGACCAAAGCGTCCTGTCCCAGCAGTTCGTTAAAATTCTGCGGGCGATACTTGCGGGCCAAAACCACATAATCTTGTTTATTTTCTTCTGCCATAAAACAATCCCGTAAAAAGACAAAGGCGGAGAAGAAACGACCTCAACAAATTTCGTTACGGCTGCTTCCTTCCGGACCTGACCGGGTTGGCGAAACGTTAACCCGTTCTCCTCCATTAAGCCATAGTTAGCAAAAAGCGGGTCTTATTTCAAGCATAATTTAGATTTTACCGGCTAATTTATATAAATCCCCATGTCCCGAAGCTGTCTGTCGGCAATTTCTTGATCAGCCTCCGGATCAATACCTGTCGGTACCTGATTTTCATCCGGCAGAACCTGTCCGTAAATCATAACCTGCGCCAAAGACGGATCTTTACCGAAAATTTGCGGCACCCGATAATTGGCATCAATCGCAACCGGCGGCAAAGGTTCGGCAATAGTTTCAAAATAGCGGCTGCCACTGTCCACCACAATATTGCCCTCTGGGCGGATTTCAACAACATCAAGCGAATGTTGGTTTGAACCGTCGGCAAAAAATCTGACCCGATCGTTAATACCGCCGAAACCACCCTGAGTCACAATATCCTCGTTTAAGTTTTCGCCGCGTGTTTGTGCCAGACGGTTGGCAATACTGACAGCATCATAGGCCAGAGTGTAAAGGCTGCTCGGTTTTTCGTTAAAAGTGTTGTAATATTGGCTGGCAAATTTTCCGGCCAGAGGCCTGCGGACGGAGGGATAAAGGCTGCTGGCAACGGCAGCTTCGTTATTCAACCGGTTTCCTTCCCATAAAGAAGTTCCCAAAAACCGCACCTGCGGTGCCGCCGCATCATAATAGGCAAACATGGATATTGCCGCGGTTAATTTAGCGCCGTTCTCAGGAATAATCAGTGCATCAAAGCCAACATCGCCCAACCCTTCGCGGGTAGATAATTTTTTTAAGGCGTGCGCGGCTTTGGTATCGCCGGTTTGGGCGGCCGTTTGCAGTTTGTTTTTTATCCGGGCGACCCGGTCATGCCTTTGTGCATAATTTGTCATCTCTTTGGCAATGCCCGAAAAGTCGGACGCTCCCGGTTGGTAAAAGCCGACAACCGTAACGGCAACATCGTTTTTTTGTGCCGATTTTACGGCGGCTCGTGCCACGGCGGCGCCGGTTCCGTTATCCGGCAGCAACAAAGCAAACCTCTTGCGCCCCTGGTCTGCGGCATAAGTCATAATCCGGTCAACCTGTTCGTCAATCAACAAACCCAGAGTATAAATCGTCGGCTGCAAAACCTCCTGTGCGGTGGAAAAGGCAATAACCGGCACACCTTGATAGATGGTCTCATCCGTAATGGCCTGAACCTCAAGACTTTTGAGCGGCCCGATAATCAAATCGGCACGCTGATTAAGGGCATTTTCAATAGCTATTCTGGCACCGGCAGGTGTGCTTTGTGTGTCATAATACTGCAGCACGAGGTTAGGGTTGTTAAAATCGTTCAAAGCAAGCATGGATGCGTTTTTAAGTCCGTTGCCATAGCGGGCATCCGCACCGGTCAAAGGCAACAACATCCCGACGCGAAAACTTTCGGCGGAAGATATACCGATTTCGGCAATGTCGGTATGATAGCTGTCGGCACCGCCTTCGTCCTTAATATTGCCGGTTGAACCGCACGAGGCTGCCAACAGACACATCAACACAAAACAAAATCTTTTTAACACTTGCTTTTTGTCCCAAAATATAAAACAATCCATAACAGGTTTTAGTTAAAAAAACGTTTAATACAGAGAGGTCTTAATGAAAACGGGCATCTATCTGGTTGCCACCCCGATAGGCAACACCGGCGATATTTCGCTTCGGGCGCTTGAGGTGTTAAAGAGTGCCGCGGTTATTGCCTGCGAGGATTCTCGTGTTACCAAAAAATTATTATCTCTTTTGGGCATATCAAGCAGGGATAAAATTTTTATCGTTATGCACGACCATAATGAGGCCGAAACGGCGCAAAAAGTTATAGATCAGGCCTTAGCAGGCAATATTGTAGCCTATACCTCGGATGCTGGTTCGCCTCTTATTTCCGATCCGGGCTACAAGTTAGCGCGATTATGTCGGGCACAAAATGTTTATTTAACGACAATACCGGGGCCATGTGCGGCAATTTGCGGGCTGCAGCTTTCCGGCCTGCCGAGCGACAAGTTTTTGTTTGCCGGCTTTATACCCAATAAAAATAAAGCTCGTACGGAGGCTCTAAGCAAATACAAAGATGTTGAATCGACCCTGATTTTTTACGAAACGGCCAATCGCTTGGTAAAAACATTATCCGCGGCCTCGGCTGTTTTTGGCAGTCGCGAAATCGCGGTGGCCCGCGAAATAACCAAGCTTTATGAAGAATGCCGCACCGGCACCGCGGCAGAACTCGCGGAATACTATACCGCCAACCCGCCCAAAGGCGAGATTGTTCTCATGGTGGCACCGCCGGAAGAAAAAAAGACCGCCGATTACCGAAAGGCTTTAGCCGCCGAGCTGCAAAAAAACACGCTTAAAACCGCGGTCAAAAATATTACGGAGCAGTATAATCTAAACAAAAACGAAGTTTACCAAACCGCGTTGGAGTTGAAAAATGGTCGCTGATATTTCCGGCAAAACGGCCGAATTTACGGCTTTGCAATATCTGCGCTTTAAGGGATATTCTTTGGTCGTCCGCAACTACGTCACCGGTCGCGGCACCGGCGCCGGCGAGATTGACCTGATTGTCAAAAACCAAAAAACGTTAGTTTTTGTCGAGGTTAAAAAGCGCCGCAACCTGACAGAAGCTGCCTATGCCGTCAAGCCTGCCCAACAAGAACGGATTCGTCGTGCGGCCGAAGTTTTTCTGGCACATCATCCCGAATATGCCGACTTTGATATCCGCTTTGACGCGGTTTTGGTAATGTTTCCGTTAAAAATACGGCATATTCCAAACGCTTTTTAAGCCGGATTTCCGGCCTGTTTTTTAGATTTTAACTGTCCGCAGGCCGCCAAAATATCTTGTCCGCGCGCCACGCGTATAGGGGCTTCGTATCCGGCCGCTTCCAAAAGACGCGAAAACGCGTGAACTTTGTTGTTGGAACTCGGTGCAAAATCACATCCCGGCCAGGGGTTAAAAGGAATAAGATTAAATTTGGCGCCGAGATTAAATTTCTTCATCAGGGCTATGAGCTCTTTAGCGTCTTCCGGCGTATCATTAAAATCTTTGAGCATCAGGTATTCAAAGGTAATCATCCGGCTCATTCCCATAATATCCTGATATTTTTGGCAGGCTTTTAATATTTCTTCAATCGGGTAGCGCTTGTTAATAGGCATAATTTGCGAACGTTTCTCATTGTTCGACGCATGCAGACTGATAGCAAGTTTAACCCCGAGCTCGGCCGCCACCGCCTCAATATTCGGCACAATGCCGGAGGTCGACAACGTGATTCGCCTTTTTGATATAGCGATTCCGTCGCCGTCGGATAATATTTTGAGCGCTTTAAATGTTTCTTCTTTATTATGCAGCGGTTCGCCCATACCCATTACCACGATATTGGACAGATAGCGGGTTTCGTTGGTTGGAGACGGCCATTCACCGTAAGCATCACGCGCCACCATAAATTGGGCAACAATTTCACCGGCAGTCAAATTACGGGTAATTTTTTGGCTGCCGGTATGGCAAAACTTGCAGCCGACCGCGCAACCGACCTGTGTTGAGACACAGACCGCGCCGCGGTCTTCTTCCGGAATATATACCGTTTCGATTCGCTGCCCGTCGTCAAACTCCAGCAACCACTTATGCGTTTTGTCTTTGGAAATCTGCTCGGTGATGATTTTCGGTCGTTGCAGGGTATAGTTTTCCTTGAGTTTGGCGCGCAGTTCTTTTGACAAGTTGCTCATCTTGTCAAAATCACTTTCGCCTCTAAAATAAATCCATTGCCACAATTGTTTGGCACGAAAAGACTTTTCGCCGAGGCGCTCAAGCTCGGCGGCCAGTTCTTCTTTTGACAGACCGATAAGGTTTTTCATCATTTACACTTGTTTGAGATTGCTCTGTAAGCAGAGGTAAAACCCCGCAGCGAATACGTGTCTTTGGTTTTGGTGCCGCGGGCGGATACCCCGTCAACAATCATTCGGCTGCCGCGTTTCATTGCGGCGACAATATCCTTATCGTCTTTATCCTTTATTGTCCAGGCCTTGTCGCCGTCCGTAAACAGCCGAAATGTTTTGGCGCCTATTTTAAGCTCCACCGGCGCGTTTTTTTTATATGTATAACCGGCATTTATATTAACGACATCATAGCTGTTTTCGTGCGGCCGATGTGTAACCACAACAAAAATATCACCGCGTTTGGTGTATTTTCCTTCGTCTTTTTTCGGGGTAGACGCCATATAACAAACCGGCCCGGCATTATCACGGTAGTAATAGGCAACCCAATCGCCGTATTCTCCGATCATCTGCGGGGCTGCCGCGGCGGCGCTGTCGATATGGCCGATTAAAGCCAACAACCCGAAAACAAAATATTTTTTCATTTTTCTCACCCACAATTACGGTTAATTTTGCAACAATTATAATTGCAAAATATATAAAAACTGTTAATTTCAAAAAAAATTTTACTGGATATTAAAAACCGATGATCCGCGATAATTATCTTGATATTTCAAAACTCACCACCAGCCCGCAGGTTTTGGCTTTGTTTAAGCTTTTTGCCCGACATGGCGGTGTTTTAAGGTTTGTCGGCGGTGCGGTGCGTGATGCCCTAAAAGGCCTTAAGGGGTCGGATTTGGATTTAGCCACCGACCTAAGTCCGGAAGAAATCGCCGAAGCCTGCGCCGACGAGGGCATAAAGACCGTTCCGCTCGGTATCAAACAAGGCGCGATCGGCGTTGTGATTGACGATATTCTGCTGCAAGTCAGCTCGCTTTACAAATATGTTTTGCAAGAAAACGGTCCGGCCGAAATAGAGTTTACCGACAATTGGGAGGAAGACGCTTCTCGTCGTGATCTGACCATTAATGCCGTTTATGCCGATGAACAGGGCAATGTTTTTGATTATTACAATGGTATTGAAGACCTTGAAAAAGGCCGGGTTCACTTTATTGGTTCGGCCACGGCGCGGATTCATGAGGATTATATTCGTATTCTGCGCTATTTTCGTTTTTATTCGCTTTTTGGGGTCGGCCAACCGGATACGCAGGCGCTTAAAGCCTGTCAGGAAAATTGTGCGGGTCTGAAAAAGGTTCCGATGGAGCGGATTCGCGATGAATTATTTAAAATTGTCCAAACACCGGAGGCTCCGCGAATTTATCGTCTAATGCAGGATAACGGTATTTTAAGTTATATTATGCCGGATGCTGCACATATTGATGATTTGGAGTTTTTAAATAAGATTATTCCAGGGCATGAAATCGCTAATGCCGCATTGGTAAAACTGTTTGTCTTATATTGTCCCGATGAGGCTTTGGCCGAAAATTTGGCCGTACGCCTGAAGTTTAGTCGTCGTGAAAAACAACTTTTTACGGCACTGGCCAAAGAAAAACTAAGTTTTGATGATTTATTAAATGACAAAATGCGCCTCAAAATAATTTATAGCCACGGTTGCGATTTTTATTGTGCATCGTTGCTGGCTGTGGCCGCCCGCAAACAGGAATGTCCGAAAGAAATGTGGTTTTATTACGACGGAGCCGCATCTTTGCCGCGACCGGTTTTTCCGATAACCGGCAAAGATCTTATTAACGGCGGCCTGACAGACAAAAGCCGTATCGGCCGGGTTTTAAAAGAGCTTGAACAACTCTGGCTGGATTCTGATTTTGATTTAACCAAAGAACAGCTCTTGATACAAGTCGATAACCTGAAAAGTGTTGTTTAAAAACCGCCCGTTAAAGCATTCTTCCCACACCCCTGTCCTCCGCCTTTGGGCAAGCAATAAAACCTGTCACCCTGAGCACCCTTTACCGTCATCCTGAGCGCAGCGAAGGATCTAAGAGATTCTTCGTCACTCTCGCTCCTCAGAATGACAGAAACGAACCTGTCACCCTGCCTTGCCAGGCATTCTTCCTATTTAAACTGTCATGCCGCCGAACGGAGTGAGGCTCAGGCATCTTCAACTGTTTTAATATAAGCGGAAGATTCCTGATCCTCGGCTAAAAGCCTCGGAGGAATGACCGTTTAAATTTTATCG
>CASFJS010000007.1 GCA_949295085.1 uncultured Pseudomonadota bacterium
GCTTCCGGACGTGGGTTTGGCACTGAAATGACACACGAGGATGCCGGTGAACTTAGCGGACGGTTCACCGCTCTGTATGAAGTAGGGTTGCAGATTCTTCAAAATGTAACTATTTTGCAATCTATTGGAGTTTCTGCAGACAGTTGCAACTCAACATTGCTTGATATAAGGAATTTAATGATTTCGGACTGGGCAATATTGATAAAGAAAATGCAAAAAACGCCGAAAATCAGCAAAAAAATAATGCTAAAAAAGATTTTAACGCTCTATTGGCCGAGGCACAGAAAGCTGCTGTTGAACGCCAATTTACCGGCAAGGTTAACAATGATTTGCGTCAGGCCATTCAAGCCGAAAAAGACAAGTGCAAATGGTATCAGCTAAAACGTAAACGTCAGCTTGAAAAAGCCGACAAGAATATCGATCCGTCAACTTATTGGGGGACTAAAAAAGTATATGCCAACCCCGTTACCCGTGTGTATTACTCAATGAGGGATAAGATGTCTTCTTCGAGGGGAAACAGGGTTCAACGGCTAAAAGACAGATTGAATGAAGTTGTCGAATTACAATCCGTTGATGCTTCGACCCGATGGCTCAGCACAAAATTCGGCACTAAATTCATAACCAAAGCGAAATTAATGCTTCGGCGCAGTCCGGAAAGACTGACCCAAAAAATAGTTGCCAATGCCAATGCCTGGGAATTGGACGCCATCATCCGACAGCAGCAAGAAAAATTAAACGCTCTGCCGCCATTTGCCGGAACCAAGCTGCAACAACAGCAATTGGACAAAGACAGAAAAAACCTGCAAAATATTATCAATAGCTGCCATAAGCGTCAGCAGGATTTGATGCAAAAAAAGGATAATATGCAAGCAACGATTGATATGGCTTACGGCGGCAGAGTTCCGGAATATGAGAATAAAACAGCCAAGAGAGATACTTTCTTCCGTAATCTGGAAACAACCGTGCATTCCCTGCAGGCGCAAATCAGCGAGGAAATGCTGCAAGACCCGCGTTATCAAGCTTATTTGAAGTTGCATGACGGAAAAAAGCCGGAAAATTTCAGAGTGGAAGAACACATCTCTACCGACAAACTGATGGATATGGTTCTTAAAGAAAAAGGGCTTGACGAGCAGAAAATAGCCGCCATCAAAGAAAGCTACGTCGAATATAAAAATCGCAAGGAAAAGAAAGAAAAAACAACAGAAAACGAGAGCTTTGAAAAATCAATCGATGAACAAACGCCGGTTAACGAGGTAGCTGCCGCCGAACAAGCGCCGATTAATGAAGCACCTACCGTAAAACAAATGCCGGTTAACGAGGCGGCGCCCGTAAAACAAACGCCAAAAACACCACCCTTGCCGGAAAAAACAAATGTCGGCAACAAGACTGCAAATTATTATGCGGGGGATGCCGTTTTGACCGGGATGAGCGAAACCTATGCAAACGGGGACAAAATGCAATTGAATATCGCCAAAGATCAATCACGTTATGATTTGATTACCACGGATAAAAACGGAAAACAGCGCGAGCCGACACAAAAAGAGATTGAAAATCTGGTGCGCCAACTGAAGGACAATCATATTCCGAATGTTGAACTGGAAGACAGTTTTTCCGTAAAAACACAGCAAGCCTTTTTGGCCGAACTGGATAAGCAGAAAATAGCCGTTATCAATCGCGAAGAAGTTAATAAACGTCTGAATGAAAAAACAACGGAAGAGAAACAACCAAGCAAAGAGCAGAGTAAAGAGCCCGTAATGAAAGGCAATAGTCCGGAACAACAGGGTGAGCATAAATTACCCGATATTAAACAGGTTTTGCTTAATGTGGTCAATAATTCAAAAGACGAAAAAGAGCAACTTGCCAAGCTTAAGATTATTGAAAAAATTCAATCCGGCGAATTCGAAAAGAGCGGCGAAGGTTATCTAAACTTTATGAAAGAAGTCAATACCACTTTCGGGGAAAAGACACCGGATGCGCTGACTCTCGGAGAAATTGCCGCTGATAAAGCTCTAAAACAAGACCTTAAAGAAGCCGCCAAGAGCAAAGAAGATAAAACATCCTTTACAAATTTTGTTAAAGAGACAAAAGAACAAGACGGTATATCGGCTAAAGACGGCAGCTTGGCTTTCAAAGTTTCCGAAACGATTAATCTGGCCAATAAGTATAAGACATTGGAAGAAATGAAACAAGACGGTTCTTATAAGCAGCTGCCTCAATATGCCAAACAGGGAGTCGAGAATTTGTTTCACTTGGAGCACGCCTCTGAAAATGATAATTCCAATAAACTGACCAATGCACAAAAAGCACAGTTGCGGGGACAAATTCTCGGACAGGTTATTGAACGCAAAAATCAGCGTAAAGATGTTACTCAAAAAGTACAAAAACGTACTCTGGATAGATCTTTGGTTCAAGAAAAATCCAGTAGAGAAGACCGATAATCTCTGATAATAAAAAAACGCAGGCCAGCGAACCTGCGTTTTTTTATTTTTCTTCGGCTTTACTCCTGCCGGAAAGCCTTTGGTATATGGTCTCAAACAACACATCCAAAAGCGGAATAACCAGCAAGCCCAACGCCGTTTTCACCAGCACACCGCAGGACACCGGCAGCACTCGGGCTAACCGGAAACCTGTGTGTTTTCGGGTATGTGGTTTATCCGGTGTTTTACAGACACAACAGCTTGTTCGGGTAATACAGCCCCGTTTCGCTCGTTCCTCTTATATTCCGGCAAAACTGTACTTCTATATCGGGGTTGACGTTGTCTGCACTGCCACAGGCTGTCGCCGCATCGGCCGAGCTTTGTCCTTTTGCAAGATCAAATATCTCGTCGTCGCAAACACACTCTTTATACATCACACCGTTGCCATTTCCGGCATCGCAATAAGGTTCGTCCACCATATTGTAATTCGAACCGGTGCAAGAGCTTGCCGGTGTGACATAATCTCTTTTGCAGGTACAGGCCGCATATTTTGAATTGGATACGATATTGCCGTCATTGTCGGCTGTTTTTTCGACACAAACAGCGCTTTCATCAGGCATAATACCCTGGTTGAGCCCTGCCGCAACACACTGCTTCGGATCGGGAATATTGCATTTGCACTGAGGATAAAGCGCCGTGCCGCTGAGATCGCAAGATTCTATTCCCGACTGGTCATAATATACGCTGTCATTGCAGGGCAAGATATAATTCGGTTTGCATATACAAGCCGTGTATAAAGTTTGATTCGGTTTATATGTCGTGCCGTTTCCGGTTGAGGTTTCCGGAACGAGTCCTCTGATCGCGCAAGAACCCTTGGTCATATCAACCATCTGGCCGGAGCCGCAAGATTCTTCCGATACCGTATATTGGCTTGCACAGTCGCAGCCTTTGTAAAATTTTGCGGAATTTATCTGGCAATAATCGTTTTCATATCCTGCCGGCAAGACATCTCCGGCCGCCGCATTGTTACAGGTATATTTGTAATCATCCTGACAAGCGCACGAAGCATAATAACGTACGGTTTTTTCAATTTCCTGCGAGGTTGATCCATCTTCCGATGTTTCGGTAACCACCTCGGTAACTTCGCAATAATTTTGCGTGTCCGGAGGCACTATTCCTTTGTTGCCGCCTTCCGTCTCGCAGGTATATTTGTAGCGCGACCGATCACATTCGCAAGATGAATAAACCGTTGTCCCATAGCTGCCGTCAACCAGAAGCGGCGTACATTTCTGTCCTTTGGTTGCATTCGGACTGTTGCAGGAATCCCAACTTGGCGGACAAGGACATTCTTTGTACAGACGATTGCCGTTTTCATCAACACAAGATTCGCCAAGCCCTGCTTCATTATACCCCGAACAGGAATATTTAAAACCGTTTTCAAGACAGCTGTTGCCGTCCCGGCAAATGGCATATTTTGTTATAGTCTCGCCGTTTTCGCCCGTTGTTTGGCAACTGCTTCCCTCGCCGGTTTGGGCATCCGTACAAACCTGATAGGTTAAATCCTGATATTCGGAACAAGTCTCTACAGCGGCGCATTCGCTGCGATAAACCGTGCTTATTCCCGCGGTATTGACCTGTGTACAGGTATCGCCGCCGAGCACACCGCTCGGACAGGTGTCTGCCGTGTACCAATTGCTTGGACAACGACACAAATATTTTATAATCTGCTGACCATCGCTATCGGTATCGACACAGGGCGAATAGCTTTCCTGATTGGTATCACAAACGGTTACGTGACCCGCCGTACATGTATTTTCTTCCGGCTTGGTGCATTCTTTATAATATTTAACCCCGTCTAATTCACAATAGCCGCCGATACCAACCTCGCCGTCCGCACAAACTTCCGTATAGCCGTTGGCGCAGACACAGCTTTCGTAATAGGTTTCGCCCTCACGCGTGCACGGATTAACCCCTATTTGCAACGGACCGTTGCAGAGTTTATTGGCCGTTGTGCTGCAACCCTCCTGCATTTTGCAGCTTTTATAATACGGAACACCTTTCAGATTACAAGGCTCACCCTCGCCGACCTGACCTGTCGGACACACCTTATATCCCGGCGGACATGTACAGGCCTTGTAGCCGCCGATGTTGCCCATATTATCCTGACAGGGCTGCCCTACCGGCAACAAAGGAGACAGACACTTTTCGGTGTATTCCCAGGTGCATTCTATTTTTGAACACTGATAATACTTATGTCCGCAGCCATTATCTTTCCACACTCCCGTCGGCTTTTTGCCCCCCGGACAACCATAGTAATTATCGGCCCAGTTAACCGGAAGTTCGTCCGGAATACATTCGCAAGATTTATACTTGCCGTTGCAAGCCTGACCGACTCCTTTATAACGTCCGCTGCCGTCTTCATCGCAAACTTCGGTGTAATCGGCCGAACATTCGCAATACGGATAGAACGGCAGTGTATCGCCAACGCTGAGGTACCCTTCATCAATCGCCTCACCGATTGTCGGGTCCGCGGAGGCTAAGGCCGTCGAAATTTCCTGCTGGCAGGCATTGCCCGACAATAAACCGCCGCAGTTAAATTTATGGTGCTGGTAGGCGCCGGCACAATTACACTCACGCCACCTCTTTTGACCGTTTACGACGATATAATCACCGCTTAAATCATGCCGAACACCGCAGTTGGATGTCGTATATTTAAATTCATCCGGATCATAATAACAGTTATAGGCACGTTTATAACCGTTGGCTGCGTCATATTCACAAAGTTGCGTTGATATTCCCGGTCCGTATTTGGAAATACATTCGCTTTCGGAATCGGCGGTCAGAATCATATAATCCGTCCGGGAGGTATCGCCTTCAATAATACTGGCCCCGCAAACACCGAGTTCTTTTTTGACCCGACAGGCTCCGGCCTGATAATAATTTCGGCCGTCTGCCATCGCACCGCTGGTGTTGTATTTGCACCATGTTCCCTCTTTGGGCGCCTCATAAGGATAATCACACGGATCCGTGTAAACCGATGTGTCACAGGAAACCTGCTTCATCGGGGTGCCGCCGCGCGAACAGACCTTAAATTCGGCGCCTTTGCCAAACAACGCCGCCACATCGGCCGATATATCGACAACGGCCAAATTCGGCCCCTCATCTTCACATTCAACGGGGATACATTCGCTGTAATAAGTTTTACCGTTGGCTCTGCAAACCGTTGCATCGCCCGTTGCCACTTCGTTATCTTCTTCCAGACATTCTCTGAAACCGGCCGGACAATAGCATGGATACATAGCCGAATGGTTCAAAGAACAATAAGCCTGATTGGCATATCCCAACACCGCGCCGTTGCCCAGCTGGCTGGTGCACATATTCTGGGTCGGGGTTCCGTTTACTGACGAAAGGTAGATATATGAATCCGGCAGAGCTATCTCCGGATTTTCGACGATGCTGCTGCAGGTTGCAATACATTCTTCGTATTTAAGCTTGTCGTATCCGTCAAAATCACAGAATTTTCCGCTTGGCTCGGCCGTGAGTTCTTTGTCGCCCAAAGACTGAGTGCGGCAAACCTGCCCGCCGTCTTCCTGTGTATCGGAATACCAGCTCTCAAGACATTGGCACAGGGTTCTTATATTGTTTTGTGGATCCAGACAGCTTGACTGATATTCGCCGTTATTTAAGGTGCAATCTTCTTCGCTATAGTACAGAGGACGATCTGTCGGGCAATAGCGCGCATATTGCGCATATTTTGTCAAAACCGTTTGCGGGGCGCCGTCGGCATCTGTTGTAATATCGCGTTTGCAGGCCGTGCCGCTGCCGGTGTAGCTTGAGGTACATTCCTCAACCGAAGCCAGACCTTCTTTTTGCCAATTGGCCGCGCACCAATCTGCCAAAGTCGTAAAATTGGTCGGACAGGCACAGATATAATGCTCGGTGCGGGCGCCCGTGACAATGCACATCTCGGGGGTTGTCGTACCACCGCGGACGGGCGATATGTAGCTGTCGATATTGCTGCAATTATGTGCTTCCGCCACATGTTCCGCCACAAACTCGCTGTCGCAGGATATACTGCATTCTTTGTATTTTGAAATAATTTTGCCTTCAGCGTCGCGATCATATTCACATCTGTTTCCGCCCCTGGTTTCATAGGCCTTGTCGCACTCCGTGCCGTAATTTTGCGGGCATCTGCAAATATATCCTTTCTGTAATCCGTCATACAGGCCGGTTTCGCTGTTTATATAGTAACACATATCCGCTTCGGGCTGCGATGTGCTGTCATTGGGAACCATACATTCATTCAAATTGCTTTTGATGCTGAGCTTATCACCCGCATCTTCCGGACATTTGAAACCAAAGTTGGTGTATTTCCAGCCGGCAGAATTATCCGGGCTGTCAATTTTGCAGGGAACGCCCATCCCGACATAATCCGACATGCAATCGTAACCGGGCAGAATATCCGGATTGGTTGCGCAATATTCCTCCAGAGTCATATAAGACTCGGTGCAGGCAAATGTTTTATAACGCGCTTCCGTCGCGGTAAAACTTTCGTCAAACAAATAAACCTTGCACGCATCACCGGTTCCGGTAATGGTTTCTTCGCAAAGCCTGTCTTCAATGGCGCTGATCCCGCATTTTTCTTTGAGCGTTAACCAGCCGTCTTCAAATTTGCACTCGCAACCGGCTTGCGCCTTATCTTCTACACCATCCTGCCCGTAAGGACAAACAATTGATGTTCCCGGAAGACATTGCTGACCGGCCGCGCTGGTTGACATCCAGTTGCCGCAACCCTGACACTTATCCTGAATGTCCGTCTTGTAGGTGTCCGTGTGGACATACCGGCACTGGATTTTTTCCAGAAGATATGTCATGCCCTCATAAGTATCGTTGCTGACAGAAGTACAGGCGTCTTCAACCGGGTCAATCAGAACGTATGTTTGCTCAGATGTCGAACACAGGCCGATTTCGTCACTGAATTCTTCGTATTTATATAAATCTTCGCCGTTGTCATCTTTGTCGACGGTACAGGCTTCTCCCTCGCCGTAATATTTTTGCAAACAATCGGCCGGATTACCTATGTCTTGGCAGTATTCCGGAACGGTTTTACGCGTGGCTTCCTTGCCCTCGACATTGCAACCGCAACGGTAGTAGTTTGTTTCGGAGTCCGCTGCTTCCATAACGGTACAGGTATTGGCAACCAGACCGTTCCCCTCATCGCAAGCGCTGCTGTCCGTTTCGACAAAATCCCCCTTACATTCGCCGGAATCGGAAGACTGCGTTCCAAAACCAACGTATTTTACCGAGCTGCCGTCGCTACAGACATACGGAAAATCCTCTGACCGGGTATCGCTTAAATAAGTCGGATATTTGTAGCCGGCGGCGGCTCTTTCGGCAATCAGATCATCGCAGACCGGCAAAACCGAAAGATCGCAGATAAAGCCCTGACAGAGCATATCGTCTCCGCAATTAACCCAGCAAGGTGCCGGCTGATACTCGGTTCCATCGTCTCCTATGCAGCGAATATCCGTTGTCTGATAATTGGCCGTGCCGTCTTCGTTAAGCGGGCATTCCATATCGTTGCTTAAGTCCACACCGTCATTTATCTGACACCACAAGACCTTTTCCGACGTTGGGGTGCCGTCTTCGCCCGTATATTCATAAACACATCTGTGCTCCGTGGTATAGTCCTGACATTGGGATTCAATTTCCAGCAATTCATCCAGATATACTTTATTGGTCAGCCCGTAGAGCGTGCAACTTTCGGGATTTTCGATAGACCATTTGCCGGCGGTTCCGTCTTCTCTTGTGCCCTCACAAGTGCGCAATTTGCTCTGGTTGGGCGTCTCGGCGGTCACCTCATACGTGAAATCCGCCGGACAGTAGTACTCCGTGGTTGCCACATCGTCTTTGCAGCATGCCGTTGAGCCGCAGTTTATGTCTGAGGTGTTACCGCTCAGGGTACACTTGGTCCCGATACATTGCTCCAAACCGTCACAGGACGGCTCCTCAGCTCCATCATTTCCGCCTTCACCGTCACTTCCGTTATCCTGTTCCCCGGGGTCCACGGCCGCTCCGGCGACACGCGAAACCGGCGTCATGCTGTATTCGGTATCCGTAATGAAGCGGACGGCGGCATAGCCGCCCCGGCTGAGGCCAATAACTGCTAAAACAGCAAAAAATATTATCTTGATCCGAGACATTCCGATCTGTCTATTCCATATTATAAAAACGCGTTTTCTCTATATAATAATTATTATCCATCTATTTGCAATAAGATTTCTTTAGTTTTGCAATATATTTTACCAAAATTGACAAAATACTTTTGCGACAGAAAAAAACCGCTGCCGGAGCAACGGTTTTTGAGGTCGGTTATTCGGCTGTTTTGCCCTTGCCGGAAAGTTTTTGGTATATGGTCTCAAACAACACATACAAAAGCGGAATAACCAGCAAGCCCAACGCCGTTCCCACCAGCATACCGTAGAACACCGGCACGCCGATGGCCACACGGCTGGCGGCACCGGCACCGGTGGCGATAATCATCGGGAACACACCCAAAATGAAAGTAAACGCCGTCATCAAAACCGCGCGGAACCTTTCTTTTGTGCCAATCATTGCCGACCTGACCAGAGTGGCGCCTTTCTCATGTTCTTCTTTGGCAAACTCGACGATCAAAATGGCGTTTTTACTGGCCAGACCGACCAACAGGATTAACCCCAACTGGGCGTAAATACTCAACGGCAGGCCGGTGATAAACAACCCGACCAGAGCGCCGAGCATGGCCACGGCAACAGACGTCAACACCGGCAGCGGCGTAATCCAGCTTTCGTACTGGGCGACCAGGAACAAATAGCCGAACAAAATCGCCAGAGCAATCAGGTAACCGATCTGCCCCTGAGAACTTTTTTCCTGATAGCTGATGCCTGACCACTCGTAGCCAAAGCCATCCGGCATATCCTGCGCCAGTTTTTCAACCGCTGCCATGGCCTCACCGGTACTGACCGCCGGATTTTGCACCGCGGTAATGGTGGCCGACGGATATTGGTTGTAGCGGGTTACCACGCGCGGCGACAAAACCTTGCTCAGCGAAACAACGCTGCCGAGCGGAACCATATCGCCGTTTTGGCTCTGGACATGGAGGTCTTTAATCGATTCAATATCCTTACGATTTTTCCAATCGGCCTGCACCATAACCTTGTTAACCTGCGTACCGAAGTTGACGTCGTTAATATAAGCCGATCCCAGATAGTACTGCAGGGTGGAGAAAATGCTGCCGACGCCGACTTTCAAAGCCTCGGCCTTGACACGGTCGATATCCACATAAACGTTCGGCGTTTTGGCCGTATAGGTTGTATAGGCATAGGAAACCTCGGGCAGGCGGTTCATCTTGCTCAAGAAAGACAGCAAGGCCGCCTCAATAGCCTGCGGGTCATCCGTATTCAACGACTGCAGGCGGAAATCCATACCGCCGCTCATACCCAGCCCCATAATGGCCGGCGGTTCAAACATTTGCACTTCGGCCTCCGTATATTCGCCGATTTTGGCACGCAGACGGTTCATAATATTGGTCGAGTACAGTTCATCGCCTTTGCGCTGATTCCACGGTTTCAGGGTGGCAATCATCATGGCAACGTTTTCACCGGTACCGCCGATCATACTGACACCGTTAATAACCATCACGGCGTCAACACCGGGTTCTTCCATCACAATCGGCAAAATCTTTTTGGTAAACGCCGTGGTACGCTCACGCGAAGCGCCTTCGGGCAGCTGGATGTTGCCCATGATAACGCCTTGGTCTTCCGACGGGATAAACGACGTCTGGCTGATGTTTAAGATACCGGCAATGACAATCAGCGCCAGACCGTAAACCACCGCAACAACACCAATCTTGCGGCCAAAGATGCCGACAATGCCGGTATAGGTATCGCGCGCCTTACCTACGGCCTGATTAAACCAGAACAGAGGACCGTGCTCAAACGGCTTTAGCGGACGCAGCAATGTTGCGCACAATGCCGGCGACAACGTCAACGCATTTAACGCCGAGAATGCAACAGACACCGAAATCGACACCGCAAATTGCTGATAAATCTTGCCGGTGATGCCCCCCATAAAGCCGACCGGAACGAAAATTGCCAACAGCACCAAAGTTGTTGCGACAACGGCGCCGGAAATCTGTTCCATGGCTTTAATCGTGGCTTCTTTCGGCGAAAGATTTTCTTCCGCCATCAGGAACAAAACACGCTCCACCACCACGATGGCGTCGTCCACCACCAGACCAATCGCCAGAACCAGACCAAACAAGGTTAACATATTCAGGCTGTAACCGCAAACCAGCATCACGGCAAAGGTTGCCAACAACGATACCGGAATGGTCAACAACGGAATAAGAGTTGAACGCCAGTCTTGCAAGAAGACATAACAAACCAAAATAACCAGCCCAAAGGTAAAGAACAAGGTCAAGACCACTTCCTCAATTGAAGCGCTGATGTATTCGGTCGAATCGTAACCGATCAGATAGTCAACACCCTCGGGAAAATTGGCTTTTAGTCTTTCCAACTCCGTTTTCAGGTTTTTCATGGCGTCCAGAGCATTGGCTCCGGTCAACTGGTTGATGGCGATGGCCACGTTGGGCACGCCGTTATAAGTTGAGGCCGCACGATATGATTCCTCGCCGATTTCAATGCGGGCAATGTCTTTCAAGCGAACCATGCCGCCTTCTTCCGCGGTACGGACGATAATATTTTCAAAATCTGCAACCTCGTTGACACGGCCCTGAGTCTGCAAGGCATACACCATCTGTTGTTTGCCGTCGCCGGGCATGGCGCCGACCTTGCCCAACGATGGCTGGTAGTTTTGCCCCTCGATGGCCGAAACAATGGTTTCAATCGGGATATTCAACGCGGCAATCTTATCGGCATCAAGCCAGACACGCATGCTCAGGCTGGCGGAGTAAACATTAACTTCACCGACGCCGTCGACACGCGACAGGCTGTTCTTCATATTGTTTTGCACATAGTCCGAAAGCTCGTTGTTGGTTAAGCTGTTGTCCGGTGAAAAGACCGAAACAAAGCCCAAAATATTGGACGAACGGCTGCGCACCGTTAAACCCTGACGTTGCACTTCGGTCGGCAACATTGATGTTGCCTGCTGGATACGGTTCTGCACCTTGACCTGCGCCATATCGGAATCGGTCCCGACCTTAAAGGTAATGGTCAACTGATAAGATGAGTCTTCCGAAGATGAAGACATATAAATCATATCTTCCACGCCGTTAATCTGCTCTTCCAGCGGAATACCGACCGTACGCGCAACAACCTCGGCCGAGGCACCCGGATAAGTTGCCGAGACAACGATTTCCGGCGGCGTGATTTCCGGATACAGGGCAATCGGCAGTGAGAAGACCGAAATCAACCCGGCGATGGACAACACGATGGATATGACCATCGCGAAGCGCGGGCGCTCAATAAAAATTCTTGAAAACATATTTATTTGGCCTCCTCAGTTATGTTGGACACCAGGCTGGCCCGAACCGTCGCACCGTCAGTTACCTTTTGCAGACCGCTGACGATAACTTTTTCGTGTCCTTCAAGACCGGACAAGACAATCTGCCTGTCATTAAACATACCGTCAAGCTGGACACGCTGCTCGGTAACCTTGCCCTCGGCATCAACCGTGTAAACATAAGCGCCGTTGGCATCCTGCATGACCGCCGCCGGATTGATAATCACCGCCGGCGTTTCTTTGGCCGATGACAAAATAACGTTGACGTAAGCACCGGCAATCAAATCGCGCTTGGCATTGGCGTATTCCAGATAAACCGGCAGCGTTGCGGTGTTGATGTTAATCTCGTTGTTGACAAAGAACGATGTCATATTTTCATTCAAAATTGAACCGTCCGGCATCAAAAGACGTGTTTTTAAGCCGCTGGTATCAAAATCGCGAAACATGTGGGCATCTTTATCCGGAACCGAAAAGGCAATCCGAATCGGCGAAACCTGAATGATACGCGCCAGCGTCTGGCTGTTGGAGCTGACATAGTTGCCCTCGGTGATTTCGGCCTTGCCGATTAAGCCGGTAAACGGGGCTTTAATCTCGGTATGTTCCATATCGATTTTGGCCAGTTCCAAATTGGCTTCGGCCTGAGAAACGGCGGCTTTGGCCTGCAGGTAGGCGCTTTCGGCCGTATCAAGGGTGGATTTGGAAGCATATTGCTGGCTGCTCAAGGCCTTTTGGCGCTTGTAGTCACGCTCGGTTTTGACCAAATTGGCTTTGGCACTGGCCAAAGCCGCCTGAGCCAGATCAACATTGGCAATGTAGCGATCCTGTTCAATGACAAATAAAATATCGCCCTCTTTGACGACAGAACCCTCCCGAAACAGCACTTTGTCGACATAACCGGAAACCTGCGGAATCAAATCGACACTTTTAATCGCCTCAACCTCGGCAATATATTTCTTTTGCGGCGAAACATCCGTCTTGATAACTTCCTCAACCAAAACATGAGGCATGCCGCCTGCCATTCCGGCCATTCCGGCAGCCTGCGGTGTTAATTTGGCTTTTAGGTACCAGCCTAAGCTGATGCAAAAAAGAATAATCAAAAAGTTTAGGACTATTTTGCTTTTTTGTACTTTAACGACCTGCATTTTATTTTTTCTCCACCTTCACACTATTAATTACCATATCAAAACTTTTGCCTATCATTTCCGAGAGGCTTTCTTTGGCTTGATAACCGGCAATATATTTGCCTAAAACACCCTTCCACAAACTGACCAGAACATCTCGCAACAGCGGAATATCAACATCTTCTTTTATTTCGCCCTGTTTTTGCATCTTTTGCAAGGCTTCGCACAGTATTTTTTCGGGCAGCTCTACCAGCTCTCCAATCTCCGGCCAAACTTTGGCAAGCACCGCCTCAGACCACTCCATGCGGTAGATCATAAAAAACACAAAGCGGCGGTAATCGGCATCATGTTCAATGTTTTTTGAACGACTGACCACAGCCTGCCGAAGCTCCGCCAGATTGTCCAAGCTGACAACCGGCGTCACTCTGCGGTGATCGGATATTTTTTGCTGTATTAACGCGGCAATCAAATCCGTTTTATTGCGAAAATGCCAATAAACCGCCCCTTTAGTGAGATTTATGCGCTTGGCTATCTCATCAAACGTGGCACGGGCAAAACCTTTTTCATAAAAAGTCTGCAATGCCGAATCGAGAATCGCCTGTCGGGTCTGCTCAGCATCTTCTTTGGTTTTTCTAGCCATTTTTAAATTCCATAATTAAAACACACGTATACATTCACGGAGTATGTATACATAGAATTAGTTAAAAATCAATAACTTTTTTTCAAAAAAAAATATGGGTTGGGATTATTTTGCCAGTGTTGCCAATGCGGTAACAATATCCGGAAAAGATTGATCAATGAAGGAATATTTTTTTGTCGGCTCAGGGCTGATTAAAACCGTGGCCAGACCGACACTTTTGGCCGCGCACAAATTGTCCGGATTATCTTCAAACAAAAGGCAGTCTCGGGCCTTGAGATTGTACCGGCGCAAAAAATTGACAAAGCACTGCGAATCGTGCTTAAAAACGTAGTTCATGGCGTGACCGTCGAAAATATCTTCAAAACTATCCTCATCAACGTTGATTGCTTTCAGGACATCATGCACATGTTTTATGATGCTGTCGGTGATGATAAATTTGCGTTGCGGCAGTTTTTTAAGCAGCTCATTTAACTTTTTATTGCGCGGTAAAAAGCTCACATCAACATCGCAGATAAAATTCATGAATTCTTTTTTGGAAAACGGAAATTCTTTATCCAAAGCCTCAACATCGTACGGATAACGCTGTCTTATGTCCTTAATCAGACGGATTGCTTCCGCCTCGTTAAGATGCAATTTACACTTAAAAAAATCTCTGACTTTGGCATCAACTGCATCCTCAACCCGATTACCGGCATAATACAAGGTGTTGTCCAAATCAAAAACCAAAACCTGATTGTTCATCATCGTTCCTTACGGATTGCCGCAACACAACGGATATAAGCGCTGTCATTTGCTAAATCTTCAAGATTTACCGGAAGTTTGTGACGCCAGTTGGGATGTTTGTCGCGATCGGTGCCGGGCAGGTTTTGTCTGGTTTCGACATGCAGAATATCCTCAAGCTGCGCCAAAAATACCGGTGAGGATGTTTGAGACATAAATCTTTCAACAGCTTCTTCAATACCTTCGGGATATTTTTCGCCAAAAAGATAATCGCCGCTACGCGGTTTATCGGCCGGCCAAACGCCGGCTCTATCCAATACTGCCAAAAGGCGCCCCCGATCGGCTTCTCTCTGATGATAGGCTGCGTCCCGCCCGATAGCGTTTTTTATAATCCCGACCGAAAAATTAAGCGCTATGTCATAACCAAACCACCACATTTTCAGCGGCGCCATATCATGCGTCCCGACTGAGGTAAAGGCATTCTGCGAGTATTGTTCCGGCGCCTTAAAATCGCCGGCACCGAAATCCCAACGTTCGGCCCATAAGACACTTAGCGCATAAATACCGCGGGATTGTATTGTCTCGATAAAACCCGGCGGCACGTTGCCGATGCTTTCACCCACGATCATACATTTGTTGAGCCGGCTTTCCAGTGCAACAATGTTTAACATATCTTCAAAATTATAATAAATATACGTTCCCGAATCACAGGCATCCGGAATAACGTAAAGCCGCATCAGACTCATCACGTGGTCTATGCGCAAAGCGCCGGCATTTTGCATATTGGCACGCAAAATATCAATAAAAGGCCGATATTGCCGCTCTTTCAACTCCTGGGGTAAAAATGTTCCCAAACCCCATTTCTGTCCGCCCGGAAAAAAAGCATCCGGCGGCGCACCGGTACCGGCATCTTTAACAAACAACCCCGGATTACTCCAATTTTCGGCACTGTCACGGCCAACCCCGACGGCCAGATCGGTATACAGTCCTATTCGCAAACCGCGGGCATCTGTTTCGTCTTTTACCCCGGCCAATTGCCGTGCCGCCTCAAACTGCAAAAACTTAAAAAACTCAATTCTTTCTTTATTCTGCTCCGCAAAACGGCGTATTCCGGAAGATGTCGGTGTCCGATATTCCTTAGGCCATGCCGGCCAACCGCCCCAGATCGTTTGCGTCTGTTGTTCGTAAAGGGTCTGAAATACCGCCAGACATTGCAAACTTTCGCCGTTGTTGCGACAAAATTGCTCATAGGCCTTTCGACGCGTGATATCTTTACCGGACAGAAAACGAGAAAAGCATTTTTCTAACATTTGTATTTTTAAGGTATATACGTCCGTGTAACGGATTAATTCCGATGCCCGCAATTCTTTTATTCTGTTCTCAAACGGCAGCATATCGTCCGGCATAAATTCCGGTACGGATTCAATATCAATGTAAATCGGATTGAGATATTGTCTGGAAATTGAAGCATACGGGCTGGCTTCTTCCGGATAATCGTGGCTTAGAATGTTTAAGGGATTCAATCCGATGATGTCGGCGCCTGATTTTTGACACAGTTTTACAAAATTTTTCAAGTCGGTAAAATCACCAACGCCCCAATTACGATTGCTCTTTACCGAATAAAGCTGCAGTGCAAATCCCCATAATTTTTTTTCATCCGGCAGAGCCTTATAACATTGTTCCGGCGCAACAGCCAGGCGGGTTTTGTACTCTTTGGTGCCAACAATCGCCGTTAAATCATAATAACCGATATCCAACGGCGTCGTAATTCTTAAATCCTCTTTATAAAGACGACCGTTACTTACGGCATTGCAGCAATATTCATAATTCAAGTCGTGATTATTGCCGGCGGAATCCTGAACCCTGAGAGAAATTGCCGATAAATCGGCCGCGGCAATATCGATGATTATATTGTTTTGCCGGCAGACGTACATCGGCTGCAACACGGTTTGCCAACGGCGTTTTTCTAGTCGCTTTATCGAATCGGAAATTTCGGCATCCGTGTCGGCGGCATAGCCAAAAGCTTTTATGAGAAAACGCACCACTTTTTCGTCTGCCGCATAATCCTGCCGTTTAAGTCCGGCATCGGAAAACGAAACGATAATACCCAATGCCTCGGCCAATTTTTGCAAATTTTCGTTCATATAAATTTCCTATTTTATCTCAAAAGCCAGAACACTCCATGCCGGAATTGTAACTGTTTTGTCACCGGATAATTTATCTTCATCGGCAAAACTTTCGGAAGTATCCAACAACAATGACCAATTTTTTTTGCCGGAGACCGGAGGCAATTTCCAATCTTTTTTACGGTAGTCCGCGTTAAAAATCACCAGAATAAATCCTTTGCCGTCTTTCACCAGATATGACAGTGAACGACGGTTGACATCGTGCCAATCAGTCTCCGTAAATTCCCGCCCCAACTCGGTATACCAGGCCAGATCTTTGCTGCCGGCATTATCGATGACCCTGCCGGTAAAAAACTGATTGCGATTAAATATTTTTAGCCTTTTACGTAACCGGATCAGCCGACGGACAAACGTTATCATCCGGCGCTGCTCGGCCGTAATGCCCTCCCAGGTTACCCAGGTTATGGCGTTATCCTGACAATAGGGATTGTTGTTGCCCATCTGGCTGCGCATAAATTCATCACCGAAAACCAGCATTGGTGTACCGAAAGAGAGTAACAGCGTTGCCAGCATGGAACGCGAACGGTCGCGGCGGTTTTTGATAATAACGGCATTGTTGCTTTCGCCCTCGTTTCCGGAATTCCAGCTCCAGTTGGCATCGGTACCGTCGCGGTTGTTTTCGCCGTTGGACATATTATGTTTGATGTTATAACTGACCAAATCATTCAGTGTAAAACCATCATGCGCGGTAATAAAATTGATGCTTGACGTAATGGCCCGGCCATTATGATTAAAAATCTCGCTGGAACCGGTCAGGCGGGAGGCCAATTCGGCAACCTGTCCGAGATCTCCTTTCCAAAAGCGGCGGATATTATCACGGTATTTATCGTTCCATTCGGCCCAGCCGGGCAAAAAGCCGCCCAAGCGATAACCGCCGATGCCGATATCCCAGGGCTCGGCAATGAGCTTAACCCGCCGCAAGACATCATCCTGTGCCACGGCATACAAAAAACCGCTGTTTTGTTTGAACTCACCGCCACGCCGGCACAGGGTCGTTGCCAAATCAAAACGGAACCCGTCAATGTGCATTTTTTTGACCCAGTAGCGCAGAGAATCCATCACCAGACGCAGGACATCCGGATTTTGCAGGTTTAAACTGGCTCCGCAGCCGGTGGTATCCATATAAAGGCGTTTGTTTTCCGGATTGAGAATGTAGTACGAGGCATTGTCTATGCCGCGATAACACAAAGTCGGTCCGAGATGGTTGCCCTCGCCGGTATGATTATAGACCACGTCCAAAATAACTTCGAGACCGTGGGCGTGATATTTTTTGATCATGTCGCGAATTTCGTTGATATCGCCGGTTGCAAGATAAGATTGCTCCGGCGCAAAAAAGCTAAAGCTCTCGTACCCCCAGTAGTTATCAATGATATACCCGCGTTTATGCCGGTTGCCGAAGAATGCGTGCACCGGCAAAAGTTCTACCGCCGTAATGCCGAGATGTTTCAGATAATTAACCGTCGAATCCTCGGTAAATCCGGCAAAAGTGCCGCGTTTGGAATCCGGCAAAAAGGGACTGAGCTTGGTGGAGCCGCGCAAATGCGCTTCGTAAATAATACTTTCGCCCAGAGAATAGTTCGGGAATTGGTCTCCTTGCCAGTCATAAGCGTCGTCATCCACAACCACCGACTTTGGTACATAGGGTGCGGAATCCAGCGTTGAAAAGGACAAATCTTTTTCCGGACTGTCAATATCGTAACCAAAAATAGCTTTATTCCAAATTAACGTACCGACAAGTTTTTTGCCATAGGGATCAATCAATAATTTATGCGGATTAAAGCGCATACCCTCGGTCGGTTTGTACGGGCCGTAAACACGGTAGCCGTAAACCAAACCGGGGCCGGCCTCCGGTAAGTATATGTGCCAGATATTATTCGTGGCGGCAGATATGGTATGGCGCTCCAGTTCGGTTGAGCCACTCTCGTCAAAAATGCACAATTCAACCCTGGTCGCATGCGCCGAAAACAAGGCAAAATTGACACCCCGGCCGTCATAAAACGATCCAAGAGGAACCGGCGAACCGGGCAATGATTTGAATAGCGCCATACATTCTCCTAACGAACAGGTTTAATCACAATGGTCGACAACGGCGGTAATGTCAGGCTGACGGAATACGGCTTGTAGTTGCACTCTTTTTCTTCCGCCTGCAAAAATCCCTCGTTTTTAACACCGCTTCCCCAGTAGTTTACATCATCACTGTTAAAAATTTCTTGATATTGGATTTCTTCCGGAACACCAATGCGATAATTACGGCGTACCACCGGCGTAAAATTGCAGATAACAATCATATAATCGCCCGGATTGTAGCCTTTGCGCATATAGGAAATAACACTGTCGTCGGCGTTGGAGTGATCAATCCACTCAAAACCGCGGTAGTCAAAATCCTGCTGATAAAAAGGTGCGTTGCCCTTATACATCAGGTTAAGATCGCGCACGCAGTTTTGCAACCCCTTATACATCGGGTAGTCCAGCAAAAACCAGCGCAATCCCTCTTCGGAATTCCATTCGTAATCCTGACCGAAATCGCAGCCCATAAACAGCAATTTCTTTCCCGGATGGGTATACATAAAACCATAATAAGCGCGCAGATTGGCAAATTTTTGCCACTCATCGCCGGGCATTTTGGACAGCATGGAGCCTTTGCCGTGTACAACCTCATCATGCGAAATCGGTAAAATAAAGTTTTCGTTAAAGGCATATAAGAGACCAAAGGTCAACATTCCGTGATGATACTTGCGATGTACCGGCTCATGCGAAATATAACGCAGTGTATCATTCATCCAGCCCATGTTCCACTTATAACCGAAGCCCAGTCCGCCCATCGATGTCGGACGCGAGACCATCGGCCAGGCCGTTGATTCTTCGGCGATGGTTACGGCGCCGTCGGCCTGTGAATAGGCCAGCTCATTCATGCGACGCAGAAAAGCAATCGCCTCAATGTTTTCATTGCCGCCGTACTGGTTGGGAATCCATTCGCCGTTTTTGCGCGAATAGTCCAGATAGAGCATTGAGGCAACCGCATCAACCCGCAAGCCGTCAATATGATATTCCTTGAGCCAGTACAACGCGCTGGCACATAAATAATTGGACACTTCGGCGCGGCCGTAATTATAAATCTTGGTGCCCCAATCGACGTGCTCTCCCTTGCGCGGATCGGCGTGCTCATAAAGATGAGTGCCGTCAAATTCATTCAGACCATGCGCATCTTTCGGGAAATGTGCCGGAACCCAGTCCATAATCACACCGATACCGGCCTGATGAAATTTGTCAATCAGATAACGAAAATCATCCGGCGTGCCGAAGCGCGATGTCGGCGCAAACATACCGACAACCTGATAGCCCCATGAGGCATCCAACGGATGCTCGGCAACCGGCAAAAATTCAACATGCGTGAACCCCATGTTGGTTACGTAAGGAATCAGATGATCGGCCAGCTCGCGATAGCTCAAATACTCGTTACCCTCTTTGCGACGCCAGGACCCCAGATGAACCTCGTAAATAGCCATCGGTTTGTCAAAAGAATTATATTCGCTGCGGTAATTCATCCACTCGGCATCGTTCCAGATGTAGTGATTAAGATCATACACTACCGAGGCGGTATGGGGGCGCTTTTCGGCATAAAAAGCCACCGGATCCGATTTTAAGAAAATATTGTTATTTTGGGTTTTGATTTCAAATTTGTACAACTCACCCTCGCCGATGCCCGGAATAAAAATATCCCACACACCGCAGGACGGATGTTTGCGCATTACATTGACGCGACCATCCCAGTTATTGAAAGCGCCGACAACGCTGACACGCTTGGCATTCGGGGCCCAAACGGCAAAGCTGACGCCTTTGACGCCATCCATCTCGCGAATATGCGCGCCCAATTTCTTGTACATTTCAAGATGACTGCCTTCGGCTAAAAGATAAACGTCCATGTCGCCCAAAGTCGGCGCAAAACGATACGGATCTTCCGCAATATAGGTGTAATTTTTGTCATTGGTGATACGGAATTTATAATCAAAATCATCGGTGCGTCCGAGCTCGATTTGGTAAAAACCACGCTCGTCAAGTTTGGTCATCATTCCCAGAGAACTCCCCGTACCGTCCAAAACTTCGACAGACACGGAATGCGGCAGATAAGCACGAATAAAGACCTCTTTTGATCCTTTGTTTTTATGTATTCCCAAAACGGCAAAAATATTGCTGTAGTCACCGTTGATAACGGCTTCCATTTCCTCTTTTGATAATAAATTCTGCATGAATTTTTCCTTAAATTTAACAACATAATTAACGGGACTTTCAAGCCTAAATAAAACCCCCTAACGTATCTATAATTTCTAATCAATTTAAATGCAAGTCTTAAATCACTAAAGCCATTTAAATTTTGATTCCGCCCGATATTTTTTGACTTTTTTTCGTATTATTTCCGATTAAGTATTGACGGATGAAATTTTGTATGTATATTAAATAATGTTTATTGAATTTTATTTGGAGTTAGTGATTATGGTAAACAACGAACAAGCTATCAGAGAAGCCGCTTACTATATCTGGCAAAATGCCGGTTGTCCGTCGGGTCAGGATGAGTATTTCTGGTCGATGGCTGTTGAGCAGCTCTCTAAGGGTTGCAGCAAATCTTCCTGTGCCAAAAAGTCGTCTTCTTCCAAGACTTCTTCTTGCGCCAAGAAATCTTCTGCCAAGAAATCTTCTGCTAAAAAATCGAAGTAATTTTTGCTTCGGTCAGAAGTAGGAATCTCCGTCAAACGACGGAGATTTTTTTTAATTTGCGACAGCCAAAAGCAATCTTCCGACAACATCTTTTTCGCCCTCTGTCCTTAATACCAACGGCTTGTTTTGCCAAATCGTAAAACCATTTTTAAGCAGTGTTTTTTCAATGTATTGCGGCGTATGTACAAAACGCGAAGACGGCATCAAAAAAAAGTCTTTTTGATTAACCGTATTTTCCGAAACGGTAAAAACAAAAACGCCTCCTGACCGAAGCAAATTTTTAACCAGAGCAAACAGTTTATCCACGGCGCCGAAATAGGTAATAACATCGGCTGCGGTTATCATGTCAAAGGGCTTTTTAAGATACGCCGCACAGTCAAAAATATTACACTTTAGCAAATGATTATAGAGTTTTTTGGCCTGAGCCTCCCGCAACATATTTGCCGAAATATCGACTCCGACAAAATAATTGTCCGGCATTTTTAACTTTATGGCCTGCGCACACAGGCCGCTGCCGCAACCAAGATCGAGAATCCTTTTTTGAGCCGGCTTATTGCAGCCAAAATATGCGGCCAAAATATCGGCTATATCTTGCGGCGAATGATAATTCAAATCGGCTAACACATTGTCAAAATCGGGCGCAAAAACATCAAACAGACTCTCAACATATTCCGCCTCCGAACAGGTAAAATTTTCATCCGGATAAAACGATTTGTAACACTGTCGCATGATGGCATCATGCGGATACTTTTGCTGCCATTTTTTAAGAATGGAATCCGCAACACGACGGCCGCTGATATCTGCCACCTCGTAAATCGTATAAGCAAGATTAAGCCGGTGCTCCTTTTGCCCATTGCTGATAACAACCGCCCGCCAAGCTTCATCAAGAGCTTGTTTTCCCTCGCCCGTCTTTTGACAGGCCTGCGACAAATAATTGTGCCACCACGGATTGGCCGCGTCTGCACGACATAAATCTTCAAAATAAGGAATTGAAGCCGCGTAATTTTCCTGTTCAAAAAGCGCCACTGCCAAATTGGCTTTAGCGGCAAAATGTTCGGGATTTTTTTTAAGTATGCGCCGATATAGTTTGGCCGCGGCGGCAAATTTTTTTTGCTCATAAAAATGGTTGGCTTTTGTCAGCAAATCTTTAATCCTCCGAGCCGACATTTTTGGTAAAAAGCTGAACATTCTTTGCCCTTATTCTGCGTGGTAGATTGCAAACAATTTGTTCTCGTATACCGGTTGGGGCAAATTTTTGATTATTTCAAGCGTCTCGGCCTCACGGTTTTGTTTGTGAATAACGACCCAATCGCCGGCCTGCGGCCTGCTCTGCGATATCATCGGATAGGCGTATCGATACAAAATTTTGTTATAAACAATTTTATTATACAGCATTTGTTCGGAATCTTTGAGATCATAAAATTGGGTTTTAAAAACCATCAGATAAGGATAAAAATAATAATGGTAGGCCATGCTCCATGTTTCCAGAGCCCATATTTGCCTTTCTTCTTCTGAGGGGCGTTCAATCAGAAATATGTTGATTGTGCCTCGTTTATTTTGCGGAATCTGTTGCGCCATAAAATCGGCAACCTGACGATAATAATGTCCTTCTTCATTTTCGTAGCCGATTATATCGGCTCGTACCGAATACGCCAGAATAACCGCTGATATCCCCCACAAAATAACCGGTCGGCGTATATTTTGAAACAGATAAGCCAGCGCAAAAATCGTCGGCAACAAAAGATAATAGCTTTTACCGGCCAAATGCCACGATGTCGGGATCAGGCGCAACATGACAATGCCTGCGGCAATACTTATGCCTCCGCAAAGGAGACCGCCGCCGCGAAACATCGGATTAATTTTGGAATCCGAATGGCGCACCATTTGCCACAACAAGATACCTGCGGCGACCGTCAACAAACTCAGTTCAAAGCCATAGTAGCGGATAATTGCGCACAAATTGTCGCTTCGATTGAACGAAAAATAAATATTTTCTTCCGTCGACGGTATAAACAAAGAATATATAACCAGAAAAGAAAACAGACCAATTCCCACACAAAACTCCAGCGGCATTTTACCGATGGTGCGCAGCGGATGAATAAAGTTTTGTATTGTTATGTCTTCACTCCATATCCGATACAAAACCGAAGCCGTTACAAGACCGAAGTAAAACAAAACGCAGGTTTCTTTGGTATATATGGCGACAATCATAAAAAATAAAAAGCCGGTCAACCAACGTAATTTTTGACTACGGCAAAAACGGCGCAGACAAATAAGGCTCAGCATGACGGCAATGATTATTTCTCTGTCCGGATAGATAATTTGTGCCGTTTGCAACATCGTCGGGGTCAGCAACAATATTGCCAACATCAATAAGCGTCGCGCCACAGGTATATAGTCAAAGAAACAATACAGACAAACAACCGCCAATGCCAGCTGCAGCAAAAGATATGATTTAATCATATATATGTTATGCGTGACGGCATACAGCGTGCTTAAATCCCAAAAAGCCAGCGGCGTAATTCTCATGGTATCAAAATTCGGAACCACACCCTCTTTCATGTTACGCATGGTGCCAAAGCCCATGGTATCGAAGCTTTCAAACAGCGAATTTTCCAATGAAAAGACATAAACACCGGTTATGGTAAAAGCCGCGACAAGAAAAGATAACCCTAACCAGTCTTTAATTGAACGGCGATCGAATTTACAGGTCCCGGCATAAAACAAATTGCCCCAATTCCCCTCTTTTAACGGCCGGCGCAACAGCCATACCGACACGGCCAAAAACACCGCGACAATCAACAACCACGGCAGCCACAACCGGCTGGCCAGCGTGGTTAAATTAAACTCTAAAATATTTTCCAGAATATTTTCCTGAAACAGCGGAATATCAAACATCTTATTTCCTTATCATCCATTTGAGGCGCAATTTTCGCAACATCACCAAAATATACGGATAATACCGCCGCGGACAAGATAAAATACCGGCAATTTTCTGCTTAACCAAAGTATCGGCCGTTTTCATCTGTTTTTTGCGGGTCAGCGAACAATTGGCTCCGTGCAGATTATATCTGAGCAACACCTGCGGAATATTGGCAAGCTTTAAGCCGGCGGCAAGCGCCTGCACTACCAGATCGTAATCTTCCGCCGGTGTATAACGGGAATCATAATTAATGCCGCAGTCGGCAAAAGTCTGCCGGCGGTACATGGCCGTCGGGTGCATGATAACATTGCCTTTTTTAGCATCTTGCCATGTCGGAAAAAGCGGATGACACCACACCCAGCCCAAGTTGACAAGCCGGCGGCGCCACCATACAACCGTTGACGGCGCAAAAAGCTCAAACCAGGAACCGACCATGGCAATATCCGGATGCGAATCCAAAAAAGCCGCCTGCAGCCGCAAGCGCTCCGGCAGACAGATATCATCATTATCCAAAACGGCTATATATTCGCCGCGCGCCTGTTCGACCAAAAAATTACGCGAGGCGGCAATTCCCTGATTATAATCATGCCGAAACAGGCGAATGCGTCTGTCATCAAAATTTTTGATAATCACACCTGATTCATCCGTTGAAGCATCATCCAACAGCAACAGCTCAAAATCATCCATATCCTGCCGCAGAACGGATGCTATGGTATCGGCAATAAACGGCGCAGCGTTGTAGACCGGAACGCAGACAGAAATTTTAGGTTTAGCGGTTGTGAACATATTTATAAAAACTTTTTACATTTCGGCAACAAGTCATAATATATTTAAAAGGGTTGTCCGTGTCAATTATAAAGCCCTGATATTGAAAGGATATTCATGCTGTATTATAAAAAAGTTAATCTTAACAATAAAAATGACAGTTTGACACAGATTTATCATTTTATCGGCGCCGGCAGTACGGTATTGGATGTCGGCTGTGCCAGCGGCGCCCTGGCAAAGGCGCTGAAACAGAAAAAGAATTGCGCCGTTTACGGATTGGAAGGAAATACGCAAAACGTAAATCTGGCATTGAACTCCGATTGTTTTGCCGAAATCAACCTGCAAGATCTTAACCAGCTTAGGGACTCCGATTATCCCGACTATCAGGCTAAATTTGATCATATTGTCTGCGGCGATGTCTTGGAACATCTGTATGAACCTGATATTGTGCTTGCCAAATTGACAAGCTATCTTAAGCCTGCCGGAACAATGATTATTTCGCTGCCCAATGTTGCACACGCCAGCATTAAGGCTAATCTTTTGATGGATGATTTTTCATATACGCCGCTCGGTATTTTGGATAGAACACATTTGCATTTTTATACTTACCGCGGTATTGCACGCCTGTTGGCCGACAACGGATTGGATATTGTCGGCGTATCGGTTGTTACCATGCCGGAGGACGGTTATCAGCCTTCTCCGGTTGCCAAGCTTCCGCCGGCCGTACGACAATTCATTTTAGATGATATTCATTCGCATATTATGCAATATGTTATGTGTTGCCGATTTGTACCGCAACGGCGTAACCGATATTCGGCAAATCTGCGTGCGATGAAAAATATTACTCCCATTACCGCGGCTGAAAAAGATTTTGCGTTTCTTCTAAAACGCTTTATCATAACAAAGTTGGCTGGTCTATGTCCGGTATTGGAAAAGTTGCGAATCCGCCGTTAGGAGAAATATCGTGAAGAAACTTGTTGTTATTTTACCCTGCTATAATGAAGAAGATGTCTTGCCGCAGACAATCAAAAAAATGGAATCGTTGCTGAAAGAACTGATAAAAAATAAAAAAGCGGCGCCGTCCAGTCAGGTTTGTTTTGTTGATGACGGCAGCCGTGATAATACATGGAAAATCATCAGCGCGGCTTGTCGCAGAAGCAAGCTTTTTGCGGCTTTGAAACTGTCGCGCAATTTTGGACACCAGGGAGCCATTTTGGCCGGTATGTATGACACGGCGGCCGATATTTATGTCACGATTGATGCCGACTTGCAGGATAATCCGGATTGTATTCCGCAAATGCTTGACGAGATTGTGAACAACGGCTGCGATGTGGTTTACGGGGTGCGCAACTCTCGCAAAAGCGACAGCTTTTTTAAACGGGCAACGGCTCATTTCTATTATCGCTTACTAAAAATTTTGGGTCTTAATATCGTCTATAATCATGCCGATTTCCGGATGATGACCCGCCGCGCGGTTGAAACGCTGAAGCAATTTCCCGAGCGCAATTTGTTTTTGCGGGCCATTGTGCCGCTTATCGGATTTAAATCGGCGCAGGTTTATTATGAACGCACACCGCGCACGGCCGGCGAGACAAAATATCCGCTCAAAAGCATGATGGCTCTGGCCTGGAACGGCATTTCGAACTTTTCTATCGTGCCGTTACGTTTGGTGACTTTTATGGGATTTGTGGTCTGCTTTATCAGCTTGTTTTTTATTGCCTATGTCATTTACCGCTGGTCGCAGCAGGGAACCATTGTCGGTTGGGCCTCGACGGTTACCATCATCACCCTGTTTAGCGGGTTGCAGCTTTTGTCGCTCGGTATTATCGGCGAATATCTGGCAAAAGTTTTTGTTGAGGTTAAACAGCGCCCGCTGTTTATTGTTGAAAGCAAGATTAATCTGACGGAGACGAATGATGTCTATTGAAAAAGTCCGGCAATATTTTAAGGTCTACGGAATCGACAATAAAATTATGGAGTTTGATAAATCAAGCGCCACGGTCGAACTGGCCGCCAAAGCTCTTGACTGCGCGCCGGCACGGATTGCCAAGACATTGTCTTTTGCGTTGGGCGACAAAACGATTTTGATTGTCACGGCCGGCGATGTCAAAATAGACAATGCCAAATACAAATCCGAGTTCGGGGGCAAAGCGCATATGTTGCCCTTTAATGATGTTGAGGCTCGCACCGGCCATGCCGCCGGCGGCGTGTGCCCTTTTGCCGTTAATGACGGGGTAAGCGTTTATTTAGATATTTCCTTAAAACGCTTTACGACGGTATTTCCGGCCTGCGGCAGCAGCAACAGCGCTATTGAGCTCTCGCCGGACGAGCTTGAAAAATATGCCATGCCGGTCAAATGGATTGATGTGTGTAAAATCCGGCAGGACTAATTATCCGTCAAACGCACGATGGCTTCTTCAATCCGGCGCGATTTAATCTGCGGAATTTTGATTTTTAAGCGCCCGTATTGCAGTTTGACATTCTTTTTATTTTGCGGAATATTGTCCATCAATGCGAACAAAAAACCGGCAAAAGTCGTACAATCGTTCGGCGGAAGTTTGACCTTGAGCGCAGCCGACACTTCTTTGGGAGATGCCGCACCTTTAATCAGCCAGGTATTGTCATCAAGCTTTTCGACCATTGGTTCTTCCGGAGGTATAACCGTATCGTTACCGAGCTCGCCGACCAGTTCTTCCAAAAGATCCCTCATTGTTACAATACCCGTAATGCTGCCGTATTCATCAACGACCACGGCAAAGTGATTGCGGCTTTTTTGCATATTGATAAACAACTCGTCAATATGCAGCGTATCAATGGCAACCTGAGCCGGTTTAACGGCTTTTTTGATAATATCTTCTTCGCCATATTGTTTATATTTGAAATAGTCTTTAATCGTGATAACACCAATAACGTTATCTTTGGTATGACGATAGACCGGATAAACGGAATAACGGGTTTTGACCATTATCTTTTCCCACTTTTGTTTGGTGTCATCGGCATTCAAAAAAGCAACATCCAAACGATAAGTCATGACATCGCGCACCCGCTTGTCGTCAAACTCAAATACATTGTTGAGCATTTTCTTTTCGATATCGTCAATACCGCCGCCCTCGCTGCAAGCATCAATCATAATGCGCACTTCTTCTTCGGTAACCTTGCGGTTTTCAACATTCGGGTTAATGCCGATAAGGCGCAGAACCGTGTTGGTCGAGGCCGTCAAGAACCAGATTAACGGTGTGGAAACCGCGGCAATGGCATATAAAAACCACGATACGGCCAAAGAGATTTTCTCAGGATTTTTCATGGCAATCCGTTTGGGCACAATCTCGCCCAAAATCAGGGTAACGTACGACAAAATGAGCGTGATACCGACAACCGCCAGAACATCAAGTTTGGACGGTGCGATCGTCACGCCGCAGGAAATCAGCCAGTCAACCACTTTATCCGAAAAATTATCGGCGGCAAAAGCGCTGCCCAAAAAACCAGCCAAAGTAACACCGACCTGAATGGTAGCCAAAAACTTGGCCGGCTGCACCGTCAGCGACAGCAAGCGTTTGGCACGGCGATCGCCCTGATCGGCCATTTTGCCGAGTTTGTTGTTATTGACGGAAATAACGGCAATTTCGGCGCCGGCGAAAACGGCATTAAAAAAAATCAGCAACAATTGAAAAAGCAATAATTCAAGCGTGGAGTATTCTGACATAGACCCTCTGATAAAGTTATCTCTAAATGTTTAGTTTAGAATAAAATAGTTAGTACAATGTTAATATTGTGATGAAAAAAGACAACAAGCAATTGTTTTTTGGCGGTTAAAAGACTTTTTATAATTTTTTTGAAAATTTTGCTTGAGTTCTCAAAAAAATATGTTATTACTATCAACCGTTACAAAATGTCGGATTGTAGTTCAGCCTGGTAGAACGCTTCGTTCGGGACGAAGAGGTCGCTGGTTCGAGTCCAGTCAATCCGACCAATTAGGGACTGCCGCAAAGGCAGTTTTTTTGATTTTGAACCAGCGACCTCGATAGAGGCTCGAGGACAAAAACAACCGTTGCTCCGGTTGTTTTTGTCACAAGAGGCGAAGTTTGGTTAGATTTTTGAGCCGGTATGCGCCGGCGATAAAAATCTTAACAAACGAGTGACCGACGCGCGGTTGGTGAGCCATCAGGCGAACCTACCAAGCCAGAGAAGGTTCGAGTCCAGTCAATCCGACCACTCAAAAGTAAAAAAGCTGCCTTTTACGGCGTTTTTTTTTGCGTTTTTTGAACCAGTGATTGACGCGCGATTGCTGGTATGCCCGAAATGCTTGGCCGGAGGCGGCAACATTTTTATCGGTGTTACTTTTGTACGGTTTTCCGCTGCCAACCTTTGGCGGCTAAGTTAATTCTGTCGGTCAGAGGTCCGGAACCGCGGCCCGGCATGGCAATGCGGCCGCAAACAATACTCTTGCCGGCACGGAGAGTCTCCGGTAAGTCCCAGGCCCTGTTTTCAAGCTTGTACCGCGCCATATCGGCAAATAAGCGTGCTTCCATGGAATCGCCGAAAACCGAGCCACGAATAACCGGCGGCCGGGCAAAGCGCCGTAACAGGCCGGCAAATTGTTTGCGGTGTTCGGGCAAAACATAGCCTGCGCCGGAGAGTAAATCTGCAAAACTTTGGCGAACAACCGGATTCTTCCACCCGCCACCAAACAGAATCATTTGCGGCGGTATCGTGATATCCTGTGCAAGCAGCGTCAAGGCCTGCACGGCGATATAAGCGGCAAAATATTCAAACGTATGGACGGCATCCGTCCAAGCCATGTTTTTATTCGCAACGTATTGAAAAACCTTGTCCTTGTAATAATAGGCCGGATCACCGGATTTGGGCAGCGGCGTTTCGTAATACCGGCGTCCGATATCAAATAAACCCTGCAGCAATTCTTTATCCAAATTTCCCGCTTGGCCGTATTGACCGTCTTTATCAAAAAGTTCGGCCGTATGGCGGCGAATATAATTGTCGGTATATTCGTTAAACGGACCGGCGTCGGCGCTGATTTGCGCCATACCGTTGTTAACAACGGCAAAATTTGAGGTGTTGCCGCCGTTGTAATAGCAACCGTCTCCTTCAATCATCGCGATATGTGCATTATGCAGCGGAGCCAGAGGTGCGGCATCAAAACCGGCCATCAGCAGTGCCGAGCGAAAATCATAAACCACCGGAATTCCGGTCAAATCCGCCAACATCTGTCCGGAACCGATTTGCAGCGTATAGGGCTCGCTGCCATCGGCCAACGCTTTGGACGGGGGATTGTGATCCAGCGTTTTGCCATGGAAGCCGATGGCGTCAATATCTGTCTTGTCAACACCGTTTTGCCACAGCATTTCATCAACGCATTCGGCAATCTGACGGACGTAATCATCATGCAGACTTGCAAAATCGGGTAAAGCTTCAATCTCGGCCCCGCTTTTGTTAAAGACCTGCGCGCGGAGTTCTTCCATACGGTTTTGCATCTCTTTGGTATAGGGGCGACTTGAGCGGCAGATATCGCGTATTTTATCGTTATCAAATTCGGTCAGCACCAAATCGATGGCATCCATGGAGTTGCCGGTCATGTTGCCGATGATGTGGTATTTGGTCATAAAGTTCCCTCCGGTTATCAATTATTTATGTGATAACACAGTAATGGTAAATAAAAAACAAAAACATCATTTATGCCTCTCGTCCTTGCGACGAAAGATGGAGTGAAAACCCGACAACCGTTTAATTTTCCGGTATCATACTCGTCTTAACTTATTTGTGATTTAGCACTTGCTTTTGTCTGGGTTTTATTTTTAACTATTTGTATAATCAACCGCAAAAATTTAGGACAAATCATGACAAATGACTTTACCGATTTACTGCTTAACTGGAACATCAATGCCGCTGATTTAACATTGTTGCATGACGGCGCGGACAACAGGGTTTATCTGGTTGTCAGCGAAAATAAAAAATATGTTTTGCGGCAAAGTAAGCGTCCGAAGAACTCTCAAGATATCGAATTTGAATTGGGATTGGCGGAATCTCTGGCTTCTCAGGGAATCCCCGCACCAAAACCTTTCCGCACCCGAGAGAACTCATTGGCCGTTTTCGGTGACGGTGTCTGTTGTCTGTTTACTCTTTGCCACGGTAAAAAGCTGATTACAGATAAAGCTCATCTGCCGCCCTGCCCGCTGGCTTTTAATGCCGGAAAAATGCTGGCACGGTTTCATAACGCCGCGCGGAACTTTATTTATACGTCCACACCATCGCGGCACATGACCAGCGAGTTGGAGCGCGCCCTATCCTTGCGACAGGAATTTGTCGCCCATTATGACGGCGGCGAAGAATTTATCGACGAGGTACAGAAAATATTGACGACAGCGGTCGTACAAAAACAGCCCGACGGTATTATTCATAACGATTTTCGGGCACAAAACCTGTTGTTTGAACAAGACGCGGTTGCCGCCATACTCGATTTTGACTGGTCATGCCCCGGTAACACGCTCAAAGATCTCGGTCATGCTCTGGCGGAATGGTCTTATCCGGATGGTGCCGGGCGGCACAATCCCGCTGTCTTTAAGGCTTTTCTTGACGGCTATGTTTCCGTTGTGCCGGATGTTAACCAATCCGAATTGGCTTTTTGGATACGGTTTTCCTGTTTGTCCGATGCGGCCACTTATTTTTGCGACAGTCTGCCTGATTCGGCGGCAAAGCAGCCCATGCTCTCTTATATGTACCAAAAATACCGTTATTTCAGTCTAAATAAATAGCTGAGCCGCTTGGTAGATAACAAATGCTACCAACCAGGCAATCAGGCATTGCAGCAAAACAATCATCAAAGCATAGCGCGTGCCGAGCTCTTTTCTGACCGTGGCCACCGCGGCAACACAAGGCGTGTACAGCAGCGAAAAAACCAAAAAGGCATAAGCGCTCAACGGTGTTAATAATGTCGGCAACAGGTCAATGCGACCCTCCAGCAAAACACCCAAGGTGCTGACGACGCTCTCTTTGGCGGCAAAGCCGCTTAAAAAAGCCGTCGACAGGCGCCAATCATCAATACCGAGCGGCACAAACAGCGGCGTTATCAGACTACCGATTGAGCTCAAAATGCTGTCGGCAGAATCGGCAACGACGTTCAGGCGGGCATCAAACGAGCTCAAAAACCAGATAACGATGGTGGCAATAAAAATAATCGTAAAAGCTTTGGTGATAAAATATTTGGCTTTATAATAAATCAGCCGCCAGATATTCTTGAGCCCCGGCAGGCGGTAGTTGGGCAGCTCCATGACAAAAGGCACCGCCTCGCCGCGAAACAACGTCGACTTGAAAATAAGAGCCAGCATCAGCCCGACGACAATGCCCAAAAGATACAGACTGATGATAACCAAAGTCTGGTATTGATTGAAAAACGCCGCCGTCAGCAAAACATATATCGGCAATTTGGCGGTACAACTCATAAACGGTGTCAACATAATGGTCATTTTGCGGTCGCGTTCCGAAGGCAGCGTCCGCGCCGCCATAATCGCCGGCACCGAGCAGCCGAAACCGATTAACATCGGCACAAAACTGCGGCCGGACAAACCGACTTTGCGCAAAAGCTTGTCCATAAAAAAGGCCACCCGCGCCATATAGCCGCTGTCTTCAAGCAAGGATAAAAAGAAAAACAACAACACAATTACCGGCAAAAAGCTCAAGACGCTACCGACGCCGGCAAAAATACCGTCAACAATAAAGGATATGACCACCGGATTCATGCCGTAAACCGTCAGCCCTTGTCGCACGGTCTCACCCAAGGTGCCGATGAGCGTTTCAACCCATTCGGACAGATAAGTGCCGAACGGCCCGAAAGACAGATAAAATATCAGCGCCATCAGCCCTAAAAATACCGGCAAAGCGGTAAAACGTCCGGTTAAAATGCGGTCAAGATTTTCGCTGCGGGCACGTTCTTTGCTCTGTTCCGGTTTGAAAACACAGGTGCGACACAAATCATCAATAAACGCAAAGCGCATGTCGGCCATAGCCGCCTCACGATCCATGCCGCAGTCGGCCTCCATCTGGGCGACAATTTTTTCAATCATGCGGCTATGCTCTTTGTCCAGTCGCAGAGTTTGCGCCATCGGGGCGTCGCCTTCGGTCAGCTTTGAGGCGGCAAAGCGCAGCGGCACGCCGGCTTTGGCGGCATCTTGTTCGATTAAATGGGCAATGGAATGAATACAGCGATGAACGGCGCCGTCGTCTTTGCCGCCGCAGGAACAGAAATCAACCTTGTCCGGAATCTCGCGGCAACGGGCGACATTGACGGCATGCTCAACCAGCTCGCGTACCCCCTCGTTCTTGACCGCGGAAATCGGAATAACCGGAACACCCAAAGCGGCCTCCAGACGGTTGATATCTATGGCGGCACCGTTTAGGCGGATCTCGTCCATCATATTTAAGGCGACAACCATCGGTATGCGCAAATCCAAAAGCTGTAATGTCAAAAACAAACTGCGCTCAATGCCGGAGGTATCAATAATATTTATGATGGCATCCGGACGGCTCTTTAGTAAAAAATCGCGGGTAACCAGCTCTTCTTTGGAATAAGGCGATAATGAGTAAATCCCCGGAAGATCGGTCACGCTAATGTCCGGCCGGCCGCGGATGATACCGTCGGCACGGTCTACGGTAACGCCCGGAAAATTACCGACATGCTGATTAGCGCCGGTCAGCTGGTTAAATAACGTGGTTTTGCCGCTGTTTTGGTTGCCGATTAAGGCAAAATTTATCGGGGTGCCTTCGGGAATGATTTGACCGCCGCGTTTGAGATGTAAGTTGCAAGCCTCGCCCCGGCGTCCGGCCTCGCTGATGAAAGGCGGACGGGTAATCACGGCGGCAGGCCTTGTCTTGCGGATATCTTTAATTTCAATACCGGCAGCGTCTTTTTTACGCAAGCTCAACTCATAGCCGCGCAGTTTGAACTCCAGCGGATCGCCCAGCGGCGCGGTTTTGACCAAGGTAACCTCGGTGCCCGGGGTCAGGCCCATTTCCAATAAATGTCTTCTCAGTGAATCTTTATTGCCTTTGACCTCGGCCACGGTGGCCGTTTTTCCCTTGGGGAGTTCGTCTAAAGTCGCCATCTCTCGTCCTTATAAAAATTGTGCTTTTATATTCATTCTAATCGTCAAACCGATCAAACAATGCTTTGAGCTCGGCAATTTTTTTGTCTTTATCCGCGGTTGAGGCAAAAGACTGCGCCACACAATGTTGCAGGTGTTTTTGCAAGATATTGGATTCAACCGCCTTGACCGCCGAACGCACGGCACGCAGCTGGCTGATAATATCCGGACAATAACGCCCGTCTTCTATCATTTTTTTGATACCCTCTATTTGCCCGGCAATGCGGTTCAGACGGGGGATATTTTCAATATGACTGGGGTGTTGTTCCATAATCTCTCCTTAAAATACACGCCGCGGCCGGACAAATTTTATGCTGTCCGGCCGAGAGGTTTCAGTGATTATTTTTTGCTGCCGCAGGTGCACTCGGGACAGCATTTGTTGTCCTCGGTGCAGTGGCAGTCATCGCCACAGGTGCAGTGTTCGCCGCAACAACAGCCTTTGCCGTTTTTGCCGCACTGGCAATTATCGCCGCACTGGCAATTTTCACATTTGCAATCCGGATTTTTACATTTGCTCATCTTTTTCTCCTTTGTCAAATATACCCTTTGCGGGTATACTTATACATATACCCCCTACATGTATAAGTCAAGCATTTTATCAACAAAATTCACTATCGCAGCTGGCTATCTTTGCTGCCGCGGCGGTTATAAAGGCTGACAGCCTTGTTTTGCTTGTCGGCTTCTTCCTGACAGGCCAAACATAATCTGACCCCCGGCATGGCGCGGCGTCTGGCTTCGGGAATAGGCTCGCCGCATTCTTCGCAAAATTCCAGACTCTCTCCGGCGGGAACATTTTTGCGTGCCCGCGCAATTTCGTCATTTAACGAATCTTCTATTTGTTGATTGACCGCATTGTCACCGGCCCATCCGACCGCCATTGTTTGTTCCTTTCTTAATTAATGGTGCACAATATCTGCCAGGTGAAATTTAATCACTTTAGCCAAATCATCAAGCGAGGTTTCGACCTGAAAACCAACCTTGCCGGCGCTGAAAATGATGGTGGCAAAAGCGGCTGCCGAAGCATCAATCGTGGTGGTAAAAAATTTTTTCATACCAATTGGCGAACAACCGCCGTGAATATAGCCGGTCAGCGGCAGGAGCGCTTTTTGCGGCAGCATATCAACGGCTTTTTCATTGACCGCCGCGGCGGCTTTTTTCAAATCAAGCCCGGCGGCAACCGGAATCATAAACACATAATGCCGACCGGATTTGGCAACCGTCACCAGCGTTTTAAACACTTGTGCCGGATTTTGGTTTAATGCCGCGGCCACCTCGACCCCGCTTACGGCTTTGGCCGGATTATAGGTATAATGTTTATAGTCTGCGCCGGCTTTGTCCAGCATCCGCATAACATTGGTTTTGAGTTCCATAAAGCCTCCCTGTTTGCGGGTTATTTTAGGCAAAAACGACCTAAAAGTAAAGCCCCGAAAGCACAAGGCTTTCAAGGGCTTCAAAAAACTACTCAATCTTGTCTAAGGCTGTCGGTATTTCTTCTATCGGACAGTGTGCCAAAAGCGGCCAGCTGTCGGATAATTTACTCCGCCAATTGGCAAGATTGCCGAATTTTTTTTCATATTTGTAATCCCATCCGTAATTGACAAGAATCATCTCCCGCCAGAGCGCGCTGTCATAGCTTTGAATCAGCCTTTGCGCCTCAGGACAGGCTTTACAAGAATGAAAATAATACCACAGTAACCCATTGCTGTTGTTCCGGATATCCCGTTGCACCAACGCACATTGCGCCTCATCATCCGGCAAACGGTTATAGTGCAGGTAGCGGTAGACGGCATCTTCGGGAGCCGATGTCAAAAACTCAATTTCGGCACGCCCCTCCCACACGTAAGGATAAGCCATAATTTTGGCTTTATCCCCTTGTCTGAGCCATTCAAGCTGCTGTGTTTCGGATACCGGTTCGGAACGATCGGCGGAATAACACATCCAAAAACTCTGGCGGCAGCCATAGTCTTTTTCGTTATCTCTGTCACCGAAAAGCGATGCTCCCAACCAGCCCTTAAGAGCCTGTCCGGCGGCAAAATCATCTTCCGGCGTCGGACGCGGTAAAAGATTTTTGTCAGACAGAATCTCGGCGGCACTTTTTTCCCAGATATTGCCATAGATATAACTCTGCAACGCAATCAAGTATTCATCCGGATTGCGAGCCAGCATTTGCTGGGCCTGTGATGTTTTAAAACCATACCACAAAACATATTCTCTTTTGTCTTCCGGATGGCCACAACTTAGCAATTTCACTTCCCCAAAAGCATCTTTCAGGAGAGGTAGTTTTGTTGTCTTTTTCATAATAAATTTATTTAATATACAAAAAATAGTTGATTGTGTCTCAGTAAAGCACAATCAACTTTGTTGTCAACCGTTTTTTGTCTAATATAGTATAAAGACGACTTTTTTAACATTTTTTGTGCAGGCGCAACGCGCGGACAGCATTCAAAATGGCCAGAACCGACACGCCGACATCGGCAAACACCGCCGCCCAGACAGAGGCAAAACCGGCGGCGCCAAGGCCTAAAACCAAAAGCTTGACACCAATGGCAAAAACAATGTTTTGGTTGGCAATGCGAACCGTCCGACGGGATATGCGAATCGCCGAAGCCAGACGCGACGGCTCGTCAGTCATAATCACGACATCGGCCGCCTCAATCGCCGCGTCGGAGCCGATACCGCCCATAGCCACGCCGATATCCGCGCGCGCCAAGACCGGTGCGTCGTTAATGCCGTCGCCGACAAACAGCAGTTTGCCGGCGGGGGATTGTTCGCCCAGCAATTGTTCCAGAGCCGCCACTTTGCCGGCCGGCAGTAATCCGGCATGAACCTCGTCAACTCCCAGGCGGCGGGCGACATCCTCGGCCACGGCGGCGCGATCGCCGGTTAGCATAACCGTGCGACGGACACCCAAATCCTTGAGCGCGGAGATGGCCGCGGCGGCGTCTTTCCTCACCTCGTCGGCAACAATAATGCAACCGGCATATTTTTTATCCGCAACGACATAAATAACGGTTCCGGCGATATCGGCCGGCACCTGTTTGATGCCGAATTTTTGCAACAGGGCGGCATTACCCGCAGCGGCTGCCACGCCATCAATTTCGGCGGTGATACCGGTGCCGAAAAGCTCTTTGACTTTGGCGACCTTGGTTAAATCAAGCTTTTTGCCATAGGCCTGTTTGATTGACTCGGCTATCGGGTGATGCGAATAGGCCTCAATATGCGCGGCAAGCCTGAGCAGCCGTGCGGCAGACATCCCTTGCGGCCGAACCTCGGCCACGGCAAAACATCCTTTGGTCAGGGTGCCGGTTTTGTCAAAAACCACGGTTTCGGTATGCGACAAGGCCTCAAGATAGTTGCTGCCCTTGACCAAAATGCCGCATTTTGACGCTGCGCCGATGCCGCCAAAAAAGCTCAGCGGAATCGAGATTACCAACGCGCAGGGGCAGGATATGACCAAAAAGGTTATGGCGCGGTAGCCCCAATCGCTCAACAAAGCATCCGGCAACAGCAAAGGCGGCAAAAAGGCCAAAAACACGGCGACGATGACCACTGTCGGCGTATACCAACGGGCAAAGCGGGTGATGAAATTTTCTACCGCTGATTTTTGCGAGCCGGCGTTCTCGACCAGCTCCAGAATCTTGGCAACTGTCGAATCGGTAAATTCTTTGGTGGTTTTAATCTGTAAAACGCCGTCTAAATTGACACAACCGCTGATGACTTCATCGCCGGCGGCAACATCACGCGGCAGCGCTTCGCCGGTCAGGGCGGCGGTGTTGAGCGCCGAGGCGCCTTGGGTGACCACACCGTCAAGCGGGATTTTTTCGCCGGGGCGAACCTCAATAACCTCGCCTATGGCAACCTCCTCGGGGCTGACAACCTGCCATTCGCCGTTGCGACTGACACGGGCGCTGTCGGGGCGAATATCCATCAAGGTGCTGATGGAGCGGCGCGAGCGATTGACGGCGTATTGCTGGAAAAACTCGCCGACCTGAAAAAACAACATAACCGCCACGGCCTCGGCGTATTCGCCCAAGAAGCACGCGCCGAAAGTGGCCAGCCCCATTAAAAAGTTTTCGTCAAAAATCTGACCGCGGCAAATGTTACGCAGAGCTTTGATGATAATCGGCAGGCCGACAATCAGATAAGCGGCCGCCAACATCAGCAGGCCGACGAGCCGCGGCAACGGCAGCCACGAGGCGGCAAACAAAATGCCGGCAATAATTATCTGCCACAGATGTTTTTTGAGTTTTTTGGTCATGAGGCACCCTTTCCGCAATGTTTGTATCCGGTTAGCGAACCAGCTCGCAGTCCGGTTCGATTTTGGCGATTACTTTTTCAATCTCGGCCAATATTTTTTCAATGTCCGCGGAGGTTTCGACCATCAGCCGCTGAGTCATAAAATTGACGCTAGCGTTTTCGATCCCCTCAATGGCTTTGATGGCGGTCTCAAGCTTGGCGGCGCAGTTGGCGCAATCAAGATTTTCCAGCTGATAAAACTTTTTCATCTTACGCTCCTTAAATGATTAAACGATTAAATATATGTTTAATTGTATAATGTGAATGACATTTTGTCAAGAGCGAAAAAATCATTTTTTAAAGCTGTCTTATCGGCTGCAAGTTGGGCTTTTAATGAACGCTATAAAGGCTTTATCGTTTTTAACTCCAACCAGATAAAATCCGTCTATAACCGCGGGACGTTTGACGCGAGCAATGATAATATTTATTATCAGGGGCAGATTGCCGATAAGGTTAAAGAAATATTTCAGCCGGCATTTTCTGATGTTGAAAAGTTTGCAGAGACATTGAAAAAAGCCATCAGAGGTGAACTGAAGCCGCAGACGATGTTACAGGTTTCTTCATCGACACCGGAAGTTTATAAAAGTTTGGGCGTTGAAGATAAGGCTCTTAATTTACCGCAGAATGTTCTAAGAAAAATAAATATCGGCAAGCATAATGTTCCGCTTTCGGTAATTGAGAATTTGCCCGAGTTTATTGCAAACCCGCTTGTTGTTCTCGATTCTAAAACAGAAGCAGGAAGTTTTGTCTCAGTTTTGGATGCTACTGATGCAAACGGCGATACTGTTGTAGCGGTTATTAAGCCAACAGACAGGAATTATAATGTCATACCGAGTGTATATGGTAAAAAAGAGATAGAAAATTTAATCAAGAGCAGTAATGTTCGATATGTTAATGACATAGAAAAACCCGCGACAGCCTCTATAGACCTTTCCTCGCTCCAATTGCGAGGGGGTGATAGCGCCCGCGGGAACAGTGACAATATACTCCAAAAATCTGATATTGTCAAGACGGCATATCAAAATAACGAAGCACCCAAAGGGGCGTATATGAAAAATCTTGACTACAATGGTATTATTTACCTGCGGCAAGTGGGGCAACTAATGTCTAAGATATCATCAACGGCGCGGTGCACCAGAGTGGCCTCGGCGGCGGAAGACAGCTTGTAATACATCTCTTTGCCGGCGCGGCGGTTTTCCAGAAAACCGGCTTGTTTGAGCAGGCGCAGATGATGCGACACCGCCGGCGCGCTCATCCCCACCGCCACGGCGATATTGTTGACGCAGGTTTCATGATGACACAGCAGCCACAAAATTTTGAGCCTTGAGGTATCGCTGATGAGCTGAAAAGTTTCGGCAGCACGGGCAAAAATCCGGTCAGCCGGCATGGCGCGCAAATCGTCGGCGCTCAATTCATCATGCTGATGCAGGTGCGGATGTTCGGTCATAATTGCCTCCTCGTTTTTTTAGTATAAATCCGCCGGCGTTAAAAAAATCTAAACGAGGCCGCCCTGCTCCAAACGTAAAAGATATTCTTTGATGTTCAATCCGCCGGCATAACCGGTCAGGCGGCCGGATTTGCCGATAACACGGTGACAGGGAATAATGATGGCTATCGGGTTGACATGGTTGGCCATGCCGACGGCGCGGCAGGCTTTAGGGGCGTCTATCTGACGGGCGATGTCGCCATAGCTGCGGGTTTGGCCGTAAGGAATCGTGCGCAGTGCCTGCCAAACCTTTTGTTGAAAAGGTGTGCCGCGCGGCGCCAAAGGCAAATCAAATGTGCGACGGTTGCCGGCAAAATATTCATTAAGCTGGCCGGCGGCCTTGGCCAACAGCGGGGTTTGCCTGTCGATACAACCGGCGGGCAGATAATCGGCAAAGGCGACATGAGTCAGAGCACCGCCCTCCTCGGCCAAAAGCAAAGAAATAACCGGAAAAGAATAAATATGGGCAAACATCTGTCAAACTCCTTATTACGGCGCTTGATTATGAACAAACGGCAAAAAATGTCAACTCCAAACAGCTGTGATAACGGCGGTTTGGTGAGTGATGAGGCCTTAAAAACACAAGCCGGCCGCCAAAGCAACAAAAAAATAGCCCACAGGGTAAAATTATGCTGGACAATCTATTTTTTTTGCTCTATAAAGGGCAGGTCTGCTGACGGACGGCTATTGCTCAGGTAGCTCAGTTGGTAGAGCAGAGGACTGAAAATCCTCGTGTCGGCGGTTCGATCCCGTCCCTGAGCACCATTTCAAGGCCTTGGTTTTCCAAGGCTTTTGTGTTATCAGCAAAGAACAAATTAAAAACTTAAAAATGCTGTTTTGTGCAACTTTTGCCGAAATCGTTTACATCAAACTTGCACAATTTTTGCACAAAATTATTTTTCAAAGAACTTTAGTCTCGGTGGTTTTAAAATTAAGAAAAATTAAAATTTTGTTATTGTTGTTTTCTTGGAAAAATTGACCACTCTATAATTGTTCTTTTGATAGTTTTGGGGATGAAAATATCTTTTTGCTTTTTTACACAAATCCGGCGTCATTGTGTAAAATATATAACAAATCAGTTTTGCTCAGTGGTTTTGGATTGTTTTTTAGGCGCTCAATATTCACGCTTTCAACAATTTCATCTAAATTCTGAATTCCAAGATTTTTTATATCCGGTTCTAATCCGATGGATTTCATTAAATTTGTGAAATAGCTTCTAAAATTATTTTCCGATATCTTAAGAACCTTGATTAAGTCTGTTCGTTCATTAAGGGTTACGATGTTGATCTCAAATAATCCAATAATACTCAAAGCAACTGCATGTCCATGCGGTATTCCATATTTTGAGGTTATTTTATAGGATAAAGCGTGAGCCGCGGTCGTTCTGCTTATATTAATAGCCTTTCCTGCCAAATGAGCAGCTTTTACCATCATTTCATTTGCCTTAGGATTATTTGTGTTAACTGCATCGACGATGTAATCCCGACAAATTTCTATGGCCCTTAAGGCATATTTTTTGCTTTCATCTGTTGCTTTTACAGACCAAAAGCTCTCAATTGCCTGACAATAGGCATCTATTGCCGAACAAGCTTTAAGATATTTTGGCGCATTCTCAACAAATTGGCTATCTGCAATAACAAACTCGGGTAAAATTTTAGGATCATCCAAAGATGTCTTTTTTCCATCAATATACACTACCGCGAATTGTGTCGCCTGACTTCCTGTGCCGGCAGTAGTCGGAATAGCAATTAAGGGAGTTAATCGCTTGTCATAAAATCTGAAGGCTTTAGCAAAATCAATAACACTACCACCGCCAAATGCAATTATAAAATCAAAAGATGTTTCTTTAAAATTATCCTGTGCGGTTTTAATTTCTTCCCTTTTAGGATTTTCTGTTATCTTCTCAAAAAACGTTATATCGGTATGCTGCAGCTCATTATTTATGATATTACCAAAGATATTGTAAATACCGGATTGTGTGAATACCAGCACCTTATTCTTGGCTATGTTTCTTAAATTTGTAATGCTATTTCTACCGATAAAATCCATATTACTACTCATCCGTTAATAAAACTCATGAATGCTTGCTTATTTTCTACAGGTTTTTCTTTGGGACGTCCAAGATCTTTTCTGGAACCGGATTTTACCTTAATCTCTAATAAGCAGGGTTCTGTTAAGTTATAAAATTCATTCCAAACATTATTTATTTCATCCAATGTTTGTACTTGATATACATTACTGTAACCGCAGCCTTTGGCAATATTTTCTATATTGGCACTTCCTATAGCCGTTGGTTGGCCGCCAACGCTATCATGCGCTTCATTATTAAAAATGATATGTTTTAAGTTTGGTAATCCACGAGAAGCGATCACAACATTTGCTCCCATGTGCATTAAAAATGCACCGTCACCATCAAAACAAAATACTTTGCGCTCAGGTTTATTGAGTGCAATTCCAAAAGCAATCGATGATGCGTGTCCCATAGAGCCAACAGTCAAGAAGTCTTTTTCATGTGTTTCTCTGTTTTCATATAGCTCGCGTGAAATCATACCTGTTGTTGCTACAACAATATCTCTTTTCCCCATCAAAGATATGACCTTTTTGATTGCATCTTCTCTAGCTAAGCTATATTTAGGTTCGGTTTTTTCTTTGAGGAATGGCTCAAATGTTCCTTTTTTAACAACAAATGCAAAGGGTCTATTCGTTTTTTTCATATATTCAACGGCCGATAATATTTGGGATAAGTCCTCCAAAATTTCATATTTTACTCCCATCGTTTCAAGTAATGGCAGAGTCAATTTGCCTTGCTTTACGTGTTGTGGTTCATCGTGAACTCCCGGCTCTCCTCGCCACCCAATAATTAACAATGCCGGTATATTATAAACCTCATCATCGACTAGAGAAAGGAGTGGATTTACGATATTCCCCAACCCGGAATTTTGCATATAAACTACTGCTGGCTTACCTGTAGCTAAATAATGTCCAGCAGCAATAGCCAACGCATTACCTTCATTTGCGGCTATAATGTTTCTGTCTAGTGGTGTGTTATCTGAGACACAAGCACAAAAATCCTTTAATGAGCTATCTGGAACCCCGCAAAACATATTAATACCGTGTTTTTTGAGGGCTTCATAAAAACTATTTGCGTTCAACAACTTTTCCTCCCGGGATAAGGTTTATGATTTCACGGATGGACATGCAGTATTCCTCCGAAGCCTCTTTTGCTCTATGATTTGTTAAAATCGATTTTGCTACATTTACCATTGCCGGATAGGCTGCCCGCAACAGTTGGTTGGCATAAATAACCACGTTGATGTTGTTTTCTATCAATTCTTCTTCTGTAACATAAGCATACGATGAAGGAACAACAACCAATGGTTTGCGGTTTGGTAATTGATTGTACAAATGTGTAAATTCTTTAATTTCATCAAATACTTTAGAACGAGAGTGAATCATAATGCCATCAGCCCCTGCTTCCAAATATGCTTTTGCTCTGGTAATAGCGTCTTCCATACCTTGCTCAAGAATTAAGCTTTCAATACGTGCTATAATCATGAAGTTTTCTGTTACTTGGTTTGCTTTACCTGAAGCAATCTTATCACAGAAATCTTCTATATTATCTTGCTGTTGCTTAACTTCTGTTCCAAACAATGAGTTTTTCTTTAAACCAATCTTATCTTCAATAATGATTGCTGAAACGCCTAAACGTTCCAACTCACGAACAGTAAATACAAAATGTTCTGCAGGACCACCACTATCACCATCATAGATAATTGGTTTAGTTGTAACATCTAAGATTTCACTTAAGGCCGCAATACGAGTTGATGCATCTAAGAAACCGTTATCTGGTTTAGCTTTTGCCGTTGCTTGGGTTAATGAGGAAATCCAAAGAGCATCAAACTCTTCTTTCTTTCCATTATTATCAACCTGTGTCTGTTCCACAATAAGACCGCTCAACCCATTATGCGCCTCCATAACACGAACAATATCCTTGGAATTTAAAAGACGACGCAATCTTGCCGAACGAATTTCCGGTGTTGTACCAATTTCTTTCAAAACTTTATTAAGTTGTGTAGATGAAATTCCTTGAGTATAAGGGACATCAATAACCTGACCTCCCCAAGTTGCCATTATATCAACAACTCTTTGACGTGTCTGAGCTTGAACTCCCATCTTCCAATCATCGCCATGAATAACAAAATCTGGTTTTTCTTTTTCCAAATTTGGTACATAATCCAATGTTTCTTGAGGTATTACCCTGGACACACCTTTAACATTTTCAATTACAATCTTGCGCTGTTCATAAGACATATAGGGAAGTCTCTTATAACTGGCAATCGCTTTGTCCGTTAGCAAACCTACTACAACTTCACCATTTTCACCGGCATATTTGCGGGCTTGTTCGATAATATTCAGGTGTCCCGGATGAAGTAAATCGGCGCTCATTCCTACATATACTCTATGCATGGGTATTCTCCTTTTTTATTAAAATTCTTTTTTGCTTTTTGTTTTATATTTATGATATTTTCGTGAATATTTCTGTTTCAAATTTCCACGGGTGATTTTTGATAATATTTTATAAATTTTATATTTTATCTTGTACTTAACACTAATCCGCCACGGCCTGCTATAAAGTTCTTGAATTAATTTGGTATCTTTCAGGCATTGCTGAGCGTTTGTGTCTTTTTTTTGCCGCATTAAATCTGACAACATTTTAAGACAGAATTTTCCGTGAACCTCTATGCGTCTGTTGATTAAGGTGTAATCAACAGACTTGATTTCATTAATTAGGGAAAAATGTTCTTTTTCTAGGAATAATTCCTTTGGTATCTGCAATAAACTTATGATCGTATCAAAACGGTCTTTTCCTCTGTCAGAATTAATAACGCAAAGGAATTTTTTATTAAAAATTACAGAAAAGCAAACTCCATGAAAAGAATCTGTCAGTACCAATTCAGCATTTTTAATCAAATACAGCCAATCTTCTACAGATATAGAATCATCAACATAAATCAGTTTTAATTTTTTTGTTTTAGCAAAATGTTCAATTTGCAGCCTAATTTTTTCATCCATATCTAATATGTAAACCAGAACATAGTCTCTGTCTTTTCTGTCGGAAAAAGCTATCAAGTCATCATAGCGTTTTGTATCTACTGCAAATACAGGATCTATAACTTGTTTAGGCGTAAAACCAAATTTTTTTTCACAAATAGCAATTCCTGATAATTCTCTGACAGAAATACTATCAAATCTGGATAATAGCAGTTGATATTTTTTTAGCCGGTTATGTTTACAATTAAAATCATTAGTACCGAAACTCGCTGCAAAGGCTATTTTCATTTTTTCAGGTCTGACGAAAGGCAAAAAGAAACAATCATGTGTGTATTCATAGCGAAACACCTGATCAGATCCGACAATAAACCGATCCGCAAGTGAGTTTAATTCTTTCATTTCGGAAAGAGTGTTATAAAGACGTGTCGTTCGCAGGTGTTTTCTGGCAAATTTATCAGACATTTTATTGTAATAAGCTTTAGGATCTTGTCCGAAAATATATTTAACCAGTACGGATGAATATCCCAATCCGTCTAACAATTTTTGCAAAGCGTAGGCTGTTAAGGAGGCGCCAAAATTATTTCCCCACCAAAAATTAAAGATCGCTACATCAAATTTGGCGTCCAAACATTGGGTCAAATTCTCATCACAAGATATTTTGCCAAAGTTTTTCCAAAATAAATCTTTACAAGTGTGCGGTTCTGTTGGATAAAATAACCGCGGTTGTATTGCGGATAAATTGGCCACCCTTTCCTCCTTGAAATATGCTTTGTTATTAATTTTATCAATCAAGCCCCTCCCCTTAGTACTATTTATTAACACAATCGATACGCCTTTTGTGTCCTTTAGAGATGGATCTATGTTTTCAATTTCCCAAAAATCACCCAATGAAATATCACCAACGCGCGGTATTTTGGCAAAGGGGCATTCATAACAAGAATCCCTGAGCGATAGTCCCATATTAAAGGCTTTTAGATAAGAACATTGTGAAAAAGGATAGCTATAGAAACCTTGTTTTGTATCAATATTTAAGCAAAAATCATAATTCCAACCATTTTGTTTACCTCTAAAATTAATTTGTTTAATTGAGGTCTGAACGATGCCTTTTTCCTGTAGATAGCTCATAAACAATTTATAAGAGGGTACCCCCGTACAAATAATATCGACTACAAATAATTTATCATATTCTTTGTTCAGGTAATTTCTTAATCCTGCACATTGGCAAGGAGTTCCACAAAATAAGACCCAATTATCATTATCCAGAAGATTCTTTATATCCGTGAAGATATACCCTATACGGCTTTGCATATATTTTGAATTACGTAATTTATCCAAATCATTACTATTATTAATTATAATGTGATTAACAGAAAAATCATCGGCAAAAGCAGCGCCAACAATGTATCCTTTTTTATCCAGAACATAGTTAGCCAAAATGGAAAATATACCTCCTGACGAGGATACTTTACGTATATCATCGGATGCTATCCCTGCAACAATTTTAGGAGTATTTGTATTGTTAAACCGATATGTTAATGAGCAAACTTTTTTACATAATCCACACTTTATGCATAAATCAGAATCTATTTCAGGATACAAGAAACCTCTTGCGTTTTCTTTCATGGATATTGCCTGCTTAGGACAAATGTTGACACAGGCCTCGCAACCATTACACATATCAATCATTTTTTATTACCTTTACTTTTTTTAAATCATCGACAATTTCTTTGGCATTACTCGGAATATTTTGTGAAAGATAAAACAACGTCTTTAGTTCAAATTCCTGCGGAAAAGATTGCCAATCGCCGTAAACTTTGGTCAGTATATAGGCCGCATTATTTGGAATATTGAACTCATAACCCGCAAATTTTGTCCTCTTTAGAGGAAAAACAATTTCATAATCATAAATGTTTTTATAGTACTTATCTTTTGTAAGGCAGATCCCTTTGAATATGCTCGGTAATTTTTTTTCATCAACCTCGGTTACCCCCCCCCGTATTATATCGGAAGTATAGTTGTTAATTTTGTTATAAAGATCTGATATCTGTTCAGGTGAGGACATACCCTTTGATGCCGGCAGTAATGATAAATAATATTTCTTTCCCTGTATTAACTTTTGTGTCAGGATGTCTTTTTTAGTTTCGTTCAATCGTTCCGGAAAAAATTCAAATGGAATAATATCCAGATTCAAAAACTCGATACCCTTATTTTTTAAAACGATAACGGCTCCGACTCCGGGCAATATTTTTGAAACACCATATACTTCAATGTTGGTATCTTTTAACTCCAGTTCAATAACGTCGCGAAGTTTATCAAAATCAGACCTTGGCATCGCAATATCAGCATCATAATCCCAAGGAACGGGGCCTTGATGCCGCATTGCACCCAGAAGAGTGCCGTATTCCAACCAATACCTTAGATTATATTTTCGACAGATATCATCGACTATCCGGATTAACTCAGTATTACCGTTGTTTAAGTAACTCAGCTTTCCATCTTTTATTTTGATTGAAGTTATATCACAAAAACAATTGAGAAAAGATGATATAATGGCATTAATTTCTTTCCGGCAAAGCTGCTCAACCATTCTTTCAATATTATTTTTTTTCGTGTAGGATAACCTAATACCTCCTATGTGAATGACTCTCTTATTTCCTTTCTTCTCTTTTGAAAAAAAAACTTTGAAAAAGTTTTGTACGGCTATAAGACCCGTATAAAATATTTTTTTTGTGCACTTTTTAGCCATTTTTAGTTCCTTTATTGTAAGAGATTTTGATTCCGCATATTCTGAGAATGCGTCTATTTCCTTTTTTTTCCTTTGAAAATATTTGACGCATAAAAGATGGGGCGGCCTTATGGACTACGTCTGTAACATCAATAAATTCGGTCTTCGTTTTTTTAATATTATAAAAATTCTCTGTCGGCATTATCCATAAATCGGCTTTGGCGTAGGGGGGGGGTGGGGGTAGCCTTTACTTTGCATTGCTTTATAATAACAGCATCAAGCATCTTTTGTAAAAAGTCTTCGTCATCGTAAACAAATTTTGTGCTTAAAGACAAAATATATTGACCGGTAAAATTTCTTTTATTATCAGCAACAACAACTTTGGGGTGCGCCAAACGGTCCGCATCCAAATTTGCGGCTTGCTGCCTTGTCAATACAACATTATAGTACGGCCCCGCCAAATCTAAAATAGTTTCCATAAAATCCTTATTTAAATGTTTTTCTTTAACGATGATGGATACCACAGGGCGCAAATCACTTTTAAATTTACCAAAACCTTTCTTGTTATAAAAATCGGAAATATTAATATGATTATTAATGAGCTTATCCATAATCATTTTCTTATATTTTTTTACTAATTCCGGATATTCATCTTTTAAATTTACTGTATAGTCCTGATGTTTTTCGAGATTAATAAGCCATTCACTCTGCGGAAAAATTGTTGAAAAAGTATATTTCCAATTGTCATCTCTGACGGTAAAAACCGTGGATTTTTTTGGAGAGTAAATACCTGCCGTAAAGCCGTTTTTCTCTCTATAACATGGTTTTGCCAAATAGTTACCGGAAATAATGTAGGGTAAAAGGGAATGTCCTTGTGTTGGTAAATCAATATCACAGATGAGCTGCGCTAATGTCGAAGCAATATCAATCGCTGATACCAAGCGAGGTAAAAGTTGACATTTAATATTTTTTCCCTGAAGAGCAAAAAAACAAATATTGGATAATTCAAGCTGTCTGGGACCGTTTTCATGTTCATATAACGTATAATCAACATCCAGCAGCACACCATGATCTGATGATATAATAACCAAATCATCTTTCCGGATATTAAAACTCTTATACAAATTTTCAAAATATTTAGCTGTAATTTCTATGTTTTTTCTGTAATCTTCTGATTTCCAAAATGTTCCCAGGGCACAGTTCAACTCATGTAACAGCTCAACATGGTAATATACAAATTTATTGTTTTTGTCTGTATTAACACGATTTATAAATGCTGTTCGGTTAGGACAATCTGTATAATTCGTATTTTTCAGTACATTCCCTATGCGAATACCGCTGGACGCCCATACATCAAATCCTGACTTTGGAACAGCCCTTTCACCCTTTGCATCACAATACCTGTAAGTATTGTAACCGGACATTTTTAAAATATCTGTCAGCGTTATAATTTCAGGTTTGAAAGATCTTAAGGCCTCCCTTGTCCATCCTGTTGCACCGTTAACGCTGGAATAAAATCCAGAAAAAAAGACGTGCATGGATGTATGGGTCCCACCGTTTGCGCTATATACCTGAGAAAAAACGGTTCCTTTCGACAAACATTTATCTATAAACGTGGTTGTATATCCATCCTTTCCGCAACTATTGAGAAAGGATGGTGATAAACCATCAATTAAAAACCAGTAGACATTTTTATACTTTATTTTCATTGTTTATCATCCAATATATCTTGTGACTTTTTCCCTATCCATGCGCTGAACAAATTGTCTTTTTTGCCGTCTTCATACGCCAAGTTGCGAACAACGGTGGTTGTCAGTCCTAAATTTTCCATCATCCTTTTTAGTTTTGCTTCGTCAAACCACTGTTCGAAATCGGCCAGCCGTAATTTGCCCAAATTTTTAATGTTCTTGTCCACGATAATGAGTTTTCCTCCAGGCGCAAGAACCCGGCATATTTCTTTGATTGCAAATTCAAGATCAATGCAATGTTCCAATGCCTCACAACAAAAAACACAATCAAAACTATTATCAGGATACGGAATGTTCAAAATTGTTCCGAATTTTTTATTGATATTATCCGGCAAACGTTTAATAAGTTTTTCTGATAAATCAACACAGTAAAAATCTTTATCTGAAAATTTTGCCATTAAATGTTTGGTATAACGTCCTTTGCCTGCGCCTAAGTCAAGAATACGATTAATGTGCTTGTCACTCAAATTATCTTCTACAATTTTGTATCTTTCATCAGAGGTATCTATTTCATCCAAAAAAATATCAGAAATTTTGTCATATTTTGCTTTTTGCCCATAATATATGGCGTCTAAAAAGTATTTTACCGCCCAAGCGATTTCTCCTTTAGGGAAATAATTGGCCTTGTCATGCCCGACGGTGTAACTGCCAAACCATCCGCCGGATTTGTTCTGCAGACGGCACGCATAATCAAAAGCTTTGTCGGCCTTGTCAATATTACCCAGCTTATACCAACAAATTGCGTATTGAAATAATCCGGTTGAACACACAAAATCAACAAATGGATAAGCCGGTATCATTCCATTTTCTCTTTGGTGCAAAGAAATTAAGTCCATGGCTCTTTGGGCACGGGCAATTTGTCCTATATCTATTAGGCCCTCAATAATATACGCATTAAAATGAGACAACGTTGTAAAATCGGTTAAATCAATTTTAGCAAGGTAATAATCCAGTGCTTTTCTGACACAATCTTCATATTTAGAGGCTCCTGTAATTTTGCCAACATATCTTATAGGCTCTAAACAATAAATATGAATGGCCTCGGGGACATTTTTTTCATAAGGGAGCTTCCAAGCCCCGTAGTCTGCCGTGGCGATAGAACCATCATCGCGTTGCATGGAAATAATATAGTCAGCTCCTTTGATTAAAGCCTCTTTATATTTGCCATGAACATCCAGCCCATTGTCTATGAGGGCTAATAAACCTTTTAGAATCATTCCCGTATCAAAAGTATAAGGCACCCTACCCGATGCTTCGTTCCAAGATCCCTCTTTGTTTTGAAGTGTTAATAAAAAATTTCCGTAGGCAATTGCCCGCTCTCTGTCACCGAATTTTAATAAGCTGGGGATGTAGTATCCCGTTACCTCGGGATAAATGATATTGGCTTTGCCTGATTCGACGGCAATACCGCAATCGTTGATTGTATATTTTTTTATCCAGTTTTTGGCAAGTTTGTATTTTTCCAGATAATTTATCTGTTTTTCTTGCTTTTGCTTCCTTTTAACCTTAATTTTAAGACCAAGTAAAGTTATAATCCTGTGGTTTTGATCCTTTGAAATATTGAAAATTTTGTTTTTTTTCTTTACCTCGGATAAGATGCGGCGGGTATCTTTTTCGGCTACGCCTAACTTTTTTGCCAACGCGGGAATATTTTTGATTTTTACTTTTTTGACAACAGACAGAATTTTTTTCTTTTTCTGAGCCGTTAACGACTTGGAATGAACACGATATTTGTACAAGTTCTGATCGGAAAAATAGATGTCGCCGATTGCCGCCATTCTCATCCAGTAGTCATAATCTTCCGCTAAAAACGTTTCGGTATCATATTCGCCGACCTTTCGGGCCGCAGATGACCTATATAAAAAACATGCTCCTATGTTATTATAATACATCAATTCCTGAATATTTCTTGCCCGATACCAGTCTTGTGAAGTTCCTATAACTGAACCGTCTTCCGTTATAATGTCGAATAAACAATTGATAAAATCAAATTCGGTATTTTTATCCAAAAAATCAACCATATAGGAAAGAGCATCAGGCTTAAACAAATTATCGTCTGATGTCCAGGTAAAATATTGTCCGGAAGCTTTTCTAAAACCAATATTCAAGCTCATCGGCAATTTTTGATTGGTATCATTGTTAATTATTTTGATTCGATTATCCTTGTCGGCATATTTTTGAATAATATCCGACGTGTTGTCGGTAGAACAATCATTGACGATTATGAGCTCCCAATCCTGATACGTTTGTGAAATAACACTTTCCACAGACTGTGAAATATATTTTGCGCCATTATATACCGGTAAGACGATTGAAACTTTAGGCATGAACGTTCTCCGAAAAAAATTTAATAATTGCCGTATAAATATTTTTTGCCGCTTGGCCGTTGCCATAGGGATTTTTACGACCATTTAAGCGTGAGGATATCTTGTCTCGTTGCAAAACGCTTCGGGCTTTAGAGATGATTTTGTCGGGGTCGGCTCCCACCAGCTCGGCAAAACCGGCCTCAACGCCTTCCTGGCGCTCGGTTTCATACCGCATTACCAAAACCGGAACGCCAAATGTCGGAGCCTCTTCCTGAATACCGCCGGAATCGGTCATAATCAATTTGGCTTCTTTCATCAAACAAACTAATTTCGGATAATCCAAAGGCTGTGTTAAAATAATATTCGGCACATCCTGCAAGGCAGTGTAAACTTTTGTCTGGACGTTAGGATTGGGATGTACCGGTAAAATAAATTGATGATCGGCGAATTCTTGGGTCAGCTCAAAAATTGCCGATAATATGTTGTCCAGACGCTTACCATGGTTTTCCCGACGATGCACCGTTACCAGCACCAGTTTATCGTTTAGCATTATTCCCGTTTTTTGCAGATGATGGCGCGCGACGGCTATTGTATCTTCCGACAAGCATGATAAAGCGTCTATTACAGTGTTTCCCGTTAAAATTATTTTTTCCGGCGCAATATTTTCTTTCAATAGCGCCGCTTGTGCCTTCGGGGTCGGCGCAAAATGCAAATCGCACAGGCGGGCTGCCATTTGTCGGATGGCTTCTTCCGGATAAGGCTCAAACAAATTACAGCTCCGCAAACCGGCTTCAATATGGAAAACAGGAACTTTGTTATAAAAACTTACCAAGGCCCCGCAAAGCACCGTCATGGTATCACCTTGCACTATGGTAGCATCTACGGGGTTTGTTTTATAAACCGCAGATAAAGCTTCCATTATTCTGGACTGAACTTCGGGTAATGTCTGATCAGGGCGCATGGCATCAAGATTAAAATCCGCTTTAATATCAAAAAAGGCCAGTGTTTGATTGGATAGCTCTTTTTGCTGTTCCGTGTTGCACACTAAAACATTATAATCTTTATGCTTCCTTAGTTCTATAATGACCGGCGCCAGCTTTATTGCCTCGGGTCTTGTCCCCAGTACTACTAAGATCGTCCTTTTTTTCATTATTTCTTCCGTCCGCTAAGTTTTTTTTCTTTTTTCTGTAGATAAAATTGCCACCCAAACAATGTGATGACCTTGCATTTTTTGTTGACAATAATTTGGTTTTTCAAAGAAAATATTTTTTGCAGAAAAGAATACCGGGAATAATTAAAAACACGACATAACTCTTTCTGTAGTTTTTTATCTTCTGTTAAGAAATCCAGCATTTCATTTTTTATTTGATATAAAGTGGCAAGCTGATCCTCTGCAAAAACGGCACTTATACTGGCCGGATGTTTACGATAATTGAGCAATATTTTTTGAATATTATAAAACTCACAACAACGGATTAATCGACTCCATAATTCGTAATCTTCGGCATATAAATAATTAGCGTATTTTACATCAAATCTGTCTAATACAGATTTTCGTATCATGACCGCCGGATGAGCAATGACGTTGTCTTCCAGCAGATCCAGATAGCGCGGATATTCCTTAAAATGTTTTACGTCTTCCTTAGGAAAATACTTTATCCAACAACCAACGACGCCAATTTGCGGATGGTGATCCAGAATATTTACTTGTTCGGCAAATCTTTCGGCACAAGAAATATCATCTGCATCCATTCTGGCAATGTATGCTCCGCGGCAGATGGATATTCCGCAGTTCAGGGTATCAATCAATCCTCGATTGTCCTGTTTAAAATATCTGATGCGCTCGTCCGTATACGATCTAATAACACTTTCGGCATTGTTGGTTGATCCGTCATTAATAATAATCAATTCAAAATCAGTATACGTCTGCTTCAGGATACTTTCGATTGCTTCTCTCAAATAATCTTCCGGAGTGTTATAGACCGGCAACAATACAGATATTTTCGGACAATTCTCAGTCATTGTTACCATCCTTCAAAGAATGAATAATCATATTTTCAAAAAGCGTTACAAAAGTTTTTTTATCGAAACGGGCGACGGATTGTTCGGCATTGTCGGTAAAATACCTGCGATTGATTTTGCCGTCGTCAATATCGGCCATAATTCGGTTCAACCCCGCCGCGTCGCCGACCTCAAACAAGATACCCGATTTTCCGTCTTCAAAAATCTCTTTGGGGCCGTTCGGACAATTGCTGGACACACTCAAAGCTCCGCAAATTTGTCCCTCGATAAGGACAGTCGGCAACCCCTCGCTGCGTGAAGAAAGAATGAGCGCCTCGGCTTGTTTCATCCAGGGATACGGATTATCGGAACTGCCAAGAAAAAAGACATCTTTTTCCAAGCCTTCGTTCTTTACCTTATCTTTGTAAGTTTGCAGCTTCATACCATCGCCGAGAAAAATCGTCTTGGTTCGCCGTTTGCCATCGGCATAAAACAGTTTACAGGCTTTAATGACGGTCGTAATATCCTTGTCATTATCCAAACGCGACACATGCAGAAAATAAGGAAGATATTGCCTGATTTCCGGAAGATCTTCCAAAGATTTGTTACGGATCTCCTGAATGTCAAAGGGATTGTATATATGAACAATCTTCGATTCATATTGCGGATATTTTTTTATAAAAAACTGCCTAAATTCTTTGGTCAGACACACCAGTTTGTCATAGGCAAATAAATTATTGGCAGCAAATATATTAGCCTCAAAAAATAACGTTGAACTCCCGTGCAGCCACACAATTTTTTTCTGTCCGGGAACAGATTTAATTTTGGCGACCTGTGAATAACCGCTTTTAAAATCAATCAAATATTTGTAATGTTCAAAATTTTCGATATGTTTTCCGATACCTCGCAGCTTATAGTCATTGATTTTTCTTTTGAGTTTCCAAAATTTTCTTTTCCAAAAAGGTTTCTTGGGCTTTGGCAAATACTCCAACTTTAAGGCAGATGAAGCGTAAAATTGTTTAACTTTCGGGCTAATCTGTCTTAAAATAAAATTATCCTGTACAGACCCCGTCCAGACAATAAGAACATCATAGCCGGCGTCAGCCAAAGCGTTACAGGCCGTTACCAATACCTGTTCAACACCGCCGATAATAAAATAGTCACAAAAAAATATCAGACCTTTGTTGCTAGGCATCTTTTCCCCGCGGGTTGTTTTTGATATCCGGATTCCGTTTTAAGAAATTATACAACGACGGCACCGACATGCCCGTTGTCAGAGCAATTTCTTTATAGGGAATTCCGTGTAACAATTGTTGTTTTATAAGCTCCTCTTTGCCGCTCCAGACATATTTTTTGTTTTTGGAGCCGAAATCCCGGCCAAGCTTAAATCCTTGGCGCTTTTTATTATCCAGAGCTTTTTTGGTGACGGTCGAAACCATGCTGCTTCTGAGATCCGAAAACAGCCGCATTCCTTTAAGCAGCCACTGGGATTCCTGATTTGGCTTAATTGTGATGTCTTCCGCGATACTGGTGATGGTCAATTTTTTATCAATTAAAAATTGTATATTGTTTATTATTCTCTTTAATGAGCAACCCAGTGCCGTTATATTGGCCAAAAGCAACAGATGACCTGATGTTTGTAATTTATCCGTTAAATTGCGGATATCATCCGCCATAAAAATATCAATGACCAGATTGCGGTGCTGAGCATATTGTTCGATGATGCTTTGCTGTTGTTTAATATCGATATTTTTTTCGTTTATGCTCAGACAACCAATAATCATTATGTCAGATCCATGTCGTTATTCAAAAATCACCGTTTTTGCAGACTAAAAAGGACGAAAAGATCACGACAAAGAACTTAAATTATTGCTTGAAAATTAAAATTTAATATGTATAAATAATGCTA